>CAVWAI010000019.1:0-69321 GCA_963752725.1 uncultured Gammaproteobacteria bacterium
GGCAGCACCCATCGCCACCAATAATTATGAGATCCTGCCAGGCGTCGCCAATGCAAAAACATTCACTTTCCAGGTACGTGTAGATACCACCGCGCAGCCACTGGAAATACTAGACAACACTATTGAAGCGAAGTGGGATTCACTGCCGGGACAGGATGTTGCTCTTAATCACCTGGTCGTACCCCAGGGTATCGGTCCTGATGGTACGCTGCTTGGTTTGAGAAATGGTGCCGTGCCTAATATAGGTGTGCCAGCAAACGCGCCCAATGATTATGAAATAACCGCTAGTGCATCAACGTCGGTGCTGCCATTGAGCATAACAAAAACTGATCTGAGTACATTGACAGTACCGCCAGTAGTGCCGACGATCGGCGCGCACAGAAATTTCGAAGTGGTTATCGATCTACCGGAAGGCACTACCGAAAATCTGATCGTTGATGATCAGTTGCTGATGGCCGGCGGTGTCAGCTATGTATTATCGCGTAACGCCAGTTTTGATGTTCTTATCACCTTTGAAGATATCGTTAGTATCAATGGTCAGCCGCCTGCTGAAGCTGTTTTCCGAGGGGCTACAGCCGGTCCGCCGACATTACCTGTTGATGGAGATTCGGGCACGATAACCTGGGATATCGGCCAGGTTATCACTGAAGAAGAAGATGATCTGGATGGCGTTGCAAATACGGTTAATCCAAGAATTATCATCAATTATTATGCACGGCCGGATAATGAGCCTGCTACCATCGCAGGTGTTACCCTGCAAAACTCTGCCACGGCTAATTATGATGATGGTGAAGGCGGTGCAGCGCCATCAATAAATGATACCACTGCGGTGCAGACCGTGCTCGAACCGGACCTGGCCATAAGCAAAGCGGTCAGCAACTCCACCAATCCGGGAGTCGATCCGGTTGCCGGCGATGTACTTGAATATGTCGTCACCATCGACAACATTGCTGGAAACTCTACTGCGTTTGACATCAACATCGTTGATACCCTGGACGATAATTTATTATTTGATTCCAGTATCGCCGCTACACCGACTGCTTTACTTGATGGTTCTGCAGTTACGGGTTTTGTGGCAGCGCCTACCATCACCGCAGCACCGGCGAGTACCTTAACCTGGGGGCGTCTCAATGCAGACAATACGTTAGATATTCCTGATAACAGCACATTGGTTCTAACTTATTATGCCGTGGTGCAGAACACTATCCAGCCAAACGTGGTCATCAGTAATAGTGCCCTGGTCGACTGGACCTCACTGGATGATGCTGACCCAAGCAATGCGTATGAACGAACTGGTGCTGGTTGTCCTAACATCATCGCGCCTAATATTTATTGTTCAGCGCCGGCGGTTGCGAATATAACTGCAAATGACAGTAACAGTATTGTAAAAACAGTTATCAATGATACCTGGGATGATCCGCTTGATAGTACCGTGCGCATCGGAGACATCATCACTTATCAACTGGATATCAATGTTCAGCAAGGTATCACCGACAGCATGCGGATACTGGATGCGGTACCACCCGGCATGGCATTTGTTGATGTCGTCAGTATTAATGGTGCGACGGTTGCGCCTTATGCGTCACCTGTATCCGGGGTTGGTTCTAATTTTAGTTATGTCCCTATTCCTGCGACAGATGTTCCCATCGTGGATGACCGGCTCAGCTTTGACTGGAACCTTGGCACCATCACCAATGACTTTGCAGGTGATACGACGACCGATACCCTGGTCATCATCTATCGTGCCCGTGTGTTTGATAATGATCTTGCTACGATTATTCAGCAACCGACTACTACCTTAACCAATGCTGCAAATTTAAGTTACATGGACGGTAACAATAATCCAACCCTGCCGGCTGAACCGCGGTTGAATGATACTGCTGATGTTTTCGTATTGCAGCCGCTCATGGATCTGTTGAGCAAAACAGATCGCTCCGGCAGGAGTAGCGGTGACCCGGTAAATGTTGCAACCGACACGATGAACTTCCGCCTGCAGACCTGTAATACGACCGGATTGGCACCGGCCTACGGTTTGATGATTACCGATACGCTGCCTACTGAGCTGGACAATACGTCACTCACCGTCCCTGTTGTCACTATTGGCGGCAACGCAGCCACCGATGGTGTTGATTATGTTTATACGCCACCAGCTGCAGGACCTGCAGGACGTGGTGGCAATCTGGCGTTTACGTTTAACACCCCGATTGATCCGACCGAGTGTGTGAATATCGATTTTGATATTGGTTTTTACACCGACTTTGGTTTTGGTGCATTCAGCAACCTGGTTGAAGTCAATGAATATTACTCATTGCCACCAGCGGATGCGCAGCTGTACGGTCCATTAGGACCTGAACAATATATCATGAGCAATCCGGTAACCGTTATTCCGCCGCCAGCAAAAGTTAAACTTTCTGCTGATGAAGCGACGATTGGTGATGAGGTTGTTTATCAAATTACTGTGCCCAGTGTTCCTACCGGCACGATCTTGTACGATGTAACCATCACCGACAATATGGATGCCAGCCTGGTATTTGTAAGTGCATTAGATACCAATGTGCCTCCGTTTACTGTTAACAGCAGTACCGTTCTGCCGAACCAGGTAACCATGGTTATCGACCAGATACCTGCAGGGCAGCAGGCCGTTATCGAGCTGCGTGCCAGGGTCGATAATAATACAGTTGCCAATGCGGGTATAAATTTTGACAATTCGGCAAGTTATACCTATGCGAACTCACCCGGCGGTCTGCCAAATAATGCGTGGTAGTGATATTACGGTTAATGCTTTGAATATCGTTCGAACCGGTTGTTGCAGTGGCGAAGTCAGTGGTAAACACAACCAAGCCGGGTGCACCGGATGCGGGTGATGTTTTACGTTATACCGTCACGCTGACCGCATCCGGTGGTGGTGTCGCGCCGGCTGATTTCTTCTCAGATGCTTTTGATCTGTCCATCGATGACACATTAAGTCTAGGTCTGTTATACATCGATGGCAGTGAAACGGTGACACCGGGTAGTACAATTAACCTTCCGGTTAAAGTCGGTGATGGTATCACCACACCGCAATCTTTAAGCTGGAGCCTGACACAGGCTAATGCCGATATCGATGTTACCGAAGGCACCACGGTCACTGTTACCTACGATGTGCTGGTGCTTGATAGCGTGCTGGCCGATCAGAACCTGAGCAATACCGTAGACATCCAGTGGAGCAGCCGCGACGGACCGGATGTTAATGAACGCGATGGCAGCGGTGTGCCACCACTGAATGATTACTTTAACCTTGTTTCGGCAGTAACCTTAGAGACCACGCCGGACAATAATATTATTACCAAGTCACGTCTAAGTGATACTTACAATCCAGCTAGACAATATCGTCCGCATCGGCGACATCGTCGAGTACCAGTTAGTCATCAACATGCAGGAAGGCACCAGCCCTAACTTCATCGTACGGGATACTCTTCCGAAGGGTCTGATATTCGAACAGACCGTTAGCATCAATGGCCAGACCGTTGCACCTTATCCTGCGGTAGCACCATTCACACATACAGCAATTCCGGCAGCGGTCGTTGTTGGTGATCCGGTCACGGGTCCGACAACGGTTACCTGGAACGCAGGTGATGTGATCAATGCAGGTGATAATAATATTACCAATGATGATTTTGTCATCGTCTATCGCGCACGGGTTTTAAATCTGGCTTTTCCACAGTTGCCAACAATCCAGCCGATTAGACTAATAACGTTGATTTTGATTACGCTCATGGCGAGTGGTCCTGCACCGACAAAAACCAGTAGCCAGCTGCTTGATCTGCAGTCAGCCTGATTTATCAGTAACAAAAACGTCATTACCCGTCGCTGGCAGTGTCATCGGTGCCGGTGATCTTGTTACCTATACCGTAGAAATCATCTAATAGTGGTGATTTACCAGCCTACGATACCGAGCTGCTCGATACTATTCCGTCTTGGCTTGCGCAGTCCGGCGATCACCATGATTAAGTATGCAGTTAACTTCCGGCGCACCGTGCCGCGGTATTTAGCACCGGTTTATGACCCGGTTACCGGTACTGCAACTGGAATTTTGATACCGGTATTGCAGACCAGTACAACATTCCTGCCGGGGATACGCTACAGATCGTTTACCAGGTACAGGCCGATGCCGGACTGGGTGCCGGTCTGACGTTGACTAACAGGCACAGGTACAGTTCTATTATTCATTTGATAATGATGCAGTGCCATCGGTGGCAGGCATCACTGGTGTGCGTGAGATCTATGGGCCGAGTAATCTTGCGCAGGTTGATTTAACCACGACGCCGGCTAATGCATTACTGAAGATCAATCCGACTGATCTGGATGCCTCTATCGGTGAGAGCTTCACCTATCGTATTACCGTGCCCGAGACACCACAGGCAACGGCACTCTATGATGTGCAGATCCTGGATGACCTGACAGCATCGGCAGCCGATCTGAGGTTTGATAGCGTTACTGCTGTCGGCACGCCGACTGGACACCGGTCAATATCGGCACGTAACGGACAACCTTATTATTGCGGATGTGACCAATGGTATCGATATTCCGGCCAATGGCCAGGTCGCCATCGATATCACGGTCACCTTAAGAGACAGTCTGCCGCCTAATGATGCGCCACTGACGTTTAGCAATGCTGCGACTTATACCTTTAACCAGATCAATGGTGATAACGGCACAGTATCCAATGGTCTAGGTAATACCACACCAGTGATGACTATCGTTGAGCCGGATCTGACCTGGTTAAGACCGGTCCTGCCGGCACGGTGAATTTTCCTGCGCCGATTCCTTATACGGTGGTGGTTGAAAACGTCGGTGATGGTCCTGCGTTTGATACTACGATCATCGATACATTACCTGCTGCGCCGGATAATCCGCCATTAACAGGTGGTACCTGTGATGCAACACCTATAACTTCTATAAATATTTTTGAAAATGATGGAACGACTCCGGCAGTAAGACCGGCACCTGCACTGGCCCTGGGTACAGATTACACTGCAACTTATACCGCTGCACCAACCTGTGAACTGGTGATCACCACCATTAACCGATAAAGCGCGTATCGAAGCAACTGAAAAACTGATCGTCTCTTACGAGACTACGCTTGATGTGGCAACGCAAAGCGGTGCAGAGCTAACCAATATTGCCGGTGTTACACGCTGGTTCAGTCTGGATACCGCCGGCGCCGGTGCCACCGATGAGATCAGGGAATATACCAGTATCGCAACCAGCAGTGCGACGGTAATCGTAGAAGCACCTGTTCTGGATGTGCAGAAGACAGTGATGAACGTCACTACTGCGCAAAATCCAGGGGACAACGCAACGCCGGGTGACAGGCTGAGTTATACCATCGTCGTCACCAACGATGGTCTAGTGGATGCAAACGCGGTATCGATTAGCGATGCGATACCGGCAAACGCGACTTATATTGCTGACACGGTGACATTAAATGGTCTGCCTGTTGGCCAGCCCGATGGCGGTGTATCACCACTGGTTGCCGGTATCGATATCAGCTCATCTGATCTGCTGCCGCCGACGCCGCAGGGAATATACCAGTATCGCAACAGACAGTGCGACGGTGATCGTTGAAGCACCGGTTCTGGATGTGCAGAAGACAGTAACGAACGTCACTACCACGCAAGACCCAGGTGACAATGCTACGCCAGGTGACAGGCTGAGTTATACCATCGTCGTTACCAACAATGGTCTTGTGGATGCAAACGCGGTATCGATTGGTGATGCGATACCGGTAAACGCGACGTATATTGCTGATACGGTGACTTTAAATGGGCTACCGGTTGGTCAGCCTGATGGTGGCATATCACCATTAGTTGCTGGCATCGATATAAGCTCGTCTGACCTGCTGCCACCAACGCCTGGTAATGGCATCATCACCGTGGGTGAAACTGCTACGGTGACGTTTGATGTGTTGCTTAATCCGGCGATCACCAGCGGTACGGTGATATCCAACCAGGCGATCGTTGATTCACCATCTACCGGTGCGATACCCAGTGATGACCCAGTCGCTGCTGGCACCGCCGATCCAACGACAACGCTGATCACCTCCGCGCCCTGTGTTCGTCGTACAAAAAACTTCTCTGGATATCACCGGTGATCCCGCTATTTTATTGCCCGGTGATACCTTGCGTTATACCCTGACGGTGAAAAATATCGGCCTGGAAGATGCGATTAACAGTCTGCTTGCTGACCAGATACCAGCGAACACGACGTATGTCGCAAACAGTACAAGACTAAATGCGATTGTGGTAGCTGATCCTGCGGCAGGCATTTCGCCACTGGCCGCCGGTATGTTGATCAATGCGCCGGAAAATACCACGGCAGGTTACCTACGCGCGGATACCAATGCGGCGGCCAATAATGTGGCGACCATCACTTTTGATGTTACGGTTAATCTCACGGCTGTCAGCGGCACAATAATTTCTAACCAGGGTTTCTTTAATGGCTCCGGTGCTGGCAGCGGTGTATTCCCGCAACAGCCTTCGGATGATCCGGACACGGCATTGGTAGATGATCCAACCATCGATGTGGTGGGTAATGTGCCAGTGATCAATTCTGTGAAAACTGTCGCTATAGAAAATGATGTTAACGGCAACGGTTTTGTCGATCCGGGTGATACCTTACGTTACACCATAACCACCACGAATATTGGCGCTATGCCGGCGACCGGTGTCGTGCTTACTGATAATCTTGATGACCCAGTTGCTGCGCAGATAACGTATGTACCAGGCAGCGGTCTGTTAGATGGTCTGCCTGCCGGTGTTAGTTTTGTTGATCCGGTATTAACAGTGACCATTGGTGATCTGCTGCCAGCTGCTTCTGCGGTAGTGATTTTTGATGTGACCGTTGATGCAGGTGTCTTACCAGGCACGATAATCAGTAACCAGGGTTTCGTTGCCAGTAATGAACTGCCGATCGAGCCGACGGATGCCGATGGTAACAAGGCAAACGGCTACCAGACTACCGATATCGTCGTGGGTAACGTACAACAACTGTCTATCAGCAAGCAGGTGACTGTTGTCGGTGGCGGTGCTGCCGAGCCGGGTAAACAGCTGGAATATGTCGTTAGTGTCACTAATATCGGTGCGCTACGCAGCACAAAATGTTGTTATTACCGATATCTTGGATCCAGCAGTGATGACGTACGTAGGCGGCAGCGGCCTGTTAGATGGACTGGTGACGGGTGTTTCTTACGATGATGTTACAGACCCTGCAAACCCAATCTTAACTGCAGACTATTCGACAATCTACGGTGACCTGCCAGTCGCAGGGGTGACAGAGTTACGTTTCCGTGTAACGCTAGATGCATCGTTGACTATTGGTTTTACGTAAGCAATACTGCTGAAGTAAGCTGGAATGTGACGTTCGCAGACGACGCTAACTGCCAGTGTCTCGATCGATATCGGCGGTACTCCGGGTTCAGTGAATATCAATGGTCAGGTCTGGCACGACACAGACTTCGATAATGTTGCTGATGCTGAAGAAGTATTGTTACAGGATTATCGTGTTGAACTGTATCGCAATGGACTCTTGCTGGCGAACACGCTGACCGATGTTAATGGTGTCTATGCGTTTAGTGGTCTACCGCCAAATACGATTGCTAATCCTTATGAAGTACGATACCTGGCACCAAACGCAACCGCCACGACGGCAACTCTGGGTAACGCAAATTCAGCCTTCACCGATGGGCCACAGCGCATCACTGATATTTTTGCCAGCTTCCGGAACTAATTTACAGAACCTGAACCTGCCCCGGCAGGTGAACGGTGTTGTTTATGACTCTGTGCTACGGGTACCGGTTGCCGGTGTCCAGTTGACCATGATCAACCAGACGCAAAGTAACCAGCTCGTGCCGCCCGAATGTTTTGAAGATGGCGCAAATGCGAACCAGACAAACCAGGTAACGCTGGCGGATGGTTATTATAAGTTTGATCTTAACTTCAGCGATTCGTCAAAATGTGCCGAGGGTGACGAGTATGTGATCCAGATTCAGCCGCCAGCGAGTGGTTTTATCGGCACGACGTCCGTCATTATTCCACCGGTTCAGCCGATAACAGGCAATGCGCTGGATGTGCCAAATTGTCCGGGTAATGCGTCTGCTGACAAAATTCCTGCTACGGCAGAACATTGTGAAAACAGTGCTAGTGCTGTTCCCGCACCTGTCACAGTGCCGCCGCGTGATGCCCAGACCGATTACAACCTGAAGTTCCTGTTCGCTGATACGGCGGGCCAATCAACAAACCAGATCTACAACAATCACATCCCGGTAGATTCGGAACTTGGTGATATCGTTGCTATCTCGAAAGTAGCCGGCAAGTTAAATGTCACCCGCAGTGACCTGGTGCCATACACCATCACCTTTAACAATACCCTGGGTGTGCCGTTATTCGATGTCAGCATCATCGATAACTTCCCGGCGGGTTTCAAATATGTCACCGGTTCGGCGAGGGTTGATGGCGCAGAGATCGAACCGCAGATCGATGGCCGTTTGCTGACCTGGACAGGCCTGAGCGTCGGTATCGATGAAAGCCGTGTTATCAAGTTATTACTCATCGTTGGTTCCGGTGTCGGTGAAGGTGAATATGTAAATACCGCACAGGCGATAAATACTTTGACCGGTGACGATATTTCCGGCGTGGCGACTGCCACCGTCAGGGTGATTCCCGATCCAACGTTTGACTGTACCGACATCATCGGCAAGGTGTTTGATGATAAGAACCTGAACTCCTACCAGGATGATGGAGAAAGAGGTATCCCGGGTGTTCAGGTGGCAACGGCTCGAGGCCTGCGTGTCACCACGGACAGCCATGGCCGTTTCCATATCACCTGTGCCATCGTACCCAACGAGGTGCGCGGTTCCAACTTCATCATGAAGCTGGATGATCGAACGCTGCCTTCAGGTTATCGTGTTACCACTGAAAACCCACGGGTACAACGCGCAACCCGCGGTAAGATGCTGAAATTTAATTTCGGTACGGCCGTTCATCGTGTCGTGCGCCTGGATCTGGCCGACGGGGTGTTCGAAAAAGATTCGACCGAGTTACGTCCGCAGTGGCGTTCACGTATTGATCTGCTGATCACCGAGTTACAGAAAGAAGGTTCTATCCTGCGCCTGTCTTACCTGGCGGAGAATGAAACAGAAGATGAAGTCGATGATCGACTTGATGCCATCGAAGACCTGGTCAGTGATCGCTGGGAAGACCTCGACTGTTGTTACAAACTGACCATCGAAAAAGAAGTGTTCTGGCGCAAGGGTAGTCCATCAGCCGGCAGAGAGTTTGCAGAATGATGAACTTTCTGAATAACAAGCGTAGAACAAAGGTAACGCATTCATTGCTGTTAGCGTTACTGCTGTGCGCGGGAAAAGCCGTTCACGCAGAAGAGTGGTACAGCATCGCTGAAGAACCTGGCGGCAAGACGTCGCAGCCGCCGATGCAACTGGAAAAATATCCGCTGGGTAATAATACAGAAAAACATTTCCCGCCTAACCAGGAGTTCACCCTGTGGACCCAGGATGAAACTTTTTTCAAACCCAAAGAAGATGACAAGGTCGTCATCAAAAAAGTTTTAGAAAAAGAAGTGGAAACTCATAAGCTCGAAGGCAAGGTCCCGGATATCGATTTCAGATCCGGTGAGGTAAATATCCCGGATAGTTATGTCGAAAAATTGCGTGATATTTTGCAAGAGATGAAAAATCGTACCAATGTGCGACTACATTTTGTTGGTCATAGTGATTCCGACAAACTCGGTCCAGGTCTGCGTGCTAAATATATCAATAACGTTGGTCTTTCAAAATATCGCGCCCAGGAAACTGCGGAGTATTTTCAACGTGAGCTGGATCTGCCACCGGATGGCGTGTCATTTGATGGTGTCGGTGATAGCCAACCGATTGCGAGTAATGATACTGAAGCCGGCAAACGTAAAAACCGTCGCGTAGAAGTGCAGGTCTGGTATGACGAGATCACGGAAAAAGCTGTCGAGAAAGAAGTCGTCGTTACAGCCAAGAATCTAAATCGATTAAAAGTCTGCCGAAAAGAGACGGTGTGTAAATTAAGTTATAAGGAAGGCAATGCCCGTCGTGCACGTCTGCAGCACCTGGTCAAACCGTTACGAACTGAAGCGGGACAGGCGGGTGTGCCTGATGAGTTTATCCGCCAGATCCGTGAGACCAGGCAAAATCTGAGTGATAAACAAAACCTGGTCATGCGCTTTGTTGGCCATACGGATAATCTGCCGTTAAGCGATGCCGAAAAACGTATCTATGGTGATCACGTTAACCTGTCAAAAGCGCGTGGACGTTATGTTGCGCTCGAAGTGCAGGGTAAGTTATCGCTGTCAAACAATGCGTTAGCAGTAGTGGTAAAGGACTCAAGTTCCCGGTGGCTTCCAATGGTACCGAGAAAGGTCGTTCATTTAATCGCCGTGTAGAAGTTGAATTCTGGTATGACGATCCGTTTGAACAGTTTACTGAAGATGCGCAGGCATGTCCGGAATCAGAGGGTTCTGAAACGGTAACACTGACCTATGATCCACCCAGCGGCCCGATCAAAGCCATCCGTTTCAAGGAAGGTAAACCGATGATCCCTGAAGGTTATAGCGAACGTCTGGCACGTATCTTTAAGGATGCTGGCGACAAGGCAGGCTTACGCTTAAGTTTTATTGGTTACACCGATAATGCCAGGATGGATCGTCGTGCGGCGATGGTCTACGGTGATGATATCGGGCTTTCTACTTCACGTGCTCGTCGCGCCATGGAGATGGTCAAAGAAGAAATGGGCCTGACTGACAAACAGGTGGAGTATGAAGGTCACGGTTATGTGCATTCCGAAGATGTGGTCAGCACCGGTTTTATCCAGTTTGACAGTTCGCGTGTAGAAGTAAAAATCTTGTACGATGAACTCGCACTACTGGATGATCAGGAGAATCTGGAGATCGAAAGGATCAATAGAGAAGCGGTAGCACAAAACCCGTATGCATTAAATCTGATGCGTATCACTGTTGATGGCGAGCCATTATACGATCCGTACAAAAACACGGAAGATATACAGCGTTGTACCGACGTTGCTCTGGAAGCCGCAGATATCCAGTTTAAGTTTAATAATTTACAGAAAAAACCGCGATTAAATATTACTGCCTGGCCGAATACGATTCGCTCTCAGGACGACCCGGAAACCGAAGTCGAAGAAAATAAAGTGCATTTTAAAATGTACAGCAACTATCGTAATTTCATCAAACGTGCAGAAGTTCGTCTGTTTGGTCTAAAACAGTCCACCCAGTCAGAACCGCTGGCAATTATTCCACTGGATGAAAATGATATTGCTGAATGGAATGCAGACTTCAAAGATCTTGGCGCCGCGACCAAACGCCTGGTCTATATATTACGAGTCTATGACGAAGAAGACGATTTCGATGAGACCATCGCCCTGCCATTATGGGTGGTCAATGAGCTGGATGAAGACGCCGATGACAGCACAAAAATAGTCGTAGATGAAAACAGTGAAAGAGACATACAGCTGCTGGGCGGTTACGGTGAAAATCATCTCCATGTGCAGCAGATCGAGATCAAGGGCGGTACAGTCACTATCAATGGTGACAAGATTCCGCAGGGCCATAATGTCTGGCTGGCGGGTAAAAAAGTACCGGTCAATGACAAGGGTGAGTTCGTCAGCGAAGAACTGTTCCCGCGTGGCATGCATACCATCGAGGTCGCAGTACTGGATGAGGAAGGTAACGGTGAACTATTCCTGCGTGATATGGAGCTAGCAAGAAATGACTGGTTCTATGTTGCGATGGGCGATGTCACCGCAGCAAAAGACAGGACCACCGGTCCGGCAAGACTGGTTAGCCAGAACGAAGATGAATTCAATAACGATATAAACATCAGCGGTCGATTTGCCTACTACACTGAAGGTACTTTTGGTGATGACTGGATGTTAACCAGTAGCGCCGACACACAGGAAGGCCCGATCGATGAGATATTCAGTAACTTCCTGGAAAAGAATCCACGCGCATTATTGAGACGCCTGGATCCTGATCTGTTTTATCCGACCTTCGCTGACGATTCGACGCTGGAAGAACGTGCGCCGACTTCCGGTAAGTTTTATATACGACTGCAAAAACATAATAACTACGGTATTTTAGGTAACTTCACCATCGGTTATCTCGATACCACACTGGCACAGATCGATCGTGGCCTCTATGGTGTTACCGGTCATTATGAAAGTAAAGAATATACGGACTTTGGTGAACAGAAATTACTGGTCGAAGGTTTTGCCGCAGAGCCAGGTACCGTTGCCGGCCGTGATGAGTTCAGAGGTACCGGTGGTTCGCTTTATTTCTTACGCCATCAGGATATCCTCATCGGTTCCGACCGGGTGCGTATCGAGGTTCGTGATAAAGATTCCGGTGTCGTCATCGGCGTGAAAAACCTGGTACCGGTAATCGATTATGATCTTGATTACCTGCAGGGACGAATATTATTAAGCCAGCCATTAACTTCTATTGCTGATGATGGCCTCCTGGTTTCAGATACTTCGTTAAGCGGCAACCCTGTCTACCTGGTATCACGTTATGAGTTCTCGCCCGGTCTGGAAGAGATAGACAGCCTGGCATCCGGTGGCCGTACGCATTACTGGTTTAATAATAACGTTAAGTTAGGTGCCACCTTAAGTGCTCAGCAACAGGCGGATCAGGACAGTTCATTGAACGGTATCGATCTGACCTTGCGTAAGAGTACCGGTACATGGGTCCGTATCGAAGCGGCCAACAGTGAAGGCGCAGGTTCCGGCGCATTAAATTCGAATGACGGCGGTTTTAGTTTTGACCCGCTGAACAATGGCAATGATCCTGACGCAAAAAGTAGTGCCTTCCGACTGGAGGGTAGTGCCTTAATCGATGAACTGATCTCGGGTGGCCGGGGCACTGCAACCTTTTATGCACAACAGAGTGAAGCCGGTTTCTCTGCACCCGGACAGTTGACCGCGACAGACCTGACGCTGTTCGGCGGCCGTTATAACACTTCGCTGACCAAACGCACCGATCTCGATGTTAAGCTGGATTCACGTGATCAGGATCTTGGTCTGAAAACCGAGGCGCTGGATGTGTCATCATCCTACCAGGCGACTGATCGCTGGCGTTTCAGTGGTGGCGGTCGTGTTGACACCCGTACCGATAATTCGCTTATTGTGCCTGTGACACAGAAACAGGGTGATCGTTTAGACCTGGCAGCTGAAGCACATTATGATTCCAAAGCCAGCTGGACTGCTTACGGTTTTGCGCAGGGAACCGCGGCAACAAGTGGTAATCGTGATGAAAATAATCGTGTTGGTTCAGGTGGTAGTGTGCGTGCAACTAATCGATTAACCCTCGATGGTGAGTTGTCTCTGGTAACCAGGGCCTGGCGCCAAAGGTGGTCTGGATTACCTGGTGTCTGATCGAACCAATGTTTATAGTGCCTATACCTTTGAGAATGCCCGTTCTGATAATGGCGTAAGTGCACGCCGCGGTAACTGGAATAACGGTATTCGTTCACGCTATACCGATACTACCAGTGTTTACGCTGAAGAACGTTACACCCACGGTGATGTACCTACCGGTCTAACACATGCCTTTGGTGTCGATTACACGCCGGATGAACGCTGGAACTTTGGCGGTAATCTTGAGATGGGCGTACTGGAAGATAAAAAAACCGGCGCTGAAACTGACCGCAAAGCCCTGGGTTTAAATGCCGGTTATAACTTTGGCGCCGTGGTTTATTCTGCAGCACTGGAATATCGTCTTGATAGTACGGAAAGTCCGACCACACTAACTTCGGACCGCACTACCTGGCTGATGAAAAATAATCTGACTTACCAGGTTGATTCCGACTGGCGTTTCCTCGGCAAGGCAAACTTCTCTGAAAGTACCAGTACATTAGGTGAACTTTATAGCGGTAACTTTACTGAGATCGTTCTGGGTTATGGTTATCGCCCGATCGATAATGACCGTCTGAATACGTTGATGAAATATACCTATTTTTATAATGTGCCCTTCGGTGACCTGTCAGCAACTGATCCGGTGACCGGACAGGTCGTCGGTGCCAGTAACCCGGTCGACTTCATTCAGAAAAGTCATATATTATCATTTGATGCGATCTATGACCTGACTCAGCGCTGGAGCATCGGCGGCAAGTATGCTTACCGTTTAGGGCAGCTTGCACAGGATCGCCTGAACCCCGAATTCTTTGACAGCAGAGCCAGCCTCTATGTATTACGCGCCGACTGGCATTTCACCCATCGTTGGGACGCACTGATCGAAGGCCGTTTACTGGATGTACCGGATGCGCAGGATCAGAGGGCAGGAACACTGTTAGGTTTATATCGCCACGTCGGTGAAAATCTGAAAATCGGTGTCGGTTATAACTTCACTGATTTCTCTGATGACCTGACAGATCTTAGTTACGACAGCCAGGGTGTGTTCGTTAACTTCGTGGGCAAGATCTAGGCAAGCTGCTGTTCTAAATCGTGCAACCTTTCAACTGAGCCAACGTCTGTCCATCTGGCCAGCATATAATTCTCCGCTCACCAGGTCGTGGTGACATTTGTTTCTGATGATGGGCGCTAATGGTAATGGCCCAGATGGCTGGCCTGCAAAAAATTCGGGTCTATACAATCCTATACCGCTGAACGTGTACATCGACTCGCCGGTGTTTTTTATCAGGCCATTATGTAACGAAAAATCGCCGTCTGGATTATGCTCTGGGTTGTTGACCAGGATCAGATGTGACTGCATTTCTGGTTTTAGTTCAGGCAGTGAAGAAAAATTAAAGTCGCACCAGATATCACCATTAACCACCAGGAATGGTTCGTTACCTAGCAGGGGTAATGCGTTTATGATGCCTCCCGCTGTTTCCAGGGCTTTGCCTTCGTCCGAGTAGGTAATGGAAACGCCATAGCGTTCGCCATTGCCTAGTTGCTGATGGATTTTTTCTGCTAACCAGGCGGTGTTGATGATGATGTCTTTAAAGCCAGCGCGGGCAAGGTTTTGCAGGTGATACTCGATCAGTGAATTACCGGCAACTTTGAGCAAAGGTTTTGGTATCTCATCGGTCAGTGGTCGCAGGCGTTCGCCACGACCGGCTGCTAGTATCATGGCTTTCATGTCTTTTCGTGCATCGCTGAACTGGCGATCGCTTCTTCGATCAGTTTTTTCAACGGCCTGAATTCTTTATATTGGCTACAGACAGCGAGAACATATTTTAAGGTAAGTGGCAGATCATCCAGGTATTGTGCTTTGCCATCACGATAATTTAGACGTGCGAAGATACCTAAAACTTTCAAGTGGCGTTGTAGTCCCATCAGATCAAACCAGCGCATCAAGGTAACTCTGTCGATAAGGTAATCAGGTGTTATCCGAGCAAGGTACAGATCTAACCAGTGTTCTACTTTCTCTCTTGGCCACTCGATATAACAATCTCTAAATAGAGAAACCAGGTCATAGGTTATCGGACCAATGACGGCGTCCTGGTAATCGATCACCCCTGGATTATTACTGTCGGTAATCATCAGGTTGCGTGAATGATAATCGCGGTGTACGAAGACCTGTGGTTGCTGTTCTGCATTTTTTATCAATGAGTCAAAAACAGTCTGCAGGATGGCTTTTTGTGTTTTGCTTAACTGCACACCAAGGTGACGATTCAAATACCATGTTTCGAATAGATCCATTTCAGTCTGTAATAACTTTGCATCGTAAGCGGGTAACAGGGCATCGATGGTCTGCATCTTCACCAGCGCATCGATGGCATCGATATATAGATCTTCAGCAGTGCTCTCATCCAGGTGGTCCAGGTAAGGTTTGTTACCTAGATCATCCAGTAATAAAAAACCCTGCTGCATATCCACGGCGAGAATATCTGGAGCATTTACACCCGCACTTCTTATCAGGTTAGTGACCTGGATAAAGGGATAACAATCTTCCTTTTCCGGTGGTGCATCCATCACGATATAGGTTTTATTGTCGAGTTTACTGGTTACCCGAAAATATTGTCTGAAACTGGCATCTGCCGATGCCGCATGCAAATCAATGTAGGTGTCAGCGGCCAGGCTTTCCAGCCATTGTAGTAGTTGTCTGTGGCGATCCACTCTGGATTCCTTATATTATTGTTATTATGGAAAAGAGATGTATTATATAGAAATCTCAAAAACACATTGTAACCTATGAAAGTGTCGAAATTAATAGCTGGGTTAATAGAATGAATAAATCAGTTGTGGTTGTTGGTCTAGGAGAAATGGGCAGTGTCTTTGCTCGTGGTTTTTTGCGATCTGGGTATACGGTACATCCGGTGGTTCGTGGGGTCGACATGCAGACCGTCGCGGATGCGGTAGAACTGCCAGAATTAGTGCTTATTGCCGTCGCCGAGGCGGATCTGCATGAGCAACTGGCCAATATACCTCCAGTCTGGAAAGATAGAATCGTATTGTCACAAAATGAGCTATTGCCAGCAGACTGGGAAAAATACGATCTGGAGCCAACGGTAATTTCAGTCTGGTTCGAAAAAAAGAAAGGTCAGGATTCAAAAGTAATTATCCCGTCACCCGTTTTTGGCAAGCACGCAGCCCTGATTGCTGAGGCACTCGCTTCCATAGATATTGCCACCACAGTGCTTAGCGATAAAGCAGCGTTGTTACATGAGCTGGTATTAAAAAATGTTTATATCCTGACCACTAATATCTCTGGCCTGGAAGTAGGCGGTAACGTCGGGCGATTATGGGCAGAGCATAACGCGGTTGCTTATGATGTCGCCAGTGACGTTATCACCCTTCAGGAAGCGCTCATCGGACAGTCGTTAAACCGTCATGAATTGATCAATGGTATGGTGAAGGCGTTCGATGGTGATCGTGAGCATATGTGCATGGGACGAAGTGCGGTTGCACGTCTACAGCGTGCACTGAGTCTGGCTGCTGAAAAAGGACTATCGCTGAAAGTTCTGGAGAAAATTTCAAACACGATACAGGCCGAGAAGCAATAACCGAACCTCGATGATGCAAAAACCCTCTTTACTCTGTATCGGTCATCGCGGTGCGATGGGGCATGCGCCAGAGAATACCTTGAGCTCAATTCGCAAAGCGCTCGAGCTCGGTGTGACTGTGTGTCGAGGTCGATGTTTATTACGTCGATGGCCATCTGGTCGTTTTTCATGATGACCGGCTGGAGAGAATAAGCGATGCAGCGGGTTACCTTGAAGAGCAGTCTTTTGAATACCTGCGGTCGCTGGATGCGGGTGATGGTCAGCGTATTCCGACACTCGAAGAGGTTTGTGAAGAGGTCGATTCAAAAGCCTGCCTTAATATCGAACTCAAAGGTGCAGCTACAGCAGCGCCGGTGGTCGAGTTGATATCCAGATATGTCGAGAAAGGCTGGCACAAAGACAGTTTCCTGGTGTCCTCGTTTAATCATCGCGAATTATTAGCTGTGAAGCGTCTCGATGAAGATATAAAACTTGGTGCTTTGATACGTGCACTGCCGGTCGATGATGCAAAGTTTGCCCAGGACCTTGGCGCTTTTTCGGTCAATCCAGCGCTGGATTTTATCGATCAACGATTTGTTGATGATGCACATGACAGAGGTTTGAAGGTTTATGTCTATACCGTAAACCACCCGGAGGACATAAACAAGATGTACAGACTTGGTGTCGATGGTGTCTTTTCCAGCTTTCCGGAACGAGTATTGGAAAACTATTCACAGGGCGAACATATTAACCGATGGATATGACAGTGATTGTTCTCGGTACTCTAAGTTTTAACAGCAGCAACATAAGATGAAAATATGGGTGGACGCCGATGCATGTCCTGTGGTGATAAAAGAAATTTTATTCAGAGCGGCAGAGCGTACAGAAGTTAAACTGACGCTGGTGGCTAACCAGCTGGTCAATATTCCTAAATCACGTTTCATTAGTTTTATTCAGGTGCCTCAGGGGTTTGATGTTGCCGATGATGAAATTGTTAAAAGACTTGCTGCGGGTGATCTTGTCATCACCAGCGATATTCCACTGGCGGCAGAAGTCATCGAAAAAGGCGGTCAGGCACTCAACCCGCGCGGTGAGCTATATTCCGCTAACAGTATTAAAGCGCAATTAACAATGCGGGACTTTATGGAGACCATGCGTGCCAGCGGAATCAATACTGGTGGGCCACCACCGTTGAGCCAGAGTGATCGCAAAGCGTTTGCAAATCATCTTGATAAGATACTTATGCAATATGTGAAGAACACATGATGACATAAAATTATCAGGGATAAATGTCGATAAATTACTGCATTTTACGTGCCAGATTTAAGCGGGAAAAATTGTTGACTCTGGAAAACGGCGGTATATAATTTGCACAGCTTGAAAGTAAGTCATATATTTATGTACACCATTTCGATGTTCCAAAGTAGTGCCTCGTCCTGTTCTTCATAAGTAATATCAACACGTTCTTGCCCAATGGTCTTAATGAAAAGGCTTCAATTACTCTTGAATAAATAGGTAACAATTATGTCTACAACTACAGGAACCGTTAAATGGTTTAACGAATCTAAAGGTTATGGTTTTATCAGCCCAGCTGAAGGTGGCGACGATGTGTTCGTTCATTTTCGTGCGATCGTCGGTGATGGTTTTAAAACCTTAACTGAAGGTCAGGCCGTAAGCTACGAAGTTGAAACTGGCCCTAAAGGTCTACAGGCTTCTCAGGTTCAGCCACAGTAAGAACCACTGTATTTTAAAAAGCCCTGTACGATGTTTTCATCGCACAGGGCTTTTTTGTGCGCTGCTTTTTTCTAAGCGGCTAGAGTAATAAATTTTTTACCTTTGGCTTTATTATGACTAAAGGTGAACCGGTAAAGTTTATTGAATGAGATCCAGGTGAAGAATTTGCTGATGTGTCTATTTTATCGAAGCATGGACGCAAACTGGATGCGCGAGATCTGGCATTATCATCAGGACCGGGGGCAAGTGCAGAAACCATAGAGCATTTACGAAGGTTAGCTGTTGCCTGAGAACGATATAAAAAACTGAGGCCAGTCAGGTGAACTGGTTTATCTGGGCCCCTGGATATGCAGCTTTGGTGGATAACCTTCATCAACCGAACTACGGATGATGGCAGCATAATCAATTTTAAGCCGGCTATAAACATCATCCAGTGACATCTTCAGGATGTTTGCGGTGATTGCACGGGCGACACCGGCGTGTGCTACCACTAATACATGTTTATCTTTATGCTCCTCAAGGATACGCTGGTAAGCATCCCAGACACGTTCTGAAAAAGCATCCAGTGGTTCCGCGCCTCTGGGTCGGTTATTCACCGGATCCTGATAAAAGTGATTCAAGGCTTCGCTGTCTTCGGCAAGGATCTGCTCTGGTGTTTTGCCTTCCCAGCTGCCAAAACCGATCTCTTTCATATTATCTTCGATACTGTAGGGTATCTGTAGATCGGCAGCCAGTTCCTGGCTAAATTCAAGACAACGTTTTAGTGGTGAAGAAACGATGTGTTGCCAGGGTGTGTCTTTGGCGACAGCGGCCCGCATCTGTGTCCAGCCTTTTTCTGTTAGCGGATCATCAACACTATAACCTCGGTAACGTCTGCCACCAACGGGTTCCCCATGCCGGATTACATCAATATAAGTCGTCATATTATTTAGCAGTTAAGTAAATATTCCACCCAGTGTCATCAAAGCGAGCATGCCTATCCAGACAACGACGGCACGCATTACCAGTGCCTGTGCAGCATGGATACTGGAGAGTTCATTTTCCATATCCAGATTATACATTGCGCCCAGACCGGTAGAAATAAGGACTTCGGCATTACTCTGTGAGAAATCGGAGGTGTGGGCACGATCTTTGTATGCATGGTAGGCACTATCGAAATTGCCTGTGAGCGCATATCCGGCTGCCAGCATACGTGCTGGAATCCATGCCATGATAGAGTGAATAAATTCTGAAAATTCAGCCAGTTCATTAAACTCGATCTGTTTGCTTAACTCTGAAATCAGGCGATACAGCATGCAACCAAAAGGACCTAAGATAACGAACCAGAAAATCGTGGCAAAAATACGTTCGTTAGCGATATGTAATATCGCTCGTGTCACATCGCTGGTCTGCTGGTCTGGTGAGGCGGATGCTGCGGTATCGGTAATGGTGCCGGCATAGTGTAATGCTTCATCTTCATCGCCCATGGTTCTGGCATGAAGATAGGCCTCGATGTCAGTACTTAAACAGGCCGGTCCCAGGCAATAGATAAAAACAATTACGCCAAAAAGAAAACTTGGCAGATTAAATAAAAAATCATAAAGCAGGATCTGGATACCGAGAATAAAAATTACCGGTAGCGCCAGAATTAAAATAAATTGTAACGGCGGCATGAATTTGCCAGTGAAACGCAATATCGATTGTGAGTAAAACTCAAACCATGCCATGTCACGCAGATCGTGCAGATGACGAAATGTGCGATCGAGAAATAGACCCAGGATGATTGAGATTAGTGCCATACGCTTAAAACTTTAAATAGAAGCTTTAACATTTGTTATTTTTATTAGTCTAACTATAGCTGTTTCTTTACAAATTTGCTTAAACCAGCGCCTTGCTAGTGAGGTTTAATTTGCTCCAGTCGAAGCCTGTACCCGGGTCGGTTTTGCGACCGGGGGCAATATCGCTGTGACCTGTAATATTATCTGATATCTGCGGATAAGCCTGTTGTAAGGCGGCGATCAGCAAGACTAACTGCCCGTATTGTTGGTCTTCAAAATAATCGGTATCGGTCCCTTCCAGCTCAATACCGATGGAGAAGTCATTGCAGTTATCACGCCCCATGTAGCTGGATTGGCCCGCATGCCATGCGCGTTCATGAAAAGGCACAAATTGTACTATCTCTCCGGAACGTTTGATCAGGACATGTGAAGATACTTTCATCTGATGGATCTCTTCAAAATAAGGGTGCTGGTTTTTATCTAGTTGATTTTGAAAAAAATTTTCGATCGCATCACCACCGTATTCTCCCGGTGGCAGGCTGATCGAGTGTATGACGACTAAATCGATGGCGGTATTCTCCGGGCGAATGTCCTTATTGGGAGAGGAGCATTGTCTGCATTCATCGAGGAGCCCGGTTGTTGTATTTATTTGCATTGTTTGATTATAGCGGTTGAGAAGGAAATTTAGTTGTCATTATGAGGAACGGAGTAATCTTAATTGTATGGATTTACTCTTTTAGATTGCGGGTCTCGCCCCGCTGGCGAGTTACTTTTCTGTATGAATAACATCCATATTATTCACCCTACGGGTCGAGCAAAGCTCGTTCAAATTTGTTCCAGACAAATTTAGTCAGTAGCAAAAGAAAAGTAACCAAACTAATTTTGCCGGGAGCAAAATTGAACAGCTGTTTTCTAGCTGGCCCATAAGGGCAAAACACAGGACGTGTTTTGTAACATGCCATCCCGCTCCGATTGCCCCGAAAAAAAGCGTGCGGGGTGCCTGAATCCTCAGGTGTTGCCTACGAGCCCGCCTTGACGCGCCATCCGTGCGCGCAAGGCTAACAGGCCACGATTGATAATGTTTTACTCTACCAACGGCAAAAATTCAGCAAACGAAAGGGGGGATAAAACAGGTGTCAGCCTTTCATTAAGTATTCTTTATATGGATACAGCATTATTGAAAGACCTTCTAAATAATTATCATCATATAAAGAAGCAAGTAATATACTGGTGACAATGTAATATACAATTAAATATTTTGTTAATTTGTTTAGATAAATTAGCTTATCTTTCATTGTGTATATAATTTTAAGATGCGCTAACGCTTAAGCTCACTTGACGGCAAAAGCGGATTTTCAAGGGGGGGTAATGCAGACTGGTAATGATGATATCGAAGCACGGGCTTTTATATTCGATCTATTGTCGGTGAGTTTTGCTTACCCGACCGAGGAGCTGTACCAGAGTTTACTGGATGGTCGTTATACAGAAGAACTAGAGCAGCAGGTATCAAAGCTGTCAAAGGCAGAATCCCTCGCCGACATGGTAGGCGAACTCGCTGCCTATTGTGATAATAATCCTGCTAGTGATTACAATGTGTTTGAAAGCCAATACATCAATTTGTTCGAATACAATAAAGATGCCATACCGCTACACCCCAACGCACATCTTTACAGTGACGATGAACCACAACCGGTATCAGTGTATCAGCGACTGAAGTCCAAATACCGTAACTTTGATATCGAAATGGCTTCAGAAAAGGTGACTGAACAACCAGACCACCTCAGTGTTCAGCTGGAGTTTTTTGCGTACCTGCATCGCCTGCTGCTGCAGGACAATGACGAACATGACCAGCAGAAGATTGATAATGCGCTTAGTGATTTTTGCCTGGAGCTAGCGTGGACACGTCACTGGGAGGAACAGTTACGAACACGGCCGGCACACGCTTTTTATCAGCCATTGGCATTATTTTTGTTGCTAATGCTTGAAATGGTCTGCAGAGAAAATGATAAGTAACCGGTTGAGTGTTTAAAGCACGGTAAATTTTTCCGTAGACTCGTTATAGCGCACCAGCAAATACCACAGTAGTAACATGCCGAAAGTGAACAGGTAAAACCAGGCCCAGCCACCGAAGGTTTCGGGCAGGAATACCTGTATGCCGACCTTGCTGGCCTCGACCAGGTCAAGCGTCATTTCACGAGTGAGTAGATCCCAACGTTTGACAAAAGCGCTGAATAACGAGCCGCTCCAGCTGAAAAAGAAAATGGCAACCCATAGTTTGAGATGGCCTTCGCCCATGCGCCACAGTGAACCGGAAGCACAACCACCGGCTAATACCATGCCGATGCCGAAGATAAAACCACCGATCACCGAGCCTAGCCAGAAGGTAGCAGGGATGGGCAGGTAAGGGTCGATCATTTCTTTCTGTATGAGCAAGGAGTTCAATGGGATGCCCAGCGCCAGTGCTAGTATCATGGCTTTTGTCATGGTGCCTTCGCCGGTCATGAAAGGTTCACGAAACACGCGAGAAAAACAGAAGCGCGAGCGGTGTAGAATAAAACCCAGTGCGAAACCTCCAATGACAATAATGCCGCGACTGATTAGCCGTTTGTCTTCGGAGGTGAACCAGCTTGCGGCCCACCACAACACGGCTGCGAGTACCATGAGTCCGATCAAGGGATAGTAAGTGTACAGTGCGCCCTTGTTACTAGATACTGATGGAGGCGTCATGCCCCAGCTAATGTTTTCCATTACCCATAGCAGCGCCTTAAGCCCAATGAAGGCGCCAGCTAGCAGTCCCAGCCACATGGACCAGCCAGCGGGTGAGGCAAATGTTAGCGGGGTAAAAAAGCCGCCGGTAGTACAGCCGCCAGCGAACGAGGCGCCGATGCCCATCAGGGTGCCACCGATGGCGCCGGTAACGTATTCCAGTTTGGGTGGTCGGTTGATGCGGAACTGGTGCGCCAGCAGTGCTGCACAAAACGCACCCAGAAGCAGAGTGATGTCCATCAGTGAGATGCGGTGCATCAGCGGGCTGTGCAGTTCTTCCTTGATGCCGAGCAACGGACCCAGACCGATGAAGTTGTTGAACCAGTCTCCCCAGAGTTTAAGGCCACCGAACACGCCCCAGAACAGGCCGTTGGCAGTAAGTGCCGAGACCACAATGACCAGCAGGATCGCACCTAGGTAAGGAGACCACTCATCGACGAAAATTAGCTGGTAGTCTTCGCGTAGTCCCTTGAGCCAGTCCGCGACCATGATTAGAGCCCGATAGGGAAGGTGATCTGACCGGCGATGAGCACGACATAACGCAGCATGAAACCACCGATGAGGACTGTCACGGGTACAATAATATCAATGTACCTGTGGCTGAGGTATTTACCGTGGTGAATCAGCCGCGGAATGATGACTGCAAGTTCGATGCTGGCAGGAATTAACAGGCCTATGGTGACCACCCACAACCAGAACGTTAGCGCCAGCTCGCCGCCGAACATGATTACGCCGACCGCCTCACGGGTATGACCGATGGTGAGATGGGCGTACATCAGGAACAGGAAGAGGGTCATCAGTTCGAAGCCGATCAACAGCGTGTCGGTGGCCGATAATAAATAACCGCTTTCGTGGTACTCAAGCTCTTCGTCAGCACTGAGCTGCCTGCGCTGCAGGATGGCGCGTACCAGTATAATGGAAGCTATGCCGGTTGATATCGATGACAGCAGAAATAACAGTGCCAGTATCGGTGAGTTCCAGAACGGACGTGCGGGCAGGGCGCCAAGTAGCACACCGGTATACACGGCCACACCGATACCCAGGGGCACACCTATCCAGGCGGTCATGCGGCGCAGTTTTTCCTGCGCATCACCCGGTCGGGCATCACGCGACAGAAAGGTATAAGCATAGATTATGCTGACACCGAGAAAAGCAGTGAGCAACCAGGTGCCAATCGACATTGGCGACAGGTTGATGACCAGGTACAGGTTCAGAAAACGGAACCAGTTACCAACCTGGAACGAACCTAGTTCGAACACCAGCAGAGCACTACCCAGCATCACCGGGATAGGTGCGATGAAGGCACCGTAACGTGCGATGTCGAAATATTTCCCCGTCGGTCCACCGCGTAACAATACCGAAGCACTGGTGGTCAGTGCGCCGGCACCCAGGCCCGCCATGAAGAGATAGAGGACGACGGGTAATCCCCAGGTTGTTTCATGCATGACTGTTACCTCCTCTTGTTACCATCGCGGTGCGTGGTCACGCGAATATGTTGATTGGGGAAACGCACATCGTGTTCATCGGCGTAATCGATGCCGATGTAGAACACATTGGGTTGAGTACCCATTTCCGGACGCAACACGGTGACGGCATTACTTGCGATCAGTCGTGAAATTTCACTATTGGAATCGTTCAGGTCACCGAAGATACGTGCGCGATTGAAACAGGTGGCCACGCAGGCCGGTTCCATGCCCACAGCAAGACGGTCGACACAGAAGTCACACTTGTCGGCAGCGCCGGTTTCCGGATTGATGAAGCGCGCATCATACGGGCAGGCCTGAATGCAGTATTTGCAGCCGATGCAGATCTCCGTCATCGACCACGACGATACCGTCATCACGAATGTAGGTCGCATTGGTCGGGCACACCGAGACACATTGTGGTGTCGAACACTGGTTGCACAGGCGTGGCAGGAAATGCAGGGTGGCATCCGGGAAAGTGCCTTTCTCGGTGTATTCCACCCAGGAACGGTGATGATTTTCCGGTACATTGTTTTCAGCTGCGACAGGAAATGCTGCAGGCATGGCAGCCAACGCAGCGACGGGTATCGATCAGCATACCGTAGCGTGGTTTATGCTCGATGGCTTTGGCGATTGCCGAAGCAGAGAGTGTGCTGCCTGCGACCACCGCCGATGTGGTGCTGATGGCCTTGAGAAATTCTCGACGGCTCGATGTTTTTTTTGCGTTATATGTTTTCATCGTTATACTCCCGTCATAATTTTGTGATTTCAACGAAGGTTTCGTGCAGTGCCTGGTTGTTGGAAATCTGATCAGCTTTGCTTTCCATCAATACCTGGTCGGCGCCACCCTTGCCGTAAAGCGTGGTCTGTCCTGCTGAGTTGGTGCCAAAGCCGTGGGTGATGAACACCGTGTCAGGCCGTATACGCGGTGTGACATAAGCCTTGATGGTGATTTCGCTCACCTTACTTTTCACCCTGACATATTCACCGTTCTCAATGCCTTTCTCGCGTGCAACATCGGGGTTGATCCAGACGTCGTTTTCCGGATGCAGTGCATTGAGCCAGCGATTGTTCTGGTTAGTGGAATGGGTGAACCAGGCATAGCGGCCAGTGACCAGACGTTGTTTACCCTTTTCGAGGACAGGTGCTTCATACACCGGGATGGGATCGTAACCGTTGCGGCGGAAACGTTCGGACACAAATTCAATTTTTCCAGATGGTGTTTTGAAAGCCTTCTTACCACTACGGTACTGGCCCATTTCTGGGGCTTTGGTGGGTTCGAACCAGGAGCCAGTTTTGCTCAGGCTCGCCCTGTCCACGGGCAGGGGCTTCAACTGCGTATCGATAAAGTCTTCGATGGTGAAGTTGAAAGCATCCTTGATCGGTGTTTCGTACTTGTGCCGCGCATCGAGTTTTTCGCCAAGTCCCTGACAGATTTCGAGCAGGGTCCTGGCTTCGCCCTGTGGTTTCACCGCAGGCTGGCGTATACCGATGTATTTCACCGCACCACCGGGATTCCAGATCGGGTCAAGCCGCTCCAGGTACAGTGTTTCCGGCAATATGATGTCTGCCATCCATGCGGTTTGCGAAGGCTGCACATCGATAGCGCAGATGAAATCGAGCTTTTTCATCATCTCAAGTGTTTTATTACTATCAGCGACGGCGGCCAGCGGGTTCTGTTTGTAAATCATCCAGCCCTTGATCGGGTACTTGCCTTTATCGTTGAGGATAGTGTCGCGCAGGTGTATGTAACCACCATCACCGTGGTTTGCCAGCGGGTAACTGTCTTCATCGAAACCGTCAACACGGTCGGCTATGTTGAAAGGTTCGATCTCCCAGTCATAGGCGCCGAGCTTGACTTTGCCGGCGTTGTAGAAATTACCACCACGCACGTCAAAAGCACCGAGCAGCGCCATCAACATAGGCAGTGTGCGACGGAACTGGGTGTCGTTGGTGTACCAGGAACTGCGGCGTCCGGGGTAGATAACAACGGCGGGTGCAACAGCTGCCATTTCCATCGCCATGTCGATAATTTTCTGCGCCGGGATATCGGTTTCTTTTGCGGCCCACTCGGGTGTGTATTGTTCGAGGTGCTTTTTGAGTTCTTCGAAACCGATGGTGGCGTTGGCGACAAATTCCTTGTCGTACAAGTTTTGCTTGATCAGTACGTGCATCAGTGCCAGCGTTAGCGCCATATCGGTACGTGGCCGGATCGGAATCCATTCGCCCTTGGACGCAGTCACGGTCATGCGTGGATCCACGGTGACCAGCTTGGCACCTTTGGTCATGGCTTCAATCAGTTGTCTGTTGTGTGGCAGTTCAAAAGATTCCATGCGGTTAGCACCGAACATCAGGATGTATTTTGAGTTCGGCAGATCACAATCGGGTACCGGGCCCATGGTGCCGAAGTAACCGACATTGCGCGATGCCAGGCACAAGGTAGCGTGGCGAATAAAGTTAGGCGTACCAATGTGTTTGCCCAGTTTTATGAAAAAACGTTCTGTAAGGTCGGTGCAGGATGACCATAGAAGGCTTTCGGCACCGTATTTTTCGACAATATTGGAAAGCTTGTCAGCGGTGTATTCCAGAGCTTCGTCCCAGGATGCACGGCGCCACTTGCCTTCGCCGCGTTCGCCAACACGAATCAGCGGGTACTTGATGCGATCAGGATCGTACAGAGCCATGACACCTGCCTGACCTTTGGCGCATGTGCCACCACCGGTTTTAGGGTTGACCGGGTCACCGTCAATTTTCTCCAGCACGCCATCAACCACGTGGCAACGGATACCGCAGCGGTTGACACACATGTTGCAGATTGAGGGGATGATGTCACCATAAGCCCATGAAGACGGTTTAGGAGGAATTTTCGCATTCGCGGTGAAGGAGCGCATGGATAAAGCGGCACCACCTGTTGTTGCAGCGCATAAGCCGAGAAAACCTCTTCGACTGACACCTTTTTGTTTTTTCTGTAGTACATCCATGATATGTACTCCGGTTGTTGTTAATTTATTTAATCTATCTTTTTCCTAATTGCATGTTGCTGGTGTATCGGAATCTTTGGCGCCATTAACGGCGAACTTACGCACGTCAGCGAGCAGTTGTTCATTGCTCAGGTTAAGAAAACGTTTGGCAGCTTTGTTGCTGTCGCTTATGCTTTCGCGGTATTCGGTGCTTACGTAATAGGAAACACTGGCATTGGTCTTGCCGGTCTTATCGTGAGCGTTGGCGTCAAAATAGGCGCTCCACTGCTCCATAGTGTAGTCAGCTGGTGGAATGGTGCGTTCTGCAGTTGTCATGTGGCAAACGGTGCAGACCATTTTGAAATATACCTGGCCGCGTTTCTTGTTGGGCTTGTCGGCGGCAAATGTACCGAAGGAATAGGTTAGTATCAGACTAATTACACTTAAAAAAACCAGCCACTTTTTTGTGAAACGCATCATGTGTTCCTCCCAAGAATCAGTTTATTTAAATCATTTCTTTATATTCTTCTCTAAATATCAGTTTGTTAGCATATACTTCTGTATACACCCAAATTCGCTAGTATTGCAATACCCATCGTCATAATAGTTGATACATATCAATTGTTATGATGAGTATTATTGGGACCAGCAATATGGTGAGCCAGTATGCGAAATACGTAGTGTGAAAGTACCTGAATTACAACATGATTTTAACCATGTCGTCGTTTACGGGTTCTATAGTTCCCGACAAGGCTTGAGGCAGTTGAGCGACTAGTTTGTTGAGCTCAATCTCTGAAGGTGTTGTTAAGCATTCATTCTACTTTGAATAGGTTTAACGCTTGCCGATGGTAAAGTGATTATTATGTTTTGTTAAGCGCCAATTGCTCTCTGACATCTGTTGTTCTTAACTATGATTTTATTCTGATAGATTACAGTTCTCGCCCCGCAATGTTCAAATAATAAGCAATCGTATATGGTGTGAAAAGATACCATGAGCTTAATTCGATAAAGAATACGTAAATATATTTCCACCTAATGAACAATTCTCAAATACTATCGAGTAAAATGCGCCGCTTGTATGACGTATTCACAGCAGCAACCAACCAATAAACCCGGTCTGAACCCACAGCAGCGACAGGCAGCACGTACCATCGATGTACCGATGCTGGTGCTGGCTGGTGCGGGCAGTGGTAAAACCCGTGTCATTACCGAAAAGATCGCTTACCTGATCGGCGAGTGCGGTATCGCACCGTCTCGCATCGCGGCGGTGACTTTTACCAATAAATCAGCGCAGGAGATGAAGAGCCGGGTAAAAAAACTGGTGGGCGGCAAAGCCAGCCGTGGCCTGCGGGTTTCGACATTTCATCGCCTGGCACTAAATATCCTGCAGAAAGAATATGCCGAGTTGGACTACAAGGCCGGTTTTTCGGTGTTTGCTTCCGCTGACTGCATTACGGTGTTGTCCGAGTTACTGAAAGTCACCGGCGAGCGTGGCCTGGATGCGGCTGAATCCGCACACTGGCAGATCTCGCAATGGAAAAATGATGGCATCATGCCAGAGCAGGCCACGCTGTACGCCGAAGACGATCGACAGTTTGGTATCGCCAAATTATACAGCCAGTACCAGCGACAGCTACATGCCTATAATGCTTTTGATCTGGATGATCTTATCCTGCAGACCGCGAACCTGTTTGCCACACGTGAGGATATCTTACAGAAGTGGCAGCATAAAATTCATTATCTACTGGTCGATGAGTATCAGGATACCAATGCTGTGCAATACCAGATCGTCAAGTTACTGGCAGATAAACGCCAGTGTCTGACCGCCGTTGGTGACGATGACCAGTCGATCTATGCCTGGCGTGGGGCGAAACCTGAAAATCTTGCCCAACTAGAAAAAGATTTCCCGAATATAAAAATCATCAAGCTTGAACAGAACTATCGTTCTACAAGTCGCATCCTAAAACTCGCTAATGAACTAATAAAAAATAATCCTCACGTCTATGAGAAAAGGCTGTGGAGTGAATTAGGTATGGGAGACAGTGTTCGTCTCATCCAGTGCCACAGTGAAGAAGATGAAGGTGAGCGAGTCTGTATGGAATTACAGTCGCACAAGATTCAAAGACAGACAAAATATAAAGATTATGCGATCTTATATCGCGGTAATTTTCAGGCGCGAGTATTCGAAACCTATCTGCGCGGCATGCATATACCCTATGTTGTCAGTGGCGGTATCTCTTTCTTCGAACGTACGGAGATCAAAGATATCGTGGCTTATCTAAGGTTGCTGGTTAATCCAGATGATGATGCTGCTTTCCTGCGATGCATCAATACGCCGCGACGAAGTATCGGTGCAGCGACATTAGAGAAGCTGGGAAAATATGCGACCAAAAGAGAAGTCAGCATGTTGACCGCCTGTGGCGAAGTCGGTCTGGAATCAAAAATATCAAAAAGTGCTTACAAGAATCTTAGTATATTCACCGACTGGCTGTTACGGTTGTCGCATCGCGCTGAAGATGACTCTGCTACCGAAATAATGCAGCAGTTACTCGATGATATAAATTACGAGAGCTGGTTGCGTGAACAGAGCAAGGATATTGAGACAGCAGAACGGCGCTGGAAAAATGTAATGGAGTTGATGGACTGGCTTGGGCGCTTGCAGAAAAAAGACGCTGATGCCGGAGTCGCTGAATTAATGGCGCAACTCTCATTGATGGATATCCTGCAACGTAACCAGGATGAGTCCGACCTGGATGCTGTGCAGTTGATGACTTTGCATGCGGCAAAAGGTCTGGAGTTCCCACATGTGTTTCTGGTCGGTTTCGAAGAGGAATTAATACCGCATGTCACCAGTATTCAGGAAGATAATATAGAAGAAGAACGCAGACTGGCTTATGTCGGCATTACCCGTGCAGAAAAAAGCCTGACCATGACGATGGCACGAACCAGAAAACGTTATGGTGAAAAAATTATCTGTGAACCCAGCCGTTTTCTCGATGAGTTGCCCGAAGATGAGATCGAATGGCTGGGCGGCAAGGCTTCAAAAGAAAAATCCACGCAGGATAAAGGTAAGTCACATCTCGATGGATTAAAAGCTCTATTCGGATAGCAAACAACTTTCTTTCAGGATGAGTCAATTGTAAACTCTTTGTTAAATGTTACTCTTTTCTGTAGGTACTGCCACATACTTGATTCAGAAGGATACGCATTATAATGCGCGTATTATTGAGTTGTAGCTAAGTAATGTAGCGCAGTTACTTTCACGATTATCTCTGTTACATCAAACAATAAAAATTTTCTATTTAAATACAGGTAAAAGACATGAAATTGAATACCCTTGGTTTAGTTATACTCTGTACTGCTTCTACACATGCTGCTGCAGAAAAAGAATACTGGTTTGGAACAGATGGTGAATATGTACGTGATAGTAATGGTCATTGTGTTCGTACCGGTTGGTGGACACCTGAAGCAGCGATCGCAGGCTGTGAGGGTGGCGAAGCAAAAGCAGCCACTGAAAAAACTGCCGTAGCTGAGAAGAAATCCGCAGTGGAGAATGCGGAACCAGTCGCGACTGATGCAGATAAATCTGTAGCGCCTGCTGTTGTAGCAGCAGCTGCCACGACTACAGCTGGAGCGGCAGCCTATCGTAATTTGAGCCTGGCATCGGGTGCAACATTTAAACTGGGTGGCAGTACATTAAGTTCGGAAGGTAAAGCTGAAGTGGCTGCACTGATCGCTAAATTTGAAGGCGAAAGCGTTAGTTCTGTTGTGATTGCAGGTTATACCGATGATAGCGGTGATGCATCTTTTAACCAGCAGCTTTCAGAAAAGCGTGCAGAAGCAGTTAAAGCAGAACTGGTAGCAAACGGTGCTGATCCGGATAAGATAACAACAGTGGGTTACGGCGAAAAGAATCCAATCGCTGATAACAGCTACACGTGAAGGACGCTCTAAAAATCGACGTGTCGAAATCAAGGTGGATATGAAAGAAAGACAGCTATAATTACAAGTTAAGTTGTTGCTAAGGCCTCCCTGTCTATTGCGGGAGGCTTTTTTTTGTCACCAATATGTTAATGAGTAATTTCGGCGAGAAAAAATTTTTTCTGGATCTGTTCATATCACTGTTTACTCTGTTTTGATATTTTATCTAACACTTTAGGTATATGTGTTACTACCACTGGGACATTGTTAGTGTTTGTGGTTTGCTGATAGTAGTGGTCGGTGGCGTTAATAATAGCGCATTGATTGTAGTTCAGGAGAAGCATGTGTAAGCAAAACTATATATTACCTAAATATGCAGAGCTTCACCATGGATGTAAACGGTGAGAGTATTCTCTGTGACGGTGAGGGATATTTGCTGGATCTTGACGCATGGTCAGAAGATTATGTTTACGCCTCCGCAAAACGTGAATAGCTGGCATCTGACATGATGAGCATTGGCAGGTAAATATATTTTATTCGTACTTTTCATGACAGGCATGGCGTGCAGGCGCCGGTACGAGATATGATAAAACATTTCAAAAAGATCTGGGGAAAGGAAAAGGGTAATAGCCGATACCTGCATCAGATCTTTCCGAAAGGTGGGTCTCAGAAACAGGGTAATCGACTGGCAGGTGTGCGTAAGCCGAAAGGTGAACATTGATTTAGTTAGCGGTTGTCCCAGTTGAGTTTGTCAGTTGTCAGCATTTTCAGAGACTGAGGTTTTGCGATGCCGTAACCTTGAACAAAATCGACACCGATGTCTTCAAGGATTACTTTGATCTCGTCGTTTTCTACAAATTCAGCAATGGTTTTCTTACCCATAGCTTTAGCTATACCGGTGATAGACCTTACCATCTCCTGATCGATGTCATCATTTGCGATATCACGCACGAACATGCCATCTATTTTTATATATTCCACTGGCAGATTTTTAAGATAGGCGAAAGAAGATAGCCCGCTGCCAAAATCATCGAGTGCAAAGCAGCAGCCCATCGCATTGAGTTCAGAGATAAACTCAGTTGCTTTTGTTAAGTTAGATATGGCAGCCGTTTCAGTGATTTCAAAGCATATGTTTTTATGCTCTATTTTGTAGTCTGAGAGTTGAGTCTTAACAAAATATAAAAAACTCTCATCGCCGATCGACTGGCCGGACAAATTTATTGCACACTTGTTTAGCTTGTTTGTTATCGTTGGATTTTTCGATAACCATTCAAAGGCGTGAGTGACGACCCACTGATCTAACTGAACCATGAGGTTATAGCGTTCCGCGGCAGGGATGAACGCACCTGGAGGGATTAACTCACCATCTTCGCCTATCATGCGCACCAGTAATTCGATACCAAATAATTCTTGATTTTTTTGTTTGAGTGGAAAAATTGACTGATAATGCAGCTCGAAGTTATTTTTTTCCAGTGCCTGTGCAATCTTGGATACCCATTGCATTTCACCGCGTCGGCTTTCGATGTCACTATCATGTTCTTCTGCGATATGAATTCGATTTCGGCCACCGTCTTTTGCGCTGTAACAGGCGGCGTCTGCAGTTGCCATGACATTGGCTATGTCCTTGCTGTGATGATTGATTTGAACTACACCTATGCTTGCACCGACTTTAAAGGTTGAGCCTTCCCAGACGAAATGAAAATCCTGGATCGCATGGAGTATCTCTGTCGCCAGTTTGACAGAGTTTTCGTGATCACAGTCTTCTAACAGGACGCCAAATTCGTCACCGCCAAGTCGTGCGATGGTGTCGTGTCCTCGGACCTGACGATGCAGTAGTGATGAAAGTTGACGAAGCAACTCATCGCCGGCAACGTGTCCGCAGGTATCATTGACTACTTTGAATTCATCCAGATCGAGATAGAACAATGCGTGCACGCTATCTTCCTCCTTGGAGGATCGGATCAGGGTGTTCAGGCGTTTCTCAAACTCATAACGATTGATTAAGCCGGTGAGTGCATCATGGCATGCCTGGAAAGATAACTGTCTGCGTAATTCACGTTCCTGGCCAACATTGCGAAACGCTAATGCGGTTCCTATTCGCTTATTGTCATCCTCTAATATGGGTGTGACAGAAAAATCTATGGGGATAGATTCGCCATTTAAATTGACCAGTATGGCTTTGTTGACAATGTTCAGTGCTTTCTCAGTATTACTGGTCTCGTGAGCGTAGAGGTTGTAGTTATGTTTGGAACCATCCTCTGAAACATTGAAGATATCGATGATGGCTTTTCCTTTCGCCTGTTCGAATGACCAGCCCGTCATCTGTTCGGCGAGCGAGTTCAGGTAATTGATATTGCCTGCTGCATCCGTTGTTATTACGGCATCACCGATCGATTCAAGCGTCACCTGTGCGAACACTGCTTCTTTGGCACGTGAGGCATATTTTATTACAGTCCATGCGATAGATAGCCCGATGATAAATGCGGCCAGAGCAAGAGATCCAACTTTTACGATGGTCGACTGGTACGATGTATTGGCATCTTCGAGTGACTGTTGTGCTGCCAGCTGCTGGTATTCGAGCATCCTGGAGAGTTGTTCCAGCACCAGGTTCTGTGTGGGGATGGCTTCTTCTACGAATACCCGGGTTGCCTCGGCGATCTCATCATTGATGAGTAACTCAACGACAGATTCCAAAATCGGAACTGCCTTCTGAGTTAGATCGTATTGCTCCTGTGAAAACTCGGCCTCTTCTCCTTCGAAACCAAGTTCGGTGAGTGAAATACGAGCTACGGCAAAATGGGTCGCCAGTTTGTTGTAATAAAGGTATTCTTCGTCACGTTCAAAAGGATCGTCCATGTTGAGCATGCGCAACAGACTGATAGATCGTTCGCGTGCTGCAACATACATGGTTATGATATAACCCGTTTTTGCATTGTGATTGTTAACAATGGTTTCCATGCTACGGTTGTTCGCACTCAACTGTTGGTAGCCAACAAACACCACCGCCATCATCATCAGCATGACAGCAATAAAACCAAGCAACATTACATACTTAGGGTGGTTGGAGAACATGGCTAAATGTTAGTACACTGTTGAGCGTATAGCGAGAAAAACACTCAAAAATCTGGTCGTTTTAAACCGGTGATACTGCAAGCCTGTAAAGCAGGGTAGAGTGACAATTACCTTACTTTTATGGGCCTTATCTGTGGTCGCAATTACTGGGAACTGTGACCTTAAGCTTGTTCTCAGTTTGACTATTATTTTCACACCATGAATAAACTTCGGTGGCAGCAGGGTCGCAGGATTGGCAGCTGGTGCCGCAGGAATCGGTTGCCGAACTTTTTTTTACTTTGCCTTTGCGTATCCACACATTGAGCATGCCGCGTACCGCATCTGCATCAGTGTCGAAGTGCAAGGCGATGTCGCTGAGCGTGCATTGGCCGCGCTGTTTTAGATAGTCACGAATGTTTGACAGGATCATGCGCCCATCTCCTTCGCTTCAGTTTCGCTTTGAGTTCTCTTGAATTTGCTGTCCTTGAGCGCCCATTGGCGAAGGCCGTATATGAGTCCGGAAGATAATATAACGATACCGCTTAACCATAATCCTGAGAATAAGGGGTGTTGAGCGAAAGTAGCAATTTGATAATAGCTGCTGGCAGTAATATAAGCGATGGTTGTTGTCCATGCTGCGACGAATACCGCCCAGGGTGTACCTGCTTCCCTGCGGATGGCGCCGATGGTGGCAACACAGGGGAAATACAGCAAGACGAATAATAGATAAGCAAAAGCGCCTGCCTGACCATCGAAGCGTTTAATCATTGCGCCAAAGGTGGCGTTATTAACTTCCTGGGCTGCAGCGGCAGCTTCCAGTGAGTCGATCTCACCGACATTCATCTGCAGAGGATCGCTAAACGTTTCAGTAACAGCAGCAAGATTTTTTGGTACCGTGGCCAAAGCATCATTGATGGCCTGCCAAAAATCAAAAGCTTCTTCCTCTTCGAGGAAACCAGCGTCCTGACGTGCCAGCTGGGTATATAACGTATCAAGAGTTCCGACCACCACTTCTTTGGCGAGGATACCGGAAATAACGCCCAGGACTGCCGGCCAGTTGTCTTCACTGATGCCCATCGGGGCAAACACCGGTGTCGCAGTTTTACTGATGACGGCCAATACTGAATCGTCAGAACTATTATGTCCGATGGAGCCATCGGTACCGATGGCGCTTAATACGTTGATCACTAATACCATGACCACGATGACCTGGCCGGCATCTTTGATGAACAGGCGGACCCGATCCCAGGTGCGCAGCAAAATGCCTTTAGCAGTCGGCATGTGATAGGGCGGTAACTCCATCATGAAACCACTGCTCTCACCTGACAATATAGTCCGTTTCATCAATAGACCGGTGAGCACGGCGACGATAATACCGATCAGATAAAGTGCAAATACCAGGTTTTGTCCGTTACTTGGGAAGAAAGCGGCGACGAATAAAGCATATACCGGCAGACGTGCGCCACATGACATGAACGGGTTCATCAATATGGTGAGTTTACGTTCGCGCTCGTTTTCTAATGTACGTGTTGCCATCACCGCCGGCACGTTACAGCCAAAACCGACGATCAATGGCACGAAGGCTTTACCCGGCAAACCGATGCTGCGCATGAAACGGTCCATGACAAATGCAGCGCGTGCCATATAACCGCTATCTTCTACCGCAGACAGAAACAGGTATAGTGCAGCAATGATCGGAATGAATGTAGCGACGATCTGGATACCGCCACCAAGACCATCGGCAAGAATAATGCGTAAAAAATCGGGTAGACCGATAAGGCTGAGGATTTCGGAGAAACCATCAACAAAAATAGCACCGGCAACACCATCGAAAAAGTCGATAAAAGCGCCACCGATATTGATGGTAAACATAAACATCAGGTACATGACCAGAAGAAATACTGGCACACCGAAGATCGGGCTTAATACGATACTATCGATCTTGTCGGTGGTGGTTTTTCCGACCTTGCCTTTTTCACGGATGACTGTTTGAGCCAGTGCATGTGCATGACTGAAACGGCTGTCGGCAATATGGATGTCAGCTTCTTCACCGGCACGTTCTTCTATGGCTATCTTCCATTTTGTCACTTCATCCAGCACCAGTGCGCCACATTGCTCCTGTGCGTTGGTGTCGCTTTCCAGTAACTTAAGGGCTAACCAGTGTAAGTTCTCTTTCGCGGCAAGGCTGCATTTTTCCAGCCTTGGCATTAGATCAGCAATGGCCTGCTCGACGATCTCATCATGTGCCAGGCGGAAACCACCACTGTGCTCACCGCTGGTAATGGCGAGAATTTCCTGTTTAAGTTTATCGATGCCTTCACCGCTGGTAGCGATGATCGGTACGACCGGACAGCCCAGTTCCAGTGAAAGTTTTTTGAAATCAATATCGATACCACGTTTGCGCGCGATATCCATCATGTTTAATACCAGTACGATGGGTACGCCCATTTCGAGCAATTGTGCAGTGAGGTAAAGATTGCGTTCCAGGTTGGCGGCATCAACGACATTGATGATCAGACTGGCATCGCGTGATAATAAATAATCACGGGTAACTTCTTCATCAATCGAACTGGCATCGAGAGAATATATGCCAGGCAGATCGTATACCGTGACTGTCTTGTTTTCTAGTTCAAAAAAGCCCTGTTTGCGATCAACAGTAACGCCTGGCCAGTTGCCGGTCTTCTGACGGATGCCAGTAAAGGTATTGAATAAGGCGGATTTACCGCAGTTGGGATTGCCTGCAATGGCAATGGTCAGCGAGCTGGCTTCTGAAGCTTGTGCTTCATTATTATTTTCGCAGCAGCCCATGATAGATTAGTTTTCGAGCGGCTCTACCAGTAATTTTTCAGCAATGCCGGGACCTAGTGCGACACGCGTTCCAGCATTTTGAATCACTACGCTTTTACCGCGGTGATTGAGCATATTGACTACTGTTCCAACACGCAGACCAAGCGATAACATACGTCTTACCATCTGTTTACCGCCATCGATGGAGGCAATACGCCCACTATGCCCGTTTTCCAGAGACAGTAGACTAGTTGTTGGTTGCAGATTACTCATAAACGCCAGATCATTGTTATCGGTTAATGTTAAAGAGAATCGTTCTCATTCGTGATTGAGTAATATTAGACCACTCTTAAATAGAATGCAAGAAACCCAAATAGGATATATTATGACAATTCATGTATTTATAAATAAAGTGCTGGCTGGTAGATTTTTTTATTAATACTATACTTTTCAATTACTTAACATGTGTAATGATGCATTTGAAGTGCTGAGCCCGATTTCAACAGGAAGAGTGGAAAGACCTTGCGTAAAAAATACCCGTTACAGATTGCAATAAGCACTTTATTCATTGTTATCACCATTACCTTAGGCATCATTCTGAGTTGGCAGAGTTTTAATAAAACCTCTGACATCATGATGAACTCCGCTAACGATATGTATGAGCGGATTACACAGGAGTTAATCCTGGATTTCAAAACAACCTACGGTTCTCTGGTTGGAGACCTTCGCCAGTTTCGTTTATCGCCGGTAATCAAAGCAAAATCATTTAAAGATCGAGTTTCTTTTCTACCGAGTTTCCGAGCCATTCTTGATTCTGAACCATCCGTTTTTGCAGTAGGTATTGGTTATCAGAACGGTGATTATTTTGCTGTTTCATCTGTTGGTGCCGACTACGTTCGCGAAAAGTATAGCCCGCCTGATGGTTCAGTATTTATCGTGTTTTATCTGAGTAAGACTCAGCTCGAGCCAGCCTTTGATACTGACAAACTGTATACTATTTTTTATGATGAAGAACTGAATGAGATATCTCGCAGTGCCGGTGAAAAAACTCAATTTGACCCACGCCTGCGTCCCTGGTATCAACAGGCGACAGACATACCACATGCGACGAAACCGTATTTGTTTTATGACAGTAAGATAGTCGGTCTAACTGCTATGAGTAAAACAGGTGAACCTGGCGTGGTGGTGGTTTTTGACATCACCCTGGATAGCCTGAGTAATACTATTGCTAAATACCAGCTGACACCGAATTCGGAAGTGGTATTGATCAATGCTGAGGGTCAGACTTTTGCATACCGAAATCAGGAGCAAGGTCGTTGTCAGTGATACTGATTCATCCAGTGAGAAGACGTTGCAACTGGCGAATCTAACGCAGTTGGGTAGCGGTGTATTAACACACGTGAGTAAATTTATTGAAGCCAAAGAACAGGACTTTGACTTTCTCTATGCAGGGCAGTTGTGGAAAGGAAGTGCACGTATCGTTGCCAGGCCAGGTGGCGTTGATCTATATGCACTAATGCTGTCGCCTGTAGAAGAACTACTGGTTGATGCCATCGCCATCCGTGATCAGCAGATAGTTATCGGATTGATAGTGCTGCTGATCTTTATCCCTGTTATCTGGTTTACATCGAAGAAGATTTCTACACCACTGCATCTGTTGTCTGAAGAAGCAAAAGCGATATCTCGCTTTGATTTCGATGCAGGCAAGCAACAGGCTTCCTTCATCAAAGAGGTTGATGAACTAGATTCCGCGATGGAAATGATGAAATCAACCATCAATAAATTTATCAAGTTGATAAATTCGCTGGCCGGAGAACAGGATCTGGATGTTTTGTTGAAGATTATTACAGAAGAAACCATGATGATAAGTAAGTCAGATGCGGCTCTTATCTATTTGATGGATGAACAGGATGATCTGCTCAAGGCTGATTTTCTCTGCAATAAGCTAAACAATAAAATGGTTACGGATAGCTTGCCCGCGATGGATATTGAAGATGCACTGGTGCTGTTGACTGGCAACGATAGAAGCAGTGTGTTGACATTGGATAATACCAGTGAGAACAAATTATCACCATTACTGAAGCTGTTAGCAGTTGAGTCGCTGACGAGTATTGTTCTGCCACTAAATAATCGTAACGATGAAATTATTGGTTTATTGTGTTTGAGTCTACAGTGAAGATGCGACTGTGGATCATGCTGCCAATATAGAATTTGTAGAGGCGCTGTCAGGATTTGCTGCTGTCACCTTAGAGAGCAGGCAACTGTTTAATATGCAGGAAGCTTTGCTGCATGCCTTTATAAAATTGATTGCAGGCGCGATAGATGCCAAGTCACCGTATACCGGCGGGCATTGTACACGTGTTCCTGAAATAACCCTGATGTTGGCAAAAGCTGCCTGTGAAAGTAACGATGGTGAGTTTGAAAACTTTGATCTGAACGAAAAGCAATGGCAAGAACTGAGTATTGCTGGGTGGTTACATGATTGCGGAAAAGTAACCACACCTGAATATGTTGTTGATAAAGCGACTAAATTAGAGACTATCTATGATCGTATCCATGAGGTCAGGATGCGGTTCGAAGTATTGAAACGTGATGCGGAGATCGATTGCTGGCAGAAGATTTCTACTGGCGCTGATAAGCAGGAACTTCTAGACGAGCTGGAAGAAATAAATAAAAAACTTGATGATGATTTTGCCTTTATTGCCGAGTGTAATGTTGGTGGTGAGTTTATGGCAGATGAAAAGATTGCACGCCTGGAGCAGATCGCAGAGAAAACCTGGAAGCGAACATTGGATGATAACCTCGGGCTTTCCTGGGAGGAATTAAACCGTAAGGAGAAAAATGATAATATTCTGCCTGTAGATGAGAGGGTGTTGGCTGATAAAAAGGAACATTTAATCGCACGCCATGAAACCGACAGGATACCGCAGGACAACCCCTGGGGTTTTAATGTTGATACACCTGAGTATAAATATAATCGCGGTGAGCTTTATAATCTTTCGGTGAAAAAAGGAACTCTGAGCGAAGAAGAGCGTTATATGATCAATGGCCACATGATACAGACGATTATCATGTTAAATAATCTGCCTTATCCGAAAAATTTACGTAACGTACCATTGATCGCCGGCAGTCATCACGAGACCATGGATGGTAAAGGTTATCCTAAGCGACTGATGATGACAGAGCAGCCACTAACCGCTCGCATGATGGTGATCGCCGATATTTTTGAAGCGTTAACTGCTTCAGACAGACCGTATAAAAAGGCTAAAACGTTAAATGAGTCAATCCGTATACTGAGTTTTATGCGTAACGATAAGCACATAGATTCCAATCTGTTCGATCTGTTTTTGAGTAGCGGCGTTTACCTGGAGTATGCTAAAAAATTCCTTTCGCCAGAACAGATCGATGAGGTAAATATTGATGACTATCTATCCTGATTACTTTTAGTCGAACACGGTATGAATAAAAAGTAATTCAATTTAATGCTTCATGATGCTCAGGTGTATTGTGTTGTAATGAAAAATACCATAGAAGTAAAAGGCTCTAAACCGATGAATGAATCAGAAGCGGTAAAACATTACTCTCCGTTAGAAGAAAAGAATTAATATTTCTTCTCACGCTATTGGTTTTTGTTATGAGTCTCGTTGCGCTGGCGCTGTTGACGACACATGCGAGTCTAAATGGGAACGCCTGGCATATCGTGAGCTTTAGTATTTTTGGCGTAAGTCTGGTTATTCTTTTCGCGGCTTCCACTGTTTATCATAGTGCTAAACAGCCGGAGTTGAGGTCTCGTCTGAGAATTGTTGATCATGCTGCAATCTATGTCCTTATTGCGGGAACCTATACACCTTTCACTCTGGTTACGTTGAATGGCACCACGGGATGGATTATCTTCGGAGCTTCGTGGACGATGGCTTTAACCGGCATCGTTTTGAAATTATTTTTTACCGGAAGGTTTGATCTGATCTCGACGATGATGTACGTATTTATGGGCTGGATAATCGTATTCGATCTGGAGTCGCTTATAAGTAAATTATCTTCAGATGGTTTGTTCTGGCTGGTTGCAGGTGGACTGGCTTACACAGTAGGCGCTATTTTATATAGTATTAAACAGATAAAATTCAATCACGCTATCTTTCATCTATTTGTCTTGCTTGGTGCTTTTTGCCATTTTGTTTCGGTATATTTTTATATCTTACCAGCCGAATAAGTTCTTTTTTATTAGTACTGATAATCTTTATCGATACTAAATTTTCTTCGTAGATCTCTTAATATCAAGTAAGTCCATGGCCATAAAAGTGTACTGGTAATGGTGGGCATGAAATATAATCCGAGGTTTGGTGCGCGTCCTAACATGCCGTCGACCCATAATATGAGCAACTGTTTTACGAATAACAGAACGAAGATTACGATCGCCTGCTGTAACAGTGAAGCCACGCGTAAACGTTGGTGTTGCATGTGAATAACATATATAACCAGTACCATGCCAACAGCATGTTGCCCCATCAATGTACCATAACTAACATCCAGCAACATGCCTGCAAACCATGCCATGGTAACGCCGATCCTTGATGGTAATGCCATCGCCCAGTAGATCAATACCAAAGTTACCCAGTCGGGCCGGAACTCTATCGCCCAGTCAGGTAGGGGCATGATGGCAAGCATGAATGCGCCAATGATGGTGAATAAACCAACTCGTAGCGTTTTATTCACGATTACCCCTGCGCTGACCAGAGCTTATCTGTTTATCTTCTTTTAAGACGCTCTCTGGATCAGCTATTTTATCATCCGTTGTGTTCTGGCTATCCTCATCGATCAGTTCAGGTTCATTTCGCCATACCAGCAGAACTTCTCGGCTCTTATCGAGCTGGGCATGAGGTCTGGCTTCTATGTGAGCAAAGGGTTCGCCTGCTGGACGTTCGACCTTAGTGATAATGGCCACTGGAAAATTTGCCGGGAAGGTTTCACCGAGACCGGAGGTGATCAGTAAATCCCCCTCTTTTATATCGACGTTATGAGGCAGGTAGCGTAAATTGAGTTGATCGATCTTTCCGCTGCCATAGGCGATAGCACGTAATCCATTGCGATTAATCTGTACCGGGATGGCGTGACTGGCATCAGTGATCAACATCGCAGTTGATGACATCGGTCCGACATGGACGACCTGTCCCATGACACCTAGAGCGTCGATGATGGGTTGGCCCTGGTAGACATCACTGTTGCTGCCCTTGTTAAGTAATATAAGTTGTTTGTAAGGATCTAGATCGACATTGATTATTTCAGAAATCAGCAGACGTTCGGTAGTCTTTGGTGTGGCGCCGAGTAATTTTCGTAAGCGGTCGTTTTCTTTTTCTATGATATCCAGTTTCTGTAACTGCACACGATTTTCCAGATGGCGAACTTCGAACTCGCGATTTTTTTCGAGCAGGGTTTGCTGGGAGCTGAGACGCTCATCGGTCCAGTAAAAAAGTCGGATAGGTAAATCGATCGTATATTGCAGCGGGTATATAACACTGGAGAGGGCGCCGCGAACAAACTCAAGTGAATGCCAGCGATGATCCACAGTCATCAAAGCTATCGAGGCAACCACAAGGACGACCATGCGAAAAGTAACAGAAGGACCACGTATGAAGAGCGTTTGCATGCGCTGTAATTTAAGTTAAGCCCTGGTTACGAGAATTAATCGTGTGGCAACAGTTTACTTGACGAAAAGTATGATAGACACCACACATGTAACTATTCGACGGCGAAGAAATCGCCCCCGTGCTGATCGATGAGTTCCAGGACTCGGCCACCGCCACGCGCAACACAGGTGAGTGGGTCTTCAGCTAAAACGACTGGCAGTCCTGTTTCTTCCATAATGAGGCGATCGAGGTCACGTAATAAAGAGCCACCACCCGTTAACACGATACCGCGCTCAGCAACGTCAGCACCAAGTTCTGGAGGAGTCTGTTCCAGCGCTGTTTTGACTGCACTGACAATACCGTGCAGTGGTTCCTGCAAGGCTTCAAGAATTTCGTTACTGTTGAGTGAGAAGCTACGAGGAATACCTTCAGATAAGTTACGACCTTTAACTTCTATCTCTAATAGATCTTTACCGGGGTAGGCAGTGCCTATCTCGTGTTTGATTTTTTCTGCAGTGGCTTCACCGATTAAAATACCGTAGTTACGGCGTACGTAATTGGTAATGGCTTCGTCAAATTTATCACCGCCGACACGTACCGATGCTGAGTACACGATGCCGTTCAATGAGATCACGGCAACTTCAGAGGTGCCGCCGCCAATATCCAGCACCATGGAGCCTTTAGGTTCGTCTACTGGCATGCCGGCACCAATGGCTGCGGCCATGGGTTCATCGATCAGATAGACTTTACGCGCGCCAGCGCCAGCAGCAGACTCTCGGATAGCACGACGTTCGACCTGGGTAGCACCACAGGGAACGCAGATAAGCACACGCGGGCTGGGACGTAAGATCTTGCTTTCATGCACCGAGCGGATGAAATGCTGCAGCATTTTTTCAGTAATATTGAAGTCAGCAATAACGCCGTCACGCATAGGACGAATGGCTGTGATATTTTGTGGTGTACGACCAAGCATACCTTTGGCATTTTTACCAAATGCTTCGATGGTTTTTGGGCCACCGGGGCCACGATCCTGACGGATGGCAACTACAGAGGGTTCATCGAGAACAATGCCTCGACCGCGTGCGTATATCAATGTATTGGCAGTGCCAAGATCGATTGATAAATCGTTGGAAAACATTCCCCGGAAACGATTCAAAAACATGAGTGTGTAGACCTTTTTTGTTCTTAAGGTGCTCTATTTTGGGATATTTGAAAGGCTGGCCTGACAGTTGATCCCGAAAATTTAAGAGTCCTTAATTATTATATTGTTATAGTTATTGACTAAATATAGAGTGTTTTGCCGAGATTGCCAACAATCTCGTCGTGAATTGCGCGTACTGTAGCAATCAGGCTGCTATTGAGCAAGGTTTATTGGCCATATCTTGGCTAGAAGTATCGATAATTATTGAAAAATAATGAAATACTGCTGATGCCAGCATTTGAGCTGGATTTCTTAGCCGTTTGAGTAGAGCAAATGCTCAGAATGTGCTAATTTTCCGCCTCATTTCAGGTTCTGTTTCTGCCTTTCATCCAGGTCTTCGTTATAGAATAGTCACAGTGAAATATAGCGGATAGAGAAAATCTGTCTAGTTGGTACATTTTAACCGGAGTTTTCCATGTCAATCGATGTTGATGAAGTTAAAAAAATAGCAAAATTAGCGTGTCTCAGCGTTGATGAAAATGATATTCAGTCTTACGCAACCAATTTATCAAACATTCTTGATCTGGTCGCACAGATGAACGCAGTTGATACCACTGGCGTCACCCCGATGTCTCACCCTTTCGATGTGGTGCAGCGCCTGCGTGAAGACGTAGTAACCGATTTCAACCGTCGAGAAGAGTTTCAGGCGATCGCACCAAAAACCAAAGATGGACTTTATCTCGTGCCAAAAGTGATCGAATAGATCACCAGCAGCATTCGTACTAGCAGAATCCGCCAGCAATAGTTAGCAACATTATTGAGCAAGTAAATAGATGAACAGTTACCACACCAAATCAGTCACTGAATTATCTGCCATGTTACAGGCAGGTGAAGTAAGCAGTGTTGAATTAACCCAGTATTTTCTCGATCGCATTAAAAACTGCGATGAAAAATTAAACAGTTTTATTACCGTCAGTGAAGAGCAGGCGCTGGCACAGGCAAAAGAGTCGGACGAAAAATTAAAAGCCGGTAATGCACCTCTGTTAACTGGTGTGCCTATTGCGCATAAAGATATCTTCTGTACTCACGGGGTAAAAACCAGCTGTGCTTCAAAGATGCTGGATAATTTTATTTCTCCATACGATGCTACGGTAGTAACAAATATGCGCGAAGCAGGCGTAGTCATGTTGGGTAAAACTAACATGGATGAATTTGCTATGGGCTCATCAAACGAGACCAGTTATTACGGTGCAGTAAAAAATCCGTGGAATCTGAAAGCGGTACCCGGTGGTTCATCGGGTGGTTCAGCGGCAGCTGTGGCTGCGCGTTTAGCGCCTGCGGCTACCGGTACTGATACCGGCGGTTCGATTCGTCAACCGGCGGCATTTTGTGGTATTACCGGTATCAAACCAACCTATGGACGCGTTTCTCGATTTGGCATGATCGCCTTTGCATCCAGCCTGGATCAGGCTGGTCCGATGGGTCAGAGCGCCAGTGACTGTGCTCTGTTATTAAATGCCATGTCCGGCTTTGATGAAAAAGATTCGACCAGTATCGAAAAGGAGGTGCCGGATTATTCTGCCGACCTGGATAAACCATTAGCAGGCTTACGCATCGGTCTACCAAAGGAATATTTTGAGAATAAAGATGGCGGCATGAACGCCGAAGTTGAGTCGGTTATCAAGACCGCGCTGGATCAATATAAAACCATGGGTGCAGAACTGGTAGAAATCGAACTGCCTAACAGCAATTTATCGGTACCGGTTTATTATGTCGTCGCTCCCGCCGAATGTTCGGCAAACCTGTCGCGCTTTGACGGGGTACGTTATGGTTATCGCTGTGAAGATCCGAAAGATCTAAATGATATGTATACGCGTTCACGCGGAGAAGCTTTTGGCCAGGAAGTACAGCGCCGCATCATGGTGGGTGCTTATGCACTGTCATCGGGTTATTACGATGCTTATTATCTAAAAGCTCAGCAGTTGCGTCACCTGATCAGCGATGATTTCAAAAAAGCTTACGAAAAAGTGGATGTCATCATGGCGCCGGCAACACCGGACACAGCATTCAATATCGGCGAAAAATCGGATGATCCGATCGCTATGTATCTTTCAGATATTTACACCATCGCGGTTAATCTTGCCGGCATCCCGGCGATGTCTATCCCTGTTGGTTTTGCCAATACTGGTTCGAATGAAAGCATGCCGGTAGGTATGCAGATAATGGGCAACTATTTTGAAGAAGCCAGGCTGTTGAACGTTGCACATAAATATCAGCAGGTAACGGACTGGCACACCCGTCTACCAGAGGAGTTTAAATAATGACTGCGTCAAATGGAGAATGGGAAGTCGTTATCGGGTTAGAGATTCACGCCCAGTTAGCGACCAAATCAAAAATATTTTCCGGTGCAAGCACTGCCTATGGCGCTGAACCAAACACGCAGACCAGCGTGGTCGATATTGCTTTACCTGGAGTGTTGCCGGTGCTGAATAAAGAAGCTGTGCACATGGCAGTGAAGTTCGGCATGGCGATCGATGCGGAAGTGGCTGATCGTTCGGTGTTTGCCCGTAAAAATTATTTTTACCCGGATCTGCCTAAAGGCTACCAGATATCACAGTTTGATCTGCCTATCGTAGGCCTGGGTTACATCGATATCGAACTGGAAAATGGCGAAACAAAAACTATCGGGGTAACGCGCGCACATCTTGAAGAAGATGCAGGAAAGTCATTGCATGAAGACTATGCCGGCATGACCGGTATCGATCTGAACCGTGCCGGTACACCATTGCTGGAGATCGTTTCCGAACCGGATATGCGCAGCGCCAAAGAAGCCGTTGCCTATATGAAAAAAATTCATAGCCTGGTGCAATATATCGGCATCTGTGACGGAAATATGCAGGAAGGTTCTTTCCGCTGTGATGCCAACGTATCCGTTAGGCCACAAGGGCAGGAAGAATACGGTACCCGCGCTGAATTAAAAAATATCAACTCGTTTCGTTTCGTTGAGCGGGCGATAAATATCGAAGTCGAACGCCAGATTGACCTTATCGAAGACGGTGGAAAAGTGGTTCAGGAAACCCGTCTTTATGACTCCGTTAAAAATGAAACACGCTCCATGCGCAGTAAAGAAGAAGCAAACGATTACCGCTATTTTCCGGACCCTGACTTACTGCCGGTCATCATCACTGAAGAGTATCGTCAACAGGTTAGAGCAGAATTACCGGAACTGCCTGAACAGAAAAAGCAGCGTTATATGGATGAACTGGGTCTATCGGCCTATGATGCGGGCGTCATCACTGCATCGATATCTTTATCAAATTATTTTGACCATGTTGCCAAAAAAACCGGTGACGCAAAATTATCAGCCAACTGGATTACCGGTGAGTTATCGGCACGATTAAATCGTGAAGAGATACAGATAGAAAACGCGAATGTTGATGCTGAAGCGTTTGCTCTGTTACTGGAACGTATAAAAGATAATACTATTTCAGGAAAAATCGCCAAAGATGTACTCGATGCAATGTGGAATGGTGAAGGCAGTGCTGATGAGGTTATCGAAAATAAAGGCCTGAAACAGATCACAGATACCGGCGCGATCGAAGCTTTTGTTGACGAAGTGATCGCCAAAAATCCGGCGCAGTTCGATGAGCTTAAAGGCGGCAAGGACAAGATGATGGGATTTCTTCGTCGGCCAGGTCATGAAGATGTCCAAAGGCAAGGCTAACCCTGCGCAGGTGAATGAACTTATCCGCAGTAAGATGGGTTAGTAAATAGATTTATAAAAATATTTTTTACCGCAGAGGCGCGGAGGCGCAGAGAAGAACATATGTTATTATTAGCCGCGCCGCAGGCGCAGCTAATAATATAAAACTCTGCGACTCCGCGCCTCTGCGGTGAACAGCTTTTAAGGTTTAAATAATGAACGAATCAGAATTTCAGGAAATTGCCGAACAGACCATCGAAGATATTCAGAACGCGATCGACAATAGCGGTGCGGATATCGACTACGATGAGATCGGTGGAGTACTAACACTCGAGTTTGAGGATGGCAGTAAGATCATCTTCAGTAAACAGGGTGCGATGAATCAATTGTGGATGGCCGCTAAATCTGGCGGCTTTCATTTTAATTACGATGAAGAAACCGGGCTATGGACGTGTGATAGCGGTGCTAATGAAGAGATGTATGCAATGCTGTCGCGTTTAGCGTCGCAGCAGGCAGGCGAAGAGATAAGTTTGGCTGCACCATAATAAGGTTCGATCATGGGTGAAGGAATCATTATAAACCTGGCAGTTAACCGGGCTCTTAAGTTATGCTCCAAAGATGGTGAAGTTAGGCTTTAGCCTGTGCCTCTAACTGCTTTTCAATATAGCCGGCCAAAACCGGTTTTTTATAATAATGCCCCTGCATATAATGGCATCCGTTCTGCAATAGGAAGTCTTTTTGCTGTTTTGTTTCCACACCCTCTGCAATAACCGACAATCCCATACTCCTGGACAGCGAAATTATTGATTTTGTTATCACTACATCTTCTTCATCGTGTGGTAGATCACGTATGAAAGAGCGATCTATTTTTAGTTTGTTTATTGGCAGTCGTTTAAGTTGCGACAGAGAAGAATAACCGATACCAAAATCATCGATAGCCAGGCTGATGCCTAAATCCTTTAGTTTATTAAGTACCTGTATGGCTGCAGCGAAATCGTTCATGATCTGGCTTTCAGTAACTTCGAATTCCAGCCATTGTGGCTGACAACCTGTTGCCTCCAGTAGTGCTTTTATAGTGTCGATAAAATCTTCTTTTTGTAGCTGGCGCATGGACAGGTTTAATGCCAGCACGCCGGGATTTAATCCATCGTTATACCAACGAGTATATTGTGTCATGGCTGTTTTCATTACCCACTGGTCCATGAGGATAATCAGGCCGGTCTCATGTGCAAAATTTAAAAATTTAGCCGGTGATATCAGTCCCATGTCCGGGTGCATCCACCTTACCAGGGCCTCCGTGCCAATGAGCTGTCCACTTTCTGCATCGATCTGTGGCTGGTAATACACCTTAAATTCTTCTTTTATCAGTGCATTGCGGAAGCTGCTTTCCATGGCAATACGTTCAAAGGCTTTCTTTGTCATGCTCTGGGTGTAAAAATGGTAGGTATTGCGGCCATCATCTTTGGCCTGATACATAGCGGCATCGGAATTTTTAAGCAGTTCATCCGGCGTATTACCGTCATCAGGATAGATAGCAATACCGACACTGGTGGTGATATAAAACGACTGGTCAAACACTTCGATCGCTGAATTCATCGTTTTTATCAAGCTCTGGGTGATTTCGATCACCATATCATTATTAGGAACCTGGTTGAGTATGATGCAAAATTCATCACCACCGAGACGAGCGAGGGTATCAGTTTGTCGAATTTTATTGTTGAAACGACGAGCAACTTCTACCAGTAGTTCATCGCCAACTTTGTGTCCCATCGAGTCATTGATGCCTTTGAAATGATCCAGATCTAAAAATAGCACAGCCAGTTTTGTATCATCTCGCTGAGCCTGTTTGATCGCCTGATTAAGTCGATCATTAAACAGAGAACGATTAGGCAGATCGGTAAGTGAATCGTGGTGTGCATGGTGATGAAGGGTTTCTTTCTGGGTTTTTAGCTCCTCCTGTATAAGGTGTCGTTTCTTTATTTCTAACGTCAGGGAGATAGCATTGACCATCGAATTTGCGAATTCCGCTTCATCCGGTTGCCAGGATTTGTTCTCTCCTACTTTTTCATGGCAGATTACACCGATTAGGTCATCACCCTGAAAAATTGGCGAATCCAGCATAGAGTAGATATTTAGCGGGGCAAGGTAGCGGTCATTAAATTCACGGGTACGAACATCATTTCTGGCATCATTAGCTGATAGTATTTCACCACTGCATATTGCTTTGAAATAACGCGGGTAGTCCTTCGCGGTTAATACCATTCCGCTTTCATGTGTGGCTGCATCGCGTAGATATAAATCAGCACAGGTTAAAACTGTTTTGTCGTCATTAAAAAGCCAGATGCTGACCCTTTCTACGTTTAACGCTTTTGCAGATAACTCAGTGGCTTTATTAATAGTGATGCTATCGTCCAGATAGTCGACCTTGAACCATTCGAGTAATGCGTTCTGATAATTGGTTTTTCTGTTCAGCAGGCTTTGAATATTTATGATATTTTTATTAACCACTTCAGCCATGACAGAGATTTCATCATTTCCCTGAACGACAATCGGCTGGGCGGTTTTTTGTTTTTGGTTCAGGTATTCAAAAAAGTTTAATAGACCACTTTGGAATGAAGACACGGCTGTAGAAATAGATCTGGCGATCAGGGAGCCAAAGATTATCCCCAATATGATCGTGAGTACGCTCACCGCTAGTAATGTAATGGCAATATTATTGCGTTTTTCTTCTACGTATTTGATCGAACGCTTGGCAGATTGTATGGCGCTGATTATGACGCTTCCGCCTAGATAGTTCATCTGTGGTAATACGTCGGTGACCAGTTGTTTGTTTAGATCGACCCATAGCAGCATAGCTGCTTCATATTTTTTAGCGGCGATATTAAATTTCATTAACTTTTCAAATTCAGAATCCTGATCAGATAAGCTCTCAAGTCTGAGCCATTCACTTTGCATGAATCGGTAGTCTTTCTTAAAAGATTCAAACACCTCGTCACTTGGGCTTAAGCGGTATTTCTTTTCATGCAGTCTCGTCACATAGGTGTATTGCCATATATTGGAGCCGTTATTGATTTTTTCGACGGTTTTCTTGTTCAGGTATTTTTTTATTTCCAGTCTTTTTGCTTCGACATACTGCTGGATATTCAGGGTGATGTTTTCACCTTCCGTTTCCAGGATGTTGGCCTGGTTATTTAATTCGGTTAATAGTGAGACGCCTCTTAAGTACAGGGTTTGATATTCTTCTGTTGACTGCCGGGTCTTTTTCAGGTCCTCCAGCAATGAATCATTGCGTTCCAGATTCTCTATCTCATTGAGTGTCTGGTAAATACCCTCTATGTGTCTGATAGTATTTTCATAGGCATGATTAGCAGCACTGAAGTCTGATACTGAGCCATTGGCATTGAGGCGGTAATTTTGTTCTTCTAGGATGATTTTAGTCGTGTAACGCTCAATCTTAGTCGCCAATATCAGATCATCGAGTTCGACACGAATAGCATTTAGTCCGTTATTGGAGACCAGGGATAGGATAAGCGCGACGGCCACGCTCAATAAGACCAGCAGGTAGGTTCTGTTTTTTATTGAAAAACGAGATGCAATATTCATAATGTCCTTATAAGCTTGCAGTATTACAACAAGTATAGTGTGGTTATTTTATTATAGTAGGCATTGATAAAACTGCTGCTGAATGTGTTACTTTACTGTCTCTCAACGATAGGTCGTGACTACTACCTGTCACATCATCGGGTAAGTCTCAAAATCAGAGAATAGCTGTTGCCAGTCACTCATTTCATGGTCTGATATCTTCTTGATCCAGCTTTCGGTGAGTTGCTGTTTATTATTGTCTGTATCGACATAAACCAGTTGTAGCTGTTGAAGAATCCTCAGGCTGTTTTCAACGTCAGCTAATTGATGACGGATAAATAATGCACGCAGTAATTTATCTTCTGCCTGTTCAGGCATCTGTGATTCAATATCCAGTTGAGCCCACTGTGTCAGGGTGGCAGCAATCGCGGGCCTGTCAGCGAGGCTTCTGGAGATGCGCAGTGAGCGCATCAATAATTCGGTCTTATTTTCTCTGTTATCACTTAGTTCTGCTTCGAAGCGAAGAATGCGAGCAAGGTGTGAAGAGCTGTTTTCAGGATTATTTTGTTGCAGTGATTTGTATTTTTCTAACCACAGTGGACTGTCACTGGCATCTTTTATAAATGCAATCCGGGTTCTGTTTTTTAAGGCGGCGAGCTGTGTGATGGTATTTTTACTCGCTAGAACGGGTGTTAACTCTTCTAGTGCCTGATCAAGTAGACCTTTATTGATCGCTAGTGATGAATTCAACAAATGAAGGTGTTCGTTTAATTCATCGAGTGATGCCTGTTTGATTACCGTGTTCGCGATGGCGAGATATTCAGCCGCAGTTTGATTGTTGTTGATAGCCATATAAGTCTTAGCAAGATTCATGCAGCTTTTGGCGATACCTGTCTGATTATCGATACTGCGATATTGCAGTAAGGCTTTTTCAAACTGATCGATCGCTTCTGCATAGTTGTTATTCTCATAGTGGGAAACACCTTTATCCAACAGCCTGGCAGGAGAGGTGATCGATACAGGTAACGGTTTTTCTGCGGGGCCACCCGAGCATGCATTTAGGGTGAAAAACAATAATATACTGAAAATATAAAGATGATTCTTCATTGGATAGCGACCCCTGTTCATTCTGTTGCTTCAGGCGAAGTCAATGTCTGTTTATGGTCTTCTGGCATACTGCTGGATAAGGGCCATATCTGCTGCGTCGCTTTGATGGTTTTGTCAGCCTCATCGAGCAAGGGTTTGACCTTCTCTGTTAGTTCGGGTATTTCATCGACCTGTTTTTGCAAACTGGTTAGCAATATTTTTGTTTGTTCGATAATTATTTTCGTTTGTTGCGTAATGTCTTTTAGATTTTCCGCACTTGTTACAACGTCATCTTTCATCGCTTCATTGAAGATAGCGTTACCGGCAAGACCTTTGCCCTGCTGGATCTGCCTGCTGATAGCTTTCAGGTCACTGCTTATCGACTCAAGATTACTGACATTGGAACCGACCTGGTCTGGATCAATAGCATTTAGTATCTCGTTCATCCTTTCGATCGAATCCTGCAATGTTCCGAGTACAGGTTCAAACTGCGACACCAGTTGCACGAGATTGAATGATTCTTTAATGGTTATAGTGCTGCCGTCTTCGATGATCGGTAGCTGTGGTGAGCCTACAGAGATCTCGATGACTGACTTGCCCAGCAGAGCAAATTTAAAGTTTAGAAGTTCAGCGCTTGAGTCAGTACGGATCAGTTTTTGATATTTTTTCAATATCGACATGGTGATGATGACGTGGTTGGCATCATCGATGTTGACATCAGTGACGGCGCCGATATTCAGTCCCGAGATAATGACGTCGGTGTCTTTGTTGACCGCTTCGATCGAGCTCATGGTTGCGTAGAGTGTGATCTCCTCTTCAAACAAGTTCTGTGTTTTCTGTGAGGTGATCAATAACCAGACCAGCAGGCCAACGGCAAGCAGGACAAAAGTGCCGACGAGCTGTTCCTGTGCAGTGTAACTAAGGCGGTGTATATAATGAGCTTTAGTTTTGTTATTTTTATCTGGCATTATGCGCTTACCTGATTTCCCTGAAGGTTGATGAATTTATTAACTATAGGGATATCACAATCAAAAACTGCCTGTTTCGAATCAAAATAAAACAGGTCTTCACGGCTGACAAAAATAATCTTATCAGAGATATCAAGTGCGTATGAGATATCGTGGGTAACCATCATAAGAGAGAGGCCTTTCTTTACCTGGTTTTCGATAAAAACCTGAAATTGATGTTTACTGTCACTATTGAAATGAGCAAAGGGGTTGTTCAGTGCCAGCACATCAGGTTCCAGCAGTAATGCACGGGCGACAGCAATTTTATACTGGTGGTCTTTGGTCAGGTAGGCAGGAAGTTCATCCAGGTTAATCTGTGGATCTATTTCTTCCAGCAGGTTCAGCGCTCTCTCTGCCAGTAGAGGTTTTTCAGGGGCCTCATCGAGGCGATGATAAAGTGCAGGTATTAATACATTCATCAGGCCATTTGCTGCTGACAGCAGCGCAGTGTCTTCATGCAGGTAGGCAATGCTCATGCGTATTTTTGCCCAGTCTTCAGCGCTGATGTCTGAGCTGTCTATGCCTTCAATATAGACCTTGCCGGCCGATTGATCTTCCAGGCCGCAGATGGTTCTTAACCAGTTTCCCTTGCCGGAATAGTTTGGCCCGATGATGCTGATGACTTCACCGCGGCCCAGTTCTAAATCAAGCGCCTTACCCTTATAATCGAAACCAAGCTGTCCCGGAATGAGTTGCTGGCATCGAATGATCGTCTCGTTTTGCATACTCAGATAAATATTGCCAGTGTTAACAGGCTATCAATGACGAAGACGAAACTTAGACTTTGTACAATAGAGGCTGTAGTGCGTTGCGGGACTTCAGTGGCTGAACCTCTCACCCGAAGTCCGTTATAACAGGCGACGGTGGCGATCACATAACCAAATATAATATTTTTTATAACGAATATACTCACTAAATAGGGTGTGAATGCATTGCTGATCTTGAGGATGAGTGTGAAATGTGAAGGGTTAACAAATAACGCACTGATCAATATCCCGGTGAGCAAGGCGATTACGGTAAAATACACAGTGATCGCCAGTTGCGAGATGGCCGTGCTGATGATGCGGGGCGCAACCAGGTAGTCGTTGATATTAATGCCCATGTTTTCCAGTGCTTCTATCTCACCGTGTAATTTCATATTACCCAGGTCAACGACGATCGCTGAGCCAGTTCGACTGATGATGATGACGGCAGCGAGAAAAGGACCGACACTTAAACATATGATGGTGATAAGAAGATCGATTATATCTTCAGTGCCACCAAGTGAGTTGGTGATAGAGATCAGGCGAAAGGTGAAAATAAAACCGGTTGCAAGTCCGAGAAAGCTAATAGTGGGAAGAGCATCAACACCAGTGAAAATGATCTGCGCAACGGTGGTGGAATAACTGCGCGAATTAAAAACCCGGTTCTTGCTAAACCAGTCGCGTAATGCCAGCGTGCTGAATGTTACCAGATTGATTACGTATAGTACCTGCCTGATGAGTTGCCTGCCTGGCCAACCGGTCAGTGTATTTGCAATTTGAGTGACTGACATATAACGAAATTGAAATTCCTGTTTAGAATAAATATAACACGATAATGCATTTCAAGTTGAGTCAAAAATGTGCATAATCATCGGTATCTATGTATATGGTTAAAACGCTTTCAAAATTGATATTATTTGTACTGCTGTTAACTGTGATGGCTGGTCAGATAGTACGTGCTGAAGTGAAACTTTATCGATATGACGGTAAGTTGCCATTTATACGGATGATGCTGGGCATGATGGATGCGATGGGGGTTATCGACAGGGTTCCTGCTAACGGTGCGTACGGCGGATACGGTGGTTATCCATCATCGCCGTGGTCAAATTCCTCAAATCCCTATATGCGTGCACTGGCGAAGCGCGGCATCTATCCGGGTTCATCTTCATCGTTTTATAATAATTCTTACCGGAATAATCCTTACCGGAAAAATCTGTACCGGGATGATGTTTATTCCGGTAACCCATTTACTCGCTCCCCCTGGTTGCAGTCGCCCTGGTCTCAGTATGGCGGTGGTTATGGTACACCCCACTCTGGTCCGCTCTGGGGCAGTCCTGACTGGGGCGTTTTGCCATCGCATAGTTACTCGACCTATGATTACCCGGGTTATCCGCAATCTTACTGGTCTTCGTCTGATCTAGATGGCTGGGTAAATGAGCCGTGGGAAACATCACAGTGGAACCCTGATGCGGAAACAACAAATAAGTCTATACCGACACAGGCGCCCCAACAGCCACAGGCTCGGCAGTTAAATGTACCGTTGGTGCAAAATTTCAATTTCGGTGCGCCTGAAAATGAACCGTCTGATGGTAAACAAAGTACGGCCTTGAATAATCCACCAGGCAGTAGCGTAAAAAATCGTTCTCCATTATCAAAACTGGCGCCACCCCGACAGCCAGGGCAGCAATCTAGCCGACCACCGGTTGCGCAGCAGAGGAAGCCGTCACCGTTACATAAAAAAATCATGCCGCAGCCAGGGGCGCAGCAATCCAGAACTCAGCAACCAAGGACACAGCAACCAAGGAGAGAGATCAGGCAAAAACCCTGTATCACGGAATTTTGTGGTTTGAAAAAACCTAACCTGAAAGGTTTATGGGTCGCTCAGAATGGCGAGCTGCTGGGTATAAATAATCAGAAATTTTTATGGAGTGATGGTACTGAACGTTATCTTACCGGGGAGATCAAGATACAGAATGAATATCTGCTTGCCCGCGTTGAAGGTAGAGAACAGTTGATGCGTTTTAAGTACAAGCTTGCCGGAGATCACTTGTTAACCATGCAGCCTGATGGTGTGATTCGTGAGTTTATTCGTATGTCTCCGGAGCAGTACTATAACCAGAGTTATGGCGGTTATCAGCAGTAACTAGCCGTGAACTATGAATTTAACTGTCGTCCTCCAGTATTAAACTTATCTCCTGCATGCTGTCTTGCTTTTGAGTATAAGCGCGCATTTCCAGTACGCCTTTGGTGTTCAGTGAGATGATGATATAAAAAACATTCTTATAGCTGCTTTCTTCTATATCCAGTTGCGATGGTTCGGCATTGGCATCGGGGTGAGAGTGCACTATGGCAAAAAGCGTCTGCTGTTTTTCTCTCATCTGTTTCATGGCGCCAATCTGCTGTGGTGCATCCATTAAAAAATGGTGTTCTGGATCTTGCGCGATATTATCGACCGCGTAATAGTATTTGTTATTTTCCTGGTCGTTAGCAATTAATCCACAGATTTCTACCTCTGGATTTTTTTGTGCGTGGGCCAGGATTTTATTGACCAGTGGTCGCGGCAGGTAGAGTGTCTGTTGTGTTGGGGACATGGCTATTTAGTTTATCGTTTTGAAAAAGTTATGACTATCAGTAATAAATTTATAGCAGGATTATTACTATGACCTGACGCTACAGACCGGACAGTTTGGGTCTTTATTCAACTTCATGCTGCGCCATTGCAGAGCAAGTGCGTCAAATATTAACAGACGATTTTTTAAAGTTTCTCCGATAATACAGATCAGTTTAATCGCTTCCAGCGCCTGCATGCTACCTAGTATACCTACTACTGGTGCCAATATTCCATTATCGCTGCAGTTGGTATTTTCTTCGCCACCCTCGGCATAAAGACAGGCATAACATGCACCGTCTTCATGGCGTAGATCAAAGACACTTATCTGACCTTCGTACTGAATCGCAGCGGCAGAGACCAGCGCGATGTGTTGCGAAACACAGGCGCGATTGATAAGAAAGCGGGTGGCGAAATTATCTGTCGCATCGATCACACAGCTGGCATCGGTGATCAGTGCCTCGAGTTCTTCCAGGGTTAGCTGTTTATTGACACAATGAATGTTTGTCTCAGGATTAATGCCGAGTAAGGTTTTTTTTGCAGACTCGACTTTGCTCTCGCCGATGCTGCTGGCGTTGTGCACGATCTGGCGTTGCAGGTTGCTGATATCAACACTATCGAAATCAACCAGTGTCAGGCTGCCGATACCCGAAGCGGCAAGGTATAAAGCGGCGGGGCTGCCCAGGCCGCCGACGCCCATGATCACGACATGAGCATTTTTTAGTCGTTGTTGTCCTTCGACGCCAAAGTGCGGCAACATTATCTGACGACTGTAATGTAATAACTCTGCATCATCAAATGTGATTTCGTTTTCTTTCATGATCTTGTCGTGTCGATTGATAAGCTTCCTGCCGTCATTCTGAGATGTCCTGAGATATCCCGTTGCTGCTGTATTTCACTAAAGCCGTTTTTAGTAAAACATTCAGCGACCTGTTGCGCCTGATTATAACCGTGTTCAACGATAAGCCAGCCATTATTATTCAGGTGTTTCGCGGCATGTGAACACAGATGTTCGATATCATCCATGCCTGCGATACCCGAGGTTAACGCGCTGAGTGGCTCAAAACGTACATCGCCCTGTTGCAGGTGTAGGTCATCGCTGGCGACGTAGGGCGGGTTGCTGACAATGATATCAAAATCAACAGCGGTTATATTTTCAAACCAGTCACTTTGTATGAATGAAATGTTAGCGGTGTGATGCTGTTCACTGTTTTGCCTGGCAAGTTTTAAAGCTTCTTTAGATACATCACTGGCAACGATCTGCCACTCTGGTTTTTCATTCGCAATGGTTATAGCTATCGCCCCGGTGCCGGTACCCATGTCGAGCAGTTTCAGATTTTCCCGGTGATTAAATTTCGTCAGTATGAATTCGATCAGTGTCTCTGTTTCCGGGCGAGGGATTAACGTGCTGTTGTCGACAAAGAAGTTCAGTGACCAGAATTCCCGCTGACCGGTGAGGTGGGCAACAGGTAGACCTTGCTGGCGTTGCCGTATCAGCTGCAGGTAGTGTGATTGCTGTTCTTTGGTGAGATCTTTTTCAGGCCAGGCAGCCAGGTGTGCGGTGTTACATCGTAGCGCAAAGCTCAATAATACCTGTGCATCCAGCATGGCAGAGGGACTTGATGCTGACAGCTCCCGACTGGCGTGCTGAAGTGCCTGCTGGATGTTCATCAGATATATTGTGGCTTAAGACTATTTATCACCGGGATTATTCATCCGCGCTAATCATTGGCGAGGCTAGCCAGTAACTCTGCCTGGTATTCATTGATCAGTGGCTCGATCACCTGGTTCAACTGGCCCTGCATGATATCATCTAATTTGTATAAGGTTAGATTGATACGGTGATCAGTCACTCGGCCCTGCGGGTAGTTGTAGGTGCGGATGCGCTCAGAGCGGTCACCGCTACCGACCAGGCTTTTCCTGGTTTCTGCCTGTTCCGCTTGCTGCTTTTCGATCTTTGCATTCATGATGCGAGCCCGCAGTAAAGACATCGCACGTGCCTTGTTCTTATGCTGTGAACGTTCATCCTGGCATTCCACAACGGTACCCGTCGGTATGTGGGTAAGGCGAACTGCGGAGTCGGTTTTATTCACATGCTGACCACCAGAGCCGGACGCACGATAGGTATCGACACGCAGGTCAGCAGGGTTTATCTCTATCTGTTCGACATCAGCGATTTCAGGCATGACGGCTACGGTTGCTGCCGACGTATGGACACGACCCTGGGATTCGGTTTCAGGTACGCGCTGTACGCGATGTGCACCGGACTCAAACTTCAACTGTGAGTAGGCGCCATTACCTATGATGCGCGCGATGATCTCTCGATAACCGCCGTGTTCACCGATGTTCTGATTGAGGATCTCGACCTGCCAGCGTTTGATCTCTGCAAATCGAGAGTACATACGGAATAGATCGCCGGCAAAGATCGCGGCTTCATCGCCACCGGTTCCAGCACGAATTTCCAGGAAGATGTTACTGTCATCGTTAGGATCTTTGGGTAATAACAGTTTCTGCAGTTCAAGCTCTAGTGTTTCAATATTTTCTGTGGCTTCTTTCTTTTCCTCTGTTGCCATTTCACGAACATCTGCATCGTCATCTTTGAGCATTTCTTCGGCGGCTTGTAGATGCTCTTTGGCGGCATTATAAGACTGGAAACAGTTAACCACGGGTTCGAGTTGTGCGTATTCCTGTGACAATCCGCGAAACTGGTTCTGATCGCCGATAACACCGGGGTCAGCGAGCAGGCCTGAAATTTCTTCATGCCGGTCGAGCAGGTTATGCAGTTTATTGAGTATCGATTCTTTCACTATTTATCTTCTGTTTTGTTTTCGTCTTCGGCTGAGTTTTTCAGAAACAGATTTTGAGCGAGGTCTAAAATATCATCACGGTCATCCTGGCTGGCCTGACGTAGATAGGTGCTTGGCTGATGTAAAAATTTATTGGTCAAAGTATGTGAGAGGTAGTCGAGAACCTCATCCGCACTTTGCCCGGCAGCCAACTGTTTTTTTGCTTTGTTTAAAACTTCATCGCTGATGTTCTGTGTGTGTTGTCTTATCTGTGCGATAACATCGACAGCGCCAAGCGAGCGCTGCCAGTCGAGGAAATGATTTACCTGTACGTCGATAATATCATGTGCCTGCAGTGCGGCCTGCTGTCGGTTCTCCATGTTTTCTTCGATCACAGACTGCAGGTCATCGACACTGTAGAGGTAGATGTCGTCCAGCTCGCTCACTTCAGGTTCGATGTCGCGGGGCACCGCAAGATCAACCATGAAAATAGGTTTACGTTTGCGTTGTTTTAATGCGCGTTCGACAGTACCTTTGCCGATGATAGGAAGAGGGCTTGCGGTTGAAGCGATCACGATATCACAACGGTATAGATGTGAACCGATGTGCTGCAGGCTGATGGCTTCACCATCAAATTCTTCTGCCAGTTTCTGTGCGCGCTCGATGCTACGATTGGCAATGATGATATTTTTCACGCCTTGTGCATGAAGATGCTGGGTCGTCAGTTCGATGGTTTCACCAGCACCGACCAGTAATACCGTGGTCTGTTTCAGGTCGCCAAAAATCTGTTTAGCCAGACTGACGGCGGCAAAAGCAACCGATACCGGGCTGGATCCGATATCGGTATCAGTGCGTACTTGTTTGGAAACAGCAAAAGCCCGTTGATACAGTTTGCCTAGCAGTTGTCCGATAGTGCCGTTCTCATTGGCCAGGGCATAAGCATCTTTCATCTGCCCGGCGATCTGAGGTTCGCCAAGAATCATGGAATCCAGACCGCAGGCAACTTCCATGGCATGGCGTATGGTTTCCTCGTGGGCATGAAGATAGAGATGTTCTTTGATCTTGTCCACATCGATGCCATGAAATTTACTGAACCATTGTATGATTGCCTGGTCGTTATCTTCACTGGTAACGCAATAAATCTCGGTACGATTGCAGGTTGACAGGATGCTGGCTTCTTCAATATGTTTAAGCTTTTTCAGGCTCAACAGGGCTTCGGGCAAGGATTGTGGGGTGAACGCAAGCCGTTCGCGCAGATCAAGAGGCGCGGTTTTGTGATTGATACCTAGTGTAATCAAAGACATAAACGGTTTACAGGTTTGTGTGTATAGAGGAAAACGGGCAATTTTGAGGGATGGATGCACTTAACTCAAGCTGAATCCGATATTTTTACTTACATTTGTTTCAATTTCTCGGGTTATATTGTTATTAACAGTAAAAAATGCGTTATATTCAGCATGAAGTTATTTTAAATAACGCCGACGTATCGAAGACTTACTTAATTTTCATCCATAATATCAAACATTTAGTTATAAATTCCATGACGATATTTTTTAAACGTTCAAAACAAAGGTTTAACCCCTGGTTTTTTCTAGTACTAATGGCGGTAGCACTGGTTTCAGCCTGCGACTCAATGCCGACGGTTAGTGATGCCACTGTCGAAACCACAGATGCAGAAGAGAAGCACTCTGAAACAGCTGTGCAAGAGACAAAAGTCGATGTTGAAGCGCTTAGTGACAATGAAGAGAAAGAAGTTAAAGAGCCGGTACGACTGGATGGTGATTCCCTGTATAACCTGCTAGCGGCAGAGTTTGCCGGTAATATCGGTGACGTTGAGGCCTCGCTGCAATATTATCGCGAGGCGGCAAAATCAATTGAAGACAGCCGTATTGCTGCCCGAACAGCCTATATCGCACTTTATGGTGAAGATTATGAGGCGGCATTAACCGCTCTGGATCGCTGGCGCGAACTTGAGCCAGATTCAGCTGATCTGCCGAGGATGTATGCGATCGTCTACCTAAAACTGGAGCAGCCTGAAAAGGCCGTGCCGTATGTTGAGACAATCCTTTCAGGTTCTCGTGAATCTTCGGTCGACGAGGCAATGGCAGTCAAACAGTTGTTAGCAAAAGAGGCATCTACCAAAGATGCCTATGTGGTATTGCAAAAACTAAATGAGAAAGAAGATAAAAATAAGCACCTTCTGGTATTGCAGTCTCGTTATGCGGCGCAGTTAAAGCAATACGATGAAGCGATGAGTCTACTTGATCAGGTGCTGGTCATTGACCCTTCACTGCATGAAGTATTAATCATTAAAGCCAGGATCCTGACAGCTCAGGGCAGGCATGAAGAAGCTACGGCACTGATAAAACAGGTGCTGGATGATCTGCCTGACAATAATGCCCTGCGTCTGCAATATGCTCGTATGCTGGTCGAACAAGGCGATATGCCAGGCGCAACTGAACAATACCTGATCTTGTATGAAAGGCTTCCTGAAGATGGAGACATCAGCTTGAGCCTTGCCCTGATCTATATCGAAACCCAGGAGCTTGAAAAAGCGGTTGAAGTACTTGAACACCTGGTCGAAATCGATAAAAAAGTGCCTGTTGCCAATTATTATATCGGACGAATTTTACAAAACCAGGGTGATGACAAACAGGCGGTTGCTCGTTACCTGCGCGTTAATAGCGGTGAATATGCTTTTGATGCACAGCTGCGCATCGGTATCTTACTGGCGGCTCTAGGTAAACCTGACGAGGGTCTGGCAAAACTTGAAAAGTTGGCAGAGGTTCACAGTGACTGGAACTTACGCGTTAAATCCTACCTTGCACAGGGAGAGATCTTACGTGACCAGAAGCGATATAAAGAAGGCGTAGAAATGTATAGCCGTGCCTTACAGCAAAAACGTGATGATACTCTTTTACTCTATGCGCGTGGATTGATGGCAGAAAAAGTTGATCGTCTCGATATGACTGAAGCGGACCTTTTGAAAGTCATATCGAAAGAACCGGATAATGCTGACGCTTTAAATGCCCTGGGTTATACCCTGGCCGATCGCACTGCACGTTATAAGGAAGCGCAGGAATACATAAAAAGAGCCGCTGCACTGGTTCCTGATGATCCGGCGATACTCGATAGTTTAGGTTGGGTGAGTTATCGTCTTGGTGAAATGGATGAAGCCATTAAATGGTTATCCAAAGCGTTTGAGAAACTACAGGATGCAGAAATAGCTGCGCATTACGGTGAGGTGTTATGGCACAACAACCAGAAAGACAAAGCCCGTGAGATATGGAATAAGGGCAAGGCGCTGAATGCACAAAACCCGGTCCTGCTGGAAACCTTGAATCGTCTTAATCCCGAATAATTTTTAAAAAACTCAGCAGCGAAGTTGCTCAAGTCACAAAGATTGTTATCGTATGCATTTTATTCTGCGATGCTTGCATCTTCTGTAGTAAAAAACTTTTGTTGTTGCAGTAGCAAACAAACTAAAATCAACTTATCTTTTTATCAATTCCTATAATTATGATCCGTCGTTTATTGTCTCCTTCGCTGGTTTTGCTGACGTGTTCGATACTCGTGTCGTGCGCCACTGTAAAACAACAGGCTTTAACCGAACCTGCTGGCTGGATTGCTGAGCAACAACAGAGGCAGCAGATTAAGATCTGGGAGATCCGCGGTCGTCTGGGTGTGCAGACCGAAAGCAACGGCGGCTCAATGGACATCATCTGGAAACAGTCCGATGAGGAGTTCTCGATTCGATTAATCGCGCCATTGGGCGCAGGCACTTATCTTATCCAGGGAGATAATGAAGTAGCCGATATACGTTTCCCTGATGGTCAGAAAAAAGTGGTTAACGATATTGATGAGGTTTTTTCATCTGCACTAGAGATTAAGCTGCCAGCTAACGCGGTTAAAGACTGGATTCGTGGGTTACCGGCAAAATCATTATCGGTCGAAAGTATTAGCTGGAATGAACAAGGTTTGATCAACAGGATAAAACAGTCTGGCTGGAATGTAGAAATGAAAAAATACACAGGTAACGATATATTGTTACCGCACGCCATCTATTTGAGCCGGGATGATAATGATGAGCTTGATGTGCGACTGGTTTTAAGGCTATGGCTCATAGACAACTAGGAAGCAGTTTTAGCTGATGAATAATCTAGTCTGGCCGGCGCCGGCAAAATTGAACCTGATGTTGCATATAACCGGTCAGCGTGAAGATGGTTATCATGAGCTGCAGACGGTTTTTCAGTTTATTGATTTTTCTGATGAGCTGGAATTTAAGCTGAGAAGCGACGACATCATCCTTCGCCATTGTGATGATTTTGAGGTTCCAGAAAATGAAGACATCATCATTGCCGCAGCGAATTTACTTCGGCAAAATTTCTTACAGAAGCACACTTCAGTTAAAACCCGTTTTGGCGTTGACATCACTCTGAGAAAAAACATCCCAATGGGTGCTGGACTGGGTGGCGGCAGCTCTGACGCTGCCACGACATTGCTGGTGTTAAACCGTTTATGGGAAATGCAGTTCAGTATTGATGAGTTAGCCGAAATGGGGCTGAGCCTGGGTGCCGACGTGCCGGTTTTTGTGCATGGTTTTGCTGCTTTTGCTGAAGGCGTCGGTGAGAAATTAAGCCCGATTTCGCCCGCTGAAAACTGGTATCTGGTACTGATTCCCCCGGTACATGTGTCGACAAAAGAAGTCTTTTGTAATCCGCAATTGACACGGGATTGTTCTGCCATCAAACTATGCGACCTTTCGCGGCATGAGTGGCGGAATGTGTGCACGTCAGTGGTGGTTAAAAGTCATCCCGAGGTATCACAAGCTATTGATATTATTAATAATTATTCAAAAGCGCGTATGAGTGGTACCGGTGCTTCGGTGTTTTCGAGCTTTGACACAAAAAAGCATGCGGAAGAGGTTTTACAGAAAATCCGGAAAAACCCGGCAATTTCGTCGTGGATTAGTTTTGTTGCAAAGGGCTTAAATCAGTCGCCGTTGCATACGCTTCTGGAATCCCGGTTACAGCGTTGAGTAAAAGAATATTGGGCCGTCGCGCATGATGATTGAAGCAGGGTAAGGCAGCAGTGATATTTATATAGTAGCTGGATCCTGCCGAACACGTTTAATGTTTAGCAGAAGCCTAAACGTTGTAATCGTTTAATAATTTAAAAATTGGGCCGTCGCCAAGCGGTAAGGCACCAGGTTTTGATCCTGGCATGCGCAGGTTCGGCAAAATTGCCGGGAGCAATTTTGAACATCAGCGATTTTTGCTGATGGCCCGAAGGGTGAAGGGCAGGAAGCCCGGAGTAATCCTGCCGAACATGTACTGGTGTTTAGCAAGAGCTTAAACGTGTAATCGTTTGAAAATTTATATATTGGGCCGTCGCCAAGCGGTAAGGCACCAGGTTTTGATCCTGGCATGCGCAGGTTCGACAAAATTGCCGGGAGCAATTTTGAACATCAGCGGTTTTTGCTGATGGCCCAAAGGGCGAAGGGCAGGAAGCCCGGAGTAATCCTGCCGGACAGTGTATCTTAAGTTTAGCGAAAGCGTATAACGTTTGAAATGACGTTTGATTGATTCAAAATTGGGCCGTCGCCAAGCGGTAAGGCACCAGGTTTTGATCCTGGCATGCGCAGGTTCGAATCCTGCCGGCCCAGCCATATTTAGTAAACCCCACTGCAAGGAGAGTAGTGAGGAAATGAGAAAAAACATCAGGCTGTACAGATAAATTCCAGTTAACAGGCTTATAGCCGTTAGCTCCACCATCGCTCAACAATATGAGATAGACAAGGTGAATCAAGAAAACGAAAGCCGGATGATGATATTCACGGGTAATGCCAATCCTGAATTAGCGAAACGTATCGCTGCACTCTTAGGTACTCGACTTGGTAAGATCAGCGTAGAAACCTTCAGTGATGGAGAGATCTGTGTCGAAGTTCTGGAAAATGTGCGTGGCCGTGATGTGTTCATTATTCAGCCGACCAGTCAGCCATGTAATGACCACCTGATGGAGCTGATGGTGATGATCGATGCCATGCGCCGTGCTTCGGTTCATCGTGTGACGGCGGTTGTACCGTATTATGGGTATTCGCGTCAGGATCGTAAACCGCGTTCAGCTCGCGTACCGATTACGGCAAAAGTTGTCGCTAATATGCTGGAAAGTGTAAAGCTGGATCGCCTGTTAACCGTCGATCTGCATGCAGATCAAATTCAGGGTTTCTTTGATCTGGCGCTAGATAATGTTTATGCATCGCCGATCCTGTTGAAAGATATCTGGCAGCAACGGCACCCAAATTTGTTAGTGGTATCACCGGATGTCGGTGGTGTGGTCAGGGCCAGGGCTCTGGCGAAACGCCTGGGTGATGCCGATCTGGCCATTATCGATAAACGTCGACCCAAAGCGAATGTCTCTGAGGTGATGAATATCATCGGTGATGTCGAGGGTAAGAACTGTGTCATCGTTGATGACCTGGTGGATACCGCAGGTACTTTATGTAAAGCGGCAGCGGCGTTGAAGGCGCATGGTGCAGTGAGTGTGACAGCTTATTGTACGCATCCTGTTTTATCGGGAAGGGCCATCGAGAATATTACTGAGTCGGTACTCGATGAGCTGGTGGTTACCAACACGATACCGCTGTCTGAAAAAGCGCAGGCCTGTAGCCGTATACGTCAGTTGTCCGTTGCAGAGATGCTGGCAGAGACGATTCGCCGGATTCATATGGATGAGTCTGTCAGTGAGATGTACGTAGATTAATAAGTGAGTGTTGTTGTTCGCAAACAAGGCACTTAGCTTTATAAGATTTTAGTGACTCATGGTCACTGAGAAGAAAGTTATTAAAACTTTCGAACAAGCTTCATTTGGTCGCGAATGAAGCATTTTTTTTAACTAGTAATGCTCGGAGATAATCATGAGTTTAGAATTAAACGCTACATTGCGTGAGGTCAAGGGGAAAGGTGCGAGCCGCCGCCTGCGTCATGCAAAAACATTGCCAGCCATCGTATACGGTGGCAGCAAAGATCCAGTGTCAATTACACTGTTACAAAAAGATGTCCAATACAGGCTACCTGATGAACATTTTTATTCACAGGTGCTTTCATTAAACATCGAAGGCAAAGCTGAAGACGTTTTATTGCGTGATGTACAGCATCACCCTTTCAAGATGGAAGTGATGCATATGGACTTTATTCGTGTTGATGCGAAAAAAGTTGTTCATGTATTTTCACAGTTACACTATGTTGGCGAAGACGTATCACCTGGTATCAAATCTGAAGATGGTGTTATCAATCACGTTTTAACTGAAGTTGAACTTGAATGTTTACCTAAGAACATTCCTGAGTTTATCGAAATCGATCTTTCAGAGATGCACGTCGGTGATGTTATTCACCTGTCTGACCTTAAATTGCCTGAAGGTGTTGAAGTGTTAGCGCTGAAACAGGGCGAAGAGCACGATACTGCGGTTGTTGGTATGCATGTTCGTAAAGTGATTGAAGAAGTTGAAGAGACTGCACCAGAAGCGCCAGTGTCTGAAGGCGATGAAGTCGCTGAAGAAGGTGGTGATAGCGAGTAACTATGTCTGCCAGATCAATTGATCTTAAAGTCATCGTGGGGCTGGGTAATCCTGGTTCCAAATACACTGAAACCCGGCATAATGCCGGGTTTTGGTTTATTGAGGAACTGGCGCGTGAATATTCGGCGTCATTTCGTCAGGAAAAAAAGTTTCACGGCGAAGTCGCAAAGATCTCACTCGCAGGTAAAGATATCTGGTTGTTAAAACCGGAGACCTTTATGAATCGAAGTGGGCTGGCAGTGCAGAGCCTGATGTCGTTTTACCGGATCAGTGCGGACCAGTTGCTGGTGGCGCATGATGAAATCGATCTGCCGCCGGGAACTGCAAAATTAAAAACCGGTGGTGGTCACGGCGGCCATAATGGTCTGCGTGATATCATCAACCAGTTAGGCACAAAAGATTTTCATCGCCTGAGAATCGGTGTCGGTCATCCCGGCAGCAAAGATCAGGTGGTGGATTATGTTCTGCATAATGCTTCTCGGGATGATCGTATCCTGATCGACCGAGATATTGATGATGCTGTGCAAGTGATGCCGGATCTCGCTTCCGGAGCGTTTGAGCAGGCGATGCAGAAATTGCACAGTAAATAATTTTCTTCTCTAATTGTCTTCTTGAACGATAGTGAAAGAGCTTTAGTATTTTTATGGTTATCCAGGAGTAACTTGTGGGTTTTAAATGTGGCATCGTCGGTTTACCCAACGTAGGTAAATCCACCTTATTTAATGCTTTAACCAAAGCGGGCATACAGGCAGAAAATTATCCGTTCTGTACCATCGAGCCGAATGTCGGTGTCGTCATCATGCCCGATTCCCGTCTCGATAAACTGGCGGAAATTGTCAAGCCTGAACGTGTGGTGCCAACGACGATGGAATTTGTTGATATCGCAGGTCTGGTGGCGGGCGCTTCTAAAGGCGAAGGTCTGGGTAATAAATTTCTCGCTAATATTCGCGAGACTGACGCGATCGCACATGTGGTTCGCTGTTTTGATAACGACGACGTTATCCATGTCGAAGGCAAGATAAACCCGATCAATGATATCGAAGTCATCGATACCGAACTGGCGCTGGCTGATCTCGAATCAGTCGATAAAGCGGTCGATAAAGTGGGGCGTGTTGCCAAAAGCGGTGATAAAGAAGCAAAAGCAAAATTTGCATTACTGGAAAGGGTATCTGCGCACCTGAATGAAAGCAGACCTGTGCGTTCTATGGGTTTGAGTAAAGAGGAACTAGCCGCACTATACGATCTGCATCTGTTAACCGTAAAACCGGTAATGTATATCGCCAATGTCAGCGATGACGGTTTTGAAAATAACCCTCATCTGGACGTCGTAAAACAACGTGCAGAAAGTGAAGGCGCTGTTGTCGTGGCGGTATGTGCATCGATCGAAGAAGAATTAATCGAGCTGGATGCAGATGAAGCCAAAGAGTTTCTCGATGAGTTAGGTCTGGACGAACCTGGATTAAACCGGGTAATCCGTGCTGGTTATAGCTTATTGGGTCTGCAGACATATTTCACAGCCGGGGTAAAAGAAGTGCGTGCCTGGACGGTAGCGATCGGTGCTACCGCACCGAAAGCGGCAGCAGTTATCCATACTGATTTCGAAAAAGGTTTTATCCGCGCAGAGACCATTGCTTATCAGGACTTTGTCGATAACAACGGTGAGCAGGGTGCCAAAGAGGTCGGCAAGTTACGTGTCGAAGGCAAGGACTATATCGTTAAAGACGGTGATGTCATGCATTTCCGCTTCAACGTATAATTATACTGGTTAAACGTTATTGCGATACTTGCAGCCATGTAGGCCTCGCAATGACAAAGTATCGAATATACCCCTGTAAATATTGACAATAAGGCAATAAAACGGGAAAATCTGCGCCCTTCGTTGAAGTCCAAAGAATAGTCCAGTCGGACGAACTCTTGTTAGATAAATAAAGGTCATGTAGCTCAGCTGGTTAGAGCACGGCATTCATAATGCCGGGGTCGGTGGTTCAAGTCCACCCATGACCACC
>CAVWAI010000020.1:0-35027 GCA_963752725.1 uncultured Gammaproteobacteria bacterium
AAGGCCAGATTGCTGACTGTCAGGGACAGGCTGCCTGATAACTTGCCTGTTTTGGGTTGCGGCCATACGAACAGCGCTAACAAACTATGGTCGTGTTTTATTTGAACAGGTTTTATTAGACGCACACGTTTAAACAGGTGGTAGATATCACCAGGTTGAAAAATAAGCGCCTGTCTTGAGGGTCTGCTCCAGGTTTGGCGAATATAGAAATACAGAGCAATCGCTGACGCGGTTAGCAATAAGCTCTTACTTTCGAACTGGATATCGCCCGGCATAAAAGGACCAAACCAGGCGAGCGGAAGTAGCAGCCACCAGGCCAGGTTTGGTGCTGATCGGGAAGCGGCGAGACTGGGCATAAGTAGGTTTGTTATCGCCTGTTTTTTAACCGTCCATAGAAAATGCAGCATCATCAAGGCAGTGGCAAACCCCGACAGCATAAGTAACAGACCGAGATCACCATCTGTCGCCAGATCGAGTGCAGACTTGGCACCTGATCCGCCACTGAATGGCAACCCGATAAGGCTGAGCGATAACAGCACCAGGCCAAAATATACCCAGGAGTTGCCATGGCTTTGCTGGTAATTATTCAGGCCGATGAAGAGGGCTGATTTAACCAGTAGATGATGCATGGCAAACAGGAGCAGCGCACCGATCACGATATCTGCCTGCTCCGGGTGGGCCAGCGCATAACCAAATAGACTGCTGAGCAAACCCATTTTGGCGATGCTTGAATAGGCCAGGATGGCACTGGCACGGGATTGCATCAATGCCAGTATAGAGCCAAGTACTAACCCAGCCACACCTAGCCAGATTAATACGCCGCCCCAGGTTTGCAGGTTAGCGTCACCCGGCGGCAGAAAGCGTATCCAGCCCAGTAAGCCTGCTTTCATCATCGGGCCACTGAGTACCGCCACACTGATCAGAGGTGCTGCGGTGTAGGTGAGCGGCAACCATGGGTGCAAACCGGGCAAAGCCAGCTTGATGCCAAAACCGAGCAGTAACAATGCCACGGCAAGATCAGGTATTGCCTGTTGCTGAATATCGATGAATAACATCGAACCACCGCTGCTGAACAGGATCAACATGGCGATAAACAAAGCCAGTTCACCGACCAGGGTAAAACCCAGGTATACCCTCGCCGCGCGGCGCGCACGTTGAGATGGCCGCAGAATGAGGCCATAAGTGGATAGGCCCATCATGGCAAAGCCCAGGTAAAAACTGGTCATATCAGCAGCGACGATGAGCAGCATGTTACCGCTCATTGCGAGCATGAATAAACAGCGGTAGATGGACCGATTTGTTTGATCATCACGCGCAAAGACAACATACAGGCTGGTCACCAGCCAGATCACTGCGCTGAAAAGCAGGAATAACTGGCTGATGCTATCAAGCTGCCAATGCACACCGGTTAATACCCAGGGTAGATGCACGCTGCTGTTCACCGGTACCAGGAACGCCGCCAATAATGCCGTCACAGGTGCAAGGATCATGATATGACCGGAGCGAAGCAGTGGCATCGACAGGGCCAGAAATAAAGGCAGCAGGGGAATGGCGATCAATAAATAATCTGTATACATAATCAATACTCCCTTGCTCGCAATCAGCGTCGCCCATTCGAGCGGGCTGAAAGGTGCAGCGGCGAACAGACCGAATAACAAGGCCAGAGTGGCAGTAATCACAGGTGGCCACATCAGGGCTACCGGGCATCTCCCAGCGTCCCGAATGTGCTTTTTCTGCCGGCCATTTCACAACGGCGGGTTTAAACCAGGCTCGATAGAGTATCGGTAGAAAATAAGCCGCGTTCAGCAGGCTGCTGGCGATCAGCACTGGAATCACCCAATAGCCTGCGCCAGCCTGTAAAGCACCCAGTCCGAGGTACCATTTACTGATAAAACCGGCGATCGGCGGGATACCGATCATACCAAGTGCTGCGATAGAGAAGGCCATGGTCGTCGCCGGCATACGTCTGCCGATACCGTCCATCTCGCTGACGTGGTGAACCCCGAGGGTTTCGGCATAGTTGCCAGCGGCAAAGAACAGGGTGATTTTCATCACGCCCTGGTGGACCAGATGAACCACGCCCCCGATCGTTGCCAGCGGGCCCAGGATCGCAGCACCTAATGCGATATAAGAAACCTGGCTAATGGTCGAGTAAGCCAGGCGCCGTTTCAGATGATCTTGTGAGAGCGCTTTCACCGAGCCGTAGACGATGGTAAAGGCTGCAATCGCGCCGAGAAATGGCAGCAGTCCCAGTGCGTCTGCATACTCGACTCCGAACACGTCATAAACCACGCGGACAATGCCAAAAGCACCGGCTTTGACCACTGCTACCGCATGTAACAGTGCGCTGACCGGCGCCGGAGCCACCATGGCCTGGGGCAGCCAGCCATGAAATGGAAACAGCGCAGCTTTGACACCCAGGCCGATGATCATGAACAGGAAAATCCAGCGTAATGTCCAGGGATCCAGATGGGTGAGACTAGACAAGACGCCTCCCTCTTGAAAATCAATCGGTCCGGCTATGGTGTGTAGCCAGACCACGCCAATCAGTAACATTACTCCGCCGCCAAGTGTATAGGTCAGGTAGATGCGGGCTCCGCGAACGGCCTCTGGTGAACCCTTATGGGCAACCAGCGGATAGGTGGCGAGGGTCAGCAGTTCATAAAAAAGGACGAAGGTGAACAGGTTGCCAGCGAGGGCAAGACCTACGGTTGCCGTTACACATAAACTGAAGAAACCGAAAAACCGGCTGCGGTGTGGCGAGTTCTCGAGATAGCCGATGGCATAGATGGTCGTTACCAGCCACAATACGGTGGATAGTGTGACAAACAGGACGGATAATGCATCCGCATGTAAAACCAGTTCCAGGCCGGGAGCGATCTGCCAGCGCATCTCGGTAACCCACTCATGAAATACGCCCCAGATCAACAGGCCGACGAGACCTAACTTGGTCAACGCTCCAAACAGGTTAAGGCTGGTTCGCAGTACATGGTTTTCTTCCCTGACCAGAAAAATTACCAGGCCGGGTAATAATGAACTTAACAGGATAAGTAACGGTAAGTGATCAAAAATATCCATATCAGCTCCCAAGAAATTCACTGTGTTGAGCGACAAAATCCCATAACTCGATGGAACCGAGTCCCAGTATCAATGTGGCAAATAACGCTAATACGAGTGCAGGAATCTCTTCAAGACCCCGGTTCATTACCCGGCCGACACTTTCTCCGGGGCCAAAGGCATGGCCGAGGATGCGAAACACATAGGCGGTGGCAAGGACTGAGCCGATCGCGATCACTGGCACCCACCACCATTGTCCCGCCTGAAAACTGCTTGAGATTAAGTACCACTTTCCGAGGAAGCTGCCGCTGGGTGGTAAACCGATCAGCGCGACACCTGATAGCGCGATGACGAAGATTGTTAATGGTAATGCTCGCGCGGTACCGCCGAGTTCAGCAATACGATCATGCCCGCAATACTGCTGGATTACGCCGGCGCTCAGGAAAAAAGCACTCTTGGCAAAACCATGGGTGAGCGCCATTAATAACAGAGCAGTAAACGCGGCATCCCGTAAAGTGCCTTCAGGTAAGGCAACAATCAAGGGCAGGAAGATGAACAGGTAACCTATCTGGGCCACGGTCGAGTAAGCCGCCATTAACTTTAAACGCTCTGCCTGCAAGGCCTGCCAGGATCCCCAGATTACCGCAATGGCTCCGAGGGTTGCCAGCAGCATCGCGGATAAGGGGGTCAATGCCAGGTCAAATACATCTACCCATAACCTCAGTAGAATGTACACGGCAACCTTCACCACCAGTGCTGACAGGGCCGCGCTGACCGGTGCCGGTGCACTGGCATGCGCCGAGGGTAACCAGAAATGCAGAGGGAACAATGCCGACTTGATCAGTAGCCCTGCAGTCATCAGGCCGAAGGCTACCTGGCTCAGGGGCTCAGCCTGGACCTTGTTCGAAAGCGCAACCAGATCGAGGGTACCGTGACCCATATAGACAAGGGCTACGCCGACGAGAAAGACCAGCGAACCAAGTAAACCGATACTGAGGTAACGGATCGCAGCCTGCAAAGCTGCACGGCTATCACTCAGGGCAGTCAAGGCAACGGCTGAAAGACCCAATAATTCCAGCGTTACGTAAAGATTGAAAAGATCACCTGACAATAACAAGGCATTAAGTGCGACCACAAGCATGAGCCACAGCGGCCAGAAACGGGCTCTTTTGACAGGATCGGTAAAATAAGCACTGGCATAAAAAGTCGCTGCACTGATAACCATCATGCTCATCAGTAATAAGATGGATGACAATGCATCAGCACGCAGGTTTATACCCAGGCCGGACTGCCAGCTTCCCAGCGCATGGTTAACAGGCCCGGATTGATAGACTTGAGCAACAATAATGACACTGGCGGCGAGTGCGAGCAGGTTGCTGATAATAGCAATGATGCTGGCATAGCGTGACCAGATTATGCTGATCAAACTGCCGAGTAATGGGATGACGATTACCCAGATGATGGCATCATTCATCATTCAATGCCTCTAATCTTCTACCCAGGGCCAACGCCATGGCGGTCGCACTGACCGCGACAACGATACCGGTAAGCACCAGTGCATGTGGCAACGGGTCGGCCATGATTTCGATGCCGCCATAAGCAATGGCGATAAAGATGAGGAATACCCCGGCACCACAGACGTTAAGTGCCAGTAATCGCGGTAACAACATATGATGTAACAGGGTGGCGCGCAAGCCTATGCCAAATAAGCCGATACCCGCCAGTGAATATAGCAGTTGCTCACTGATCATTCTGCACCCCCGTTCTCTGCGATAGACCTGTTAGTTCGAGTTAGCTGTCTTCCCAACCCATGGGTCTGCCACCCAGATAAGCAAGCGTCAGTGCGGTGGCAATAGATAAGGTGGCAGCGGTCTCGATGATTAAGATCAGGGTGCCGGCCCAGGCCGGGGTAAAGGCCAGAAAGTCATCATTGAGAGACATCATCCATAGACCGACCAGCACGAAAGTGAAAATACCGATAACCAGCAGAATCCTTAACAGGTAAAGGTTAAATTCCTGTCGCATCGATGGATAGGCTAATTGCAACAGGATCATTGCTGCGGCCAGCATGGCGCCCGCCTGGAAGGCACCACCGGGTGCATGAGCGCCAACCCATAACAGATAACCGGAAGTGACAACCAGCAGAGGAACCAGCCAGCGCGTCATGCCCTGCAGTAAGGGACTTGAAACTTGATAGTCGGTACGCTTTTCGTTGAGTGTGAGTACGGTTAAAACGGCAGTCAGCACCACGGCCAGTTCCAGCAAGGTATCGTAGGCACGAAAATTCAATAACACCGCGGTGACCGGATTACTGACACCACTAACAGGCAACTGTGAAATTACCTGCGCGGATAAACGTACGCCATCACTCATATTAAGCCCATGCCAGACTGCCCAGCTCATGAGGATGACCAATGCCAGGGTCAGTATATTGATGATACCTTCGATCAGCCTGGAGCGATGACTAACCATGGTGGTCGAAGGGTAGTCCCTGATAGCGCTTAACAATAATGCACCCGAGATACCGGCGCCGATGACAGCTTCGGCCAGGGCCAGATCAGGCGCTTTCAGACGCGCCCAGACTATCGCCAACAATAAACCCATGGCGATAAACAGGGTTACAGCTCGCTTTACATCCTGCGTAGAGCAAGTGGTCCAGGCCAATGCGAGCAGTAACAATACCAGTGTGATATCAAAAATGGACCAGAGTAATTCAATCATCTTTACGATTCTCCCGTAGCGCATGCCTTGCCACCAGGTGTGATGAAATCGCACTGGCCGCCATCACAAGTAACCAGATGATGACAATCTTGATGTCATTGATTACCGCGGGCTCGAGTATGATGACGCCCAGCGCGACTAAAGCCAGGCCAACATTATCTGCCTTTGCCAGTGCATGCAGTCGTGTAAAGAGATCCGGCAAGCGCAGTAAACCGATGCTGCCTGAGAGGAAAAAGAACAGCCCGGAAAAAATCGCCAGTATGGCCAGGGTATCAATCATGATTACTCTCGCTCTGCGTCAATGCGACGGTACCCACTACCGCCAGTAAAGCCAGTACCAGCGCGACATCGTAAAGCGCTGTTATTTGCAATAATATGGCCAGGATCAACAACATCGCCACACCTCCGGTGCCCATTAATAAAATGGCACTGAAGCGATCTTCTACACTCGGTCCGAGCCACGCGCGGAAGAGACCGATGAGCAGGCTGAGCAGCAAAAGGTTGAGTGCAATCAGTAAGGCAATGGTCAGTATCGAAGTTGAAGCGCCGCCGGACATCATAAGGCTTCTCCAAATATTTTCCCTACCAGAGACTCCAGGCGTTTGATCCCCTGAGTTGTATCCATATGCTGATCCAGGGTGTGGATACGTATCTGGTTGTTATTCAAGTCTGCGCACAATGTACCGGGCAATAAACTGATACTGCTGATGAATAGCTGTTGCGCATGAGGTATCTGCAACTGCATGGAATAATCATAAAAAACGGGATCAATCCTGGTTTTAGGTGCCAGTACCCGACGACTGACATCTACTCCTCCGCGTAGTGACTCAAGAATAAAAAACCAGGCGAACTGCAGCAGGCCACTGATGTTTACTAACCGGCTGGATCTGTCGGACCTTTTATCTGCAACCGGTTGTAACAATATCGCCAATGCAATAAAGGGGGCTGCTATTATTAATGATGTCAGATCACCTGCAGCCAATATCAGCCAGACACCAAGCAGAGCTAAGGCCCACATTGCTGACGACCGTAGTGTTTTCATAAACACCTCTTTTCACCTGATCGTGAGATGATATCAACCGCCCGCTTATGGGTAGACTCATTGAAAATAATATAATTAGACACTAACGCTTTGTTGTTCAGGTTCGGTTTTATCTTCATCATGAATAACACTATACGTTTTTTTCGAATTAATATAGACATAATCTATAGATGATTTAATGAAATACAAATCGAATTAACTGGTTCGAATGATCGAAAAAAACGAAGTGATGAACGTTTGCTCAGTACAGGATTTGGCTATCATCCGGCAAGCAGAAGCGATGACATCCTGGGAGCTGGGCCAGACCGTCTGTAGAAACCTATGGCTCAGCGTGGAACGATGAGTATACTGCTGAGCTTTATTATCGTTAGCAGATGACACAACTCTTTTCCGTAACACCTGATATTCAGTACCTGACCAATCCTGCTCTGAAACCAGATGATGAAAACGTGCTGGTTGTTGGGTTGCGTGGCCGTCTCTCCTTTTAGTATAACTAGTTAATTGGGGATTCAATATGAATTGACTAATGCCATGATTGCTCTTCTTTAAAGTGTCGTGTCTGGTATGTAACGTTAAACAGTTTAAAGTGAAACATTATTTTGTTTTTCTCTGGTTTGATTTGTGACTAATATCTCTTCAAATTTGAGTCCAGTCATGTCATGAATTGTTCGCCATAGGTAATACATGATAGCCATCATCATGATCATCGATGGAATAGCAATCACTGGGTAGCTTAGTAACGTCATCTGTCCGAGTTCCTCATTGAAAGCGACGCTACCTGCCGGTGAAGTAACAACCCACCTGGCAAGTGTGTAATTCATTATTGCCGAAAACAGAAAGGTAGCGCTCAACCAATAAGTTGCATTTTGTAAATGACGTTCAAATATTTTTCGATTATCATTATTGTTGAGTTTTTGCTGTATCTTGCCCACATTCATAATACCTGGGTTGTAAAGCAAGGTTTTAATCAGTGGATAAGGTGTAATTGTAGAAATTAATACGGCTACACCAATTATCCCCGGGATAGCTGCCTCCTTAATCGCCAGCCATTGTGGATCGAGTTGCAACAGGCCAATCCCACCGGTAAGTAAAACGCTGATCAAACCAAGCAACGCGATGAAATTGAATTTTCTATATTTAAATAATTCAAATAAACCCCAGCCAAGAGGAAAAGCCAGAGCCGCTATTAGCGCACCACTAGCGCCGAGGTCATCGCCACCACTCAACTTCATCAAAATTGCTGAGGGAATAATAATGCTAACCAGCAGGTCAACCATTGGTCGTGGTTTATGCTTCAGGTTTGGTGTGATTCGTTGGAGAGGTATTGTTCATATTAGACCTTTGATATATTGCGTCTCAAACGTAGGCTTTATAATGTTTTGCACTGGTCTGTTTTCACGGAGCCATTGATTTATGCCATCATCTACATTGAAAACATTGGTATAGCCTAGCTCCTCAACAAGGTGGCGGGCTAACGTGCTGGTACGACTGCCTGTACGACAGATTAAAATTACGGGATCATTTTTACTTACGTCAGCAGTGAAACGGCTCAAAAAATTTGCTTGTACTCGACCATTAGCGTCGACAAAGGTTAAAAGCTGACTACCTTCAATCACACCTGTCTGGTACCACTCCTCCGGGCGTCGTACATCATAAATGGGTACATTATTTTCTAACATCGTTTGTAACTGATCATTTTCAATATTACTGTACGGCGGCTCTTTAATGCCAAAGAACAGAGCCAAACTCAGAAAAACTGCAATGATTAGTAGTAACCTTAAATTTTTATTGAGGTCAGGCATGTTGCTAGCACTTTTTATTAGTAGCCTTGAAGTCGTTAATCATCACCACTCATAAATCCAAGAAGATGTAACAGGCTAGTGAACAAATTAAAAATAGAAACATATAAGGTAACGGTCGCCATAATGTAATTGGTTTCACCGCCATGAATGATGTTGCTGGTTTCATACAAGATTAGACCTGCCATAAGCAGTATGAACATGGATGACACTGCTAGTGACAGACCTGGCATTTCGAAAATCAACGCACCTAAACCGGCCATAAAAGCAACCAGGATACCTGCTATTAAAAAGCCACCCATGAAACTAAAGTCTTTGCGGGAAGTAAGAGCATAACCTGATAAACCAAGGAAAATAGCACCTGTTCCACCCATAGCGGTCATCACAATCTGACCACCATTAGCAAGAGCCATATAGGAATTAAGGATTGGGCCCAGTGTGTAACCCATGAAACCTGTCAGGGCGAATACGAACGCAATGCCTAAGCCACTGTCGCGAAATTTTGTGGTTAAAAATAGCAAGCCAAAATAACCACCGATCGTAAGCAGCAGCCCAGGATGAGGCAAATTTAGCGCCATCGAACCGCCAGCCGTCAGCGCACTGAACATCAAGGTCATGGATAATAAAGTGTATGTGTTACGAAGTACTTTATTCGTTTCAAGCGTGGATGCCTGGCTCCGATTCTCAATTGTGTTTATTGTGTTCATGATTCTTACCTCTAAATAGTTTGTTTACTCTGCATCTAATACAAGCGGTTCACGCTGTCTGACTAACGTTAGCTGCCGATCAACTTTTCTCACCACGGTTCGTCTGGCGCGATCGATCGCCCGATCTATAGCGGCATACATGTCAACCTCAGTGTCTTCTACCACTACATCAGGTATACCAACTAGCGCTACCTGTATATGGCAGCGCTTGTCCGAACCACCGCGTGGACCGTTGATGTCGGATAAACGGATAACAACCCGATTAACATGACCACTACAGTAAGACATGGCAAAAAGTAGTCGTCTTTGGGCATAGCTAAGTAAGGCATCGGTCAAAGAAAAACCGCGTGATTGAATATCAATTTGCATAGCATTCTCCGCTGTAATGTTATAAATATTTTGCGAGTAAACATATTAAGCACGTCAATAAAACAATAAAAGTCGAATTTAATTGATATAATGCTCGATAAATACGAAGTATTGGTGACTATATGGTTAACTATAAGCATCTGCACTATTTCTGGGTTGTTGCTAAAGAGGGTGGTATCGCTCGTGCCAGCGAAAGGTTACATCTGACGCCACAGACTATTAGTGGACAACTGAGCTTGCTGGAAGAATATCTAGGAATAAGTTTGTTTTCACGCGTCGGTCGCAACCTGGCACTCACAGAAACGGGTAGGCTAGTGTTGAGTTATGCCGATGAGATCTTTTCACTCGGTGGTGAACTAGAAGAGCTAGTGCATCAGTTACCTGCAAGCCTGCCACAAACGTTAAGAGTTGGCGTGGTAGATGTTGTGCCAAAGTCAATTACGCATCGTATACTTGCGCCTGCTTTAAAAATGCCAGAACCTGTACGCATGATATGCCGGGAGTCGAGCCTGGATACGTTATTAGCTGAACTGTCAGTACACCGTCTCGATTTAGTACTGGCAGATCGCCCAATCCCATCAACCGTCAGTACGAGAGGATTTAGTCATAAACTAGGTGAGTGTGCAGTCAGTTTTTTTGCTACAGAAAAACTAAAAAAGCATTTAAAAGGAAAGTTTCCGCAATGCCTGGATAGAGCGCCTCTACTATTGCCAAGTAGCGACAATCAGTTACGTTCTGCTATTGATCAATGGTTAGACAAGCTTCGCATTTATCCGCGCGTTGTTGCAGAGTTTGACGATAGCGCATTAATGAAATTCTTCGGACAAGAGGATGCAGGAATTTTTATTGCACCTGCCGCTATAGAAGCAGAAGTAGAATCACAGTATAACGCTGTTTGCATTGGTCGAGTCGATGAATTGAAAGAACGCTTTTACGCTATCTCTGTCGAGCGCCGAGTCTTGCATCCTGTAGTTGCAGCTATAATGGAAACGGCTCGCGAATCGTTATTTTCAGAAAACAAAAAATAAATTCGTTACATCGGTTTATTCGAACAGATTGGTCATAATTTTCGACTTATCATTCCACCCCGTGGTAGATAAAATATTACTTCGAATATAAAAACCACACCCGTCCTTGTCATGGTGCGTTGACCCTCCTTAGCAAGCATATTAGAACGTAAAATATCGTGTAATTAAAAGAGAGTATTAAACTGGCAATTGTCAGAAATAAAAATATTTATGAATAAAAAAAGCCGACGAAAAGTTTTAGTTTTAGCTGTTGTTTTTGGTGTTGCCACCGCGTCTGTATTGGGATTAACTGCATTTGAAGAAAACCTGCTGTATTTTTACAGTCCGACACAGGTGAAAACTGGTGAAGCGCCGCAGGCACACTCATTTCGTGTGGGTGGTTTGGTAGTAGACGGTAGTGTAAAACGTGCACCAGATAGTCTGACGGTGCAATTCGACGTCACTGATAATGAGGAAAGTATGACCGTCGAATATACCGGTATTCTGCCGGATCTGTTTCGCGAAGGTCAGGGTATTGTCGCTATGGGCAGCTTTGACTCGGGCGGTCGATTTGTTGCTGATGAAGTACTGGCAAAACATGATGAGAAATACATGCCACCGGAAGTGGCTGACGCACTAAAAGCCGCTGAAGAAGCCGCCAAAGACAGGGGCAGTAAAAAACAGATTGGAAATATCTGAATTTATAAAAATATGTTTATTGATATATGAAATACCATAACATCGAGAGCGTTATTTCTAGTCCACAGACGAAAAGTTACGCTATGGTGGATGAGGCCTATTTCTGGATAATATATGTTTGATAAAAGCTATAAAACGATATTTATTGGTCTGTTATCGGTACTTATCTCATCTACTATGTTATATATCGAAATGCGCTCATCAGTCGTATATGCATTATTAATTATAGGCTTTGTTCTTGTAGGTGTAGGGATTTTACTTGGTTTTTTCAAAATGGTGACTGAAAGCGAGGAGTAAGAAAATCAATTATGAGCGAGTGAACTACCGCTTATGATTGCCTGCCGAAGTTACTGTGAGAATAGTGAAAGTCTCTTGTTGGCACACACCACCCTGTCAACCAAGTTACAAGATTATCTGACTCAAAGTAACTGATAAGAGTTTGGAAACAGTTTTCAGCCACTAAAATAAACTGCTTAATACCACCAGCAATTAATAAAGGTTCAACACCGTAGTGGTAAGGAAACTGTTATAGGCATGGCTATCAAACGTCTACACATCGCAGCTTAAGCGGAGTTCAAGACTCGCTAACCGGGCCTCATAATCGGCAGGTCGAAGGTTCGAAAAAATCGTATGTTAGGGCAGGACGCCATTACGTAGATTTCGAAGAGACGAACGCGATATGTCCATGGATGGACGGTAGTAGAGTAACGCAGGAGCAGTTACCGAGGAGCAGTTGTCGGGAACGATGTTATTCGCTACATCCATGTAGCTCACCCTACGGGTCATCACATAAAACATGATGTTCAAAATTGATCCAGTCAATTTTAGTTATGAGCGAAGCGAGCCTTTGGCAGCCTACAGGGCAAGGATTGTTCCCTACAATCCTTTTGCATTTCCTCCATCCATGGAGGTCAGCGTAGGCTGTAGTCCTTCCAGGCCCACCATTTATTCCCCTTCTCGGCATTGCCGACTCTTGATAACAATTTTCCTTATTATAGTGAAAACCCACGTATTACGTGGGTTTCCGCCCGATCAGGTTAACTTGTACCAATTGAGTCAGATGGTCCTAGCTTACTGGCTTGGACCATATTCCTTTTTATCAATTACCAGTGGAATCTGAGAGCCACTGTTTATGGGGGCTCCACCCTCGTAACGAAAGTCGTGTAGATAAATTAATTAACTTAAAAATAACCTACATTTTTTTATCTTAATAATAGCTGCTTAATCTTACTTCTGAGTCCCATTATTAACGGGGCCGGGGGATTACAGTTGCAGTACTGCTGAACTATATGATGAAATCTATGAATAGATACAGTTAAGACAAATTAACGAGTAAGAGTTGGAAACTAAGTGATATTATATTGATGAATTTAAAGCTGAGTGCCCATGCAGACCGACCTGATCAACAATCAAGGTCAACGATAGGCATCTTTTTCACATTAATAACAAGAGTTCACTCTGGCATGGCCATTTTATGCACTCTTAGAAGATAATCAGTAAACTCATGCGACATACTATTCTGCTATCTCTAACTTTAACTGCATTCTGGCTGGCTATCTCAGAACACTACACGCCCCTCATGCTGTTGCTTGGAATGATATCCATCGCCTCCGTTGTGTACGTAGCACACCGAATGGATGTGGTTGACCACGAAGCTCAGCCCTTGCACCTCACTTTGAAAATACCCGGTTACTATGCCTGGCTTATTAAAGAAATTTTTCTTGCCAATATATTGGTGGTAAAACATGTCTGGCTTGGCAACAAGTCGATATCTCCTGTTTTTGCGACCATTACAGCCAGCCAGAAAACGGAAATGGGGAAAGTCATCTATGCTAACTCCATCACGCTGACTCCTGGAACCGTTACGGTAAATATTGAAGGTGATCAGTTCCTGGTTCATGCTTTATTAAGGGAATCGATTAAAGACCTGGAAGCCGGCGAAATGGACAAACGAGTCACTCAACTGGAAAACTAATGTTAATAGCTGCAACCCTGGCCATTCTAGTCGTCATGATGATGGCAATCTTTCGAGCAATCATGGGGCCTACGACCTATGACCGTGTACTTGCTGTCAATATGTTTGGCACCAAGACCGTTTTGCTTATTTCACTGTTAGGTTTTGTAATGGGTCGGCCGGAGTTTCTGGATATAGCTATCGTTTATGCCCTTATCAACTTTATTAGCGTAATCGGCGTGTTGCGTTATTCCAACCGTTTCGTCATCAAGCACAGCGAGCAGTCTAAAAAATAATGGACATATTAATGCAAGTTAGTAGTGGTTTTTTTTTATTGATAGGAAGCTTTTTGTGTCTTACGGGAGGGCTTGGCATCCTGCGCTTTCCGGATTTTTATACTCGAATGCATGCAGTTGGCGTAACCGACACTCTAGCTACGGCGATGATTCTAATCGGCCTGATATTACACAACCCGGATTTTCTGGTCGATGTGAAGCTGATGATCATCCTGCTGATGACTATATTCATCAGCCCCACGGCAAGCCATGCATTAGCCAATGCTGCCATGTACGATGAATTATCGATGCAGAAAGACAGTAAATCGGACAGTGAGTTGACGTCATCGAATCCCTGATAGACATCGTATTGTTGGCCTTTCTAGTGATTGTGGCTTTTGCCATTGTCAGGATCGAAAGATTTATTAGCGGTGGTTATGTTGCTAGGCATTTACAGCCTGTTGTCCGCCAGTTTTTTTGTTGCTATGGACGCTGTGGATGTGGCATTCACAGAGGCATCCGTGGGCGCAGGTATCTCCACCTTATTGATGCTGGTGGTGATTTCCATGACAGGGCGTTCAGAACACCCTACGCGCCATAAACCGCTATTGGCTTTAGCCGTGGTTACTGTCACGGGTAGCCTGTTGATCTATGCCACTCTGGATATGCCATATTTTGGCTCAGCAGAAGCACCTATTCACCAGCATGTTGCACCTCGATACATCAACGACTCAATGCAGGAGATCGGTGTGCCTAATATCGTAACCTCTGTGCTCGCAAGTTACAGGGCATTTGATACGTTTGGTGAGGTGGTGGTGATTTTTACTGCAGGCATGGGAGTGTTAGCACTTCTGTCAGTGGTACGTCGTTCCGACTCCACCTTAAACAACGATACATTTGATCATTCAATGCATGAACAGCATTTAATCTTGCGTATAGTAACCAAAATGATGATTCCTTATATTTTGCTATTTGCATTTTATGTACAGTTTCATGGTGACTTCGGGCCTGGCGGTGGTTTTCAGGCAGGTGTGATCTTTGCCGCAGCTATTTTCCTCTATACCATGTTATTCGGTATGAGCACCGCACGCCGAGTGATCAATCAATCCTTTATCCAGATGCTCGCAGCCACCGGTGTCCTGCTATACGGCAGCGTCGGCGTGGTCTCCCTGTTGAATGGCAAGGAATTCTTTGATTACAGCGCTTTATCTGCTGACCCGGTTGCGGGTCAACATCTGGGCATACTTTTAATTGAACTGGGTGTGGGCATCACGGTTGCATCGATTATGATTATCATCTTTTTCAACTTTGTGGGTCGTAGAAACAATCCACTGCGCAAAGAAAATAAGGGGTATTAATGTTATTGGGACTGTATAACTACTGGGTCGTAGTGGTGCTGATGATGGTCGGGTTTTACATCGTTATCGCCCATGGCAACCTTGTGAAAAAAATTGTTGGCCTATCTATTTTCCAGACGTCGGTTTTTATCTTCTACATAAGCATGGCAAAGATCGATGGCGCGACTGCTCCCATACTGGCTGATGGCATAGAAAAATACTCAAACCCTTTACCTCACGTTCTAATTCTCACCGCAATTGTCGTTGGCATTGCTACGACGGCTCTGGGATTGGCGCTGACCGTGCGCATTAAAGAAGCCTATGGAAGCATCGAAGAAGACGAAATACAAAAGCAGGATAATCTGGATTGTTAGCACATTTACCAATTTTGCAGGTCATTGTACCGCTTATGGCGGCACCGCTATGCCTGTTTCTAAGCAGGCCACGCCTGGTATGGCTGTTCGCGTTAATAGCTAGTGGTCTTGCCTTTCTGATCAGCAGCCTTTTACTGCAGCAGGTAATGACTTCGGGTACCGTTATCTATGCTACTGGGTGGATGGGATGCGCCCTGGGGTATCGAATATCGCATCGATCAACTCAATGCATTCCTGTTACTGATTATTTCAGCAATCAGCACGGTTGTGCTGTTTGCAGCCGATACCAGCATACGCCAGGAAATCCCCGAAGACAGGCACACGCTTTTTTATGTTTTATACCTGTTATCGCTGGCCGGCATGCTTGGCATCGTGGCGACAGGGGATGCTTTTAATGTCTTCGTTTTTCTGGAGATATCCTCTCTATCAGCCTACGCCTTGATCGCACTAGGTAAAGACAGGCGTGCGCTCTGGGCCTCTTATCAATATTTAATTATGGGCACCATCGGTGCCACTTTTATTTTGATCGGCATAGGCATGATGTACCAGATGACCGGCACCCTGAATATGGATGATCTGTCCAGACGCTTACCAGAAGTGGCGCAAACGCGTACTGTTTTTGCGGCTTTTGCCTTTGTAATCGTCGGTATCTGCCTGAAATTAGCCATGTTCCCGCTACATCTATGGCTGCCAAATGCCTATGCTTATGCGCCTTCCATAGTGACTGCTTTCTTTGCCGCAACAGCAACAAAAGTGGCCATTTATCTACTTATTCGCTTTACCTTCACAGTATTTGGACTCTCTTTTTCTTTCACCCATATGCCCTTACAGATACTGTTTGTTGTATTTGGCCTGGCAGGCATATTTGCGGCTTCGATTGCGGCTATCTATCAAACCAATATCAAGCACATGTTTGCTTATTCAAGCATCGCACAGATCGGTTATATGATAGTGGGATTCAGTCTGAGCACCGTGACCGGCTTAACCGCAACGTTATTGCATTTGTTCAATCATGCATTGATGAAGGGCGCTCTGTTTTTAGCATTAGGTGCTGTGATGTACCGTATTGGTAGCACCCAATTAATCCATTTTCAGGGTCTGGCCCGTCAAATGCCTGTGACTATGGCCGCGATTGTAATAGGCGGTTTAAGTTTAATAGGGGTACCACTCACGGTTGGTTTTGTTAGCAAGTGGTACCTGATTCTAGCGGTGATTGATAAAGGCTGGTGGCCCCTTGCGGTGCTCATCCTGCTCGGCTCGTTATTGGCCGTAGTCTATGTATGGCGTGTCGTTGAAACAGCCTATTTCAAACCAGCGTTAGCCGGTAGTGAAACAATAAAAGAAGCACCGCTAACATTCCTTATTCCCATCTGGACTCTGGTGCTTGCCAACATCTATTTCGGTATCGATACTCGTCTTAGCATTCAGGTCGCTCAGGCTGCATCACAAAGTTTGTTCGGAGTGACTCCATGAGTCTGTCTTTGCAATCCATGCTACAGCTCAGCATTATTTTGCCGATATTAGCTAGCCTGGGCATTGTGGCGACAGGGCGTAATGCCAACCTGCGTGAGGCTGTGACCATAGCCACGTCCTTAGTGCTGCTCTATTTTGTGATTCATCTTTACCAGGGCATACAACTGGGTGAAAGCATCACTGCGCATTGGGGAGAGTTATTACCGGGCTTGCAGATCAGTTTTAACATCGAACCGCTGGGAATGCTCTTTGCTTTGATTGCCAGTTTTCTCTGGCTCATCACCACCATCTATTCCATCGGTTATATGCGCAGCCACAAGGAACAGAATCAAACCCGGTTCTATGTCTGTTTTGCCATCGCCATAGGCAGCGTGATGGGAATTGCATTTGCCAGCAACCTTTTCACCCTGTTTATCTTTTACGAAGTGCTGACCCTGTCCACCTATCCATTGGTTACACATGCAGGAACCGAGCAGGCAAAAAAAGGCGGACGAATTTATCTCGGTATTTTGCTCAGTACTTCGATTGTCTTTTTCCTGTTAGCCATTATCAGCACCTGGTTTGTGGCTGGCGACCTGGACTTTAAACCCGGCGGTGTATTTGACTCTGATGTTGATAAGATGGTTGCAGGTACGATACTCGTGCTGTTTATTTTTGGTATTGGAAAGGCCGCTATCATGCCTTTCCATCGCTGGCTACCTGCGGCCATGGTTGCACCAACGCCGGTAAGTGCCCTGCTACATGCGGTAGCGGTGGTCAAAGCCGGTGTATTTACTGTATTGAAAATCTGTATTTATATCTTTGGCATTGATCTACTGGCAGTACTGCCAAGCACTCAGTTTTTGCTGTATCTGGCTGGTGCCTCTATATTACTGGCTTCTCTGGTCGCTATGCGACAGGACAATTTAAAGGCAAGGTTAGCCTATTCAACGGTGAGTCAACTGGGCTATATCACCCTGGGTGCATTGTTGGCCACCTCGGCGGGAGTTATGGGCAGCTCGATGCATATCGCTACACACGCTTTTGGTAAAATTACACTTTTTTTCTGTGCGGGCGCCATTCTGGTGGCAGCACATAAATCAAATATAAGTGAAATGCGTGGCCTTGGCCGTCAGATGCCAATTACCATGGCCGCTTTTTTTATTGCCAGCCTCAGTATCATCGGGGTACCACCCACGGGTGGTACCTGGAGCAAATGGTATCTGTTAATGGCAACCATTGAAACTGAGCAGCTTCTTCTTATGGGCATACTCATGATCAGCTCTTTGCTGAACATTGCCTATCTGTTACCGATACCGTTTCACGCCTTTTTCTCCGCTGACAAAACCGCTTCTTCGAGTGATGGCATCAAAGAAGCGCCTTTACCGTCATTGATTGCCCTGTGTATTACAACTGCTGGCTGCGTGATTCTTTTTGTCTATCCGCAACCATTATTTGAACTGGCTGAGGCCATCTTGACAGCACAAGGAATTAACTAATGGAAAACGAAAAGAAATATCTTTTTGATAATCCCAACAATATTAAACGTGTTTTATATCTTCTATACGGGTGTTGTGCGCTTCTATTTGCCCTGGACTTTGTGATACATCGTCACGTCATGCACGACATGGAAAACCTGTGGGGGTTCTATCCTGTTTATGGCTTTGTTGGCTGTGTGGTCCTGGTGCTCGTTGCGAAATGGATGCGTAGTTTTCTGATGCGTCCGGAAGACTACTATGACGAAGACAAAACAGACATTGATGTAAAGCCGCATTCAGCATCAGGTGGTCACGATGTGGATGCTTGAGATACCGCCGTTTCTGCCTTTCTTTATCGGCGCATTAATCGCCGCCGTTACCCGTGGAACGCTGCGCAATGTCATCATGGTGGCTACACCCATTGTCAGTGCACTCCACCTATGGATGGTGCCTGACGGTATTCATCTACAGTTCGCTTTTCTCGAATATCAGCTCACTCCTTACCGTGTTGATAAGCTCAGCCTCATGTTCGGTTATGTTTTTCACATCGCCGCGTTTATCGCCATAATTTATTCCCTGCATGTGCGTGACACCGTGCAGCAGGTGGCTGCCATGCTGTATGCAGGCAGCGGCCTGGGTGCCGTTTTTGCTGGTGATTTATTGACCCTGTTTGTTTTCTGGGAGTTGCTGGCATTTACTTCGGTATTTCTTATCTGGGCACGCAGAACCCAACGCTCTTACCTTGCTGGTATGCGTTATCTGATTATCCAGGTTTTATCCGGTATCATTCTTCTTATCGGCGCGCTGTTTTATGCCGCTGAAAACGGCACTTTAGCGTTCGGTTATATCGGCCTGGAAGGTGTAGCTGGATGGCTGATCTTTATCGCCTTTGGCATCAAATGCGCATTTCCAATGGCTCACAACTGGCTCACTGATGCCTACCCTGAAGCCACCGTCACTGGCACCGTTTTTCTCAGTGCATTTACCACCAAAGTCGCCGTTTATACATTAGCCCGAGGATACCCCGGCACTGAGTTACTGGTTTATATTGGTGCGGCTATGACTTGCTTCCCCATTTTCTTTGCAGTCATCGAAAACGACCTGCGCAGAGTATTAGCCTATAGCTTGATCAACCAGGTTGGGTTTATGGTCGTCGGCATCGGTATCGGTACGGCACTCGCCATCAATGGTGCTGTTTCCCATGCCTTCAATGATGTCATCTTCAAAGGTCTGTTGTTTATGTCTATGGGCGCAGTGCTGCATATGACAGGACGCATAAACGGTTCGGATCTGGGCGGGCTATATAAGACCATGCCCAAAACCACGATTCTGTGCATTGTCGGGGCTGCCTCTATTTCGGCATTCCCGCTATTCAGTGGTTTCGTGAGCAAATCCATGGTGATGTCCGCCGCACTGGAAAACGGTTATGACTGGATATGGTTAATGTTGTTATTTGCATCCGCAGGTGTTTTTCATCATGCCGGTATCAAGATTCCTTATTTTGCTTTCTTCGCACACGACTCAGGTATTCGCGCAAGTGACCCACCCAACAACATGTTATTGGCGATGTTGATTGCAGCTGTTCTCTGTATCGCTATTGGTGTCTACCCTTCAGCTTTGTACTCATTGCTACCCTACGATACGGGTTACAATCCTTACGATGCCACCCATGTGTTAGCACAGACCCAGTTGCTGTTCTTTTCCGCGCTGGCCTTTGTCTGGCTTAATCTTAAAGGCATGTACCCCCCAGAACTACGCTCCACCAATCTGGATTTTGACTGGGTCTATCGCCGAGCTTTTCCAACAGCGTTACAACACACATTCTCTATTATATGGAAGGCAGACAATGCGATACGCCAGGCATTTATGGTAAGACTGGATCAGTCCATGGCTTATCTTGCCAGCCGATACGAAGGTCCCAGCCGTTTGCTTTCACGCACTTATCCTGCTGGTAGTATGGTGATGTGGGTTGCGGTAATTCTTGCCACCTACTTATTACTTAGCTTTATCCATTAACTGTTATTGACTTAAAGATCCGCTGCCAACTTTAAGACTTGCCTTTTATCGTTTACCACTGGAATCTGAGACCCACTGTTTATGGGGACCCCACCCTCGTAACGAAAGTCGTGTAGGTTTACATATTAATAATGAATGCACTCAAACTAAATATCCTTTAACGGCTGCCACTTCAACACAAATCTGCTTGAGTGCTATTACAACAACAGATACACTATCGTCCCATGGGAAAGACCTATAACAAGCCGATTTTTCAATACATATTTATTCTGTATCTCTGTATTGCGCTATTAATAGCGCAGGCGAGCGGGTTACATATACACGTCCAGCATGATGATCACTCATCATCCGCATCAGGACATATTGTTGATATTCATACAGCATCAACACATCATGATGGGGCGCAGGATGACCATCACCCTGCTGCAATTGATATCAGCCAGGACTATTTAGTGAAGAAGACGAGTCTGTTAAACCCGTTAGCACTGATAATTTTCTTTATTGGGCTTTTCTTGTTCATACCACGCCTACGTCGTATTAGTAGCCAGTGGCGCTATAAATCACCCTCCGTTAACCCCTGTTATTATTTACTTCAACCCCCTCTGCGCGCCCCACCAGTGCACTAACACTGGGCAACTCCCTACTGTAATCGATATTACTACTGCAATTAGTCTGTCTTAGACGCTTGCAAGCTATATAACTTATCCATTACAACAACATATAAAAACTTTTAACACCAACAGCGCTTAAGCCGTTTAATTTTGCAGGAAGAAACATGTCATTAATGGTGACATCGAGCATGCTTTTCTACTAACAATTATCAACGACTAAAGCTAACACTGTTTAATTAACAAAGGAGATAACATCAAAATGTTATCCAAATCTGTAAGTATTTTTTTAATCTGTCTGGGGTTATGTTTCAGCACGTCCCTTCGTGCTGAATCAAATTCGAATACAAAGCCTCATACTATTAATTTACGTGATGCCATCGCCAAAACATTTGAACATAATCCATCACTACGTAGCTTTAGTTATCAACTTAAAGCACAGGGTGGCAGAGAATTGCAGGCCGGAATGTCAGCCAGTCCAGAAGTGAGCTTTTTGCTTGAAGACGCTCTCGGCACGGGTGTTTTTGAAGGTACGGATAATGCAAAAGCTACCCTGAGCATTGGCTGGGTATTAGAGGGTGAAACGCGTCAGGGATATAAGGATGTGGCTCGCGCAGGCACTTTATCACTCACTGCTGAATCCAATCTTAAACGGCTTGATGCAGCGGCTGAAACGGCACGTCTATACCTTATCTGCCTGGCGAATCAATCCCGTTTGATCAATGCAGAAAAAACAGTGGCTCTGGCTAAGAAAACAGTATTCGCTGTTAAGAAGCGAGTAACTGCTGGTAAAACACCTGACGCAGAACTATCACGTGCACGAGCAGAAGTCGCGCGCAGACAACTAGAACATGAAGATATTGAACATGAATTGAGTTCAGCCATTCATCTATTAGCTGCACAATGGGGTGTTATTGATCCTGTGTTTACGCGTGTTGAAGGTAGTTTATCTACTTTACCTGTCACGACTTCTTTTGAGGTTCTCAAAACACAGCTCGAGCAGAGTCCGGAATTTACTCGCCTGCTATCAGATAAACGCCTGAAGCAAGCTGAATTAAAACTCGCTGAATCACAAAGCGGTTCTAACTGGCGCGTCAATCTCGGCGCGAGTCACTTCGAAACCTTTAATGATCAGGCGCTGGTTGCTGGCATCACGATTCCCTTTGGTGAGCGCAGTCGTAATACCGGCCGTATAACCGAAGCGCGAGAAAACTTATCTCAGTCAACCGCGAAAGAAGATGAACTCAGGGTCCGCTTTGAGACCTCGCTCTATGTGCTGTACCAGGAATTACAACACAGCATGCATCGTATTGATACCTACCGCAGCGATATCATTCCTCAACTGGAAAATGCACTTAAGGAAACGAGTAAAGCCTATGACCTGGGCCGTTACAGTTATTTTGAATGGCGCAGTGTTCAGGCTGAGCTACTTGATGCACGCAGCGCATTAGTTGAAGACAGTATCGCTGCTCATCTAAAAGTCATCGAGATTGAACGTTTAACCGGTGTGTCCATGACACAAGCCACTACCAAATAATGAGATTAACTATGAAAACATTTATACAACCCGCTGGTATAAAAATACTGGCAACGATTCTTCTAAGCAGCTTGATTGTCGCATGCGGGAATACAGGCAACGAGCAAAACACATCGAAAAAACATGGGCATGGTGAAACAAATGAAGTCGAAGTCAGCAAAGGTCCTCACGGGGGACGATTGTTAGAAAGTGAAAACTTCACACTTGAATTGTCTATTTTTGAAACCGGTGTGCCACCAGAATTTCGTGCCTGGGCAACTCAAAAAGGCCAACTTCTAAAACCTGACGAGGTAAATTTAAATATTACCCTGACTCGGCTAGGCGGAAAAATAGATGATATAAAATTCAAACCGCATGGCGATGCGATGCGTGGTGATAGTGTCATATATGAGCCGCATTCTTTTGTTGTTACCATCAATGCATCACATAACGGCACTAAACATACATGGCAGTATGACAACTTTGAGGGGCGCACAAAAATTGAAACTGCGGTAGCCAACGCTCTGGAAATAGAAACCAGTATTGCTGGCCCTGTCGTGTTACAGGAGACTATCAGTGTTTTTGGAAAAATTACTGCCAATCCTGAAGGCGTTAGTAATATTAACGCACGTTTTGCCGGTGTTATTAAATCTGTCTCAGCATCTATTGGCGACACTGTTCGCAAAGGACAAACACTGGCGAGCGTTGAGAGCAATGAAAGCCTTAAGCTTTATTCCATCAAAGCGCCAATTAGTGGCGTAATCACCCAGCGTCAGGCAAACCCCGGCGAACAAACAGGCGACCGACAATTATTTACCATCACCGATACATCTACTGTATGGGTGGAATTATCATTGTTCCCGGCTGATAGACAGCGTGTACAAACCGGCGCTGTCGTCAGCCTGGAAATGGCCGACGGCAAGCCACCCATTCAAGGCGAGATTGCAACCATCAACGTCACCGCAGAAAGCAATCAATCGGTAACAGCACGTATGGTTGTCGATAATAAAAACGGGCAGTTAATACCCGGCAGTTATGTCAAAGCGCAAATCAAAGTAGCCGAACATCCTGTTGCTCTGGCAGTGCATCGTTCTGGGCTACAGGCGTTTAGAGACTTCACCGTGGTGTATGCACAAATTGGCGAAGAATATGAAGTGCGTATGCTCGAACTGGGCCGCCAGGATAACCAGTGGATTGAAGTACTCGGTGGACTGGAGCCAGGCACACAGTATGTCAGCAAAAACAGTTACGTCATCAAAGCCGATATCGAAAAATCCGGCGCATCACACGATCACTAAGGACATATCATGCTTGAATATATTATTCGTTTCTCGCTAGCCCGACGTGGGCTGGTTATGTCACTGGTATTGCTTGTTATGGGGCTGGGTGCGTGGAAATTCACCCAGTTACCGATTGACGCAGTGCCTGATATTACCAACGTTCAGGTTGTTATAAATACAGCTGCACCTGGCTATACACCACTGGAAACTGAGCAGCGTGTCAGTTTCCCCGTAGAAACAGCCATGGCCGGTCTGCCGAAGTTATCCTATACACGCTCACTATCACGTTATGGTTTATCTCAGGTTACCGTGGTATTTGAAGAAGGCACCGATATATATTTTGCGCGTCAGTTAGTCGGTGAACGACTCAGCACAGCGAAAAGTAATCTACCTGACTCTTTAGAACCTACACTAGGGCCTATCGCCACCGGCCTGGGTGAGATCTTCATGTTTACCGTTGATGCAGAACCTGGTGCTAAGAATACTGATGGCAGTCTCATCACTCCCACTGATCTGCGCTCCGTTCATGACTGGATTATTCGTCCGCAATTAATGCGGGTACCGGGCGTCGCAGAGATCAACCCTATTGGTGGTTTCAAAAAAGAAATACTGGTTGCACCTGAACCAGAAAAACTACTGGCTTATGGCATTAGTTATGCCGATGTTGTCACCGCACTGGAACAAAATAATTCGAATCGTGGTGTTGGCTTTATAGAACACACCGGCTCACAGTGGTTAATGCGCGTGCCCGGCCAGGCCAGCAGTATGGATGAGCTGCAAGATATTGTTATCCATCAACAACAGGGTGTACCTGTACGCATAAAAGACGTTGCAACCGTGACCCTGGGTGAAGAGTTGCGATCAGGTGCGGCCATACAAAATGGACGTGAGACGGTATTGAGCACGGTGTTTATGCTGATTGGTGAAAACAGCCGCACAGTTGCCAGCGATGTTGCTATAAAACTGGAGGAAATTAAATCCAGCCTGCCCACCGGCATTACCGTCACCGCGGTGTATGACCGTACTGATCTGGTGGATAAAACATTAGCCACCGTACAGAAGAATTTGCTCGAAGGCGCACTACTGGTCATTGTTGTTCTTTTCTTTTTATTAGGAAATATTCGTGCTGCCCTGTTAACCGCAGCCGTTATTCCAATTGCTATGCTAATGACCATCACCGGCATGGTGCAAACTCAAACCAGTGCTAATCTAATGAGTCTTGGTGCGCTGGATTTTGGGCTTATCATTGATGGTGCTGTTATTATTGTTGAAAACTGTTTGCGCAGGTTAAGTGAGGAAGGTCGTAACGGCGAACAATCACTCAATGAAAGACTTGCCGTGGTATTCGACGCCACACAGGAAGTTATTCGTCCGGCACTGTTTGGCGTGTTTATTATTACAGCGGTATACATCCCCATTTTTGCCTTAACCGGCGTCGAGGGAAAAATGTTTCACCCCATGGCGCTCACTGTAATTATTGCACTGGTCAGCGCCATGATTCTTTCTGTAACCTTTGTACCCGCTGGTATTGCCTTATTATTTCGCAAACCCGTACAGGAGAAGCACAGCAAAACCATCAAGATAATACATTCAGCGTATAAACCCGTTTTAAAACTATCGCTGCAATTCCGCTGGAGCGTTGTTTTACTGGCAATGCTTTTAATTGCCGGTTCCGCAACCCTGATACCTAAACTGGGTTCTGAATTCATCCCCAATCTCGATGAAGGCGATATTGCTATGCATGCGCTGCGCATACCGGGCACGTCATTAAGTCAGGCAATAGATCTACAGAAAAGCCTGGAAGAAAAAATTAAAAATCTTGCAGAAGTCAAAACCGTGTTTTCAAAAATTGGTACTGCTGAAATTGCCACCGATCCGATGCCACCCAGCGTGGCCGATACTTTTATTATACTAAAGTCCCGTGAAGACTGGCCGAATCCAGCTAAACCGAAATCTCAGGTGGTAGCAGATCTGGAAGCGCTAGTAACACATATCCCGGGGAACCAATACGAATTTTTGCAACCTATTCAAATGAGGTTCAATGAATTACTGGCAGGTGTGCGCTCAGAGCTTGCGATAAAAGTGTTTGGTGATGACTTTGACCAGCTAATAGCATTAGGCGGTGAAATCGAAAAAGCCGTTAACAAAGTTTCCGGTGCTGCTGATGTTGCGGTAGAACAAAGCACGGGTTTGCCGGTAATGACGTTACAGCCAAAACGTGATGTTATGGCACGTTATGGACTGAGCATAATGCAACTACAGAGCACTTTGGCAACTGCGCTAGGTGGCACTGTCGCAAGTCAGCTGTATGAAGGTGACCAGCGTTCGGATATCGTCGTACGTTTACCTGAATCATTACGCACCGACACTGACAGCTTAACCAGTTTCCCCGTGATGCTTGCAGGCGGCGATTATGTTCCTCTAGGAGAAGTCGCTGAACTAAATCTGGTAACAGGTTATAACCAGATCTATCGGGAAAACAGTAAACGACGTATCGTTGTAACAGCAAACGTTCGTGGACGAGATCTCGGGTCTTTTGTGCAGGATGTGCAGAAATCAGTCGCTGAAAATGTTGAGGTTCCAGCAGGATACTGGATCGAATATGCTGGCACCTATGAAAAACTGCAATCAGCAACGCAACGCCTATCCATCGTAGTACCACTGACACTGGTGTTAGTTATTGGCTTACTCATAATGGCACTGGGTTCGTTCAAAGATGCGGCTATTATCTTTTCAGGCGTACCGATGGCGCTCACTGGCGGAATTATCGCACTACTGTTACGCGATATTCCATTTTCCATTTCTGCTGCGGTTGGTTTCATTGCGCTGTCAGGCATTGCTGTGCTTAATGGCCTGGTCATGGTCGCATTCATTCGTGATTTAAGAATGCATGGTCAACGTTTGCATGATGCAATTGTTGATGGTGCACTTACACGACTACGCCCTGTTTTAATGACAGCGCTGGTTGCAGCACTTGGCTTCATCCCGATGGCATTGAATACCGGAATTGGTTCTGAAGTTCAGCGGCCACTTGCTACCGTGGTAATTGGTGGAATTATCTCATCGACCCTGTTAACGCTGGTGGTGTTGCCGGCATTGTATCGATTAGTACATGCACGAGAGGATCAATTAACTCAGTAAATCTGTTAACAAAAATTAAGGGGTCGGTGTCATCTTCGGATACTTCCCTGCGCGAAAAGCTGCACGCCTGGACCCCATTGATGCTTTACGTCATGAGTAGGTACAAAGACGGTGATTTACTTATATCGATAAAATATAAATGAAAAATAAAAGTGCTTTGGCTGCGTGAATGACGCCACGCTTAAGATAATGTTTTACGAAAACGAAAAATACTAAATAATGTAAAAAAACAGTGAAAGCGCTGAGAGAAAAAACTACGGGATTAATTCTATAAAGTAATTTCCTTTGAGAAAAATAGCCCAAATAATTTCCACAATATAGTCAACGGGATTATGTGGGAATAATTTTTTACATCTATTGTTTCCTCTAACACGGTTAACATGAGCTCATGCACTAATTATTTCATAACAATTTCCTGGCTTCCCTGATACCTGGATCATCAGCACTTGTTTGGGTAGTAAAGCCAAGACTTTTAACCAATGCCAACATATTATTATTATAGGCAAGAATTTCACCTTCCATTATTTTAATGCCACGCTGGCGAGCTGCCTCTATCAGGGCAGTCATCAAGTTTGAACCAATGCCCTTATGCTGCCATTTGTCTGCAACCACCAGGGCAAATTCACAGCTATCACCATCGGGATTCATAACATAACGAGCCACCCCCAGTTCTGTTTCCTGATCTGGACTTTCTAATACAGCAATTAATGCAAGTTCTCGGCTATAGTCCAGTTGTGTAAAACGAACCAGCATCTGTTGCGTTAACTCATTAAGGCCCTGCATGAAACGAAAATATTTTGACTGAGCTGATAACTCGCGTATAAAACTCTGTTCGATTGATGCATCCTCCGGGCGTATTGGGCGGATTCTGATATTGGTACCATCGGCCAATTGCCACTGTGAAACCAGATGGTCCGGGTAAGGATGAATTGCCATATGAGCATATCGGTCAAGCGATGGTGACGGAAGCTCAACCACGATGCGAGCATCCAGTGCCATGACGCCTTTTTCATCAGCGATCAGAGGGTTAATGTCCAGAGCCACAATTTCTGGTAGCTTGCAAACCATCTCAGAGACACGACGCAGCACCTGCACTAATGCATCCATCTTCACCGCCGGCACATTACGAAAACTGCCTAGCAGATGAGCGATATGAGTCTGGCTGATCATTTTTTCCGCAAGAAAAGTATTCAGTGGCGGTAATGCAACCGCGCGATCGCGTAATACTTCCACCTGGATACCGCCTGCACCGAAAGTAATAGCTGGACCGAATACCGGGTCACGGATCACGCCGACCAGAAGTTCTCGCCCATGAGATGGTGTATACATGGCTTCAATGGTTACACCTTCTATTTCTGCATCTGGATACTTATTGTGAACTTCTTCCAGTAACTCACGATAGGTACTGCGTACGGCATGAGCGTTACCGATGTTCAGCCTGACGCCACCAAAATCAGATTTATGTGTAATATCTTTCGAATTTATTTTCATTGCCACGGGAAAGCCCATTGATTCTGCCGCAACCAGCACATCGTTGGCTGAAAAGCATTTGATACTCTGCGTAACCGGTATGGCGAAGGCATGCAACAGTGCTTTCGACTCTGTTATCGTCAGCACACTTCTCTTTTGTGCCAGCACACTTTCAATGATCAGGCGCGCACCTTCTACATCAGACTCACTGCTCTTTACCAGTGGCCCAGGAACTTGCATGAGTAGTTGCTGGTTTTGATTGTGCGCAGTCAGATAAGCAAAGGCTTCGACAGAAGATTCGGGACTAGGAAAGTTGGGCAAGTGGTGTTGAGAAAAAAGTTTGTTCGCTGCCTCGACCTGCTGCTCTCCCATCCAGCAGGTCAATACTGGTTTTCCGTTAGCTTGCTGGGCATCAATAACGGCCTGTGCGCATGCCACGGTATCAGTCATCGCCTGTGGAGAAAGCATGACCAGAACACCGTCCACAGTCGGATCATCCAGGCAGGTTTTTACCGCAATCTGATAACGCTCCGCTGAGGCGTCACCCAGTAGATCGATAGGATTTGCATGTGACCACTGCGCCGGAAGGCTCTTGTTAAGTTGTGTGATCGTGTCTTCCGATAAGGAAGCCATACTAACGCCAAGATCAATAGCACGATCGGTAGCCATCACGCCCAAGCCACCGCCGTTAGTCACAATTGCAAGGCGGTTACCGCTAACCCGGTATCGTGTTGCCAGCAACTGGGCGGCAGCAAACAATTGCTCGATCGTCATCGCACGAACTACCCCAGCACGCTGCAGAGCTGCGTCGAAAACATCATCGGCACCGACCATGGCGCCAGTATGTGTTGTGGCAGCTCGTGATCCTTCAGCATGTCGCCCTGCTTTGATGACAACAACGGGTTTCATTCGAGCAGCAATGCGTAAGCCGCTCATAAAACTACGCGCATCACGCACACCTTCTACATAAAGAAGGATGCTGCTGGTTTTCGGATCTTGCGCCAGGTAATCCAGGATATCGCCAAAATCGATATCCGCTGCATCCCCCAGTGAAACGATGGCAGAAAACCCGATGTCGTGACTAGCCGCCCAATCGAGAATTGATGTACATAATGCGCCAGATTGTGAGATCAGTGCGAGCTGTCCCGGCTTTGCGGTATTCTTGCTGAAAGTTGCATTTAAACCTGCCACGGGTCGAATCAGGCCAAGACAATTAGGCCCGAGAATGCGCATCTGATACTCACGAGCAACTTCAAGCACAGCTTTATTCAAGGACGTGCGCCCACTCTCATCCACACTGGAACCTGCAGAAATAATAATGACTGCACGAACTCCGTGTTCGCCACATGCATGCAATATTTCAGGAACAGTTTTTACTGGAGTAGCGATGACAGCAAGATCGACAGGCTTACTAATCGCTGTGATGGAGGGGTAACAGGTCTGATGATACAGGCGTTTATATTTTGGGTTAATTGCATAAAGCTCACCGGAGAAGCCAGCCTTGCGCAGATTATCGAATACACGACTACCAACCGACTCTGGACGCTTGCTGGCGCCAAACACGGCTATAGCCTTTGGATCAAAAAGGCCGTCTAGAAAATGCGTTCCCATATCTGTTTTTCTTTTTGCCTGTTAATATGTTTCGCTACAAGTCCCGGTTATCACGAGAGCCAATAGAAATTTTATGACAATCTCCATCATCACACATCCGGATTGTTCACTACATGAAATGGGTGCACATCACCCTGAAAGTCCAGCTCGATTGAGTGCAATTCATGATCAGTTGCTATCCTCCGGACTAGACCTCATTCTTCAGCACCATGATGCACCACTCGCCAGTCGTGAGCAACTTTGTCGGGCACACGATGCAGACTATGTTGAATATATATTTCAAAAGGCACCCAAAGAGGGCCAGGTCTGGCTAGACCCAGACACCAGCATGAACCCACATTCCTTATCTGCTGCTCTGCGTGCAGCTGGTGCTGCGGTACTCGGTGTCGACCTGGTAATGAAAGGACAGAGCAGCGCTGCTTTTTGTAATGTGAGACCTCCCGGTCATCATGCAGAACATAACAAAGCAATGGGGTTTTGTATCTTTAACAATATTGCTGTGGGTGCAGCACATGCCCTGCAAGTACATAAGTTAAAACGAGTAGCCATTGTTGACTTTGATGTGCATCATGGCAACGGCACCGAAGATATCTTTCGAGAAACGCCGGAAGTTTTGTTTTGTTCGACGTTTCAACATCCGTTTTACCCGGATACTGGTACTGGTGACACACCGGAGCATATTGTTAATGTACCGTTACCCGCAGGAACTGATGGCCAGGCATTTCGCACTGCGGTTGAGTCCCACTGGCTACCGAAGCTGGAGTCATTTCAACCCGAGCTGATTCTTATCTCTGCTGGTTTCGATGCACATATTGAGGATGATATGGCCAACATGTGTCTGGTAGACCAGGATTTTTTCTGGGTAACTCAAAAAATCAAAATGATTGCAGATAAATATGCAAAGGGTCGAATCGTTTCGACACTGGAAGGAGGTTACGCTCTTCCCGCATTAGGACGTAGCGTTGCTGCACACTTAAACGCCATGTTGTGATAATTACTCGTAAACATTAGAAAAAAATATTACCTCTATTTTTATAGGTGAAGTAGTGTTTATTTTCGATGTGATTGTTTTTATCTGGCTTTATTAAAAATTGACAGTAGCCCTCAAGCTAAAAACCATTCCTTCAGCATCTGGAGCTGAATAATACTCATCGTCCATGTACTGGATATCGGCTGTGAATGCCAGCTTGGGGTTTATCACCATCCGGTAGTAAGCTTCTGCAAGCCGGGTTCTGATGATTCTTGTATTGCCGCCATACATATAACCCAGTGCTATACCGATATTATCCAGCAACCGGCCCCAGCTTAGGCCATTGATGTCGATTCCACCGGTGTAAACTTCCCGGTAGTTGATCGGTGCTTCATCAAGCCGCCAGCCCATTCGCGTAAAGGCGCCAATGCTATCACCGAACTGCTGGTCGATAGAAACGATCAATATATCATTTCTTTGCTTGCTTGCGCCGGCTTCGTCAACGAAGTCCCGGTCACCGTTGAGCAAGACGCGGTAATGACCTGTACCCAGGGTGGTTTCCAGGGTGTATCGAGCCTGAACACCATAAAATGTGTAGGTATCAGGACTGGTTAACTGATTAACCTCCATGAACACACCCGAAAAAGTCCATTGATCCATGTGCCATACAGTAGCAACACCCAGATCATAGGAGGGAAAAACCGCGTTAGGGGAATTGGATAATGCGGGATTCATGAACTGATTGAATTCATCATTTGCATAGACGTTTTGATCCAGAAAAGATGTAGCATCAATAATACCGAGTGTCAGAGCAATACTCTGGTCACGTCCCATATCAAAGACATGCTCATACCAGGCTTCCAGAAGATAATCCCTGCCGCTGCCGCTCACGTTTATTACATCATCATGAAGATCAGCACCCCAGGGCGCAATGTTAAACGGTGACACATCATTCAAACCGTTGCCGGCAGCGAAACCAAGTTTCAGAAATAAGGTGTCATGTTGTGACGGGCGGTAAGTTAGCTCGGGCTGAAAAGGTATGCCAAGCTTGCAGGCATCTTCACCGGTACTACTTGCTGATAGTTGCTGGCATTGCAGTGCGCCAGATAGCACACCATTGAGTGATAACTTTTCTGTTAACTCCTTCGCCTCGACGGGCAAGGCCGACAACAGTGCGATGGTGATTATCAAAAGACAGCTCACGCATGAGCGTGACATGCTGGTGAAATTAGATGGCAACTGCATTACGTAATACATCTTTCAAATTCTTCCTTACTTTTAGGAGTGTGAGTAAGTCAACCCGAGATTTCTTCACGCTTAAAAATCAGAGACATTCCACGTTTTAATCAACACACATATTAACCTTTTCAACCAGACCGATAATACCTATAAACAATTCGTTAATATAGTTAATTCAAAGCGCCTGGTAAGAGTTGTATTATGCTTGTGATAATTGAACGGAATTGCCTAAATGAACTCGTCTAAAAACACATCTCGAACGCATTGGTGGTAAGGAAACTGATATAAGCTCACTTGATAAGCACCTGCACATCGCAGTTTACGCAAGGCTCAAGACTCGCTAACCGGGCCTCATAATCGGCAGGTCGAAGGTTCGAAAAAATCGTATGGAACGATTTTTCAAGAGCGAAGCGAGCCGTAGGCAGCTTACATGGATGTAGGCTGTAGAAAATGCGGAGCATTACCGAGGAGCAGTTGTCGGGAACGATGTTATTCGCTACATCCATGTAGCTCACCCTTCGGGCCACCACAAAAAACATGTTGTTCAAAATTGATCCAATCAATTTTAGTAATGAACGAAGTGAGCCTTTGGCAGCCTACAGGGAAGTAGGCTGTAATCCTTCCAGGCCCACCATTTATTCCCCTTCTCGGCGCTGCCGACTCTTGAAAATAACTTTCCTTATGATAGCGAAAAGCCACGTATTACGCGGGGTTCAGCCGTTATTGGTCATCCTGTACCAGTTGAGTCAGCTGGCCCTGGCTTGTTGGCTTGGAGCATATTTCCTTTTATCGTTTACCGATGGAATCTGAAAGCCACTGTCTATGGGGCTCCACCCTCGTAACGAAAGTCGTGTAGGTTTTTATTTGCAGCCTCTAGATAACGCATTTTCACTTTCAATTCTTTTATTATTTGACCCCGATTATTCTTCAATTTTCTATAGTTACTTAAAAAGCACTTTGTAACAAATCATCTGGAATAAGCTACATTATATAGAGGGCATTAATGCCTGATTTTAATAAAATTATAAATATTTATGGAAAAAAATAACAAAGCAAAATATTTAGTCCTCATCAGTATTCACGGACTGATTCGTAGCCACGATCTTGAACTTGGTCGCGATGCTGATACCGGTGGCCAGACAAAATACGTGGTTGATCTTGCCAAGGCGCTTGCTGAGCACGATGATGTTGAGCAGGTTGACCTGATTACCCGCCGTGTTGTTGATGTGAATGTCAGTGATGACTACGCTAACCCTACTGAAGTACTTTCCGACAAGGCCAGGATTGTTCGCATTGATGCGGGCCCTGATGAATATATTCCCAAAGAACAACTGTGGGATCATCTTGATAGTTTTATGGATAACCTGACCAACTGGCTCAACGTGCAGCCTAGTATGCCTGACCTGGTGCATAGTCATTATGCTGATGCCGGCTATGTTGGTGTACGCCTTGCTAACCTGCTTGGCGTTCCTTTGATTCATACTGGTCATTCACTCGGGCGAGATAAACGCAAACGTTTATTGGCCATGGGATTATCGCGTGATGAAATTGAGCACACTTACAACATGGTAAGGCGTGTAGATGCAGAAGAGGAAATACTGGCTAATGCAGACCTGGTCATTACCAGTACTCATAATGAAATTGAAGCGCAGTATGGACTCTATAATTACTATGACCCTGTGCGTATGTCAGTGGTACCGCCAGGAACTGATTTAACATTGTTCCATCCTTCACAAGGAAATGAGGAGACATCATTTTCAACTCAGTTGCCACGTTTTTTAAATGAGCCTGATAAACCATTAATACTGGCACTGTCACGACCTGACGAACGTAAAAACATTCTTACTCTGATCGAGGCTTTTGGCGAGTCGCACAATTTGCAACAAGTTGCTAACTTGCTGATTGTCGCCGGTAGTCGAGACGATATTCGGGATATGGAAAGTGGTGCCCAGTCTGTTTTAACAAATATCCTGTTGCTAATTGACAGTTACGACTTATATGGAAAAGTTGCTGTCCCCAAGACCCATAGTTCAGATGAGGTACCTGCAATATACCGGCTGGCTGCGGCCTCTCGTGGCGTTTTTGTTAATCCAGCTTTAACAGAGCCATTTGGCCTGACGCTTCTGGAAGCTGCAGCCAGTGGACTACCAATTGTTGCAACAGAGAATGGTGGCCCGGTCGATATCATTGAAAACTGCAAAAATGGTGCGCTGATTGATCCATTAGATAAGCCAGGGATAGCCAAAGCCCTGCTAAAATTATTGCAAAATAAGAATACCTGGTCACGAGCTGCTAAGAATGGCATTGAAGGTGTTAGAAAACATTATTCATGGCAGGCGCATGTAAAGACTTATATAGAAAAGGTTGGCGAGTTGCCGGCGTAAATACCAACCTATACCGAGCAAACGCCCCGCTCGAGCAGCATATTATCGTGATCGTGCCATTTTTAGCGATCTTGATCAAAATCTTGTAGGGAACCCAGAGGGTTTAAAACGTTTCTCTGATGTCATTAAAAAGAATCGCAAATGCGTTACTTTCGGAATAGTGACTGGCCGCCGTATTGATTCAGCATTAGCATTGATAAAAAAGCACCGCATACCAACACCGGACATCTTGATCAGTAGTCTTGGCACGCGCATACATTATGGTCAGAGTCTGACAGAAGATGGTTATTGGGCTGATCATGTTGATCATGACTGGAGTGGTCAGCGCGTACGGCGCATACTGAGCAAAGTGCCTGGCCTGAAGCTACAATCGAAAGTAGAACAGACGCCATTTAAGATTTCTTTTTATTATGACCCAGAAATAGCACCAACAGTTGAAGAGATTGTCAGTCAACTTCGACAGAAAGATATCACCGCTAATGTCATGTTGTCCTTTGGCCAGTTTCTTGACGTTATTCCTT
>CAVWAI010000021.1:0-274550 GCA_963752725.1 uncultured Gammaproteobacteria bacterium
GGCCGCCGACGAGAAAGCCATTATCCAGCTGTTGCTGTAATGCTTCTATCAGATCTTGCGCATCCTGGTTTAATGGGTCGCCATGAATGACGCCAAAATTAGTGGCAAACGTACGCGGCCAGTGCAGTCGGGATGTTATCTCTTCCTGTTTGCTGATGGCCGGCACCATGGTGAATTCATCTTCAGCAAAATTTGCCAGCATGATACTGGCCGCCGGCGCATCATATATTTCCTGTCCTGCAGTAATGACACCCAGACCGATAGAGCCAACCCAGTGCTCGATGTTAGTTGCCGCCTTGCACTGCTGCAATAGTTCAGGCAAGTCTGCTGACATCGCATCGGTGGCATAGATGAAGCCAAAGTTCGCTTCAGCGGGTGCCGCCTCGCATTGCCGTGCACAGTCGTTGATGACCGCTTGCGGACTGTCTTGCTGACTACAGATACTGAAAAATTTTTCCATGTTTTTGAGTCTACACCAGATAGCGGTCTGTTAAAAAGAAATCAAGGGCTGAGATTGCCTGATAGTATAATCAATGGACAGCACAGCATCGACGAGAACATCATTTGAAAACAATCCAGCATGGTGCACGTATAAAGCATGGCACGTTAATGGGTAAAGAACTCTATCGCACTGAAGATAATGATGGTTCTATCGTTGTTACCCAGCGTGGCAATAAACGGCTGTTGAGCTTTGGTTCAGGACTCGAGCAGAGCAGTGTGCTGATGCCCCGACCTTATTACCTGATACACGAGTACACCCAGGTCATGTTGCTCGGCCTGTTATTTGTCGATGCCAGGCGGATAACCCTGCTTGGCCTGGGCGGTGGCGGACTGGCACATTGTTTGAGCCACTATTTTCCGCAATCGACTATTCAGGTGGTGGAGATACGGCAGGCGGTGATCGATATCGCTTATCACTGGTTTGATCTGCCACGGCTGGATGATCTGCAGGTCATACACGATGATGCCTCACACTACCTGTCGAAGCTTGCACAGGGTTCTAGCGATATTATCTTTAGTGATCTATACGAAGCAGAGGGTATGTCGGCATGCCAGGCGCAACAGGACTTTATAGTCGCCAGTTATCAGGCATTGAGCGAATCGGGTTGCCTGGTTTTGAACTTTCACAACAAACCACATCAGGGATCCTTGCTGATGGATACGATAGAAAGCTTTTTTTGCGAGATAATCTCTTATGATTCAGGCGATCGAAATTCGATCATGTTCTGCTGTAAGAGGACTGTGGCCTTGCACCAGCCAGAAGTTAACGCGCGTGCAGAAGCTCTGACAAAGCTGGTTAAGATGCCCTTGATGTATTATTACCGCAATCTTTTGGCTAAAGCAGGGCGGACGGCTGAAAATTAAAGGGTCGAACTCCTGACAAACTGCAAAACGGGAATGGATGTTAGCCGTTGCGTATTTTTTATATTACTAATATCATGCTGGCCTAGAAAATAGCTACCAATCATTGTTAATGCCAGATAATCAGCACAGTTTTGTAATTCCTGACGAGCAAAGTATTTCGGCACTGGTTTCGTTATTAGGGAAGCATTTCTCTATTCAGGAGCAGGCCGAAACGGTTTATCACCGGGTGTTTTATGATACCTTTGACTGGCGTCTGTATAAGAATGGTTCAATACTTGAAGGCCATGATGATGGTAAATCACTCAGGATCTACTGGCAGGCAGACAAGGATGGCAAATTAAAAATACAGCTGGGACTCAAAAAAGTCCCGCGTCTGGCCGCTGATCTTCCTGCTTGCGAGTTTCGCCAGCAACTCACCTCAGTCATCTCTGTGCGTGAACTTTTACCCCGCATCAAGTTAAGAATTAAACGCCAGTCATTCGCTGTGCTGGATGAAAATAAAAAAATAGTGGTACGTCTAAATCTCGATGAGTACTGGTATAACCCTGCTAAATTGCGTGCTGCCAGTGTCTTGACCAGACGACTGACCCTGAAGGCGGTCAAAGGCTACGCGAAAGATTACCAGCGTCGTTGCAGCATTGCTGGCAGACATGCCGCTGCAAACCACTCAGGATAATGTGATGGAGCTGGCGCTGATTGCCAGTGGCGTGAGTACTGGCGAATATAGCACCAGGCTGAACCTGCGACTTGATCCTGATATGCCTGATGCACAGGCAGTAAAGAAAATCCTGCTTCGATTACTGGAGATTATGCAGCAGAATACCAGCGGTACGATCAAGGGACGAGATACGGAATTTATGCATGATTACCGTGTTGTGATAAAAAAAATACGCGTCGCACTGAAACAGGCCAATACTGTACACCCGCAAGAAATAAGCACGGAATATAAGTCTTTCTTTTCACAGCTGGGTAAGTTGACTAATCCGGTGAGAGACCTTGATGTGTTTCTGCTGCAGCTGCAGAATTATCAGGCCGACTTCGATCAATCGAGCTGGCACAGCTGCAACTGTTACGTCAATATCTTTTACTTTCACGAGCTGAGGCGCAAAAGCAATTAATTGCAGAATTAAAATCTTCTCAGTATCGCGATCATATTAAACAATGGCGTGATTATCTAGAGCAGTCTGAAATGGATGACTCCGCGCCTGATAAACCCGGCAGAGCGACATACAAACTGGCAGATGAACTTATCTGGCGCGTCAATCAGGAAACTCTGCTTCAGGGCAAATCGATTACCAGGAATAGCGCAGCCGAAACACTGCATGAGTTACGTAAATACTTCAAGCATCTGCGCTACCTGATCGAGTTCTTTCGCAGCCTGTACCCGGCAGTCAAGCTTCGTGTATTGATTGAAACATTAATCGATGTACAGGACAGTCTGGGGGAATACAATGATTCGTCATATTCAGATGGCTATGGTGAATGTATTTATCCAGCAGAGCGATAATCAGGGATGCAATAAAAGCATCTGAGACAGATGGTAGAAAATTCTTCAGCAGCAACAACTCGAAGCAGGCAAAAAATTTAAAGAAAGTTATAAGACGTATTCTTCAGCAGCCAGCCAGAAAAAATTCAAGGAGATGTTCGTTGAGTATTACGAGGGGCAAGATTAAGCGATGAAGACGATAGCCATATATAACATTAAAGGTGGTGTCGGCAAGACCGCAACGGCGGTCAACCTGTCTTTTCTGGCCTCACTCGATGGCGCTAATACACTTCTGTGGGATCTTGATCCGCAGGGCGCAGCCAGTTATTACTGTAAGATAAAGCCTGAAATAAAAGGCGGTGGCAAAAAACTGATCGATGGCAAGATCGATCTGGAAGAAGCTATAAGAGGCACTGATTATGAAAATCTGGATCTATTGCCATCAGATTTTACCTATCGACACATGGACACCTTTCTGGAGAAAACGAAAGATCCAGTAGAGCGTTTTAATCAGTTGCTGAAACCGCTTGCGGAAGAATATGATTATATCTTCCTGGACTGTCCACCCAGTATCTCTTCAGTATCAGAAAGTGTTTTTGCTGCGGCAGATATACTGCTGGTGCCAACGATTCCCACTACGCTTTCTTTGCGTACCTATCAGCAGATTATAGAATTCTTTAAACAGCAGGGTATAGAACAGAGCAAAGTAATGCCATTTTTCGTCATGGTTGATCGGCGTAAAAACATGCATCGTTTAATCGTGCAGCATCCACCCTCATTTATGTCAAACGTTCTACAAAGCCATATACCGTATGCCAGTGAAGTCGAACGCATGGGTATTTATCGTGCGCCCGTGACGGTGTTTGCTGCCCGCAGCAGGGCAGCAAAGTGTTACACCTCGATGTGGGATGAGTTACGTCAACTTTTGTATTTCCTGGATGAATAGGGGGCAGACCACGTCTGATTAACAATCCCTCCGTCATCCAGGGATCTCAATCAGAATCAGATATATTATTTCTGCCTGGTTTCTGAGGATAGTTCATCCTGTGTTTGTTTTGCTCTTGATCTCTGCGAATCTGCCTGGTTGTATGGATCATCTGCTGGTATGGGATCACTGGCACAGCCGGTTAGTAACAGGGTGGTGAATAATATTGTGGGTAATAATACGATATTGGTTTTGACGATACGGTTCATCGGGCTCTCCTTTTATTTTTTCTGTGTAATAACAATTGGCAATAGTCTACGATTTAAACAATCCTCAAGCAAAACTAACGCGCCGGCTTACGACCACGACACCTTTCTCTGTGACGGTGAAACGTTGCCGGTCACGTTCTAGATCATAACCAATGGTTTCTCCATCGGGTATACGTACATGTTTGTCGACGATGCAGCGTTTTAGTTTCGCCCCCGCGCCGACATAGACATTGTCGAACAGGATGCTGTCTTCGACTAAAGCGGTGTGATCCAGTCTGACCCAGGCAGACAGGATGGAGTGTTTGACTGTGGCGCCGTTGATCACGGTACCGCCGGCGATCGAGGAGTTGTAGATGACGCCGAGGTCTCCATCTGGTCCCGGTACGGTGCGCGCCGGCGGGCTTTGTGGCAGGTAACCACGGATGGGCCAGTCACGCTGGTACAGGTTCAGCGGTGGCACCGGTTCCAGCATGGCAATATTCGCTTCGTAGTAGGCATCCAGAGTACCGACGTCTTTCCAGTAATGATCCTGAGCAACGCGGCCTCCCTGGCTGCTGAAAGGGTAGGCAAACACGGGATGTTCGCCGATCAGGCGCGGCAGTATATCGTTACCGAAATCATGGCTGGAGTCCGGGTCGTTGTGATCGAGAACCAGTTCCTCCAGCAGCAGCTTCAGATTGAAGACATAGATGCCCATGGAAGCGAGTGCGCTCTGCGGATTATCCGGCAGGGCCTGAGGCTTTTCTGGCTTTTCTTCAAAACCCTGAACCCGTCCATTTTTTTCTACCGTGAGTACGCCGAAACCGCGTGCTTCATCCAGTCCTACCTCCATGCAGGCTACCGTGACCGCGGCGTTATGCCGGGCGTGGTATTTCAGCATGGCGGCGTAATCCATGCGGTAGATGTGATCGCCCGACAGGATCAGTACGTATTGGGCGCCGCTTTCTTCCAGCAGGTTAAGATTCTGGTATATAGCATCAGCAGTACCGGCATACCAGTCTTTGCCTGAACGCATCTGCGGTGGTACTGCGGTGATGTATTCATTGAGCTCCGGGTTGAAGATGGACCAGCCATCACGCAGATGCCCCTGCAGTGAGTGTGACTTGTACTGGGTTAACACCAGGATACGGCGCAGTCCCGATTGCAGGCAGTTGGACAGGGTGAAATCGATAATCCGGTATTTGCCACCGAATGGTACCGCCGGTTTGGCACGTTCATCGGTCAGTGGCTGCAGGCGGGTGCCGCGGCCACCGGCCAGTACGATGCTTAGTGTTTTATCATTTGTTGCCATCTCATTCTCGTTTGAAAAATAATAGGTGACTACGAACTGCTGTTCCAGGATTAGCTAGATATTACGATAATCGGGCTGCCTGAGAACGGTTTAATTTTTTAGGCGACAGAGTTTTTTAATCATACAGCGTTTTGCCCAGCTCCAGCTGGATAAGATACAGGCGCATATCAAGTTCGAGCTGATGATAATTATCCAGCATGTTCAGGCATAAACGGTAGAATGCTTTATTGTGCTGTTTTTCTTTTAAGTGCGCCAGCTCATGCACCACGATCATGTTTAAAAAAGCTTCGGGTGTTTTTTTAAACACTGCACTCACGCGCAGTTCATTTTTGGTTTTTAATTTACCACCCTGGACGCGCGCGACATAACTGTGCAGGCCGAGTGCATTATGTACTACATGCAGTTTATGGTCGTAGATAATCTTACTTAACGGCGGTGACTTTTTCATGTGCTGGTTTTTTAAAGTCATGACATAGTCGCGAAGATCGCTGTCGTTGGCGACAGTGTGAGGCTGGGGATAGCGTTCGATCAGGTAACTCGCCAGCCGATTTTCTTTGATCAAAGATTCTACCTGGGTAATTATCGCCGGCGGGTAGTGATTGAGATATTTATGTATCGGCATGATGTCAGTACTTGAACGGAGTAACGATAGAAGCAGAGGGCATTGTATATGATTTTCAGGGTAAAAAAATCAAAGCTCTCAGACTCATAGCCGTGGATCAGGCTCGATTATTATAATCGTTTGTTATATGGTATTAGATAATTAGATCAGTAAAGTACAGGTATGGTAAATGACGATTGACGAGAGTGACCTTAAATTATTATTGAAGGCGTTGGAGTTCTCTGCAATAAAACACAGGAATCAACGTCGCAAGGATATCGATGCGTCGCCTTATATCAATCATCCGATCTCATTAGCTAATATCTTGTGTAATGAAGCACATATTACCGATGTTCAGGTCATCTGCGGTGCCCTGTTACATGACACGGTTGAGGATACGGAAACCGAGCCTGAAGAGCTGGAAAGTGAGTTTGGTGTCGAGATAAAAAATATCGTTATGGAAGTCACCGATGATCAGGCGCTGGCAAAACATGAGCGTAAACAGGCGCAGATCGATCACGCTGCAGAGATCAGTGAACAGGCAAAACTGGTTAAGTTAGCCGACAAGATCAGTAATCTGCGGGATGTAATATCAAACCCACCGCCGCACTGGTCGTTACAGCGTCGCCAGGAATACTTCGACTGGGCGAAAGAAGTGATCGATCAACTTCGAGGTACTGATGCTCGCTTAGAAAGCATGTTCGATATGGTATATTCTGAGAGACCAGAATAATCGGGGACACGACTCATGGACAGGAGGTACGATCACGGAAGGAATCGGTAGAGGAGTCGGGAAGAGCCGAAGGAACAGTGATCGAGACCACGGTTAATTTCTCGACGACTAAAGAGATGCCATCCAGTGTTTTAAAACGAGACGACTTCCTTTATCAGCCTTATTATTGCGAAGAGAACATCTGGCATCTCTGTCAACATGCGCAATTTAAGGACAGTTATATAATCTTCGTTGCCAGCACGGGAGATTCTTTTCCTATGCTAAACCAGCGAGTGATGAGTGATCCTTCGATACCGATTCTCTGGGATTACCATGTTATTTTGCTGCTTCGATCTGAAACTAATCAGATACTGGATTTTGATACGATATTACCGTTTGGTGTTCCTGTTGATACTTACTTTATGCATTCGTTCTTAGATAATCGTTTACTCGCTGCTGCAGAAACGCCATTGTTCAGAGTTATCCCGGCGAGTGAATTCGTTGTCTCGTTTTCTTCTGACCGAGGTCATATGAAAGTCGGTGAAGACTGGATTGCACCACCACCAGACTGGCCGCTTATCGGCCAATCGGTTTCTAATCTGTCTAGTTTTATTGATATGAAGAATAATGATATCGGCGAAGTTCTTGGTTATGATGCACTGTTGCAGCGTTTTGCTTAAACACGAATATTCATGGAGGTTTTATGAAAATAAACCTGAGAAACGCACCTCCTTATTAATCAATTACTTACGGCGTTTGCCTGCCCATAATTGACTGTAAATAGCAGTAAAATGACCTTAAATTGGTACACTCGTTTTTTTTCATCACTATTCTAATATCCAATACTTGGATCTATGTGAATGTCAGTTCACGACCCTTATCAGACCTTAAAAAGCCGCATCAAACCCAATAAGTGCGTAATTCTCGCCGGTAAGGTGACCTGTCCAGTAAGTACCAGCTTTATCGACTGGATCGAGTAAATCCAGATTTACCTCGATCACACCTTTTATGTTACGCATGAAATAGTAGGAAATGGATAGAGTCAACGAATTTATGTCGATGCCTTCATAAACCGTATCTGTGTTTTTAAAATCATTAGCATCTGCGTAATTGTATAAAAGCGAGTATGCCCAGTGATCACTGTGTATGTAATCAACGCCGATAAAGCTTCCGAACCAGCTGTAATTGGTATTTGGATCAATAAAGTCGTTCCAGTTATTTTGCAGCAACTGTGCAAACCAGTAGGTTTTGTAACCGATTTTTCCGGACAGATCGACACCATACGAAATCTTGTCAGTGTCACGATCACCGCTTTCTATACCAGCACTTCCTGTGGCATTTTTCTGTGTGCCGGAATAACCGAATAAACCGAGATTTACACCAGAAATATCACCACCGATACGACCAAATACTGCTTTGCCGCCGTTATTGTCGAACAGGTGATCAGGGCGTTTATAACCTGGGCTGTTAATCGAGTAATTTTCTTCGATACCATTACCGTTAACTAGACCTAGCGATAGATCTACGGGACCTGCAGTGTAACCAATTATTGTTCCGCGATCATAGGTCAGGCCGGCCATGCGATAAACCATAAAGTCCTGAAAAGTCAATCGGGTTTCTCGTGGGAACATCAGGTCTGAGACCTGGAACTGGCCAAGCATCAAGCTGATATCGCTGCCAAAGATATCATCATGAGAGAACCATGCATCTTCTACAAGCACTACACCATTATCACCTTTCTCCGCTAAGATGGCATAAAAATAGTAACTGATGTGATCTGATAAAGGGGCACTTGATAGCAGTTTGATCAAATAGGGAGACTGGAAATCGGTATCGGCAGAGATGGTCTCACCGGTATCAATATCAACTGTTTCGGCTTCCCTGGCCTGCACAAATGCCTGGGTACGGAGTGCCAAGGGAACGCTGTCTGGTAAAGCAAGCATTTCATCACCTGTTTCCACAGTTGAATCTTTCCAGTTAGGCAAGCGGTAGTTCTCACTAACGAATTGCTCACCAAATTCATTGAGTCTGGGGAAGGCTGCATGACAGGCATTGCAGCTCATATTGTATTTGCGGGCAAATACAGGCATGGCTTCGCTTTTAGTGGGTATCATCAAAACAAAAAGAATCAGCAGAAAGAAAAAGACAAAAAAAGTAACTAGATAGATTTTATTGACCTCTGAGGTTTGCTTATTCATGGGCTGTATCCTCATTTAATGAGTGAATTTATCATTAAAGATGTTTTCTGACTTATTGTGTTTATCATAAGCTTATGAATAAAGGGGTGCAACCGCGATTGAATGACTGCTATAGGCTGCCATCTACTAAAACAAGATCTGAAACAAGCACCAATAAATTACTAGGATTTATTTGTCACTTTTAATACGCCAGAATATGGTACAAAACTGGTACAGTTTGATCAATAGAAAATACCTGATAATAATTTAACTATTTGTTTAAAAAAACTATTATTGATAGGTTTTAAACTGTCGTCCTCCTTATTATGAATATCGACATATATAAAAGTACAGAGGATGATGAACAGTATCTTTCTGCACCTGAAGGCACTGATATCTCAGGGCTCAATTTCGCTGCAGGCGAAGTCCTGGATGTGTCAATAAACTTGGCCAGTACACTCTCAGGTCAACTCAGAGCTGTCTGATTAACACCCTCACCCTATGGGAGAGGGAGAGGGAGTAGGTGCTAGGCGATGGTGATTTCGTCAGACAGATAAACATCCTGTATGGCGTTCAACAGTTCTATACCTTCGGCCATCGGTTTCTGAAAGGCTTTGCGTCCTGAAATTAAGCCCATGCCGCCGGCACGTTTATTGATCACCGCAGTACGCACCGCCTGATGCAGATCATCGGCGCCCGATGCACCACCCGAATTAATCATGCCAACCCGTCCCATGTAACAATTGGCCACCTGGTAACGCACCAGGTCGATCGGGTGATCGCTGCTCAGTGTGGTATAGACATCGGCATGGGTTTTACCAAAACCGATGGCGTTATAACCGCCATTATTTTGTGCCTGTTTCTGTTTGATGATATCGGCATCGATGGTTGCGGCAAGATGATTGGCCTGGCCCGTCAGGTCAGCGGAGACATGATAATCGACGCCGTCTTTTTTAAAGGCGCTGTTGCGCAGGTAAGCCCACAGTACGGTCACCATACCCAGTTCATGGGCATGTTCAAAGGCTTCTGATACTTCCTGTATCTGGCGACGTGACTCTGCTGAGCCAAAATAGACCGTGGCGCCGACTGCCGCTGCGCCCATATCGAAAGCCTGATCGACGCTGGCAAACAAGGTCTGATCGTATATATTGGGGTAGCTGAGTAATTCGTTATGATTGATCTTGACGATGAATGGGATCTTATGGGCGTAGTCACGCGCTATCGAGTTGAGCACGCCGAGCGTCGAGGCGACCGCATTACAGCCACCTTCAATAGCCAGTTTAACGATGTTTTCCGGATCGAAAAATGCCGGATTGGGGGCAAAGGAGGCACCCGCGGAATGTTCTACTCCCTGATCGACAGGCAGCAGTGACAGGTAACCGCTGCCAGCCAGGCGACCATGGTTATAGAGGGCATTGAGATTGCGTAACACCGCCGGTTTACGGTTTTTTTTAGCCACCACACGTTCGATGTAATCGCTGCCGGGCAGGTGCAGGTCAGTTTTAGGAATGCCTTCACAGCGGTGTGTCAGTAAAGACGCTGACTCGCTGCCAAGCAGATTTTCGATGTTAGTCATTTACTCACTCCTATAAAAGTAATAGGGGACAGACCACGATTAACGACGCTCGAAATAAACGTGGTCAAGCTTCATTATACTGCTGGCGTGGTGATTTCTTTAATGATATTTATCATTTTTTGGTAATGTGTGCCTTGCCAGTAGATCTTGTTACAGGTCTCACATTGATAAAAATTCTCATAATATTTTTTCGTTTTAGGCAGCAGGTGTTGTTCGATGTCACGTTTGTCGACGGCCCGTGTTTTTCCGTTGCAACTCATGCAGCGAGTGAACGGTTGCAGGTTATTGTATAGGTCAAAGCGTGACAGCACTTCCAGCAACTGTTGTCTGGGCTGTCTCGAGCGCACGAAATAAGCGCGGGTGATCTGTTTGCGCATCAATAATTTGACATCGCAGGTGAGCAGTATGCGGTGCTCTTCGGCAGAGATCTCAGCCAGTTCGGGATCATGGTAATCGTTGCGGTAGAGGCTATCAAATCCCAGCATGCGCAGGTAGGCAGCGAGGCGGCCGAGGTGGACGTCGAGTATGAAACGGGTTTCACGTAACGGTTGTGGCTGGCAGTGATTGAGAGGTGAGATATCGAGCGATTCGAACATCGGATAGACGCTGATGTGTTCGCCGCCCTCTACCAGGTAATCGAGAGTAACCGATCGACCGTCGACGATGACCAGGTCGACCTCTGTGTGTGGTACACCGATGGATTCGATGAGGTCTTTGACTGATCGGGTTTTTTTTAGCTCGTGGCTTAGGTCGGTCTTGTGCTGTTCCGCAGGCAGAAAATCGTTGAGTTCTTCGTAAAAGCGTATGGTTATCGGGTCTGACATATACGACGACCTTAATAGGGGACAGACCACGATCAATTCTGGCCTGTGTTATTAAATCTATTGTTTATTAAGATATTATCATTCATTGAACATGGAGGTTCAAGATGACAGCTCACGCACGCTTTAGCTTTACCGGGTATTCCCTGGCACATCATCCAGCTCGTTTATAAGCAGAACAGCCAGGCTGGTGAAGAATATGCGCTAGTAATAATCGTGGTCTGTCCCCGATTAATATTCGTTTGTTGTATTATTAAGTTATGACTTTTATCTCCGACATCGTTTCTACCAACGTTCATGAGTCTCAGGTCTCGGCCATTAAAGACATGGCCATGCGCAGCGCTCGCATTAAAGATGCCGTATCACTTGCCTGGGGACTGCCTTCATTTGCAACTCCGGAGTACATCCGTCAGGGGGTTATACAGTACCTTGAAGAAGATATGGATGCGGGCAAATATACCTTGCCCGATGGCCTGCCTGAGTTACGGCAGCTGGTTGCTAAAAAACATAAAGCAGAGCACGGTATCGAGATCGACGCGGATCGCCACGTGATGATCAGTGCCGGCAATATGCAGGCTTTGAATACATTGTTTCACACCATGCTTGATCCGGGTGACGAGATCATTCTTACCGATCCCTGTTTCGCCTCACATATTCAGCAGATCAATCTATTCTCCGGCATACCGGTTTACTGGCCACTTGATGAAGCTAATAACTGGCGCCTTGATGTCGATCTATTACCCGAGTTAATCACCGATAAGACGCAGGCGATCGTTCTGGTGAGCCCGTCTAATCCGACCGGAAAAATATTTTCTAAAGATGAATTGATCCGTGTCGGTGAGATTGCCAGGCAACATAACATCCTGATTATCATCGATGATCCCTACAGTGATTTTGTTTATGAAAACAGGGATAAATATTTTAACCTCGCCAGTGTCGAAGCGTTTCGTGAACATGTGGTGTATCTGTATTCGTTTTCAAAATCTTACGCCATGAGCGGCTGGCGTTTGAATTATATGATTTTGCCCGAAGAGTTAAAGCGCGAAGCACTCAAGGTGCATGATGCGACATTGATCTGCGCACCGCGTATCTCTCAGCTGGCGGGTATTGTTGCCTTGAGTCAGCCATCTGATCATAAGCAGGAATTTTCAGCCATTCTCAACCGTCGCAGAAAATTGATTATAGAAAGACTCGCCAGTGTTGAACATGTCTTTTCTAACCAGACGCCGGAAGGCGCGTATTATGTTTTCCCGAAGATCATTGCGCCGCATGACGATTCACAGCAGTTTGCTATCGATCTGCTGAACAATGCCGGGGTTGCAGTCACACCGGGGTGCGCCTTTGGCCCGTCTGGAGAACACCATGTGCGGATGGCATACTGTGTGGCAGACGAGGTTATTAATCTTGCCTTCGACAGGATTGAAGCGTACTTCAAATAATAATGAGGCGACAGGGCAGGTTAGTGAAGCGCTATATTTGTTTGCCTGATGAACACAGCTTGTCAACAATGGCTAACATCGCGTAGGTATCAAGTTTGCAGTAGTCGAGCATATCAGCAGACAGTGATTCCTTTTGTTTTTTTGAAAGTTTGCCACTTATTATTTCATGGTAGGCACTTTGCGCCATCAGACCATCTTGCACATCACCCAGATCTGAATAGCGTAATTCCGGTAGCAGACAGCTGAGAACATTCTTGATGCTCCAGGAACCTTTCATCTGCGGGTGGTAATAATATTTCTTCATGACAGGCAGCAGATCAAAAACCCGTGTATTAATTGCTAACAGTGGCTCTTTTAAATCTTCATATGAAGCAGCAAGGTTTTTTATAATGCTTTTTTCAAAAGACTGGTTGTAGACGATGACTGGACCTGCTGTTCCACAGGCAGCAATCAGTGATTTGGCGAATCGTCTTCGTGGGTCATCGCCACTGACATCGAGAAATTCTTTGTGTGTTATCGTAGCGTCAGCTTGCTGGATATGACATGACCACTGAAAGGGGTGCTGTTGACTGGGTCTGCTGCCTGGCCAGACAGGTACGGCAAGATTGATGGTCTCGAAATCCAGGTAATAACGCGGGTAATCTAATTCCGTTAGTATTGACGCAGCATCTGCTTCCAGTTCTGCCTGACCATTGATGGTGACTCTGCGCACTTTTAACTGAGTTTCGCTGCTGAGCATTTCAACAGGGATGTCTCGAATATCATAGATGTTGTTGTCATGTAACTTTCTTATAGCGACGGCAGCATTGGGTAACCAGCTGACCGGGTATTCGCCATCCTGTTGCTCGCAATAAGATTTAAATTCACACGGATAGGGATTCTTGCAGTGACCATCGACATGATCAACCGGTTCTTCCTGCGTTAAATTTTTCCTGAGCTGTTCGACGGCATCGGTAATAAAACGGCTATGCTTGATGACACGTTCAGCAATATCTTCACGGATAAATAAACCCTGGTAGTTTTTTCCTCCCTGGTAGACAAAGTCTTTATTGAGGTACATGAGTTCGATCCGGTCGATGGCCACACCGGCGTTTGCTAACACCATGTGTTGCACACTGACATCATCGATATAATCGTCTTTGACTGAGGTTGAAGATTTGACTTCGATCAGGTTCCAGCGTGAACCCTGACGCTGGAGGATATCAACAAACACCTCCGTGTCCTGATAACGAAAGCCGGCTTCAAATATGGCAGAAACATTTTTGTCATCGAGATAGCTACGGGTTTCTTCGAATGGATCAGAGTCTTGCTGGAAACGGTTAACGAGAACACCCCCGGGAAATTCTTTACGTGCCTGATTACCAACGACGATACCTGTTTCTGCCAGGGGTGATTTTTTTCTTTTCGCTAACTCAGGTCGATTGAGCATAAGAAACAGACGTTTTTCACAATGCAGACCTGCAAGTATTTTGGTTTTACTTAGAAGCATGAGCTTATAAAAGATGGGGCTCGAGAGGAGGTCTCTCTAATGATATCAGCAATTGCTCTCTGGCCCATAAAGAATTTGGGCTACTCACGAGAGCCTTGTATGTCCCTGGACCTATTTGTTTAATGGTCTGAAATCTTTACCTGGCTCAGTCCAGTCACTCGGTTTGGTATCAGTTATTCCGGTGCCCAGATCGTCTTTCTCAGCGATATCCAGAGCACCTGACCAGTTTTCAGGTTCTTCACTTAGATCAATCCTGAGCTCACGCCACTCATCGAAGCTGAGTTCATCGATATCACCATCAAAATTCTGTATTTCGATAGTATCCTTTTCTTCGTTAACGTCTATCACGTAAAAACGCTGTCCTTTATCAAAATGGGCATACCATTGGTCAATTCGCGGATCGAGTTCATTTCGCATGGTCTTCTTCCTCGTAGCGTTGTTAATCTAGTAGTGTCAGTAATCCTCGGTCCGGGAATGAAAACTGTCAGCACTCTTTTCATGGCTGTAGTGGCCGTGCCGAACACCGCTCATCAAGCTGTTAAAATCATCGCCGCTGGTATGGACCAGGTGTTCGTGATCGCCGGCTTCTAAATAGACATAACCAAGTGTGGTCAGCGCTTCATCAAGAAACGTTTCGATCTGGTAAGCTTTGCCTAGCGGTGGCACGGCGCCAGCTTCACAGTCGGGAAACAGTTTGGCAAACTCGTCCTCTGCCACGAGTTCCAGATCACGGTCGAGTTCTTTGCGTACGTGTTTCATCTCGACATAGTTGTTGGCCGGAACGATCAACATGGCATAACCCGAGGCGTCTTTAACGATCACACCCTTGGCGATGTGGTCCTCGCTGACATGCGAGGCTTCGGCAGTCTCGTGACTGGAGCCTGAATGCGGATGCGTTACCAGATCGTAATCGACTGACTTGTTAACCAGGTAGTTTTTTACAGTTTCTGCGATAGCCATGACTGTTCTCCTTTTTTAACAATTGAAAACATGAGTAGCTTTGTTATTATTGTAACGCCGATAGCATTCAAAATTAAAGGCTTAGATATCTTATTTTTCTTCGTTAATAGCCTTCGGTTTTGTTGCTGACTCGACGCTGCCGACTTCATCTCTGGCATCATATTGGCTTCGCCCAGGCAGGTAATTTATGTTCACTTTTTTCTGTAAAATATTATTTTTCATCTTTTACTTATGGATTAGATAGAAGGTATATTAGATGGCTCGATGGTTAATGATACTGGGTGCGCTGCTGCTCGTTGTTGGTGCGCTACTGCATTTCGCCCCCTGGTCGCTGAACTGGTTTGGTAAGTTACCCGGTGATATCCGTATTGAAACAGGGTCGGGCAAGGTTTTTATTCCTGTCACTTCGATGCTGATCATCAGTGTCGTGCTGACTGTTTTAGTCAACCTGTTCAGACGCTGATGTAGAATTTGTGATGATGGCTAAGGTAAACCCCGGTTAACTCGCTGGATGTAAGTTGACGATTAAAGCCGTGCTGTTATCAGAAAACTTCCCAGGGATAACCGACGATGATTGAAACTTCCTCACCTTCGTCACCAGTGGCGATATCGGCTCTGAAAATCAATCCCGATTTTGTCACCAGACGGGCGCCTATGCCGTATGAGTCACGGTAGCTGTGCCACAATTCATCGCGGGTGTCAGTTATTGTGCCACGCTCATAAAAACCAGCGAGCTGAACCACCGTTCGAATATCTCTTGCAAAAAAGTAATTAAAGGGTTTGGTTTCTTCTACGATATTCCAGCGAAATTCGATACCAGCAAAACGCGCATGCGAACCATTAAACCGACCTTGAGGATAGGAGCGCAGTCGGCTGAGGCCACCGAGTGCACCAACCGATCCATAGGTGTTCTGGGCGACGGTGTCATTGACAAAACTCCGGCAATTGGCCTGGTCCTGCGGGGTACCGGCGCTGCAGTCCAGTCCCAGTTCCGCTTCGATGACGGACGCATCAGTTTGCCCGGTTCGATTGACGTGGCTATCTGCCTGAAAATAATTTAACGCCAGTGTGTGCTGTTTACCGACGGGGATGTAACCGGTCAGATTCAGTTCGATGATGTCAAAATCTGGATCATTGTTTGTATCGGGGGGTGAATGCCATAGACTTGATTCGAGCCGCAGACCACGCCTTGGATCAATATAGTCATCAGTTAGATCTAATCGGAATCCATATGTATAAGTGTCGCTTGTATTTAGCTCTGAATTAACTGCTGACTGGATCAGGTTTCCATCACGATCACGTATCGCAGCGAGACGTGATTCATTTTGATAGATGAGAGCATAAATTTCGATACGACGATCAAACGCAGTATAGGTTAATCGTGCACCGGTAAAATCACTGTGATCCAGTTCAGCGAGTACATAATCATCTTTTGCGGTAAGCATGCCGCGTTGAAAATATACCTGTGATGTCGCTTTATCAAAACTGGTCAGTGACAGATCAAGGATTAATTTCTTTTTAACCAGGTGTATCTCGGTAGCAAATAAGCCATAACCCTTGATGTCGCCGGTGGCAGCAAAACCGTAGACATCCGTGTAGCTCTGTTTGATATTTGTCATAGCGCCGACAAGAATCAGACCATCACCCAGTCCTGGTATGCTGTAAGGCGTCGGCACGATGTAATAACCCGGATCGGTGAGAAACTGGTCTTTACGACGTTCGGGCAGTTCGATATCTGCATGACTATAAAAAGTCGTAGCCATCAGTAACAAGGTAGCTAAGCCGCGTAATAAGTCCATTGTCAGGCAATGCTTGTGCATACTGTGTACGCCGATACAAAAATCCGAAGTTTGAGACTATTGTTTAATTATAAGCTAAGCGCTTGATGAACATAATGAAGATGCAGGCGATAGACCGCGTTTCACTACGCAGCTTTGCTCGCTTCCCGGTATGAGACCATACGCTGAAGTTTTTCGTCCCACAGAGAAGAATTAAAACAGTCTCTGATGTCCTGTAGCGATAGTGACGTTGTTACCGGCGACTGAAGTTCAGGTATGGCAGCCATAGCTTCAGGCAGGCGGTAGAAAGGGATACGTATATTGAGGTGATGTATATGATGAAAACCGATATTGCCGGTGAACCATTGCATGATCTTGTTGAGCCGCATATAACTTGATGATTCCAGAGCCGCCCGGTAATACGTCCATGCTTCCGGTGAGATGATGACCATGCGTTTAAAACTGTGCTGCGCGAAAAATAGATAACTGCCAAGTGCTGATGCGATGGCCATGGGCAGTAAGACGACAAAAAAGGCCACATCGAAACCCCCGTATAACCACAGTATCGTAATCAGACCAGCATGAGCGACCAGTGACAGGGCAGAATCCCAGTTGCTTTTTGGATCACGCAGTAACGGTACTATACAGATACTGTAAGCAAAGATAGTGATATAACCAAATAAAACGATTAGCGGGTGGCGTTGCAAACGATAAGCGGCACGTTCACTGGTAGAGGCTTGACGCCACATCTGCGTCGTCATCAGAGGGAAGGCGCCAACACTCGCCGTGCTGATCTGACCGATGTGGCCATGATGGTAATTGTGACTCTTTTTCCAGGAGCGTGGTGGCGTCAACGAAAAAGCGGCATAGACACGAAATAATAACCAGGCGAGGCGTGAATCGCCCAGGATCGCACCGTGCATGTAATCGTGATAAGTAATAAATGCGCGAACCAACAATAGCGCAGCGAAGATTGACAGCAGGGTACGTATTGGCCACCATGGCAGCATGCCTGCGCCGATGAGTGCAACAATCATCAGGCTAAACGTTACACCTACGTGCCACCAGCTTTTAGTTACGTCTTCGGCTGCAAAGGGTGCCGTAGCCTTTACCAGTTGCTGACCTATACGTATGCCGACACTGTGTTCTGTGTTATCCAGGTTCTGCGTTAGACTTTCTTCATTCATTTCGTTATATGTATGTAGTTCCCATTAATTCTGGCGATGGTCGTATACAACACATGTAATCTCCTGTATTTCAAAGAGATAAAAAAAGATAACATAAAAGGTCAGGTGATGTTTTGACGCAACTCAAAAATATAGAATCTAATAATCATGTGTGAGAGGCATTAGAAAATGTGCGGCGGTGTTCAATACAACCATGAAGGTGAAGTAAAAAAGATTTATTTCCCTAATCCTTTTGCTCAGCTGCCGGTTATGAAAAAAGATGGTGAATTAGCCCTGGTTGCCTGGGGCAGGCGAAAACAACAGCACGGCAGTCTTCCGCAAGGTGGCTGGGCCAGACAGGAATCTATCGATAAAGGTATCTGGCAGAAGTGGTCACCAACACCGGTAAAGATTATTGTTGATCGTTTCATGGAAAAAGACAAAGAGCGTGTCAGTCACTGGTTTGAGCTGAAAGAAGGTGAATGGATACAGGGATTAGTCGCGCACAAGGACGACGAGACTCGTGTTTATGTCGTTACCATTGAGCCTGAACCGGGTGCGATACACGATCGCTGGCCAAAGATATTAAGCTGATTGAGTCATGCTCCAAAACCAAACAATATAACAACGAAGACAGATAAAAACACCACCACGAATACTAGTTTCCTCGTCTCATTCGACATCTTCGTTTTACTTTCACTCGAATTATTATCATTCAATGACTGATCCCTCATCTGTCTGTCAAGACTATTTATCTTCCATTTTCACGTCACTGAAACACTGTGAGTTTCAAGCCGGAAAATATATTTCAAAATTGTATTATTATGGCGCTGAAATTAATTTAAAGATTAAAGTGGTTGCCTTGCGATGCATCGGGGCAACCAGCCGATGAAGTGTTAGTTGGATAACACAAGAGATCATCTTGCCGGATTATTTGCGGACACGTCCGGCGCATGCATAACAAGGAATTTAACCCACCGCAAATCCTTATGATTACAACCATTAAGGACGTGCGTTATAAGGTTTTATTCACAAAAGATATTTTCACTGAAAATTTGACGCTGAGCATAAGGAGAAAGAGGGGGCAGGCCATGTTTATTCATTTCGACTGATTTAATCGTGGTCTGTCAGCTGTTATCACATTTTGCATGTAGCGCGCTGGCCATTATTGACGGCTTGCTGGTAGGCAATATTCGCTTTTGGTATGCGTTCTTTTAACTGTTTTATGCGTGTGCTACCGGATGGGTGTGTTGACATAAACTCTGGCGGTGATGCGCCTGCTTTTGACATGTTTTCCCATAAGGGCACGCTTTCTTCCGGGTTGAAGCCTGCTTTCGCCATCAGCTCCAGGCCGATCAAATCAGCTTCTGATTCATGGCTGCGACTAAACGGTAATGTTATTCCGAATTGCACACCGAGGCCAAGTCCGGCGAGGATCATAGCGTTATTTGCATCCTGTGTGCCTCCTAACATTACACTGGCGATCTCTAAACCTGCCTGTGTTGCCATCTGGCTGGATACACGTTCATTACCGTGTTTGGCTATCACGTGTGCAATCTCGTGCCCCATTACGGCTGCCAGCTGATCCTGATTTTTTGCGTACTTTAACAGACCGGAATAAACACCGATCTTGTTGCCGGGTAAGGCAAATGCATTGGCTTGAGGATCGTCAAAAACCTGTACTTCCCATTGTTTTGGATCTGGATTTTGTGTTACCTGCGGAATAATCTTGTTGGCGATGCACAATACATATTGATTAATATTTTGATCTTTAGACAGTGGTGTCTGTTGTTTTATCTGCTCGAAACTTTGTGCACCCATGAGGTCCATCTGATCGTCGGGAATCAGCTTAAATTGCGTTCTTCCCTCAGGCGAGGTTGCGCAGGATGATAATGCCGTAACGACAAGGATCAGTGACGTATATGTTGTTATCGTTTTAAGCAGATTATGATGTAGTGAAGTCATATTAGTATCGTCTGTGCCTGTCATATGTGAATGCATGCTGGTTAAGATGGTAGCAAGTTAATCATTTTCAATTATTTTTATTAAAACCAGTTACTTTTTTGTTATCAAAATCGATGATTTTCTGGCTTAATATTATTGGCTGCTGAAGCTCGAATATGCCTGGTTTAAAGGTTATCTGCATCGATTTTACCTCATCCCATATGGAAGGGGATTTATCTGCACGTATCACTATTGTGTTTTCAGTGCCGGGTTCTACCTCAGTAGAATCTGCTTGTATCGATAATACGGGATAGATTCTGCCATTGTTATCTTTTACTTCGATGAGTGAACTATCAGTCTTTTTGATGCTGAAATGTTTTTTTGCCTGTGCAGAGTAATCGAGTTCTACATAAAACACAGTCTGAGTTCTTACCCGGGTATTCTTTTGTACTTTCTTTTCGTTGGTTTCGATAACCACTTTTTTGAGTTTTAAATCCAGCTCGGTCGTACGCACCTGTTGTTTTGAAGTTAGTGGTGCATTACCAACGTATTGCCAGCTACCATCTTGTTTTAAACGTACACGCTGTCCATCTTTTGTATCGGCAAAACGATCACTAGAAGCATAAGCCCAGGTGCCATTGTCTTTCAGTAAGATTTCTCGACCGTCTATGTTGACCACCTGCTCAGCCGCAACCAGGTTAAGGCTAACTAGCATGATTAATAGTGAAATCAGGCCGATGAATGCGTTTGATGTATGAGCTTGTATCGTCATTTAAAGTGTTGTTGAGTTTTTGACTTTGTACTGAATCTTACAGTAGTAGTGTTTATAGCGTGCTTTATTTTCTCCTCAGCAAGTTAATAAATAGCAGAATCGATGCTGATAAATATATTTACTATAGCTTATAAAACATATATTTATGACGCTAACCTCGAATAATTATTATATATTATCATGTCACATATCAAACACCAGTAGCGATGCAGGTACCGTCTGTCAGATTTGTTGAATAAATGACACTATATTTACCAAAAACCGTTCACTTCGCCCATCTTATGTCTATAATTTGAGATACAAATGATTGTTGCGATTCTAAATATATCTATATATTTGGCGTAATAATTTTCAAAATGTTAAATCCCTAAATATTTTCTATCATTTTCATCAGGTTATCTGTTATGGATCGCAAGGTTAGTACCGCATATTTAAAAATTGGTATGTATGTCACGAAGCTCGATAGACCATGGGTTCAAACACCATTTCTAATCCAGGGCTTTTTCATTAAAGATGAGATTGAAATATGCTCAATAGCTAAGTACTGTGATTACGTCTACATCGATACCGAACTCGGTGTTAGAGCGGATAAGTACTTTGACAATGCACAGAGCATTCACACAAAACAGACACTTACTGCTAATACTCAGGTAGAAGCCATCCTGGATACGGGCAAAAAGACCGTTGCTTATGTAGATAAAACCACCACGGTTGAAGAGCTGCCGGAAGCAAAGGCGGCATTAGAAAAAGCCTCGGAGTGCGTGGCACGTATCGTAGAGCAAGACCTTCGTAATGGTCAGCTGAATGTCGATACCGTTAAAAGTGCAGTAGCGCCCATACTGGACAGTATGATCAGAAATTCTGATGCGTTTATGTGGTTATCAAAAATGCGTCAGCACGATTCAAACATCTATGAAAGTTCTGTGCAGAACTGCGCCCTGGGTATCGCCTTCGGCCGTCACATAGGACTGAATAAACTCTCACTCAATACCCTGGCAGTGGGTCTATTGTTGATGGATATCGGTAAGATTAAATTACCTAAAGAACTGCTGGCAAAAAAGACTCCGCTTACACCTGATGAAGTCGTGATAATGCATAAACATGTCAATTTTACTGTTGAGATTCTTAAGAATACCAAGGGTATCAATGAACATATCATAAATATCGCATTAACTCATCATGAGAGATATGACGGTAGTGGTTATCCAAATGGCCTGGTTGGTGTACAGACGCCTGCCTATGGCAGGATGGCGGCAATCATCGATTGTTATGATGCGATGATAACAAACACACCTTATAGAAAAGCCATAGCAGAGCACAAAGCGCTGCAGAACATATACAACCAGCGTGGCAAAGCATTTCAAACAGAACTGGTCGAACAGTTCATGCAATGCATGGGGGTTTATCCTACCGGTTCACTCGTCGAGCTTTCTTCTGGCGCAGTAGGCGCTATCCTGTCTCAGAATGCACAACAGAAACTGAAACCCAAGGTTATCCTGCTGCTCGATGAAAACAAGAAAGCCTATAAAAAACGCCAGGTACTGGACCTTACCAAACAGGGTCAGATGTCGTTGCGTATCGCAAAGAGCCTGGAGAATCATACCTATGGTGTGGATGTTAAAAAGATAGGTTTGTGATTACCTTGCACGATATAAGAAGTGCATAATCCATACAAGATATTAATGTCGCTGGTCAACTACTGATCACGTTGGCTGATTTTCTTCTCAGCCATTTATACCTGCCAGTTTTTCTCTCCACTGACATCGTCCTGTTGAACTGAAGCTGCTGGCGAATCGTTATAGCCGCAAAACACACGCTACAAGTAAATGATATTTCTCATTAGACGACATATAATATCGTCGCCGAAATATATAGATGGCGGAAATGGTCAAATCATTAGCACCCGAATCGCAGAAGGTTATTATCGCATGGAGATCAATCCGCAGCTGGCTTTCACATTCGATATACAGTATATGCGCGATGAGCAGAGTCAGAACGCAGCTGCCAAAGGCGTTATCTATGGTTTCAGAACCACTCTCGTATTCTGACAGGAGTTGAAATGGTTACTAAAAATCAAACGCTTATGCGCCAAAACTAAATAATACTATGACGAATGTGCTCAAACAAACGACCACTATGACTAATTTTTTTGTTTCCACCGACATTGCTACTCTAAACCGCCCGGATTTATATAATTAATAGGTTATTTATTAATATACGGGAACAATCTTTATGTTTGTATCACTCAATAGTTAACAATTGTTAATTGTCGATTTATTACAGTTTTATGGTGGCAGAGGCAGCAGAATATTTATGCACTAAAAATGGCGAAATTCCATTGATTTGCGTCGATTATCTAGTACGCTTTGATATGGTCTTTTGATAAAGACCCATACTATTTGATCTGTAAATTATAACTGAGAAAAAATAATCGCTCCTTAGCCTGATGGTCACTCTAAAAGAGGCCAATTGCATACGATGAGCTGTCTACGCTGATGATAAATAATCGTCCTTTTCTACTGATATCCATTTCTGCATGTTTGCTGTGGTCTACAGCTATCTTCAGTAAAAATGACGCCACAGCTGAGGATTTTGCAGTAATTGATCCTGCATTAACGGATGATCATGCGCCGATCCAGCTAGCCATGCTGACTGAATCTCATAATGATCAACACTCAGCAAAAGTTGTTCCCACGAATTTAAGCAAAGCTCCGGATGTTCATACGGATGATGACAGTGCTCAGACTTCAGATGCTATCAAACTGGATGAGTATTTTTCCGATGAGCAAATAGCCACTCTGAGACAACTTTTTTTACAGGCTGAAGATGCCCTCAGTAGAAGAGATGAAAAAAGCTATTTTCAACTGGCAGAGCAGTTAAAAGAATACCCGTTGTATCCATACCTTCGTTATCAATGGTTAAAAAAGCATCTGAACCAGGGACAACAGGTAAAAACCTTTTTACAGGAACATGAATCTTCTCGCTATGCTCGAATATTAAAACGCAAGTGGTTAAATCATCTGGCAAAGAAAAATCAGTGGCAAACGTTTTTAGAGTTTTACACGGAAACCAGTGATACCAGCTTAAACTGCTACTACCACCGGGCACAATATAAAACCGGTGATAAGCAGGCTGCACTCGAGGGTGCAAAAGAACTGTGGGCGGTGGGTAAATCACAACCAAAAGCCTGTGATCCATTATTTGCACAGTTGAAAAAATCCAGCTTATATAATCAGGATCTGTTCTGGCAACGTTTTGATGCAGCCCTGCAAAACAACAAGACCAGTCTTGCTAAATACGTAAAAAAACTGATGTCACCGGCGGATCAAAAAACGGCTGATCTATGGCTGAAGCTTCACCGCGACCCTGAACGTTATATAACTAAACTGTTAAACCGTCCCGTTACAGCACAGTCACCCCTGATGTTCACCCATGCCATTAATCGACTGACCAGCAAAGACATTAATCAGGCGATAGCACTTCTGGGATAAATACAAACAACAATATAATATCGATATAACACAAGCGGACAAATTAGAAAAACGTCTGGCATTCAAATTAGCCCACAAGAATGAGTCAGGCGCCTATGAGCGACTGGGCCAATTAAATGACTCCGATACAAGTAGTAAAGCCAGGCGTATAAGAGTCGCTTTATATGAACAGAACTGGCCTCGTGTCATCGCTGCCATCGATGACCTGAGCAGTGAAAATCAGAAACTGGAAAAATGGCAATACTGGCGGGCACGTGCTTACCAGGAAACAGGAAGGCCCATCCAGGCGGATGAACTGCTAACTGAACTTTCACAAAAACGTGATTTTTATGGTTATCTTGCAGCTGATCGATTGAACAGTGAGTACCAGTTATCAAACAACCCGCTAGATGTAACCGCAGAAGAAATAGAAAACATTAAAAACCGTAAAGCATTCCGTGTCGCTTTCGAATTTATGGCTCTGGATAGAGATAACGATGCAAAACTGCAATGGTGGCATGCACTTCGACAGTTAGATAAAGATGCATATCCAGCCGCAGCGAAACTGGCACAGCAATGGCAATGGGATGAAATTGCTATATTTACCATCGCTAAAGTGAAACAGTGGGATGACATCGAGATGCGTTTCCCACTCAGCTATTCCGATAAGATTCATGAGAACGCGATACAGCAAAATCTTAATCCGGTCATCCTCTTTGGCCTGGTACGCCGCGAGAGCGCATTTAATAAAGATGCACATTCACCTGTGGGTGCACGTGGACTGATGCAGATAATGCCGCAGACAGGGCGACAGATCGCAAAAGACCTGAACGAACGCTGGTCAGGTAAAAATGACCTGTATAACCCGGTAAAGAATCTGAAGTATGGCTCGTATTACTATCAAAAACTGCTGAATCAGTTTGACGGCCATTATGCACTGGCTCTGGCAGCCTACAATGCAGGACCTAACCGGGTGAAAAAATGGTTGCCCGATGAGTCAATACCTGCCGATATATGGATCGAAACGATTCCCTACCGTGAAACACGTGACTATGTAACCTCCGTACTGGTATACGCGTTGATCTATCAGCAGCGTATACAATCTAATGAGCTAAGCATGAATGATCTAACCCGTGAAGTGCAGCCATTAGTGATGATGGGGCAGTCCACTTATTAAACCTGAGCAAACAAAGCTGATCTGACTGCTGTTAATTGTTACAAAAGCCATGAATAATAAAACAGCCAAGCCAAAAGCATTATGTATCTATCATGGAAATTGTCTCGATGGATTTGCTGCAGCCTGGGCAGTTCGCCACGCACTGGGCGATGAGGTTAAATTCTACAAAGGTATTCATCAGCAGACACCTCCGGATGTCAGTGACCGGGATGTTTTCCTGGTCGACTTCTCCTATAAAAAAGACGTGCTGATCAGCATGCTAAAGACGGCCGCCAGCATTACTATTCTCGATCATCACATCTCTGCTCAGCAAGATTTATCCGAATTATTAAACAGCGGAGAAATAAAAGGCCTGTTTAATATGAACAAATCTGGCGCCATGCTGGCATGGGAGTGGTTTCATCCTGAACAGCAAGCACCAGAACTGATCGCGTTTATTCAGGACCGCGACTTATGGAAATTTGAACTCGAAGGCAGCCGGGAGATCAATGCAGCACTCTCATCATACCCATTTGATTTCGCGGTATGGGACTCTCTGATGAGCAGCAGTGAAGCCGAACTGGCAGCCTTAAGACAAAATGGTGCAGCGATCGAACGTAAGTTACAAAAAGATATTGAAGAATTACTTGCGTCCGGTATCAGGCGGATGATCATTGCTGGTTACGATGTACCGGTCCTTAATGCGCCATCAGCCTATGTTTCAGATGCCGGCCACATCATGTCGATCAACGAACCCTTTGCAGCCTGTTACTGGGATCATGCCGAAGGCCGATCATTCAGCCTGCGCTCAAGTGAATCAGGTGTCGATGTCGCAGAAGTGGCAAAAAAATTCGGCGGTGGCGGACATGCAAAAGCCGCAGGTTTTACTGTCGATATCGGCTGGGAAGGCGAATAAAACACTTTTTAAAATAAATGACAATCGTCAATTCTTTTTTTTAAATATATTGTTAGGCTCATGCTGTCGATAGTCGCAAGTTATGAGTTGGGGTAATGCTGAGTCGTCACCTGTTATTAACCATAACCGCACTTCTTCATATTCACATTTACTTTTTTAATATAGCCTGTGTATTTTTCCAGGCTATTTTTTTTCTGACTTCTTCAGGTAGCTCATTCAACCAGCTCCAATGGTAATCATATAATTTTTGATAGTGTGTCCAGCCTTCATCGCCAGTATCCCAGGTCGACCATCGGGTGACTTTCCACACGGGATCAGTACCGGTAATGAAACGATCCGGGTACTTTAAAACCAGTGTTTTCCATTCAGGCAGCAGGGTGTGGTCTTCTTTACTGATGCCGCCATACCGCCATGGATCACGTGCAGCGAAGTCTATCCAGACGTTGTCACATCGGCTGAGGATTTTTTCTATATGCTCTGCTCTGAGATTACCGCCAGCATGTGCAAAGATCATCTTGATATCGGGATTTGCCAGACATAGCTTTTGAAAGGTTATCTCATTGCCTGAATCGATATGGATAAGCATAGGAACACGATATTTTCCTGCCAGTTCGATCAGTTGCAGAAATATCCTGTTGTCTGTTTTTGGTTGGAATCCATTCATGAAATGGACTTCACCGATACCAAAATATTGACCGTTTTTTAAACCTGACTCTGCATTTTTAATGACCTGTTCATCCATGTACCAGTCACGTTTTCCTGCCTCGTGGATATAGGGACTGAAAAACGGGATGATCCAGTCACCGCCTTTTTCTCTTAACTCTAAAGCCAGCTCAGAAGGCGTGCCCGCGACGATGGTAAGGCCGACATTATGTTTTTTAAGAATATCGACGACTTCTTGCGTTGATGTCTCTTCACGGTGGTCCCAGTTATAATGAATGTGACTATCGGCAAAGATCTCCGCAGCAGATAGATTGCCTGGCTGAATCGTAGTAAAGAATAAGATCAAAAATAGATATTTGAAGTGATGCATATTGTTAACAAGTCAGGATAAAGGATAAATCTGATAAAAAACCATCTAAAGATTATCATTGTATTTATTACGCTGATAGAACGCAAAGTAAACTGACTGAAAATGGTTCGCTTATTTCGTACCAATGTTCTGAGACTTACCGCTATGACTGTTGCTAGAATAGCTACAGCCAAGACTGACTATTGAGGTGATGCTGATGCCAATGACTCGTCGTCAATTCTGCAAGATTCTAGCTGCGCTCGGTACAACGGTGAGTTCGAACCTTATCGCTGGATTTAGGTTATTCCGCTCTGCCAGCCACGCCTACGTCCACTGATAGACATATGCGCATCATCCCGTCGAGTGGTGAGAAAGTTCCTGCTATTGGACTGGGTTCCTGGTTGACCTTCGCTATCGACCTTGATGACGAGGATGAATTGAGTCGTCGTGTGGCAATCTTGCGAGAGTTTCTTAATCTGGGTGGCGGGGTACTGGATTCATCACCCATGTATGGTGTTGCTGAAGAAGTCATCGGTATCGCGCTGAAGCGCATCGGTGAGAGAAATAATTTGTTTGCCGCGACAAAAGTATGGACCAAAGGCAATCGCCAGGGTTTTCTGCAGATGGAAAATTCTCGCACCTTATGGGGTCTGCCAGTTTTTGATCTGATGCAGGTGCACAACCTGCTTGACTGGGAAACTCATTTGCCTAACCTGCATACGATGAAAGAAAATGGCGATATTCGATATCTCGGCGTGACGACTTCACACGGCCGGCGCCATGACACCTTAAGACAAATCATGCGTAGCCAGTCACTGGACTTTGTGCAATTCACTTACAATATGCTGGACAGGGAAGCCGAACAATATCTGCTGCCGATGGCACAGGAAAAGGGCATCGCAGTGATCATCAACAGGCCATTTCAACGTGGTGGTCTATTTGACAAGTTTGAACGACATGCATTGCCTGTCTGGGCAAAAGAAATAGAATGTACCAACTGGGCACAGTTCTTTTTGAAATTTATCATCTCTCATCCGGCAGTCACCTGTGCCATACCGGCAACTTCGCAACTATCACATCTACGCGAAAATATGGCAGCAGGATATGGTCGTTTACCCGATCAGACGATGCGAAATAAGATGCTTCGCTACGTGAGCGACCTATAATAGATCGGCTCTTGTCAGAATGCGTGTTAGCGATAACTTATTGAGAAAGATCATCACAACAGGCTTATTATCTTTTTGATGGTTTTATCCTCAAGCTCAGTTATACCGATAACAACCAGTTGTTCTGGCAGCAACTGCAACGATTTAAGTAATGTTACTGTTTCACTCAATCCAGCTTCATGGCTGGACAGCTTTCGGCGACGTAGATATTAGTTGCTCGGCGTCCAGGCAGATGAACGACGGCATTTCTTCATCTGATTTTATTGCGTCAATAATGATGACGCAATCATAAGCGGCGATACTGCCAGCAAGGCCGAGACCCGGTCGGTCCAGATTAAACAGGCTCAAGCCTTTATTTTTTAATAATTGAATGGATTTATCCTGTAATAATCTGTCGATCGTTCTCCAGCCGATGTCATCACCTTCACCGGGTGAACCAATACCGATGATGGCCGCCCTGCTTAGATCGATATTAGCCAACATCGCGGTTGCTTCCTCATTCTCAGTATTGTCACGACGAATCAATTTTAAATCTAGAAAATGCGTCGCACAGGAAATACATGGGTCGTAATTACGGATCACTTTTTCTGCGTGAAGTCTTAACTCGTCTTTCGAGTGATCGAGGCCAAAGTTGGTTAGTGAATCTTGTATGTCCTGTTCGATACGTGCCTGGTTCTGACTGGTCGGCGGCACGATAACGGCTTTTGTGACACGGCCTTGTTCATCCATATCATAGCGATGCCATAAAATACCGCGCGGCGCTTCGCTGCAACCGTAACCGGTTCCTGCTTTTGCTTCAAACGCTATGCTTGCCTGATCGGTATATTCATAATTCAGCAGGTGTTTTTCTGCTTCCAGTAGCGCGAAATATATTTCGATGGCACGCGCGATGATGCTATGAAACATGTTTTTTGAGGGGAATTGCGTTTTCAATTCACGCATCAGGTTTTTTACTTCAGCGGGTAACTGATCAGAATTTAAATTAATCCGTGCTAACGGCCCCACCAGGTATGGTTTACCGTCTAACCGGCAATATAGGGCGGTACTGTGATCGATATGACTTTCTTCAAAGTGATCTTCAAATTCACTGATAGCGATATCGAGTCCTTTATCACTGATCAATCGACCTTCGTTCAATGCATATTCATCATCATGATGTAAGGCTACTGATATAAACTGCTGTTTTTCGTCGGGCAACTCCAGTGTGTCCAGCCATCGAATCAATTCGATAGCATCCTGTTTCGCGTCTATGACACGTGTCAATAAAAGGTCCACCGATTTCTGCTCAGGCGCTTTACTAAATCCACCGATCTTCACACCAACCGGATGCACCGAACGCGCTCCGAAAAGTGCGATCAGATCATTACCCAGTGCCTGCAGCTTTAAACCGCGTCGCACTTCGTCACCATATTGAGAAGACATCTCGAGCACGCTGTTATAACCAAGGTAATCAGGCGCGGCCAAAAGATGAATGTGCAGGCTGTGACTCTGTATCCATTCACCGCAATAAAACAGTCGGCGCATCGAACGGATCCAGGGTGTTGTCGTGACTTCAAAAATAGATTCGATGGCGTGCACCGCGCTCATCTGATAAGCGACAGGGCAGATACCACAGATGCGGGCGACGGTATCGGGAACATCATAATAATATCGACCTTCGAGGAATTTTTCGAAATAACGCGGCGGTTCGAAAATGCGTAATTTAAGCTCAGTGATCTGTCTGTTTTCTATCTTCAGTTCGAGTGCACCTTCACCTTCGACGCGAGCCAGTACCGGTACATTGATGTTGATGATTTCTGTGGCCATGATCAGAGTTTCCAGCGCTGGCCTTCTTTATGAAATTGTTCAGCAGCGCTATTGATAAATAAAAAGCGTTTTGCGACCTCATCGTCGAGCAGTCCTAATCCCTGTAAGCGGTTTGCCATCGCCTGTGTGTTGGCATTTTCTGCCGGACCATAACAGGCGTAACAGTCTCTGCCGACACGCGGGCATAAGGCGCCACAGCCGGTGCGGGTAACCGGTCCCATGCAGGGCTCACTTCTAGTCACCATGACACAGACGTTCTGCTGGCGTTTGCATTCCAGGCAGACTTTGTCGTTTTCTTCTTTCGGTAAGACGCCAAATAGCAGGGCACGGATCGCAGTGAGTATCTGCTGCTGATTGATCGGGCAACCCCACAACTCCAGATCAACTTTGACCTGGTCTTTGATCGCTGTGCTGTTATCAAGACTGTCGATCAGCGAAGGTCTGGCATAGATGTCTGCGATCCATTCGTTGGTGCTGGCCATATTACGCAGGGCCTGAATCCCGCCCGAGGTCGCGCAGGCGCCAATGGTGATCAGGTAGGTACTGTTATCGCGTATTTTTTGCAGGCGCTCACTGTCCTTAGATGTGGATATACTGCCTTCGACGATGGCGATATCAACTTTTGCTTCTTCATCGACCGGGCCGGCTTCGGCAAAATGTTTGATCTCGATTAACTGGTTCAATAGCAGCAGCGGTTCGCCCAGATTTAACAAGGCCAACTGGCAGCCATCACAGGAACTGAATTTATGCACTGCTACAGTCGTCTTATTCATCTCTCACCTCTAAAATCCCTTGTTGCCAAACAGCATGCGAACTTTGTCGTAGCTGAATACCGGGCCGTCTTTACAGATAAACTGGCTGCCGTACTGACAATGACCGCAGTGGCCTACTGCACATTGCATGTTTCTTTCCATCGACAGGAATATTTGTGACGCTGGCACGCGTTGATCCAGCATGTGGTCACAGACGACCCGCATCATGCCTTCCGGACCGCACATCATGACGATGACATTATCCGTATTAAAATCGAGCTGATCAAATAACGTGGTGACCGGACCGATGTGCCATGGCCATAAAGCTTCACCCACATCGGCTGCAAGCAGCACTTTAGTATCTGCCAGTTCACGCCATTGATCGTAGCGAGTTTTCCAGATGAAATCGGCAGTATGTTTAACGCCCTGTAAAATATTTAATCGGCCATATTCCTCACGCCGCTGTTCTATATAGTTGATGACTGATACTACGGGAGCGCAACCCAGGCCGCCGGTGACGATCACCACATCTTTTTGTTTTGATTCGAGCATCGGCCAGCCACGACCATAAGGGCCACGTAAACCGATGCGATCGCCGGGTTTGAGATTGGTCATGCCTTTTGTTACACGGCCGACGACGCGGATGGTGTGATCGATGATGTGACTGTCTTGTGGGTCTGACACGATCGAGATAGCAATCTCCCCGACGCCATACAGATAAAGCATGTTGAACTGTCCGGGTTCGAACTCATAGGCATCCCTGACCTTTTGATCGCTTAATTTTAGTCGCAGGGTGAACAGGTCGGGCGCTTCCTGAATGCGCTCGAGAATGATGGCTTCATCCGGCAGATAAGGATTATGTATGGGCTTAGGCACGACGTCGCTCCACAAGCTGTGTTATGGATTCAGTAACATCGATACCGACTGGACACCAGGTAATGCAGCGTCCACAACCGACGCAACCGGAACGTCCGTATTGATCATGCCAGCTAGCAAATTTATGCGTTAGCCACTGCCGGTAACGTTGACTGGTTTCACTGCGGATAGTGATGCCATGTATATAACTATGCCCCTGGCTAAAACATGAATCCCAGTCGCGGTAATGGCTGGATGTTTTACCATCCAGTTCGGCAACATCGTTTTCACTATGACAAAAACAGGTGGGGCAAACAAGCGTACAACTACCACAACTGAGACATCGTGCAGCGATGTTATGCCAGGCATCATTATCCAGCGCTTTCATCAGCTGTGAACTGATATCGATAGCCGGTAGTTGTCTCTTTTGTTTAGCGGCATTAGCGGCTATCGATTCAGACTCAGCAAGCTGTTCTTTTGTACTATCCTGCAAGCTGAGATTTAGCAGAATCTTTTCGCCCTGATCGGTTCCTGCGCTGATCAAAAAACCATGCTGCAGTTCTGTGAGTACGATATCTGCACCGCTATCGATGCTGTCGTCGACAAAGGGACCATCACCGGTAGAATGGCAAAAGCAGGTGTCAGCCGGATGGCTACAGTTGACGGCAACGATTAAAAGATTCTTCCGCCGCGCCTGGTAATAGGGATCAACATATTGCTGTTGCAAAAAATGCTGATCCTGGATCTTCATGGCGGCAACATCACAGGCTCTGGCGCCGATAATCGCCAACGGTTCGAGCTCTGGCTCAGCGGTTTCAAATGAGATCTGGCCATCGGCTGATCGTTGGCTTAACCAGAGTTTTTCGCGTGGTGAAAACAGCAATGGTTTGATCGCCTGCGGTCCATTGGCCCAGTCGAAATACTTTGCGGAAGCGTCAGGTTTTAGCGAATAACTGCCCGGGGCCTGTTCATCACGGATGCCTCGCGGTAACTGTTCAACGGAAGTGATGCGCTCAAAAATAATGGCGCCGTCACGTACCTGTGGGCCGATGCAAATAAAACCCGCTCGCTGTAATGTGTCCAGCAGAAGCTGTAACTGGTCAGACTGAAAAAATTTACTAGTCAGGTTTCATTTGATTGGCCTGTAAGACAATCGTTAAAAAATAGTTCTTAACAGCTTAAGCAATCATCAGTATACGCCCTGAAAAACAATCACATAACATGTCGTTCTCCAGACTCTATTATTTTGCATCAAATTCACTTTTAAAGTTGCTAATTCAGTCCCCAAATTATTGATTTATATCAATGCAGATTGATATAACTTATGCCTAAGTTAGTTCGTAAATTAGCTGATTAAATGCGAAAAAATAGGAGGTTGAAATGGCTAAATCAAAAGATATTAAGAAACCTAAAAAGGGCGAGATCGCTCATGTACTGACTCCATTTGAAGAAATGGAGAAAAGATTTTCTTCCATGTTTCATCGTGGCGGACTCTTTCCTTTACTCGAAAGACCGCATCTGTGGGATAACTGGCCTCTGTTCGAAGGCAAGATGCCATCAGTCGACATGATTGATAAAAAAGATAAAATTATTATCAAGGCTGAGCTGCCAGGTGTCGATAAAAAGGACGTTGATGTTTCCGTTACTGATCATACGGTGACGATAAAAGGCACCACCAGTACCGATGAGGAAGAAGAAAAAGGTAACTATTACCGACGTGAAATTAGCTCTGGCAGTTTTGAACGAGTATTGGCGATACCCGGTAATGTTGACACAGAAAATGTCAAAGCCAAATTCCGTAACGGTGTACTTAAGTTAACTCTGCCTAAAACGGATAAGGAATCAAATAATACTAAAGTTAGCGTGGAATAGGTTGACTGCGATAGTTGAATACTCGTGTGTCGTTTAGGTACATGATGTATAGGATTATCATTACCAGTAACGAAACACTCTGATGTGCATGTTTAGCTACAGGCAGCATTATAAAAGATTATCGCAGTTCGCTGGCAATGAGATTTACTAAACGCCTGTGTCGGCAACTCTAACTTATACCGTAGGTATAACGTATGATTACACAGTTAATCTGCATGTTTAAGATCATTATAATACTCGGGGCAGCAATACATGGACTTTAAAGACTATTACGACATCATGGGTGTGAAGCGAGATGCCAGCCAGGATGAGATCAAACGCGCCTATAGAAAACTCGCGCGTAAGTACCATCCTGATGTCAGCAAAGTATCCGATGCTGAAGTGCGTTTCAAAGAAGTTGGTGAGGCCTACGAGGTACTCAAAGATCCAGAAAAGCGGGCCGCTTACGATCAGCTGGGCGCAAACTACAAATCCGGTCAGGACTTCAACCCGCCACCGGACTGGGATGCGGGTTTTGAATTTAGTGGTGGCGGTTTCACCGATGGCGACGCTTCAGCCTACAGTGATTTCTTTGAATCATTATTTGGTGGTGCTGGTTTTGGTAGTGCACATGCCGGCCATAGACAGCGCGCTTATCAAGCACATGGAGAAGATCATCATGCAAAGGTGCTTATCGATCTTGAAGACGCTTATAACGGTGCCAGCCGCAGTATCTCACTGCAGTCACCCGAACTCGATGATAGCGGCCACGTAGTCACCCGGCAGCGCACCCTCAACGTCAAAATCCCGAAAGGCGTTAAACAGGGGCAGCGTATCCGTCTTGCCGGTCAGGGTTCAGCGGGTATGGGAGGCGGTCAGGCAGGTGACCTGTACCTGGAGATCGAATTTAATCCTCATCAGATCTACCGAGTCGAAGGCCATGATGTTTTTCTTGATCTGCCGGTCACTCCCTGGGAGGCGGCTTTAGGGGCGACCGTCAAGGTGCCAACCCCTGATGGTAACATCGATCTGAAAATACCGGCATCCACCGCCAGTGGGCGCAAGATGCGACTGAAGGGACGCGGTATTCCCGGTAAACCGGCCGGTGATCTTTATGTGGTACCTCAGATAACGCTGCCAACAGCCGATTCTGAAGCCGACAAAGAACTGTATCGCAAAATGCAGCAGCAGATGGCGTATAACCCACGCAGCAAACTGGGAGTGTAATCAAGATGGCAAAAAACATGCAAGAAAAAACACTGAGCGGCATCGTAATCGATGAGCAAACAGAACTGACGCTGAATGATCTCAGCCGTGCCTGTTCGACTTCTGCCGAGTGGATCATCGAACTGGTGGAGCAGGGCGCACTGGAACCCATCAGTTATCGGCAGACACAATGGCGCTTCACTGGGACCAGTCTGCAAAAAGCGCGCACCGCCATGCATCTGCAGCGTGATCTTGGCATTAACCTTGCCGGTATCGCACTGGTGATGGATCTGCTTGATGAAGTCGAACAACTTCGCGCACGAGTACATCGCCTGGAGCCTAATGATAACTTTTAATAAACCAGCTCATTAGAGTAAAAGTCACTAACAGGAACGGTTCTTACAATAACGCAGAGAAGCCTCATGAATACGCAGATAATCATTAATGGTAAGCAGGTGACCAATCCATTTGCACACTTTATCGTGATACTAGGTGCAATTATCATTGCAGCACTGGTCGCCGCGTTTGTGATATTTATCCTGCTGCCACTCATCGGTGTTGCGGTAACCTTATCAGTTGGTTTTATCGTGATATTTGTTATTGCAACAATGGCGAGTGTTGTTGCGCTGATACTGGTTACTATCATTTCCAGCTGGTTATTCGGCTCGGCAGAATTTCGTATCGAAAGGATTCACCGGCGAAGATAAATTAGAAGAATATCATCGAGCTAAACTTTCCTGTAATGGCTTAGACTTCATCTGACGGATGAATATGGCAGTAACTATTAACATAATGTAAGTAAACGATAAGCATTAGTACTTATTAATAAATGGCTACGGACACCATGTCACATTCCTGCACTATACAGTTTCGACTGGATAACGCCTGTCACTGTTGAAAACCAGTCCTGTGAAACAAGATTAATGTCATATTAACAACGGATTATGACAAAAATGTGTCACCGTTTTCTCCATATTTTAGCGGCCAATCTGCTATCCTCAATGATTAAATAATAATGAAAGAGGACGAAACATGGGTGTTGATGAATTATTGGCTGTGATTTTTAACTTTTGGACAGGTTTAGCAGTATTAATTATTATCCTGGTCAAGTCGTCGGTCAAGTTCGTGCCGCAGAACAGGGCCTTCGTGGTCGAAAGATTTGGCAAGTACAACAAGACCATGGTCGCTGGCCTGAATCTGCTTTTTCCTTTCATCGACAAAGTGGCGTATGACCAGTCATTAAAAGAACATGCTTTTGATGTGCCCAGTCAGGCCGCGATCACCAAAGATAATATTTCTCTGGTTGTCGACGGTGTGCTGTATCTGAAATTACTCGATGCGTACAAGGCATCTTACGGTGTCGACCATTACGTATATGCGGTCAGTCAGCTGGCGCAGACCACCATGCGTAGCGAGATCGGAAAGATCGATCTTGATAAAACATTCGAAGAGCGCGAAAGCCTGAATATCAATATTGTCAATGCCATCAACCTGGCTTCAGAGCCCTGGGGTGTGCAGGTGATGCGTTATGAGATCAAGGATATCGAACCGCCGCGTACTATTCTGGATGCGATGGAACGTCAGATGAAAGCCGAGCGTGAAAAACGTGCCACTATTCTGGAATCTGAGGGTAATCGCCAGTCGGCCATCAATGTCGCAGAAGGTGCCAAACAGGCACAGGTGCTGGCGGCTGAAGCAGATAAGGCCGAACAGATATTGCGTGCCGAAGGCGAGGCGCAGGCGATCATCGCGGTGGCTGATGCCCAGGCAAAAGCACTGGATACCGTCGGCCAGGTGGCGAATACGATAGAAGGGCAAAAAGCGATTCAGCTGGATCTTGCGGATAAAGCGATCGAAGCAAAACGCGCCATCGCCAAAGATTCAACCGTGGTGTTATTACCAGAGAGCAACAGCAATGCGGCCAATGTGGTTGCTGAAGCGATGACCATCATCAATACTTTAAATAACGATAAAACTCTTAGTCAATAATAACAGGGGAGATCGAGATGATTGCTGATTATATCGTCAGTCACCAGGCGGAGTTCTGGCTGGTGTTTGGTTTTACCATGCTGGTTATCGAAGTGGTTACCGGTTTTACTACCGGTGTTTTTTTATTTGGTGGACTGGGCGCACTGACTACCGGGCTGCTTATGAGTTTTGGCGTCTTACCAGAAACATGGATCGCGGGCGTTTCCTCTACCGGCATCAGCTCGGGAATTATTACTGCGCTGCTGTGGAAACCATTAAAAAAATTACAGAACGATCATCCAGTTGAAAAAGATAATAGTAGTGATCTGATCGGCCACGAGTTCGTTGTCGATAGCGATATCACACCGAACAAACCGGGTTCTACACATTATTCGGGCATCAGCTGGAAAGTAGAGATCGATAAAGATGCCGGTATAGATACTATTGAGGCCGGGCAAAGGGTGAAGGTCAGTTCGGTCGAAGTGGGTGTATTCAAGGTCAACTTGTCAGTGTAAAGCTATACGAGTAAAAACGCGTAGAAGCGTTTAGGTGATCAATATGCAATATCGAAAACTTGGTGATAGCGATCTTGACATCAGTGTTATCTGCCTGGGCACCATGACCTGGGGACAGCAGAACTCCTCTGAGCAGGCGTTTGAACAGATGGATTATGCCCTTGCACAGGGTGTGAATTTTTTCGATACTGCCGAACTTTATGCGATCCCGCCGAAGGCAGAGACTTACGGCCGCACCGAGCAGATCATCGGCGAATGGCTAAAGGCTCGCGGTACGCGTGATCAGATCGTCCTGGCCAGTAAGATTGCTGGTCCCGGTGAGGACTGGATACCGCACATCCGCGGTGGTAAAACGCGTTTTAATAAAGACGACATCCCGCTGGCACTGGATGCCAGCCTGAAACGTCTGCAGACGGATTATCTAGACCTGTACCAGTTACACTGGCCGCAACGTGAAACCAACTTCTTTGGCAAACTGGGATTTGAGTCTGCAGCAGACGAAGACATCACGCCGATACTGGAAACCCTGGAAGCGCTGGCAGAACAGGTGAAAGCCGGTAAGATCCGTCATATCGGCTTGTCGAATGAAACGCCCTGGGGAGTGATGCAGTTTCTGCATTACGCAGAGCTGGCAGGGTTACCACGAATCGTCAGTGTGCAGAACCCGTATTGTCTGCTGAACCGTACCTATGAGATTGGTCTGGCCGAGGTCTCCTGGCGTGAGCATGGTGGACTACTGGCGTATTCGCCGCTAGGTTTTGGTGTGCTCTCGGGAAAATACCTGAATGGTGCACAACCGGAGGGGGCTCGCATATCATTGTTCCCGGACTATACTCGTTACAGTAGCCCTGCAGCGGTGGCGGCTACAGAAGGCTATGTAACACTGGCGAATAATCATGGCCTGGACCCGGCTCAGATGGCGCTGGCTTATGTTAATAGTCGGTCGTTTTTAAGCAGCACGATTATAGGCGCCACCACCATGGCACAGTTACGCAGCAATGTAGCCAGTATCGATCTGCATCTGTCCGATGAGGTCCTGTCTGCGATCGAGGATATACATCAGGTACATGCTAATCCGAGCCCTTAGTCAAACAAGGTAAAAATTAACTGAGTGCAAAAGTTTTGCTTTGCCTCAGTCAGCGGATGCGTATAATCAGGCCCCATTTAATCAATACACCTACACCGAAGAGATGGTCATGTTTTATTCGATCCGATTTTTTTTAATAGCAGCAGCCTGTATATTGTTTCTCAGTGCCTGCGTTACACTACCGACTGACTTTGAAGAACCTTCGGTATCGGTCAGCTCATTCACGCCTAAACGTTCTGCGAATATAACGCCACAATTTGAGATTGTTCTGCATGTCACTAACCCGAACCGCGAGCCACTGGAACTGGAAGGCATGTCGTATACCATTCATCTCGATGGTAACAAGGTGATGTCAGGTGTCTCTAATGATCTGCCAACGATCGAGCCTTATGGTGAAGCGGATGTGGTACTTAACGCGACCGCTGATCTACTTGGCGGTTTTCAGTTATTAACCGGGCTGATGGCAGAGAACAAACAACAGATAGAATATGAATTCAATGCCAAACTCGATGTGGGTGTCTTTATGCCGCGCATCGAGGTCAGTAAAAAAGGCGTGTTTTACGATAAAGCCGACGGTGCGATCAAGTTTTAGCCGGCTAAAGATAGTTCATTGAACCGCAGTGTCTATCCGTTCGATCCCACGCTAATGACGCGGTGGCGGCAACGATCTCATTGCTCCTGAGCTTAAATACCAACGACATCACTGGCGCAATTGCGCCCAGACCGGTGATGACCAGTTTGCGACTGATGCAAAGCCTATTCGCCATGGTATCGATATCGATCGATGATAATAACTGTGAAGGATCATCTGATGACAGGATGACGATACTTTTTTCCAAACGAGTCTTTTTAATGAGGGACATAATTTCAGACGATGTTTCCGTTAACAACTGCCTGGCTAGATCACCGACTATCCCTACATCTTTCAGACGCATGATAAAAGCACTGTCGTATTCATCAAAATATTTTTTTACAAAGTCCATGTCTATCCCCAGAAATGATGGTTCAGTATCAGATGATCATTTGATCTCTGACCACAGTTATTACTTTAAGGATGTGATGGCTAGAAACAATGCTGAAAATGAAGAGTTAACAATTGCTTACAATTGCCTACGATAGATGTCGTTTTTATTGTCTGATCAAATCAAGATTTAACAAATAGTTTACATTTGTTAAGGTTTAGCTGACTATTTGCTGGTCATTATGTGGCAAGATTAACAATATATAAGTTTAAGAGGCTCAGCTTGTGCGTATCGGATTACTGGAAGATGATTCAAGTCAGATCGAACTGATCAGCCTGTGGGCAAAGGAAGCCGGTGACCAGTTGCAGGCCTACACCACCGGTAAAAGTTTCCGAGAAGCGATCAACAACGAGAGCTTTGACCTGCTGGTGCTCGACTGGCATCTGCCCGATACTACCGGTATCGAAGAACTCGACTGGTTGCGTATTGAAAAAGCCTCGAATATCCCCGTTATTTTTATCACCAGTCGTGATAGTGAAGACAGTGTGGTCGAAGCACTCGATCACGGTGCGGATGACTACATGGTCAAGCCGGTAAAAAAGGGGGTGACTCTGGCCAGGATCAAAGCTCTTCAGCGGCGTAATGAAACCGGCAAGACAGCGAGTGATGTCGATGTACGAGCAGTAGCAGCGGCTGAGATAGAAGTTTATGATCCCTACGAGATCAATCAGGCTGAGCGCAGAATCTCGGTGAACGGTGAAGAGGTAAAGTTAACCAATAAAGAATTTGAATTAGCGACCTACCTGTTTCGTAATGCCGGTTGCCTGGTGTCACGAGACTTTTTACTCGAATCAATCTGGGGTACACGAGCTGATCTCAACACCCGCACGGTGGACACTCATGTCAGCCGCATCCGTTCCAAGCTGGGCATCAACCCGGCTGCCGGCTGGCAGCTTAGCAGTATCTATCAACGCGGTTACCGTTTATTTAAGGCGTCAAAAGAGTAAAACATAATGATTCATTTAATTGCCAGGTTATTGCTAATACTAACCATCAGTCTGCCAGCTCTGACAATAGCGGAAGAAGAGTACTGGGAATATACTTTCAGGCCCGGTGACAGCATCTGGGGCATTGCAAAAAAATATACCACGACAGTAAACAACTGGGATGAGATACAGAGGCTCAATGATATCCGCCAGGGACCAGACAGAAAGATTCGCCCGGGCACACGTATCGTCATCCCGATTTCGATGCTAAAACAGCAGCCAGCACCAGCAGTGGTTATTGCACTAAGTGGTGATGTCAGCCTGTTGCGAGCTAACGGTGAAGCGGCAAAAGTTAAGCTCGGTGACAAACTCTACAGCGGTGACCGGGTGGTTACTGCCAATAAACAGAGCCTGCGTCTGCAATTTGCGGATCAATCCGAGTTACAGCTGCTAGCTAATACCGAAGTGGTGCTCGATAAGCTCAGTCATCATAAGGACACAGGCATGGTCGATACGCGTGTACGATTGAATTCGGGCGGTATAAATACCTGGGTTGAAAAGCAACAGCCGGATAGTCATTATGAAATTCGAACCCCCGCTGCAATAACCGCTGTTCGTGGTACTGCGTTCAGGATGTCGGCTGATGAACAGGTGAGTAAAACCGAGGTGACAGGAGGTTTTGTCGTGGTCTCAGCAGGTGAAACCGAAGTAACGGTTCCAGATGGTTACGGTATCGTCGCGGTAAAAGACCAGCCACTGCCTGAGCCTGTGAAATTATTGGCGGCTCCTGAAGTCAGTATTACGCAGACAGACGAACTGGACGAGGCATCATTGTCATGGCCAGCACTGACAGCTGCAAGACATTATCGTTACCAGTTGGCCAGCGATGAAAACTTCGACCAGTTGCTGCTCGATAGCACGACAGCTGAAACCAGCCTGGTACTGGATCAACTGCAACCCGGGCATTACTACCTGCAGGTCCGTGGTGTTGATGAGTCTGAGCTTGAAGGTCTGAATTCCGTGGTTGATTTTGAGATCAAGCAGGCGACTGTGCCAGTTGAAGACGATTCCTACTGGAAAGTGATCATGACTATCGGGATAGTAATGCTCTTCCTGTGAACTTGATGCTGTGAAATTCAACCTTGCCAGAAGCCGTCGGCATTCCGGAATAGGCGAACATGTTTTGCTGGTTCTCATGCTGTCACTTATTGCTGGCCTGTTCGTGCAAAATAATTTGCTCTGGCGATGGGATAATCTGCTGTATGACGCACAGTTGTCACTCTGGTCGCGAAACATTTCTGATGACATCATCATTGTTGCTATCGATGATGAAAGCCTGAATGAACTGGGACGCTGGCCCTGGCCAAGATCAACCCATGCAGAACTGATAAATAAGATCGACAGTGAGTCGCCACAGGTTATCGGCCTGGATATCATCTTCAATGAGCCGGACTACAACAGCCCGCTGTCTGATGTGTTACTGGCACGTGCCATGCGGGCCAGCGGTAAAGTGGTACTGCCGGTTTACATGTCTCAGGTAAGCAGGAACTCCTACCCGATAGAAGCACTGCCGCTACCTGATTTCACCAGTAATGCAGCGGCTCTGGGACACGTGCATATCGATATCAGTGACGACGGCATCGCGCGCAGAGTATTCCTCAGGGAAGGTATCGGCAAACCTTACTGGATGCATTATAGCCTGGCGTTATTGAGCATTACCGATACCGCTGTCGAGCTCGAAGATATGATAGATAGCACCGTAAATGCAGATCAATATTCATCCATGCAGTGGTCCCGGGAATACCCGTTTCTGATACCGTATGCCGGGCCGCCGGGACATTTTCCGCATATCGGTTATTCCCAGGTGTTATCCGGGAATTACCCGAAGGACCTGTTTCACGACAAGATAGTACTGGTAGGCACCACTGCTGAAGGTATGGGTGATGTCCTGCCGACACCGCTATCAGGTAACGGCGGCGCCATGTCGGGTGTCGAGATTATTGCAAATATAATCGATGCAATCCGTAATGATATCCGTATTACCGAGGTGGAAAAAACCTGGCTGATCTTGATCACTGCCATGCTGGTGGCACTGCCTTTGCTTATCTATCCTTACCTGAATCCGGCGAGTACTTTACTGGCGTTGTTAAGTATCGTCATCAGCACGTTAACTGTGGTGGCATTACTGCTTTGGCTATTCGCAATATGGATACCGGTAACCACTATCATTCTTTTTCAGTTTATCAGTTATCCATTATGGAGCTGGCGCCGACTCGAGCAGGCGATGCGTCATATCAATGCCGAACTTAATCAGCTTTCTGCAAGACAACGCTCTTTGAGTTTGCGCAGGGACAGAAATATTGCCGATGAAATAAAATTTATTTCACAGTTTGTGCCGATCAAAGGCTGGGTGTTACAGGATGATAAAGGTAACTCTATTATCGAAGAAGGCGCGGTCCCTGCATGTAATCTGACTAATATCAAAGCCCAGGGCTGGAGTGTCGACGGTTATGGTTACCGCTACTGGGCACATACCCGTTATAACAACAAACCCTGCATACTGGGTTTAAGCCTGGGTGTCGATTCAGTGATCACCGATGAAGAGATGCGATTGTTAAACAGTCTGATCAATACACCGCTGAGCGCAGAGATAGATCACAACATCTACGTAGAAGATGTGCTGCAGTCAAAGATTGAGCAGGTACAGGCAGCAGGAAGTGAATACGAAGAACTCAGACGCATCATCGATGACAGCATATCAGGCATGGCGGATGGTATATTGATATGCAGCAGCCGCGGTCAGGTGATGTTGTCCAATCGACGTGCCGGCTGGTATCTGCATGGCGATGATAATGCTGATATCGACGGTGAATCGTTGATCAATATATTGAAACATGTGAAGCAGAAGGATGGTGAGAACTGGAAGGCTTTATTGCAACGTGTGATGTTCAGACACGAACGTGTAATAAGCCATGCGCAACATGATGACGGCCGTGACCTGATGGTAGAGATCAGTCCACTGAGAATTATCGGTGATGTATTTGATGGTTTCGTGGTTAACTTCTCGGACATCAGTATGTTGAAGGCCAGTGAGACAAAACGTAATGAAGTACTCAATTTCCTCTCTCACGATCTGCGCTCGCCATTATCATCGATGCTCGCCATGATCGAACTGACAAAAAACAAAGATGATATCGATGAGATGCGTAAGATGTTAACCAACATGGAAAAGAACACCCATAAGACATTGCACCTCGCTGAACAGTTCCTGCAATTATCACGTGCCAACACCAATGAAAATTTAAATTTTTATGATACCGATTTCAATAGCGTGGTATTAAACGCGATCGATCAACTGTGGGCGCTGTCAGTTAAGACGCAAGTCAGTGTCAAACACGACTTTGACAGTGAGGAATTATGGACACGCTGCGAACCGGACCTGCTTGAGCGTGCGATCGTTAACCTGTTATCCAATGCGATAAAACACAGTAAACCAGGTTCCAGCGTTAATGTTACCGTCAGCCAAAAAAATGAAAACATAATCTGCTGTGTCATCGATCAGGGTTCAGGCATCTCTTTAGATGAGCTGCCACATCTATTTGAAATGTTCAGACGAACACCGGGCGCTGGCGTCGATCGAAAGCAGGGCATAGGACTTGGTCTGGCTTTTGTCGACGCGGTAGCAAAACGTCATTCAGGTTATGTCGATGTCGAGAGCAAGATAGCTGAAGGCTCGACTTTTTGTCTGAAAATTCCGAGAGTAGAAACAACAGACGAGGTAGACACTGCATAGTTTTCATGATTTATAAGTTGTTGTAGACAGACAAACATGACACAAGCTATATTGAAACTACTCTATAATGTTTGACACTTCAAACGAACTAGTTAGACTTGAGTTGTGCAATGAAAAAGCAGATAGAGACTTTTTACAATTATAAAATCATCAGTAAAAGGTCGGCATAAAAAACGATGGATGGATTTAAAACTGGTTATAACTAATCCCTCTGTGCGCTTTAACATAGACAAAACTTTGAGGATAGAAAAATGTCAAATGAAGGCTACCATGAACCAATCAATGAGATCTCTGATGAAACCAGAGATATGCACAGGGCTATTACATCACTAATGGAAGAGCTGGAAGCAGTCGACTGGTATAATCAGCGAGTCGATGCATGTAAAAATGGAGAATTAAAAGCCATACTTGCACACAATAGAGATGAAGAGAAAGAACATGCTGCAATGGTCCTTGAATGGATAAGAAGACAGGACCCGAGCTTTGACAAAGAGTTAAAAGATTACTTGTTTACAGATAAACCTATTGCACATAAATAAACATAATAAGGCGCTGGTAAGCGAAAGCGAAGCAGGCATATAAAATTGCTTAAAAATAATCGCTCCGTGCGCTTTTAACCAGAGCAATAATATAATGCTATTATGGCTACTCTATCAATCTTTAACCATGCAGGGATGGTCGCATGTCAGATGTAAGTGATCACTCATTAGCCGATACAGGTGAAAAACGTATCGAATGGGCGCTCAAGGAAATGCCGGTGATGCGCAACCTCATGCATCGCTATGTCGAATCGCGTCCGCTGCAAGGTGTGCGTATCAGCGCTTGCCTGCATATCACCACTGAAACTGCGAATCTGGCGCGAACACTGAAAATCGCCGGTGCCGATGTCGTGTTGTGTGCCAGCAATCCGCTTTCCACCCAGGATGATGTCGCTGCTGCATTAGTGGATAAATACCAGATTCCGGTGTTTGCAAAACGCGGTGAGTCCACCGAAATCTACTATCAACATATCCAGGCGGTACTTGACCATCGGCCGATTATCACCATGGATGATGGTGCCGACCTGGTCAGTGAACTGCATAAAACCCGTACCGAACTGTTACCAGACATGCTGGGCGGAACCGAAGAGACCACCACCGGCGTGATTCGTTTGCGCGCCATGGACAAAGATCAGGCACTGAAGTTTCCGGTGATTGCCGTCAATGATGCCATGACTAAACACTTGTTTGATAACCGATATGGCACGGGGCAAAGTGCGCTGGACGGCATCATTCGTGCGACTAATATTTTATTAGCCGGAAAAACGTTTACCGTGGTGGGTTATGGCTGGTGCGGCCGTGGTATTGCGATGCGTGCCAAAGGCCACGGTGCCCATGTGATCGTCACCGAAGTGGATGCGCTGCGCGCTCTGGAAGCGAGCATGGATGGCTATCGGGTGATGCCGCTAATCGAAGCAGCAAAACAATCGGATTTCATCATCACCGTTACCGGAGATAAACATGTCATCGACACTGAACATATGCAGGTGATGAAAGACGGTTGTGTGCTGGCCAACGCTGGTCACTTCAATGTCGAGATTAATATTCCTGCGCTGCAAGCTTTGAGTATCCGTCAATCACAGCCACGTGAATACGTTTCTGAATACGCGCTAGAAGATGGCCGCACCCTGCGTCTGCTCGCCAATGGACGGCTGGTAAATCTGGCAGCGGCCGAAGGACATCCTTCCGCGGTGATGGACATGAGTTTTGCTAACCAGGTACTAGCGGCGATCTTTTTAGTTAATAACAAAGGTAAGCTGGACAATGCGGTACACAGTGTCGCTGCAGAAATTGACCATGAGATAGCGCAACTCAAATTAGCGGCGATGAATATCCACATCGATCAACTGACCGATGCACAACAGCTTTATCTTAGTTCATGGCAGGAAGGAACTTAAGCTGAGAAGCGATGATGAAAGATAGCCCTAATCGATAGCTTTGAGATTAGCAGTCTCTTTAATGAACGGTAAGCATTAGTCTGGATAACTTTTGTAATCTGTCAGACCAGTTTGAACTACTACAGATGGTATAACGCTACTTTCGATTACCTCTAACGTTACGCAGGTTAATGAGTTCGGCGACGTGTTCTGCATGTTTGGTAACATTCTGCAGAGTCCCTGATTTTTTGCATTCCATTACTGAATTGCCTTTTTTGATCACATAGAGAAACCAGTTATCACCTGGCATACCCTCAGGAGCGGTCGTTTTTTCGACCTGCATTACCTGGTATTTATAATTGTTCGCTTCGTTATACATAATTTAATGTCCTGTATTTTTATCCTCGTCATCACCAGCTTCGTTCTTTTGTACTGGCTTTGTTCACTGCGGCCGTATTATGGTGAAGCAATGTGCCTGGCCCTAATAAATGTTGATTAATTCAGTACGATGCTGCTTATCTGTCAGGATTGTTTGCGGATGGCTGCGAACTTTGTATGGTTACAGCCTTGATGAAAGGAGTCCCGCAATGAGAAGTACGTCTAGATATTTATAACTCTAAACTCGGACAATTATACCTTATTTAGACTCGCAGAAGTGTAAAACATCGAGCTCTGGCAGAATCTATTCAATACCTCGATAATCTGCTAAGCGCTTGAAATCATCTGATTCGTCCCTATATTCATGCAGTAAGTACAAACAGCAATAACAATTTACGAGGCAATACAAATGCAAGATCTGGAACGTGATGGTGATGGATACCTGGTCGATATGAACACCTGGACACCTGAAATAGGGCGTGCCATGGCGGAAACCGATGGGGTGGAACTCGATGACGACAAATGGCAACAGATTCTCAAGGCACGAGAATACTATGAAGATAACGCAGTGGTTCCACCGATCCGCAAATTTTCCAAATACATTGGCGTTGATCAAAAGGAAATATTCAAAATGTGGATGACCGGTCCGATGAAACCGATAACTAAATATGGCGGTTTACCTAAACCAACTGGTTGCGTCTGATCAGTGATGCCAGCACGGCTCAGAGAGTGACTATTTTCTGAGCCTTTTTTATGTCATTTTTAAGGGTCTCCAGCGAATTGTTATCTAACGATATTCGCTAATACTTCAGCTTTATGTTGTTGTGATACTGGTTCTGGGAGAAAATTATTTTGCCGCTGGACATTTAAAAATGCTGGCGTGAGGGATAAGCAAAATTTATAATCAATCGATGTCGAATTTACCAAAACCAGTAATAGCTAGCCTCCTGACTGAAATACAGCTGCAGCAATTTATGCGCGATGGTTACCTGGTCGTAAGAGACCTTGCGCCTGCTGATCTACGCCAACGTATGATCGAAAACGTCGAAGCGTCTTTAAGACCGGCTTTAGGTCCGCTGGAATACGAAAGCGATGTACGTTATCCCGGTGCCCCGGTCAATCAGTCTGCACCTGGCGGTTTTACCCCGCGTCGTCTGCTGAATGCCTACGCGCGCGATGCCGTATTTCGTCAATGGGCAGGTGCGAGGGATGTGGTATCTGCGGTCAAACAACTGATCGGTACAGATAATTTATTACTGACGCAGAATCATCATAACTGCATCATGACCAAGATGCCTGAATACAGCAGTAAAACCGGCTGGCACCAGGATATTCGTTTCTGGAGTTTCGATCGCCCTGAACTGGTCAATGTCTGGCTGGCATTAGGTGATGAATACAGCGAGAAGGGCGGGATGAAATTTATTCCCGGATCGCACAAACTCGAACTCGATCGTGGTCGATTTGATGCCGATCTGTTTCTGCGTCATGACCTGGCAGAGAACCAGGCATTGATAGACTCTGCTGTAGATGCAGAATTAAAAGCCGGCGACGTGATATTTTTTCATTGCCGAACATTTCATCTGGCCGGTGAAAATAAGACCAAAGAGGCGAAATACTCGCTGGTCTTCAGTTATCATGCGGCGGATAACCTGCCGATACCGGATACCCGTTCTGCACGGCTGGACAGTGTGGTGATGGATCAGGATGCTGCTTTATAATATCGATAGATAAATTTTCTGTATCAATACGCTGCTTCGAGTCAGCGCTATTCACTTCCACCCCATGAGCCAGAGGCTGGAATCTTTCAGTTGCTGCCAGTCTATCTGATAGACATTATTATTGATTATCGCTTCCAGTTCACAGCTCAAAATCGTCTCATCATCTGCACGCTGCAGACGACTGACGATAAAATGCCGTTCTTTTTGCTTTACCTGTAATGCAGTCCATTTCGAATGTAATAACTTTTCGGGATTTATTTGATTCATCGTTATTTTTTGTCTGCTACGTCTAGTACCGGTTTTAAAGCTGACCAGATATTTTGCATTATTTTTGGCTGCGCTGAACGCTTTCGGATGAATACCATCAGCCTGCATCAGCTCCGGGTTATCGGCTACCTGGTCTAGCATTTTAGGCAGCAGAACGATGTCATAATGTGACGCCAGGCGTTGGTACAGTTGAGCAAATTTCTGGCTATAAACGGCGCCGTAATTCGGTGGCATTCGCACACCGACCAGCAGTATTTCAGACTGTGTTTGTTTACAGCGTTCGATGATACTGCTCAGGCTGGTTTCGATTTCACTGAACGCAAGTCCGCGTAATCCATCGTTGCCGCCGAGCGCGATGATGACGACTTCAGGCTTGTGGTTTTCCAGTGCGCTATCAACCCGGCTTAAACCGGTACGCGTGGTGTCACCACTGACACTGACGTTAATCACCTTGTAATCATAGCCCTGTTTGATAATCTGTCGTTGCAGTAGTGCGACCCAGCCTGCATCGACATCGATACCATAAGCAGCACTGAGGCTGTCACCTAAAACCAGTATACTTGCAGGTGTTTTGTTTGCAGCGAATACAGTATGGTTGTAGCTCTGAACGATAGTCAGCAGAACTAAACGTCACTATATAAAGACTAAGCAGGGCTGGTTTAGGTGCGCTACGCAACAGTGTGGAGAATGTTTTTATCATGACTACTACGGCATCGAATGCTTTTGTTGAGGCTCGTCACCTGGGCAAACAGGTCAGTACCCGCGATGGTGTGCTGACCCTGTTAGATGATATCAACTTTAGCATCGAAACGGGAACTTCAGTAGCAATTCTGGGTGCTTCCGGTTCGGGTAAAACCACCTTGTTAGGCCTGCTTGCAGGACTGGATATGCCATCGTCAGGTTGCGTGATTCTGGACAACAATAACCTCAATGATTTTGATGAAGACGGCCGCGCTGCACTCCGAGCTGAACGCGTCGGTTTCGTATTTCAGAACTTCCAGCTATTGTTTGGTTTAACCGCGCTGGAAAATGTGATGCTGCCGCTGGAACTGGCTCAGGCACCGCATCCGCTTAAAACCGCCGAGGAGTTACTCACACGCGTTGGTCTGGGCGAACGTTTTCATCATTACCCGAACCAGCTGTCCGGCGGCGAACAGCAGCGCTGTGCTATCGCCCGCGCTTTTTCAACCAGCCCCAAGGTTTTGTTTGCCGATGAACCCACCGGTAATCTGGACAGTGAAACCGGTAAACGTATTATCGACTTATTGTTCGAACTCAATGCCGAGCAGGGCACAACCCTGATCATGGCGACACACGACGTACAGCTTTCGCAGTTATGTAAACAACGTATTCAACTCGAAGCTGGCAGGCTGGTTAACGGTGAACTGGACTAAACAAAAAAGCTTCGGTTTTTACTGGGCTAACTCATGGCGCATGTTATGGCGTGACTGGCGCGGCGGTGAGCTTAATATCCTGGCCATCGGCCTGGTCATCGCGGTGACCAGTATTACTGCTGTCGGCTTTTTTACCGATCGCATCGAACGCGGCCTGCAGATGCAGTCGGCTGAACTGATCGCCGCCGACCTGGTACTCACCTCCGGGCGTGCTGATATCAACGACTTTATCGCTGAAGCGAGAACAAATGACTTCCAGGTCACCACGACGCAGTCGTTCCGCAGCGTGGTACTGGCCAATGATCGTCTGCAGTTAGCGGAAGTGAAAGTGGTCAGTGAAGGTTATCCTCTACGCGGTGTGTTGCGTGTCAGTGACAGCCCTTTCGGTGAAGATGAAGCCACTACCGGCATCCCGCCACCCGCTGAACTCTGGGTGGAGGCACGGTTATTACAGTTGCTGGGTATAAAGATGGGCGACCAGGTAAGTCTGGGTAACACCAGTTTCAGGATCGCCAAGGTGCTGAGTTATGAACCCGACCGCGCTGGTGACCTGTTCAGCGTTGCACCGCGGGTGATGATGAACAGCGTCGATCTCGACGCCACCGGATTAATCAATACCGGCGCACTGGTCAATTATCGGGTATTAATCGCCGGTGAATCCAGCCGTATTAACAGCTACCGCAAGACCATCAAGAATAAACTACGACCGGGCGAAGATATTCTCAGCGTTGAAGAAGGCCGGCCGGAACTGAATACGGCACTGCAGAGGGCTAGACAGTTTCTTGGTCTGGCTGCACTGATCAGCGTCTTGCTTGCCGGTGTTGCTGTGGCGACCGTGGCCAACCGTTTTAGCAAGCGTCACCTGATCAGCAGCGCCATGATGCGCTGTCTTGGCGCTTCGCAGAACACCATCATTCAACTCTTTACACTGGAAATGTTATGGCTTGCACTGCTGGCCAGCAGTATTGGCTGCATGCTTGGGTTACTGACTCAGTTTGTCATTACCCAGTTGCTTGACCAGCTGGTGCTGACCCAGTTGCCAGCACCCTCATATAAAGCGGTTTTATTAGGTTACGCGACCGGTATCGTGATGCTCATCGGTTTTGCACTGCCGCCATTACTTTCCCTGCGCCGGGTGCCGCCGTTACACGTTTTGCGTAAAGATCTACCAGCACCAGCGCCCAGTATATGGACGATTTACCTTGCGGTGATGTTGTGTATGTCGTTGCTGCTGTACTGGCAGATCGGTGATCTGATGCTGGTCAGCGTGGTGTTCGGCGGTATCATGGGCACGCTGCTGATACTGGCACTGGCAGCTTATCTGCTCATATTACTGCTCGATCGTCTGCGTGCCCGGGTGGGAGTCGCCTGGCGTTTCGGGCTGGCAAATATTTCTCGCCGGCCGGGCAGCAGCGTGATTCAGATCGTGGCTTTTGGTCTGGGCATCATGGTGATGCTGTTACTCTCGGCCGTGCGTTCTGATCTGCTCGATGACTGGCAGCACAGTCTGCCTGCTGACGCGCCGAATCATTTTGTCATCAACGTACAGTCCGACCAGGTCAGTGCGATAACGGATTACTTTAAAGCCATGGGCGTAAGCAATACCCGGCTGTATCCCATGGTGAGGGCGCGACTGGTAGAGATAAACAATAACAAGGTAACTACGTCTGATTATGAAAGTGAACGCGCAAAACATCTGTTGACGCGTGAGTTCAATCTCTCATGGGCAGAGACCATGCAGCTGGATAATACCGTGGTTGCCGGCACGTGGTGGAGCCGGCAGGATTTCGGCAGACCGTTGCTGTCACTCGAAGCCAGACTGGCCGAGACTTTACAACTGCAGCTCGATGATGTTGTCGGTTTCGATATCAATGGCACGGTCATCGATTTCACTGTGAGTAATCTGCGCAGTGTTGACTGGGACACGTTCAATATCAACTTCTTCACCGTGGTGCCACCGGCAGTACTGGAAGACCAGCCGGTCAACTGGGTAACCAGTGTCTATCTCGATAATCAGCAGCGTCAGCAACTGGTGAAGCTGGTAGCGGAGTTTCCCAACATTACGCTGATCGATGTGGCGACCATCATGCAACGCGTACGCGGTATTATCGATCGGGTCACGCTTGCGGTCGAATTTATTTTTCTGTTCACGCTGCTCGCCGGTCTGGCTGTGCTGTATGCAGCGATACAATCTAACCAGGATGAAAGGCGATTCGAAAGTGCCGTACTAAGAACGCTGGGAGCCAGCAAAAAAACCTTGTTGCTGGGACTGTTCGCTGAATTTACGCTACTCGGCGCATTATCCGGTTTACTCGCCGGAATCGCGGCAACCTCTGTGGCCTGGTTACTGGCAGAACTGGTTTTCAAATTTGCTTATCAGTTTGATATCACGCTGGCATTGACCGGTATCATCAGCGGTATTCTGATCGTGGTCAGCGCAGGAATAATTGGTACTCGCAGTGTATTAACCTCGACGCCGATACAAAGTTTACGTGAAGGCAATGTGTAACAGGCTAACGAGGTATTTATATGGCTTCAGAGGTAAACTTTTGCTGCTCGTCAGAGGTCAAAATATTTGTTATCGATAGTTATTATCAAACCATATTAACTACGGAATTTTGTTTACATTGATCACATCACAGACAAAATTAATTATCATGGTAGTGCTCAGCCTTACGGTTGCTGCGTGTTCGATAAAAACACTTTATAACCGGCTGGATTATCTTATTCCCTCCTATGTCGAAGGTATGGTTTCACTGGATGATGTGCTCGAAGAAAAAGTCGAACAGCGCACGCAGACATTAATCAACTGGCACCGTAATACGCAATTAATCCAGTACGCTGATCTGCTGCGTAGCTTTCAACAGGAGCTGGACTCACCGTTGACGGAAGAGCAGGTGATCCAGCATATTTCTGCAATGGAGTCATTATGGTATCCACTCGCGCAAAAAGTAAACGAAGAGATGGCGACATTATTACCATTATTGGATGCTGAACAACGTGAAGAATTGTTTGCCAGTATCGAAGAAAAAAATGAAGATTTTTATGATGAATATGTTGATCTGGATAATGAAGAACGCATCGAACAATATACTGAGAGCATGCTGGATAATTATGAGAGCTGGTTTGGCGAACTCAATGAACGGCAACAGCACGATGTGGACCAGGCCGCATACCAGCTACACAGCAGTGCCAGCTTGCGGCTTCAGCAAAGAAAAGTGTGGCAGCAGAGCATACGTGAGATACTGGAATCTGCTGATAACACGGAGAAAAAAACTGAACGACTACGGACATTTTTTGAGGATTTTAATATCGATGATGACGCAGAAATGGCCAGCGCCAACGAGGCGAACGTGCTGCTGTTTGCAAAGCTGACGGTGCAGATCGTGAATCATTTATCATTAGATCAAAAACAATATTTTATCGACAAAACAAATGACTATATTCGAATATTTACTGAACTGGCTGAAAATCGTTAGCCTGCTTGAAGTTAATAATTTTACAAACTTATAAAAAAGCGTATTCTAGAATTGATCGACTGTTTAGATCTGCTCAAATGGAGACTGAAGATGAATAATCGAAAGAATTTAATCACAATCTTATCGACTTGTCGTTATACTTATTATTCCTTTGTCTGCTCTTGCTATGCCAGAGAGCGGCGAGACAGTGACGAAACGTGGCACTGTTAATGATGATTTTTATGCTGCCGGTGGCACGGTGGATATAAATGCGATTATCTACTGGTGATGTTGTCGCTGCCGGCGGAGATTTGTTTATCGGACATCATGTCAAAGGTGACGTGATTGTTGCAGGCGGTTCGATTCAGCTGCGTGGAGACATCCAGGATGATGTTCGCGCGGCCGGTGGTAATATTGTCATTGATGCCAATATCGGTGATGACCTTATCGCCAGTGGCGGCAGGATCAACGTTTCTTCAGATTCGACCATCGGTGGTGAGGCCTGGCTGGCAGGTGGCGAGGTACGTGTCGCCGGAACGGTTAACAATAACCTGGTAGTCGGTGCTGGCAGCATTCTGTTATCCGGTATTGTGCATGGTGATGTGAAACTGGAAGGCGGTGAGATAGAGATCCTCGAAGGTACTATTATCCATGGCGACTTACACTACAGCAGCCCTCAGGAAGCGGTAATCCATGCCACTGCAAAAATCACCGGTAATGTGAGCTATGAACAAAGCGAGTGGCATCAGCCGCACCGCGGCACCGGTATCTTCTTTGTCCTCACCATGATAGTTGCCAGCATCGTATTGTTTAAGTTGTTCCCCGGTTTTACTATGGCAAGCGTTAACAGGATTTCGGCTGACCCGTTGAAAAGCCTTGGTGCAGGTTTCCTGGCACTGATTCTTATCCCGGTTCTGGCTGGATTGCTGATGGCTATTATTCTAGGTATCTGGGTTAGCCTAAGTATTATGGCGCTTTATCTGGTCGCACTGATTCTGAGTTTTCTTGTTTCCTGTTTCTATCTTGGTGACTGGGCAGCGCAACGTTTGAACAAGGATATAAGGACAACGCGTGGCCGATTATTTTCCGTCAGTCTCGCTATTCTCGTTGTTGGATTATTCAGGCTCATTCCAGTGATCGGAGGTCTGCTGATCTTCATATTACTGCTGTTAGGGTTAGGTGCTGTGATATTGCAGCTAAAAGAGATTTATCGCCAGTCAGGAAATGTATAAATAATTTATACAGGCAAATAGCCTGACACGATTATCAAAACAATAAACGTCATTACGAGTGGAGCTTGGCTATCTGGATCTGCAACTACATGAGATTGCCACGCTCCGCTCGTAATGGCTGTATTAAATGTTTGTTTCTGCGAATTAGTCATAGCCACATAGATGGAGACGAAAATAAATGAAAATAGCTACAGATCAGATCGATGTTAACTGCCAGGAGGTTGAGGTATACAATCGCCTGTTATCTCTGGATAACAAACATATCCTGGAGTTAGGCTGCGGCAGTGCAGAGATCACTCGCAACATTGCAAGTGCCGGTGAAAATCGTAAAGTAACCGCATTAGAAGTCGATGAGATCGCCCATACTAAGAATCAGCAGATAACAGATTTACCGAATGTAACATTTGTTCTTTCCGGCGCACAGGCTATACCACTGGCCGATGAATCTGTCGATGTGGTGTTCATGTTCAAGTCACTGCACCATGTCCCGCTCGAATTAATGCAGTCATCGATGCATGAGATCAGCAGAGTTTTGAAACCGGGCGGTTTTATTTATATCTCTGAACCGGTGTTTGCCGGTGATTTTAATGACGTCCTGCGTTTATTTCATGATGAACAGACTAGTACGTCAAGCTGCATTCGACACGGTGAAAAAAGCGCTTGATGAAGGTTTGTTCACACTGGTCGAAGAGACGTTTTTTAATTCACCGATGAAGTTTCAAGACTTTTCTGAATTCGAAAATAACACCATCAAAGCAACACATTCAGAGCACAATCTCGATGAGGAGTTGTATCGACTGGTCAAACAGCGCTTTGAACAACACCTGAGTGATGACGGTGCGAATTTTTTAATGCCGATGCGAGTTGATCTGTTACAGAAATAAAAACGCTCTAAAGAGACTGGAGCGATTAATAATTAATCACTCCGTGCTCTTTTCTTCTATCAACAAGCATTCACTGCCTGTCGCTTATTGCCGGCTTGCGCTTCAGTGAGCCTGTGTTGATGCTTCCAGTACGGAACTCGCCATATCATGTGAATTACGCGCCAGGTCATCAACGGATAATAAACCCACTACCGCATTGTTATGATCGATGACAGCAAGTCGACGGACATGGTTATCGATCATTAGCTTTGTTGCATCACCGATGTTCTGATCATCAAAACAGGTGGTGACGTTTTTGCTCATCACTTCTTCTACCTTGGTGAATCCTGCACTATGGCCGGTGGCGACTACTTTGCAGCATATATCACGGTCGGTAATCATTCCAACCAGTTTGTTGTCTTCGATTACAGGTAAGACACCAAGATGCTGGTCGTGCATTATATGGGCAGCTTCTTTGGTCGTTGTTGTCGGTGTGATGTGTTCCACTTGTGTGGTCATCAGGTCTTTAACTTTCATTTCGTTACTCCTAAATAGTTCGTCAGTACGATTAATGTTCTATGTTATCTAGTGTATCGCTATCGCTGCTTCTAACACACCGCCAGCAAGCTCATGCGAAACCTGTGCGATGTCATCAACGGTAAGGATGCCTACCACCTCTTCACTGTCGCTGACCACTGCGAGTCGTCGTATATTATGCTGTTCCATGATTTCAGCTGCCTCAGCTAAACTCTGGCTGGCATTGCAGGTAAATACTTCCTTGCTCATGACGACTTTCACATCGGTAGATTGTGGTTCGCGTCCTATGGCTATGGCATAAACGCTTACATCACGGTCAGTAATGATGCCGACTAATTTGCCCTCGTCGACGACGGGCAGAACGCCTACATTCAGTTCACTAAATCTTCTAGCGGCCGCTCTCAACGATGAGGTAGGTTTGATAGTTTCCACTTTTGTAGACATTATCTCTTGAACTTTCATTGTCATCTCCTCACATTTAAATATTACCAATATTGGCTATATTACTTATGAATTCGTTGGTTTTATTCTGTTTTTGACTATGTTGCTACAAACAAAAATAAAGCCTCCTGCATTAGTAAATCAGAACTTTTGATATCACAAATTGACCTTCGTCAATTAAACCTGAAACGGCAGTAATCTATTCAGAAACAGGGGGTTTATCTCTGTCGGCGAGCAGTAATATTGCAGGTAAAAGTAGAAAATCCATCACCAGTGCGATACTGATAGTGATGGCTGATAGCAGACCCATATCGGCGCTCATCCTGTAATCTGACAGCATCAGCACAAGAAAACCGGCGACCAGTGCCACGGTGGTGGTCCACATAGCCGGGCCGACGGTCGTGAAGGCGTGCTGTATGGCTTCTTCCTGGTTCATATCGAAGTTTTTTCTGGCGCGCAGGTACTTGCTGATGAAGTGAACGCTGTCATCTACCACGATGCCCAGGGTCATCGATACCACCACCGACAGACCGAGGCCGATCTCACCGACCAGCAGTCCCCACAGGCCAAAGGCCATCGTCGCGGGAATGATGTTGGGCAACAGACTGATCAGACCGATGTCGATACGTTTCAGTGCGATGATGAGGATGATCGAAATCGCCAGCAGGGCGCCGAATGCTGCCATCAGCATGTTGATGATATTACGTTGTGACAGGTAGGCAAACACGATAGAGATTCCGGTGCCCTGTGCATGCATGTTTTCCGGTGTATTGGCCTGCAGCCATGCCTGTATTTCCAGGTCGAGATCACTGAGGGCACGCGTGCCCATATTTTTTGTGGTGATGATCAGTCGGGTTGCGGACTTGTCGATATTGATGATGTTGTTCAGGTCCAGTCCGTAGGGCAGAGACATCTCGTATAATAATAAATATTGTGCCGCCAGTTCCTGACTCTCTGGCAGCCGATACCAGCGCTCGTCATCACCATGCATCACCCTGTTCAGTTTTTTCATGATGTCGCTGAGGTTGGTCACCTGTTCGACTTGCGGGTGTGTTCTTAACCATTGTACAAAACTTTCCAGGTAGGCGAGGAACTCTGGGTCGTTGATGCCCTGTGGTTTTCCGGCGCTGATATTGTATTCGAGAAAATCTGCACCGCTGATGCGTTCTTCCAGCACATCGGTGGCCACACGCACCGGCACGTTTTTGGTGAAGTAGTTGATCCAGTTATCGTTCAGCCGGTTTTGCGTTGCGCTGTAAGCCAGCACAGCGGTGAGGCAGAGCGTTGAAAGCAGTATTATTGTTTTGTGTTTGATCACCCACAGGGCAATGACCTGCATGATGAGGAACTGCCGTGGATAACGTTTTACCCTGAAGGTTATCGGCAATACCGAGACCAGTGCCGGTAAAAAAATGATCGAGTAGAAAAACGCGGCAGTAATGCCGATAGCCACGATGTTACCGAGGTTGTGGAAAGGCGGGGAATCGGAGAAGTTCATGGTGAGAAAACCGACCACCGTGGTGATGCTGGTCAGGAATACCGCCTGGAAGTTGAACTGGATGGATTCGATGATGGCCTGGTGCCGGTCCTTACCCTGGTTCATCAGGTGGTACATCATAAACAGGATATGGACACTGTCGGCAACCGCCAGGGTGAGAATGATGGTTGGCGCGCTGGCAGAGGCCGGGTTGATCGCCAGACCCAGCCAGCCGGCCAGGCCCATCGCCGTGCCGGTAGCCATGATGATGATACTGAGCGTCAACAGGGTGGCGACCACGGTACGAAAGATCAGACCGATGGTGATCACCAGTACCAGCAGCATCAATGGCACCAGGGTCATCATGTCTTTCTGGCCAACCTCGGAAAAGGCCGTGTCGAACATGACGCTGCCGGTCAGATAAAATTCGATGTCCGGATAATCGCGGCTATAGTCATCGCGCAGCTTGCGAGCGTGACTGGCGATTTTAGTGATGGTTTCAGGGACTTTATCGGTGAAATTAATGTTGACCACGATGTTGCTGACGGCGCCATCTGAGGAGATGATGCGGTGCAGCAGGATCGGTTCATGCAGGGCGATCTGTTTCCTGTCTGCGATGGCTTCGACTGACAGAGCAGCGATGTCATCAAACAGATCTTCGACCACGAGGTCATCACCCTCGGCCCAGGTATGCTGAAAATTGGTGATGGAATCGACCCGGCTGGAGGCGGGCGTCTGCCATAGCGCCGTGGTCATTTGCTGGATGACGGTTAAGACTCTGGGGGTGAAGATCTGGCCGTCTTTGGGTGCGATGACAAACAGGATATTTTCATTTTTGATGTAGGTGTTTTCGACGGTTTCCAGTTGCTGTAGCTGGGGATTATCCTTACTGAAAAAAACCCTCAGGTCACTATCGATGGTGAGGCGGGACAGCCCCGTGCTGCAGAGCAGGAAAACAAAAACTGAAAAAATAATTACCAGCCAGCGATGCGCCAGGATTCGGCTTGTCAGCAATGTTGAGAAGGCAGTCATTTAGAGAAATTATATCTCTTCGTGCGCTAAAAAGCGCCAGATTATCAATAGACAAAAACACAAAATGTCATTGTCCGCGGCGAGTAATAATTAAATTATAAGTACTTATTTACTTTATAATTATCACCGATGGTCACGCACATTCACACAGGTCGCTCATGAAACAGGCAAAAGTCAGCATTGGTCTGATCAATCCCAAAAGCCCCGAGAACGTAAGTTCGGTGATGCGTGCGGCAGGCAACTTTGGCGTCGACAGTGTCTTCTATACCGGTAAACGTTATCCTCGAGCAGAAAAACTTAAAATCCTGTAGCGTTGATATGAGTCGTAAGGTCAGTAAAGATATTCCTCTATCAGCAATAACAGATCTTATAGCTGATGCGCCAGCGCAGCAAAAAATCGTCTGTATAGAATTTGCTGAGAATGCCGTTGCCTTGCCTGAGTATGAACATCCGCATGACGCACTTTATGTTTTCGGTCCCGAAGATGGCAGCATTAACCAGGAAATTATCGATCGGGCAGATGCTGTTGTTTTTGTGCCGACCAGCGGTTGTATGAACCTGGCCGCAACGGTAAATGTTGTGCTTTACGACAGGCTGGCCAAATCTTATCTGAAGCGTTGAAAACGATCTTGATAATAACACCTTGATCTGTCAAAGCCGGGACATTAATAATAGTTTAAAGGTTGGCCTTTAGCTCTGAACAGATACCAGTTGTAAGCGTCTATTATCTTTTTTATTACTATAGCCTGATTCATCCTGATCTGGATTTTCTAAACACACATGCTTCTCGAATTACTCCAATTAACAGCTACGCAAATTGTTGCATCGATCGTTATTATTTTTTTTGCCTACACGGTTAAGGGTCTATCCGGTTTTGGTTCTGGATTAATTGCTATCCCATTACTGGCCTTCATGTTTCCACTGAGTTTTATTGTGCCTGTTCTTGGTTTGCTGAGTTACAGCGGTACAGTAATGCAGAGTATCCAGCTGAGAAAACAGGTGGTCTGGCGAGACATGTTGCCATTGCTGCCTTTTTCTTTGCTGGGTATCTTCATTGCAATCTGGCTGCTGATCAACGTCGATGCGAAAAGCCTGGTAATGGCATTGAGCGTCTTTATTTTTATCTATTCTATCTATTCATTATTGCCAATACCAATTGACAAGGGAGGGCGACACTGGGCGATCGTCGCTGGCAGCTGTGGTGGTATAGTGGGCGCCCTGTTTGGCACCGGTGGACCATTTTATGTCGCTTATTTAAAAATGCGGCAGTTAGAAAAGGGACCGTTCCGTGCGACTATCGCGATGATATTTCTCGTCGATGGCGGTGCGCGTATTGTCGGTTACACACTCAGTGGGCTTTATACTGTGCAGACATTATGGCTGTCATTGGTGCTACTACCGGTCTTGTTTCTGGGAATGTATGTCGGCCATCACCTGCATATCCATATCGATCAAAAACGATTTAACCAGGTGATCAGCATGATCTTAATGCTGAGTGCTGTGATGTTATTCTATAAGACCCTGCAATAAAAATTCTTATCGAGTGATCAGATAAATACAGGCACGACTGGAAAAATTATCCGTAGCTTTCGCAGAAAAGTTACCGCCCCGTAATGATATAATGAATTAATCAGACCTGTTTCTGTGAGACCTTCGCATGCAAACGAAGCATCGACCAAAGGCGGTAAGGTGATGGCTAACAGTAGAACTGATCGCTTTATCAAAGCATCTCAGGTACCGGTGCATTTACCGCTAAGTGGTCGCAGCATGGAATTTGATGCTACCGGGAAATGTATTAGTGGCTGTTAAAGATTAAAAATATTGTCACGACGAAGGTAAGTTTTATGCTTTATATCTCGTTGGCAGCTAAAATAGCTGCCAACGACGCTGACAACCAATATAGTTTGTAAAACAAATGTGTAGATTATTAAGTGAATGGTCACCCTCAGAACCTGCGATTGCGCTGATCAAATTAAACGGTATTAACGACCAGCAGATAGCCAGGTCTCTTGCCTATCTGAGAGATAAAAGTGAACTGGTTGATATCGATGATGTCGATGGTTACGATAACTGGAATGCGTTTTTTATCATGTTTTGTGTCAAAGCGGCGAAAACCAGGTGATTGCTGCACAACAAAATGCCGAGACAGTTATCGTGCTCGATTTTGAGACCACCGGCTTATCTCCCGATCAGGGCGACAGAGCGATCGAGATCGGTGCAGTAAAGTTAGTCGATGGCGAAGTCTCTGATACTTTTCAGCAGTTGATGTATCCAGGCAAGCGAATAAATTCGTTCATTGAAGACTACACTGGCATCAGCAACAACATGCTAACAAACGCACCGCCATGTGCATCGGTAATGCGTGAGTTTTCTGACTTCATCGGCGATTTTAATCTGGTCGCGCATAATGCTTCTTTTGACAGCCGCTTTCTCGCTGCTGAGCTGCAGCGTATAAAGCTTGAACAACATGCTGAATTTGCCTGTTCTATGCTGATAGCACGACGCGTTTACCCGGAAGCGCCCAACCATAAACTCGGGACTTTGGTAAATTATAAACATTTACCCAATGATGGCACCTTCCACAGGGCCCTGGCAGATTCACAGATGACCGCACATCTGTGGTTAACGATGATCAACGAGATAAAGACTAAGCATGCATTTGAGTACGTAGCGTTTGATGTCATGCAGAAATTATCTCGTACAGCAAAATCTTCGGTTTTTAATTTTCTCCATGCAGCAGCAGGCAGCCCAGTCAGCAGATAAGTTCTTGAAACAAAAATACGATAATGAAAGCGAGCAATATAGCCGATATAATATCCTAAGCTCAGCTTCTTCCAATACGTTAACTTGAGGTAATTATATGAACTTCATCAAGCACAATTACCCTAAAATCATCGTTACTGTTTTTTTAATCTTATTAGCATTTTTTTCTGTTTCCAAATTATTCGAAGCCTATTCCTTTGATAGCTTTGGCGAACAGTACACAGAAGAGGGTCTGTCACGTTCATTAACTGCTTTTGGTATTGCCAAGGGGCTTAATGGTCTGATCTCAGTTGTGCAGGGTACAGAGGTAGCTGTCGAGCCGGTAGGCGTTGGCGTAATATTAACGCCAGGTCAGATACTGGACCCGGTCAATGATCTGATCGAACGCTTTTCCTGGGTGATGCTTATCTGTACGACTTCACTTGGTATTCAATCGATTCTGTTAACCATATTTTCTTCATTTTATTTTTCCATCGCTGTGGCAACGATTCTGCTTCTGATCGTGGTTTTCATATGGAATGATCGAACAGCATCAACGAAGCTAAAAAATATTTTATATCGACTTGCGGCTTTTTTGATCATTCTTCGATTTTTCATTCCTTTGATGGCCATTACCAATGACGGTTTATATAAAGCCTTCCTCGAGTCGACCTATATCGAATCAAAGTTACAGCTGGAACAGTCAAATGAAACCATAGCTAACCTGAGTGATAACCAGAAGATTAATAATGAGGCCATTGATATGTCGTGGTACGAAGTGATAAGCAGTAGTATTGACTCAGCGATGGACTCTATCGATGTCGATAAATATTACCAGCAGCTAAAAGCAGAAGCGGATAGCCTTAGTAGCCACATCATAAATCTTATCGTTGTTTTCACCATGCAGACGATTTTCTTTCCACTGATCTTTATCTGGTTATCACTATCACTGTTAAAAGCTAATTTCAGCTTTCGATTTATTGATTAAAGTCGACTTAATAGTGTAATTAAATTGATGAAAAGTCACTAATTTATGCATTATCAGCGCTGATAAACCATACTTTATGTAAGTATTCTGATGATTTTAATGTATTATTCGATTTATTGTCTAAACACAATCAGTTAAGGGATTACAGCTATATTAAATCATCTGGCTTAATCGATCGTATTAGTTCAACCGTGATATGAATATGTTAATACACAATATCGAATTTATAAGCGATGAATAATATAAAGACTGCCAAGTTGGGAATCCTGGCGCTAGTACGCAGCAACTGGCAGGGTTATCTCTGGCGTATTTTACTTTCCATTTCGGCGATCCTTATCGTTGCCATCACTCAACATTCTCTTTTTTTAGGAATTGCGTTTGAGGACATGACTCTTCGTTTATTCATCCTGCCCATGCTAGTAGGCGCAATCTTTGGCTTTTTTTATACCACTATCCGTCTGATACTAAAAGAACGGGAGCAACAGGTACTCCAGCTGGCAGATAAAGAACAGCAGTTACGCGAAGAAATAATACAGCGTAAGACGCATGAGAAAAAAGAACAGCGTCTGTCTTATGCGATTAATGGTTCACATGATGGCCTCTGGGACTGGAATATGGAAACTGACGAAGTCTATTACAGCCCGCGATGGCAACAGATTTTAGGTTATGAAACAAACGAAGTACCTGCCACTCTCGATAGCTGGCGTAACGCCTTGCATCCAGAAGATGCAAAAAGAGTTTTAGACGGGCTAGAGTTACATCTCTTTGGCCAGACCCCCAGATACTTTGATGAATTTCGCATGCAAACTGCGACAGGCGGCTGGAAATGGGTCAAGGGCCGTGGTCAGGTAGTAGAACGCGATGACAGCGGTTCCCCTGTACGGGTCGTCGGCACGATGACAGATATCAGTGACCGAAAACGAATCGAAGAAGCATTACAGGCTTTGCTTGAGGGTACTGCTGACGCTGTTGGTAGAAACTTTTTCACCAGCCTTGCGCATACCTTATCCGAGGTTTTGAGTACTCGTTTTGTCTTTCTGGCTCAACTGGATGAGACGGATCCTGATATTTTAGTCCCGATGGCCATCTGGGATACTAATGCTACTGAACAATGCAGCAACTGTTCAGTCACTGATACACCTTGCGAGTTAACCATACGCGATGGTGAGTACTTCGTTGCCTCAGGTTTACAGGATTATTTCCCTAAAGATGAAATGCTAAAAAGGCTTGATGCGGAAAGTTATCTGGGTATTGCCATGAAGGGCAATACTGGTAAGAAGATCGGTTTAATTGTGCTGGTTGATTCACGGCCAGCTCCCGATTGGAAGATAGCTCTGGCGCGTGCCATCCTGCCTGTCTTTGCTTCCCGTGCCAGCGCGGAGATCGAAAGACAAAGAATTGATGCTGAATTGATCAACCAGAAAGAACGTGCCCAGGTGACACTACATTCTATCGCTGACGCGGTGATTACTACCGATGCACAGGGTCGTATCGATTATATGAATCCGGTAGCCGAAAAGTTAACCGGTTGGCCGATTAAGGATTCTATTGGTAAATATTTGAGTGAGGTCTGTGTACAGGCAGATGAAAGTGATAGTCCATCATTAAATGATGTGGTTGAGCAATGCCTGAAAAATGGCCATACCAGTTTAGCTGTGAGCAGTTTACAGATTAGAAATCGCCAGGGAGAAGTCTCTGATATCGAGCAGTCTGTTTCTCCCATTAAAAATAATGAAAACCAGTTGCTGGGCGCTATCGTTGTATTTCGTGATGTTAGTGACACACGTGAAATGGCGCGTCAGATGTCGTGGCAGGCAACCCATGATTCATTGACCGGGCTGGTTAATCGCAGAGAGTTTGAACTTCAGCTTAAGCAACTGATTGATTTAGCCAGACAGGAAAATATAAATAACGCTTTATTGTATATCGATCTTGATCAATTCAAAGTTGTTAATGATACCTGTGGCCATACTGCCGGCGATGAATTGCTCAGACAGGTAACCTATATTATCGGCGACACGACACGACAGGCAGATACCCTGGCACGTTTAGGTGGTGATGAATTTGGGGTTCTGTTACGTGGCTGTGATGCCTCGATAGCAAAACACACGGCGGAGAAAATAATACAGGCGGTACAGGATTTTCGTTTTGCCTGGGAAGGCAAGTTTTTTCATATCGGTGCCAGTGTCGGCGTGGTGGAGATAACACCTCACACCGAGAATATAAATAGCGTGATGAAAGAGGCCGATTTTGCCTGTTACGCGGCGAAGGAACATGGCAGAAATCGCATTCATGTCTTTACCAAAGATGATGCTTTTCTCGAACAGCGCCAGGTGGAGATGCACTGGGCCACTCGGGTTAAACATGCCATTGAAAAGCAGGACATCATCCTGTTTGCACAGAAAATCATCTCGCTCGAACAGGGTGTAGACCATCACTACGAAATACTGTCACGTATGCGCCTGGATGATGGCACCTTAATCATGCCTGATAGTTTTATCCCGGCAGCCGAACGTTATGATGTGATTGTCGATATCGATAAATATGTTGTAGAAAAGGTATTTAACCGGATCCGTGATAATAATATTCCTGACGACATAATGCTGTCGATTAATATTTCTGGTAACTCGATCTGTGACAAGAGCTTTAAGAAATTCATCCTTGATTACGCCAGTGAGACAAAATTAAATACCAACAATATCTGTTTTGAAATCACAGAAACTGCAGCAATCGCCAACTTTACCAAAGCACTTGACTTCATCGCGGCCCTGCAGGAGGTCGGTTTTAAATTTTCGTTAGATGATTTCGGTAGCGGCGTGTCATCATTTGGTTATCTAAAACAGCTGCCTATCGATTACCTTAAGATCGATGGTTTCTTTGTCAAAGATATGGTCAGCGATCCCATCGATGCTGCGATGGTATCAGCCATCAATGAGATCGGCCACCGTATGGGGATTAAGACCATCGCTGAATTCGTCGAGGATCAGGATATCCTGGACGCATTACGCAAACTCGGGGTTGATTACGCCCAGGGCTACCACATCAACAGGCCGCAACCGCTTAGCGAAGTGTTTGAAACACAGTCAGCCTGACTATAATTATTAAATTTCATTTCCTGATTGTTTATTAGCGTCTGTTGATATAGAATTGCGCCGCTTTCTTTTGGGTGCTTAGCTCAGCTGGTAGAGCGTCGCCCTTACAAGGCGAATGTCGGGGGTTCGACTCCCTCAGCACCCACCATTAGATAACATTCTACGGACCGGTAGTTCAGCTGGTTAGAATGCCGGCCTGTCACGCCGGAGGTCGCGGGTTCGAATCCCGTCCGGTCCGCCATTATTTTTATTCCAAAAGGGATGAGCACGCTGTTCGATAAATTTGTCAGCAACAAATTTGAATGAGCTAAGCGAATCTTTGGTGTGGCGCATGGATGCGCCGAATATTCCTATCAGTACCATAATGCTTCAAACCTGACACCATGGATTTAAGATTTTCTCTTATATTAAGAGTGCTTAAGAAACAAAGACAGTTTTCATAATTTAATTTTTAGACTCACTCTTATCGACATGACATATGTCAATTTTTTTACAATTACGTGTTTTTATTGAATTATTGTACATACATATCTTGTTGATTTTGCTATCATCCATTAGTTGAATAAAAATAATAAAAATTTATACACCCTTTGATTAGGTGTTTCCAAAATACTAAATAAATCTACTTATAAATAACTCTACTTAATTGATATAAGTCATTTAATGGTTCATCAGCGTAGTGATTGACTTGACTCAGTATCTCATTGGCAGATAATAAGAATATAAGAATATACTAATCAATATTCAAGGTAGAAGTAATTACCAGCAGACAACCAAAAAAGAGGAAATAGCAATGAAATACATAATAGGTGCGATAGTAGCGTTTGTACTCGTCGGGGTAATCACTCTGACACAGGCACAGAACCTGATGTTTAACGTAGCGTCGAGCCCATACGGTGTCGAAGAGACCGCAGCACGCATACAGAGAAATATCCAACGTCTCGAAGGGCGCGGCTGGAAACTTTCTGCTTTGAGAAACCCTGCTAAAGCGGTAGCAGCAAGTGGCGGTAATGTTCCCCCCGTTCTGTTAGTCGAAGCCTGTAGTACAAAATATTCGGGGCCACTTCTTAAAGGCGCGGATACACGTATTTTCTCTATCCTGATGCCATGTACCATTACCGTTTATAAAAATGATGATGGCAGTACGTCTATCGGTACCATGAATGCCGGTCTGATGGGCAAGATGTTTGGTATTGGTGATGTTATGGACGAGGTGTACGCTGACCAGCAGGAATTTATTAAATTTGATGCTAGCCTTCCTGCGCCTGCATTGATCAAAGGCGGTCCAGGTGGTGGTGGTGGCGGTGCTGGCGGTGAAGAGGCTGGCTGTTAATCTGATCATTGTATGAATACTAATCAGAAAAAAATATGTATTTTAGGAGATTATTATGAATAATTCAGTGAAGATTATTCGCCGGACATTGTTTCTGGCGGGGTGCTTCCTGGCAGGTCAGCTGCATGCAAATGTCAGCACAGATCCTGCAACTGCGGCCGCTGCTGCTACACCAGCGCCTGTAGCAGTGAGCGTCGAGCAAGTAATGAAAAAAGCCAGTACTTCAACGGCAGATCATTCCAAGTTCGATGAACTTAAAAAGGACTTTAAAACAGGTGAGGAAGTGACCAAAGCTTGTCTGACCTGCCACACCGAAGCAGCTAAACAGGTTCACAATACCAAACACTGGACCTGGGAATTTTTGAACCCTGCCACCAAACAGAAGCTGGGTAAAAAGAATGTTGTCAACAACTTCTGTACTTCGGTTGAGTCAAACCAGACATTCTGTATGGCCTGCCACGTAGGTTATGGCTGGAAAGATGATACTTTCGACTTTACCTCTGAAAACAATGTCGATTGTGTGGTCTGTCATGACACCACCGGTAAGTACAAGAAGCTACCGGGGCTGTCTGGACATCCCAACTATGAAAAGATGGAATGGCCTCCGCATTCTGGTAAATTCCGTGAAGCCACTGATCTGAAAACGATTGCTCAGAGCGTGGGTAAGACCAGTCGCGCCAGCTGTGGTGCCTGTCACTTCTACGGTGGCGGCGGTGATGCGGTTAAACATGGTGACCTCGATAGTTCACTGAAACAACCACAGAAATACCTCGACGTGCACATGGATGCCAAGGGTCTTGATTTCTCCTGTGGTAAATGTCATCTCAGTGATTCTCACGAAGTGAGTGGTAGCCGTTATGCACCCACTGCGATGGATGAGCAGGGCGCCTTAATGCGTGGCCAGGGCAAAGATAGAAACCCAACCACCTGTGTGGCCTGTCACGGTAATGCTCCGCATCCTCCAGGCACAGCTGCTGTAGACAAGCTGAATTCGCATACCGACAAGATCGCTTGTCAGACCTGCCATATTCCTGCTTTTGCCCGCGGCAAAAAAGCTACCAAGATGACCTGGGACTGGTCAACTGCGGGTAAGCTGGATGAAAACGGCCATCGCATACAGACACGCGGTAGTGACGGTAACGTTATCTATGACAGTAAGAAGGGCGACTTCACCTTCGAGCGTTACGTGATTCCAGAGTATATCTGGTTCAATGGCGACGTTAAATTTACCCTGTTCGGTGACAAGGCTGATACCAGCAATGTTGTTAAGATCAACGAGTTCCAGGGTTCTGCTGGCGATCCAGATTCACTTATCTGGCCAGTCAAAACCTTCCGTGGCAAACAGCCTTATGATGTTGGTAATGAAACACTGGGTGTGTTCCATACCGCCGGTAAGGATGATTCTGCCTACTGGGGCAACTATGACTGGGATAAAGCCATGGAATGGGGCATGAAGGCTATGGGCGCTGAATACAGCGGCAAGATGACTTTCGTTGAAACTGAAATGAGCTGGCCTATCACGCACATGGTAGCGCCAAAGGAAGATGCCTTACAGTGTGAACAGTGCCACGTTGAAAATGGTCGTTTACAAGGTATCGGCGGGGTTTACATGCCCGGCACCAACAACACGCCAATCATTGACATGCTCGGTTTTGCCGCAGCGTTATTTGCATTGATCGGTGTATTAATTCACGGTGGCATCCGCTACTACATGAGTAAGAGAGGTTAAGGCAATGGAAAGAATATATATTTTCAAGCGCTTTGAACGCTTCTGGCATTGGTCTCAGGCTGCGTTGATCATGACATTGATGGCAACCGGTTTTGAGGTCCATGGCAGCTATGACCTGTTAGGTTTCAAGCTGGCAACAACAACGCATACTACCGCGGCATGGACACTGGTGTGGTTGTGGATATTTGCCATCTTCTGGCACTTCACCACCGGTGAATGGAAACAGTACGTACCAAGCACCGAAAAGGTAGCCGCAATGTTCCGTTATTACCTGACGGGCATCTTTACCGATGCACCGCATCCGTTCAAACAGACGCGGCTGAGCAAACATAACCCGCTGCAGAAGCTGGCCTACCTGTTTGTCCTTGCCGTCATCAATCCACTGATCTGGACCACAGGCTGGCTCTACCTGTTCTACAATGACTGGGCCGCCTGGGGTGTTGACTTCCTCAGCCTGGAATATGTTGCTTTCTTCCATGTTATTGCCGCATTTATGATGCTGATATTCTTTATCGCACATGTTTACCTTGCGACAGCTGGTCACACGCCAACTGCGCATATCAAGGCAATGATTACCGGTTGGGAAGAAACCGACTGAGCATGTACCGGCATCCACGTCTGTGGTTATGTCAGCAACTATCAAGGGCTTTCGCATTTGCGATGGCCCTTGTGTTTGTTGCTGCAATACCGGCTCTTGCGCAGGCAGATACAAGCAAGATCCCTCACGTTGGCAGCAAAGCCATTGAACATTTCCAGCAATACCAGTATTCATCCGAAAACAAGGCTTTTGCTATTGCTCCCGGCGGTACCTGGTCATGGGTAACTGAAGCCATTAGTGAAGAGGAGGCTGGAAAGGAGGCGTTGCAAGGCTGTCAGGACAATACCCAGCAGAAATGTGTTTTATACGCACTCAACGACCGTATTGTTTTTGATGCTGATAACTGGTCAGGCCTGTGGGGGCCTTATGCTGATGCCACGAGCGCGAGCAAAGCTGAAACAGGCACGCGGGTCGGTCAACGTTTTCCCGATCTCAGCTGGTTTGATGCTGAAGGCAAACAGCATTCGGTCTCTGCTCAGAAGGGCAAGATTGTCTTCCTGCATTTCTGGGGGTCATGGTGTCCACCCTGTTTACGCGAATTTCCTTCGCTTAAAGACCTTAATACAAAGATACAGAGTCTCTATCCTGGTGACGTTGAAATGAAAATGCTGCAATTACGTGAGCCTTTCACCGATTCGATCCGTTGGGCAGAGCAATATGATTTTACTGACATGCCATTGTATGATTCAGGTGTTAAAGATAATGAAACTTCCACGCTATCTCTGAGAGATGGCAGCCAGGTTGAGGACCGGTCTATCGCGCGTGTTTTTCCCAGCACCTATGTCATAGATCGTAATGGCCTGGTAATCTTTTCACATCGTGGTCCAGTACATGACTGGCTGGACTATATTGTATTTTTCGATCATGTTGTAAAAAACACCAAAAAATCGCACACATCCACAGCCAATAAACACCATAACAAACCTGGTAGTACTCCAGGTGGTTAGCTGACTCAGATCGGTTTAGCACATAGATACCATGTTCAAACTGCTCGAATTTATAACTGGTCTTTTTTCCAGCAGGGACATAACACCGCAACAAACTGACACTGGTTACAGTATCGATGAAGCGATCGAACGCGTCATCGAAGGTATCGATACCAAATTACGCCTGGTGCCGTCTTATAAAAAAAAGTTACAACACGAAGTTATCGTCTCCCTCGAATACATCAGTCGACTGGTCGATCAGATTCCAGGACCGATCAATGTTAGTGGTAGGACCTTTGTCAGTGACCCAGAAGTGCGATCCTACTTTGCCACGACAGGCGTTCTACAGGACACCTTTAGCTGCGGCAGTGAATTAAAGACATTTTTTGAGCAGCCGGAGAACCGTTCCGTAACACAATGCTGTGCCTTATTGTGCGCTAACAAGGAAGAAAAAAAGATCACAGGGCTGACACTCGAAGGAGAGATGATAAGACGTGACGTACCTCAGACCTCGATCAATCTATTTGATTACAAGATATTGTCACCGGCGATCGATGAGAAAGAGGTGCGAAGCGGTATCAAAAAATGTATTTTCGATGGCCTGATCACTTATGCATTACAGCAGATCGCCAGCATCAAAGCTGAGTCACGCGATCTGATAGACCGGCGACGCATGCTGCACGCACAACTGCGAGCGAAACAGACACAGGGCAATGGCCTGACGAAACTATTGCTGCAGGCTCATCAGGCGTTAGATCCGTCTGCTGAGCTCACTGCACAGCTCAAAGAAGCGGAATCTCGCATTAAGAATTTGACCGGTGATAAAGATGTGTTCTCGTTTTACCTGGAACAGATACGCAGGATACTGGCTCACCCTGAAAATTTTCTACGGCTCAATGTGACAAACATACGACTTACCGATATGTCTATCATCGTTGATGCCGATGCAACTCAGCCAGCAAATGATGTATGTTTTACTGAACTCGAAATCACCAATGTGATGAAACGCGTGGTCACCATCGTGCGTTATAGCAGGGACGATATCAACTGTAAAAAACAATATTTTTGAGTCGCATAGACTAAAAAATGAAAACCTTGCGCTATAAATCTCAGTATGATTCTGCTTGCCTGCTAGAACGTTATAAAAAAAGTTATCAATGAAATCATATATCCAATTAATATTGCTGTTCATCTTCACTGGCTTGGCACTACCTGCAGTCGCGGGGGCGTTAGGCTATAAATTTATATCAGTAGAATACAGAAATTTTTCTTCTTCAATTGATGGTTTTTCAGAAGACTTTGAAGGTGAAGACATATCTTTAGATTTTTCACTTGCAGTCAGACCACATGTTGCCGTTATAGCGGGTTACAGCAGAGCAAGTGCAAACCTGACTTCATCAGGAACAATGGTCGATGCTGATATTACTGCGTCGACATTCGGTATCCTGGGTCATGCTTCTATGAGCGACACCACCGATTTTATTTTAGGTGCCAGATTCATTAATGGCGAAGCTGATGTCGATGTTGCTGGTACTTATTCTACAAGCGTCGATAGAGATGGCGCGGTGGCGTTTATTGGTATAAGAACGATGGCGTTAGATCGTTTAGAACTTGATGTATATATTCAAAAAATGTCGATTGAAGATACAACTAATATTGGCATAAATTTTATTGCGGCATATTATATTACCAAGTCTGTATCCCTCGGTTTAGGCTACACCCTGGATGCTGATAACGATATATTAACATTCGGTATAACTAAATATTTTTACTAAAACCACGACTGAATTTGTAACCGAATAATTCGTCGACGGATGTTTCTTTACAGACAAAGTGATTACTATCCTCGACCTGCTGATCCGATAGATTACCTGTCTCAGCAGAACTAAATTCAGTAAACAGTTTCAGCATTGATCGCAATCGGGATGCGCATTGCACCAAAGGTCCCTGCTTGTTTATCAAACTTACCAGCTATTTCAGCACCGCAGTCAGGGCAGTGACCATCACTGCTTAAACGATACTGGTTGATGTCATACCAGTCACGCTCGATCAGAACAGAATGGCATTTCGGGCAAAATGTGGTATCACCTTCGATGTTATGCACATTACCGGTATACACATAGTGCAAACCTTGTTTGAGCGCGATGTTCCTCGCACGTACCAGCGTTGCTGTTGGTGTTGGCGGAACATCCATCATCTTAAAGTCGGGGTGAAACGCAGAAAAATGCAGCGGTACCTCCGGGCCCAGTTGTTTATTGATCCACTGGCACATCGCCGTGATCTCTTCATCAGAATCGTTTTTGCCGGGAATCAGCAGGGTGGTGATCTCAAGCCAGACATCGGTTTCATGTTTGAGATAGAGCAGGGTATCCAGCACCGGCTGTAGATGTGCGGCAGTTAATTTGAAATAAAATTCGTCGGTAAATGCTTTCAGGTCGACGTTGGCAGCATCCATTTTTGCGAAAAAATCACGCCGGGCTTCTGCATTTATGTAACCGGCGGTAACCGCAACCGTTTTTATTCCGCGTGCATGGCAGGCATCTGCTGTATCCATTGCATATTCGGCAAAGATCACCGGGTCATTGTAGGTAAAAGCGACACTCTTACAGCCATTTTTTTCGGCGATAATAGCAATGGTTTCTGGCGAAGCCTGATCCATCAGGCGATCCATATCTTTGGATTTACTGATATCCCAGTTCTGGCAAAATTTACAGGCCAGATTGCAGCCAGCGGTGCCGAAAGAAAATACGCTGCTACCGGGGTAGAAATGATTCAACGGCTTTTTCTCGATCGGATCGATGCAGAAACCGGATGAACGGCCGTAGGTGGTAAGGACGATCTGATCTTCATGACGCATGCGCACAAAACAGGCACCTCGCTGACCATCCTTGAGTTTACAGTCACGCGGGCATAGATCGCATTGTATTCGACCGTCATCTAAAGCATGCCAGTAGAGTCCAGGGTGATATGATTGTTTTATCATAATACTTCCTCCTTTTGCTGCGCTGATAACGCCTGCTCATCAAATTCCGCTTCTTTCCATTTAGTTACCGTGTAACGATAGAGTTTGACATCCTCTGCCCAGAAGCCGGGACTCAATCCTGCTTTTTGTTTTAGATGCGCCATGAACGTTATTGTATCAGGTAATTGCTGCCAGACCTGGGGCAGGAAGGTGCTTCGATACTGGCCGCATGCAAACAACACACCATCGATACCCGGTCGTAATTGTGCCAGGGCTTCCTCTTCGTTTGCGAAACTCAACGCCTGCATGGGCGACAATAATGAAACTTCGATGTCAGTTTCGTTAAGTTCTTCACTGCTAAGCGGAGGGAAACGTGTGTCTTTCAATGCTGCGGCTATCGCATTGGCTTTTACGTCCTCCAGCAGAGAACGCTGCGCTTCCAGCGTACCGATGCAACCGCGTAATTGCCCGTTTTGGCTAAGGGTGACAAAACATGCCGCTTTTTCCTGTAACCAGTCAGCCTGTTCAGATGTTTCCGCAAAAGGCAGACCCAGTGCCTGTGAGATTGCAGCACGCGCAATGGAGAGTAATATTTCACCTTTGAGATGTTCATTATCAGCGCTCATCACTTACTGCTCCTGCTCCACTGTTTCATTAAAAGCGATCGCAGCATAGCCAACAACACTGTCTTTATCACCCGCGGTGTCTCCTGAATTACACAGATCCAGCAATTGTGGTTGTAGCTGATGGTGTTTTGCCGCCAGCATTAATCCATTGACCGGCGTACCGCCACAGGCTTGCTGGTGACTTACTTGATGGCTCATCGTGAGGATCGTCTGTACGGTCTGTGCATCGATCGTCTGCGCTGTCTGATAAGGTAAAAAATGTGAAAGATCAGAACTGATGACGATCAGTGTTTCCGGCCCACCCCATAAAACCTCCAGTACCTCGGCGACTTCCCCTGGTGTAGCGTCGCCAACGGCTAGTGGTAGTAATTTAAAATCATCCAGTACCGACTGCAGGAAAGGTAACTGTACTTCCAGAGAATGTTCCTGCGCATGCGCAGCGGCACTTTCGACCACCTGCGGCATATGTTCGATAGCGGCCACCGCTTTTTGATCGATCTGGATTTCACCTAGAGGTGTTGCAAATGCGCTGACACCGGGAAGGGCAAGACCACGAACCGGAACTCGATGCACAGGACCCAGTAATACGACGCGTTTGATAATGTCGTGTGCAGCGGCCAGTTGCGCGTAGGCAGCTGCAGCAACGGGTCCTGAATAGATGTAACCTGCATGCGGCACAATAATTGCCTTTGGTAAGACTTGCGCTTCACTGTGACTTAAGCGGGCAGTCTGCAGCATTTCATTGACATCATTAGCCAATGTTTGTTTATGGCCATGATAGAAAGCACCTGCTACTGCCGGGGGACGAACTTGTTGCACGTAACCTCCACTAAAATTAATAAGACAGCCCTTACTATCTATTATTTGGATTCGTCATTAAATATCAAGTTCATTTTGCCATTAAATTAATCTACTCGAAAATAGCCGATCCTGCCATTGCGGCATTCCAGCTGTAGAAAGCTGTTGGCGTTTTTTTTGATGATTTTTTCAAAATCATCTAAGGTATGAATTTCCTCGTCATTAGCTGTAACGATCAATTCCCCTGGTGGCCATTCCATCTCATCAGCCTGCGTTCCCTGATGGATGTGGGTGACTACCAGCATCGGTTTTTCATGATCGATAATCTGCAACATGTCTATGCGTGCATTGGCATCCACTTCATGCATGGCCTCGATGATCTCAAAACTTAATTCCTGAATGATCATGCCGAAGACTTCAAGATATTTTCGCTCATCGATGATGGGGCGAGAGACGATGCCTTTTTCCGGATCACGCATGGCATTGGCACTGCTGGACTGAATTTCACCATCTCTGAAATAAACCACCTCAACCTTATCGCCAATGGGAATCAGTTTCATCACATCATAGATGTTTTTATGACGAAAATGGCCTTCCTTACCGATGACGATACCATGGCGGTCAAATTCGATAGCATTGACCGAAAGGATGACGTCGCGCTTCTTAAGCCCCGCTGCCTGCAGAAAGCCATTCGGCTTTATCTTGGCAACGATGACGCCCCTGGCAACCGATTGCTTCAATAAGGGATTAAAATTATCGGCATTCTTTTGCAGCTTACCGCCGATGCCCGCGAAGTGCGGTTCATTTTGTTGCAGCAAATTTTCAATGATGATTTTTACAAAGCTTGCCGGGGTAATAAAACCTATATTATCAGCACCGATCATCACCGAAGTATTTAAACCGACAACTTTGCCATCCTTACTGACTGATGGGCCGCCTGAGTTGCCAGGGTTGATTGCCGCATCGGTTACAAATCTCTCTGTTGAATATTCTGAGCCCGAGATGAAATTGGTTATCTCACCGCCAGATATATTAGGTTCGACCATGCCCATCGGATAACCGATAGCCTTGACTTCTTCACCACGCGACGGACTTGGGCCTTGTCTTAGTTCAAGATATTCGATGGGTTTGATAGCGAGTGTTTTGAATCGCAGCAGTTCTTTCTCGGTAAGCTTGATCAGAGCGACATCTGGTTCAAGGGTTTTGACCAGACCAACGATTTCTGCCTCAAACTTTTCTTCACTGGTCAGCATCGAACTGATTTCGATCTTGACAGCATTTCTGACGACATGCGCATTAGTCACAATATGACCTTCAAGATCGTTATATCTGAGGAAAAAGCCTGAACCTGACCAGACACCGGGTATTTTGATTGCCGGGTTCATTACTGATTGTATATCTTCTTCTAACAGGCCTTCGACATGAATCTGTACAACACCATCCATCATCTTACGGGCAACATCGGCGAGATCGTTATTTCTCTTCTTCATATACCTATTATATAAGCGAATCCATAATCAGTGGTTTTTATTTTGAGCAATTGATCCTGCTTTGCTAGTATGGCAGTGTGCAGCGTTGCATAAATCGCACCGGGTTGAAAAAAGATAATGTTCAGAGCAGTAAAGATCATCAGTTACGTTTTGATTCTGTTTCTTGCCGCCACATCAGCAGCGGCAGATACTGTGACATCGAAAGAAATCATCTGGTATGGCAAAGATGTAAATCCTCAAACAGTTATACATCTATATTTTTTCTGGTCAAAAAAATGTCCGCACTGTCTCAAAGCCAGGCCAGATATTATTCAGATGGACGATGACTATCCCTGGTTAAAAGTGCATTCACTTGAACTGGTTGATCACCCGGAAAACATAAAGACTTTCGTCAGCATGGCAGAGACCTTCGGTAATGACGCACGTAGCGTGCCTACTTTCATGTTTTGCGGAAATCTATTGAGTGGTTACGAAGACAATACATCAACCGGCCGATTATTAAGATCGTATCTACAGGCATGTCATCAATTTGCAAAAGAAAACAATCCAGACAATTCAATGGTTTTTATTATTGACCAGAATGAATCGCCTTCGATCGATATGCCAATTTTTGGCAATATATCATCAGACGACTATTCATTACCGATGTTGACCATTTTTATTGCCGGTATGGATGCGTTTAATCCTTGCGCCTTTTTTGTATTGTTGTTTTTACTCAGTATGATGGTACACAGTCGCAGCCGCAGCCGGATGGCGCTTATCGGCAGTATATTTGTATTTTTTTCCGGCGCTATCTATTTTCTGTTTATGGCTGCCTGGTTGAATCTATTTATCTATCTTGGTGAATTACGTATCATCACCTTAATCGCAGGCTGTGTTGCCGTACTTTTTGCGCTTATCAACATCAAAGATTATTTCTGGTTTAAGAAAGGTTTTTCATTAAGTATCTCCGAACATGAAAAACCGAAATTGATCGATCGTATCCGTCATCTATTACGCCTGGATTCAATCACCACGGTAATCTTAGCTACGGTTATTTTAGCGATCGTCGCTAATAGTTATGAATTATTATGTACTGCTGGATTCCCCATGGTATATACCCGGATATTAACCTTAAAGTCATTATCTATAGAAAGTTATTACTTATATTTACTGTTATACAACCTGATCTATATATTGCCGCTGTTGATCATCGTTGTTGTTTTTACGATAAAATTAGGTTCGCGAAAACTTTCAGAAAAGGAAGGTATGGTATTAAAATTATTGTCTGGTGTAATGATGTTGATGCTGGGGTCGCTGCTGATCGTGTCTCCACAACTGCTAAATAATGTTATTGCTGCTGCAACCATATTACTTTTAGCTATCAGTCTAACCTGGGGTATAATTAAATTAACTAACAGGCTATAAACAAACGCATCGCTAACAGCATTAGTGATGCGAGCAATTTGGCAACCCGGTGAAACCGCTTATTGAAGGGGTAAAAAAATGGATATAAAATCTGAAAAGATCACTATTGCGGATTTTGTGGATAAAGGCAATTATCATGCCGCGATGAATATCGCCATCTCGGCATTAAATGAATGTCGGAGAAATAATGATCAGGCGGGTACCGACGAATTTCTCGATGTGATCAAGGATATTGCTAACACTATGACGGAAGCGTTTGGTAGTTAATACAGGTAATAATATGGTGGTAGGCAACATTAACGCTTGTTAACAAATTATGTGCCACAAATACAAACGGCGACCATGAAAGTCGCCGCAATGCTTAATCAAGCAATGACAAATTGTCAGCTTATTGTTCGCTTTTATTATACTGCTGGTATTAAGCCAAATAATACGATTACAAACATCGCCATATAAATAACCACGAATGTCAGTTTTCTCGTATCATCCTCCAGAGGTTTTTTATTATCCATAATGCACTCCTTTTTTCTTCACATTTACGTCAGATTTTCACCTAACATAATTACTTTACTCCGATTTTTTACCAGCGTCATCACTTTTTATCTTTTAAGGTTACCCTTGTTGTCAAAATTACATTATGAGTCGCTGTTTTAACGGATTTGGTCTTAGCTGATAACAAAGAGAGCTTTCTTTAGCAAAAGTTGTTCATATTTACCATTTCATCATCTATAATTTTTTCATTGGCCTACGGTTAAGCTATGATTTCTTGCCTCTAATGGCATAAAACGTCGTTATCTTTACATACATATCTGGAGTTAGTCTTGATTAAACTGAAACATATTATTAATGGTGCCGTGGTTTCTGAAATCGATATGGCAGAGGGTGATTTCAGCATTGGCCGTGACCATGGCAACAGCCTGCAACTAGATGATGGTGCTGTCAGTGGCAAACATGCACTGATAAGCCTCGCCGCTAATGCCTATCTGCCAGAAACCTTCGATATCAGTATCAGTGATCTGGGCAGCACCAATGGCACCTATGTAAATGGTAGTGCCATCAAACAACAGCAACTCAGGAATGGTGACTCGATCCGTATTGGCACCTATGAATTTAAGCTGTTTGATGACCAGTCTCACGTTGGCACGCAAACCGAGTATCTGCCTCAGTAGTCAGTTATGGATTTATCGGCATGAAATAAACAAAAAAGCCGGGGTTTACCCGGCTTTTTTATTCACAGATGATTAACTGGATATAAGAGCTATTCCTTTTCCTTATCCTGTTCCTGAGGTTGACTTGTAACCGGCTCATCTTTCTCTTTGTTTTTATCCTGCTCATTCGTGTGCTTAGGCGCTTCTCCGCCACAACTGCCGCAACAACCCATATCTTAATCCTCGTATCTTGTTATGTTGAAGCCGAAGTCTAGCGTAGTGCATGGCACAAAAACTTGACCTGGATTAGGCTACATTGCATCAATTTATCGCGATGCTACAGTTACATAAACAGCGGACCGTTATAGTTGCTCAGACGCAGCCTATGGCGCCTTCGGATAATCGGTATAACCGGTTTCATCACCACCATAAAAAGTAGCCTGGTCGGCTTCGTTTAATGGCAGATCATGCTGATAACGATACAATAGATCCGGATTCGCCAGGTAGGGAACACCAAACGCGACCAGGTCGCAATCACCATTCGCAATCGCTGACTGCGCACGTGTTTTGTCGTAACCATTGTTTGCCATATATAAACCCATCGTAGGCGTCACGCAGTGCACGGTAGTCGACGTTTCTTGACGCACTCATCATGTCACCTTCGAGGATGTGCAGATAGGCTAGATCGCGCGAATTGAGCTGTGTGATGAAGTAGTTGAAATGCGCTTGCGGATCGGAATCAGACATACTGTTAAAACTGTTTTCTGGCGTTAGCCGTATACCTACGCAGTGACTCTGCCATACTTCCAGGACAGCATCGAGGACCTGATTTAAAAAGCGCATGCGATTCTCTTCACTGCCACCATATTCGTCAGCTTCGCTGGTTACTGCCATCGCGCAGGAACTGATCGATCAGGTAGCCATTAGCGGCATGAATCTCTACGCCGTCAAAACCGGCCAGTTTGGCCATCTGGGCAGCATTTTTGTACTGTGAGACGATGTTTTGAATTTCATCTGTTGCTAATGCGCGTGGTTCTACAAAGGCTTTCATGCCTTCATAGGTAATCGCTTCACCTTCCGGTCGGATAGCAGAAGGGGCGACCGGTATCTGATGATCAGGTAATAGATCGGGATGTGATATACGACCGCAATACCATAGCTGGATATAGATATGACCACCTTCCTGGTGAACTGCGTCGGTTATTTGTCGCCATCCGTCCACCTGCTGCTGGTTATATATTCCTGGCGTTGCGGGGTAACCAACGCCTTCTGCAGAGACTTGTGATGCCTCTGTGATGATCAGACCGGCACTGGCACGCTGGCGGTAGTATTCGACGTTCATCGCCTGCGGTATAGCTCCCTCTGCGGCACGGTTTCTCGTCATCGGGGCCATGACCATGCGATTACTTAATGTTAGATTGCCAATGCTTATGGCTGAAAACAGGTCGGTTGCGCTCATACTTGCTGTTCCTTTATGAATTAATGTTATTGTTATTTAGACAAATGACTGATAATGCAGAACTAAAGTAATGCAATCGTCTGATTGTGTCAAGTTTGTAGAAAATTATTTATTCGAATCTAGGCATTAATGCCGCAATAATAATATTTATTGAGTTTTGCATACAGGCATATTATTCTGAAATTGTACGTAGAACAGTAAGAGAGTCCAAAATGCCATTGATCGGTTTAATCAGCGATGTACATGCAGCACCAGAACCAGTAGCCGAGGCGCTTGCCATTTTTGCACAGGCGGGAGTCGATCAGATATTGTGCGCCGGTGACATCGCCGGTTATATGGATCAACTTGATGAGACGGTAAAACTACTGGTTGAGAATAATTGCCAGACCATCATGGGAAATCACGATCTGCTGTATCTCGATCATCTGGACGATGAGGCAGAATCTGCTGCGATAAGCTTTCTTCGCCAGTTACCCGCATCATACCAGGCAAACATCGCAGACAAACGTCTCTATATGGTACATGCACAGCCACCGGATGGCTGCCATGGTGGCATTAAACTGCTGGATAAAGAAGGCCAGCTGCAGGCAGATAAAGTCGCACAGTGGGCAGAGAAATTACAGTCATTCGATTATGACGTACTGGTCGTTGGCCATACCCATCAGGTCTATGCTGAGCTGATCGGGGACACCCTGGTGGTCAATCCCGGCAGTTCGGTATTCAATCATTGCTGTGCGATTCTGCGTCTGCCGGAGATGACTGTGGAAATGCTGCCGTTATCAGGCAAAACGATCGAGAAAACCTGGAACTGGGGAGAACATGTGATCTATGGCAAACAGTTATAGCCACCGAAACCACTCAGATTTAATTAACTCGCCATACTCTGTTCATGTGGTGCCAGCATCAGTAACAGCGCCTGTGCGTGTTCCGCCGCTTTTCTACCCAGATCAGTAAGGTAACCGCCATCGCTCTGGGTGACCAGGCCTTTATCAAACAGGCGCTGGACAGCTTTGATCTGTTCTCTGTTGGCATTAGAGTGAACCTTGATACCTTGCTGAGTGGATTGCAGGTTGTAGCGAATCAGTATATCGATCTCAGCCATCTGTTCTTCTGTATAACGCATGCTTTCACCTTCTACATCTTTCGGTATAGTCATAGGGGACCTCAAATTCTACATCAAAATTAGTAATGATGTTATCCAATGGTGTTGAGTATAGTAGACATGTTTACCGCGAGCGATTGACATATATCATCATTACGGTGAATACTCATAAAATAGATTTATTCAAGTCTGATGATGACAAGGACACAACAATCTATTCTCAAATAGACTAAAATCCATATAACTAAAAAATCGATTTCGCTTTATTTTTGCTCCCGTCACAATCCTGAAACGTGTTTATCATATGATCCAACAACTCCGAAGTATGTCCCACAGTCACTGGTACTGGTCGGCTTATATTGTTGCTGTCCTTTTTTTATTGGCGGCCGCTTTATATTTTCAATTCGTGCGTGAAGAACTTCCCTGTCTGATGTGCATCCAGGTGCGGCTGCTGGTTTCATTACTGGTTATCGTGGCTCTCGCCGGATTATTCTCTCGGCATAACAGAGCAGTCAATAGCATCGCACATTTGTCGGTTGTGATGATTGCAGCTGGACTAACCGAACGCTCATATCAATTGTTAGGTACTGAACGCGGTTTTGTATTTGGTGATTGCGGCTTTGACCTGGGATTACCAGGCTGGTTTGCGATCGAAGACTGGCTGCCCTGGCTTTACCGTGTTGAAACCTCATGTGGTTATACCCCGGAAATCATCTTTGGTATCACCATTGCAGAGTCTCTGATGGTACTCTCCGTTCTACTCCTGTTACTTAGTTCATGCATTTTTTTGGCGAGTCTTGTGCGGCCACAAAAAGTGTAAATACACTACTATAACTAAACGATTGTTTACTGCATTTGGCGTGAATCGCCGGTCATTCTGATATAATGCGCTGTTCATACGAGCTAGCTCGTACTTATAGATTATTATTCAGAGATAGACACGATGCCCAATACGATACCAACGCCAAAAATCATCTATACCGAGACAGATGAATCACCTGCATTAGCCACTTATTCATTACTGCCTATCGTACAGGCCTACTCACGGGCAGCGGGTATCGAAGTTGAAACACGTGATATCTCGCTTACTGGTCGCATCATTGCAAATTTCCCGGATAATCTCAGCGCTGAGCAGAAACAGAGCGATGCCCTGGCAGAACTCGGCGAACTGGCGAAAACCCCTGAAGCTAATATTATCAAGTTGCCCAATATCAGTGCATCGATCCCTCAGTTACAGGGTGCTATCAAAGAATTACAGGCTTTAGGTTATGACATCCCTGATTTCCCTGAAGATCCAAAAAATGATGAAGAACGGGACATCAAAGCGCGTTATGCCAAAGTATTAGGCAGTGCGGTTAACCCGGTATTGCGTGAGGGAAACTCCGATCGCCGCGTCGCCGGTCCAGTAAAAGAATATGCGCAAAAACATCCGCATTCGATGGGTGCCTGGTCTGCAGATTCAAAATCACACGTGGCCTCGATGAGTGAAGGCGATTTTTATTCGAGCGAGCAGTCAGTCGTTATCGAAACCGCCGGTGATGTAAAAATCGAATTTACCGGTGATGATGGCGAAACACGTGTGCTTAAAGAAAAAACACCGGTACTGGCGGGTGAGGTTATCGATACCACGGTGATGAGCTGTAATGCCTTGCGTACTTTCTTTGAACAGGCGATGCAGGATGCAAAAGCACAGGGCGTATTACTTTCATTACACCTGAAAGCCACCATGATGAAAGTTTCTGACCCGATCATATTTGGTCATGCGGTAAAAGTTTATTTCAAAGATGTATTCGAAAAACACGCTGCTACCTTCGATCAGTTAGGTGTGGATACCCGTAATGGCCTGGGCGATGTCTATGCAAAAATCACCAGCTTGCCGGATGCCAAGCGCGAAGAGATCGAAGCCGATATACAGGCGGTTTATCAGACACGTCCAGAACTGGCGATGGTGAACTCAGACAAAGGCATAACAAATTTGCATGTGCCAAGTGATGTCATCGTCGACGCATCGATGCCAGCCGCTCTGCGTTCATCAGGGCAGATGTGGGGCACAGATGGCAAGTTACATGATACCAAAGCAATGATCCCTGACCGCTGTTATGCCGGCATCTATCAGGAAGTATTCGACTTCTGTAGACAACACGGCGCATTTGATGTGACCACCATGGGTAACGTCAGCAATGTCGGCCTGATGGCGCAAAAGGCGGAAGAATACGGATCACATGATAAAACCTTTGAGATACCCGCTAACGGTACGGTACGCGTCAGCGATGCTGCGGGTAATACCTTGATGCAACATAAAGTCGAGCAGGGTGATATCTGGCGTATGTGTCAGACCAGGGATCTGCCCATTCAGGACTGGGTTAAACTGGCCGTCAACCGGGCAAGAGCCACCGGACAGCCGGCCATATTCTGGCTGGATAAAAACCGCGCCCATGATGCAAATTTGATCACTAAAGTTGAGACTTATCTGAAAGACCACGATACCAGTGGTCTGGATATACAGATCATGTCGCCGGTCGATGCTATCCGTTACACATTGAAACGCGTACAGGCGGGTGACAACACTATTTCTGTCACCGGAAATGTATTACGTGATTACCTGACCGATCTGTTCCCGATCCTGGAACTCGGCACCAGCGCAAAGATGTTATCGATCGTGCCGTTGCTGGCTGGTGGCGGCCTGTTTGAAACCGGCGCCGGCGGTTCTGCACCAAAGCAGGTGACACAGTTAGTAGAAGAAAATCATCTGCGCTGGGATTCACTCGGTGAATTTTTGGCACTTGCCGTTTCTATCGAAGATCTGGCAATGAAAACGGATAACCATAAAGCGAAAGTACTTGCCGCTGCATTAGATAAAGCAAACAGTCTCTTCCTGAACAACAATAAATCACCTTCACGTAAAACAGGAGAGCTGGACATACGCGGCAGTCATTTCTATCTCGCCATGTACTGGGCGAAAGCGCTGGCTGAACAGGATGATGATGCTGAATTGAAAGCGATATTTACGCCGGTTGTAAAACAGTTAAGCGAGAATGAAGACAAAATTGTTGCAGAGTTAAATGCAGTGCAGGGCAGCGCTGCTGATATTGGCGGTTACTATCGCCCGAATAAAGCACTGGCATCTAAGGTAATGCGTCCTAGTCAGACGCTAAACGCTATAGTTGATAGCCTATAGTTAAAAGCTAACATCTCGAAGTCTGCTGATACCAGCATGGATGCCGGTCATCAGGACAACAGAGGAGTCGTTACCGTGAGAATGATCGCTGAATAACAAGCTCTCTTATTTAAGAAAAATAATCATTTCTATTGCTCGGATTCCGGTTCGACGTGAATCGAAATGTCTGTCACATCAAACTGTTTTTCGATCAGGCCTTCTATCTCGTCAGTAATAGTATGTGACGCTTCCGTTGTCAGTGCAGGGTCAACGGAGATGACCAGGTCCACAGCACGGTTGTTACCGATCCATCTAGAACGTATCCGATAAACGCTTTTTACACCACTAACATTATTTATCAGCTCACTTAACTCTTCTGCGTCTATAGCATATTCATCCAGGAGTGCCGGCAGGGTACGTTTGAATAGACTGAAGGCGAGATAGACGATGACACCGGCAACACCGAGTGCACATAAACGGTCGACCCAGACATAACCGATGGCAGACAACTGCCAGCCTGCGATGACCACGATGGTGGTTAGCACGTCAGCAAAAGTGTGAGTCGCATCGGCACGCAGGATATCTGAATCCAGTCGTCTGGCCCACATATGCTGCCAGCTGGTTATCAGGATGTTAATGACTAATACCATCAGCATTAACATCAGTTCCACGTCACTGGTTACGACTTCGGTATGTTCTTTTCTGATGGCATTGAGCGCGATCTCGAAGGCCAGCACCATCAATATCGATGCCAGGATAAACACTGCCAATGTCTCAAATTTCCTGTGGCCATAGGGATGATTACGATCAGCCGGTAAACTGGAAATACGCATCACCACCCAGGCAACGATATTGTTCGTCACATCGGTTAATGAATGAGCCGCATCTGCGAGAACCGCCATAGAACCGGTAGACAGGCCAACGATGGTTTTTAGTACCAGCACTAACAGGTTGGCCGAACCTTCGATCAAGATTACGCGTCGTACCTGTTGATCTCTTTGTTTAGAATTACTCATAAATTAATATAAATCAATGTATTCGCTAATCAAACCCTGCAAGCTAACATTAACTTATAATGTTTTCTCTGATAAATCATATTTAATTTATTGATAGATAGTAACTGACTCTACAAAAGGTGCAATAGCCACGTTATGAATACTGATGATCTACGCCAGCAACTCATGGCTCAGGGCGTGACCCAGAACGAGTTGCAAGCGAACCCTCTAAAACAGTTTGAGAACTGGTACAGTCAAACCATAGCAAGCAACATCTATGAACCTGGTGCCATGTCGCTGGCCACCGTGGATTCAGATGGCCAGCCATGGCAACGCATCGTATTATTAAAACTATTCGACGAAAAAGGTTTTGTTTTTTTTACCAATTACGAGAGTCGCAAAGCGCAACATATCGCGGCCAACAACAAGGTTAGTTTATTGTTTCCCTGGTATGCACTTGGAAGACAGGTAAAGATAACCGGTCAGGCAGAAAAAGTAAGCTCAGCCGAATCCTTAAAATATTTTTCTACACGACCACGTGGCAGTCAGATCGGTGCCTGGGCATCACCTCAGAGCCAGATGATCAACTCGCGCTGCGATACTGGAGTCCATGGTTGAAAGCATGAAAAAAAAATATGCTGATAACGAAGTACCATTACCCCCGTTCTGGGGTGGTTACCGGGTCAAACCTGACAGCTATGAATTCTGGCAGGCGCGTGATAGCCGTCTGCATGATCGTTTTCTCTACCAGAAAAATGCCACGGCTAGCTGGTATATCGAACGGTTTGCTCCCTAGAACATCACTTACCGGGCCAAGGTCATTTATTTTACCTGGTCCCCTCCTGCCTGCGCGAAAACTCAACCGTCTGCTAATCACGAGTAACAGCGGCGCCATTAACAACCACCAGCTCATCGAACCGTGCCCGTGTCCAGCAACGATCACTTCCATTTCAACCGGGTAGGCTAGATCGCGGTAAAGATCATCATAATAACTGTCTTCCAGCGGCAATGCGCTCAGCGAGTGATCGTCATAAGGCCCGTAACTTAACAACAGCTCATCACTGTCTGCATCATACAGTTCGATACGTACATCGTAGTAACCCGGTGGAAAGCCATCTGCAAGCTCTGTCTCTATGGTAAAGATGTCAAGTTCACTATCACCATGTATATGATAAGCATCGCTGCTGGCATAATGGTTCCATGGACCACCTTCATAACTCAGGTAAAGTTCTGCATAAACATATGATGTCTCATAGATGGTGTCGGCATCGATAGTCACACTAAAACGGTGATAGAAACCGTCATCATTAAAGTCACTGATGAGTTCCGTTGAAGCGTCGAACAGGGTAACGTCGACTACGTGGTTATAATTGATGCTTTCGATGTTTATAGCCGTTATCAACGATTCGGCTCTAAAACCCTGTTTAAGCAATGCTGGTTCAACATCCACCTCAGTTTTATCGAGCAGCTCGTCTTTTGATGTTTTGTCGATTTCCGTCACTATTAACGAAACTGATCGATTTAGAGGACCTTGTATCACCAGTGGTTGCTGCCATCAACGGTGCTGACAGCATTATCAGTAGTGACCAAAAAACAAGCCACAGGATTATTTTAGCAACGGTTTCTGTTGTTATTTTGAATGACATGATTGACTCCCGTATTAAGCTGATTAAGTATTTAATTCACGGTGCCATTTCATCATTACCAAGCTGAACAGCGGCTGAACAAAAATATGCTATAACTAGTAAAAAGTATTGTATTAATATAGTTATCAGAGACTTGAAACAGAGGCACTAAAAAGTGCTACCATTATTGCCAAATTTCAGCAGTTCGAGTAATTGGTTTTCTTATGATAAAGTTTTGTAAGATTTATTATTGTGCCATCATCCTGTTTCTTCCAGGTATCGGAAATGGCATCGCTGACACCACGACAAATCAACAGGTCCTCCATATTGCCGGCTGGGATGTCTATGCCGACCCAAACAACCACAATAAAACCATCGGTTACGAGCGTTTTGAAAAGCAGTCCGGCTACACCATAAAGTTCACACCACTAAGTAATCTTGACGAGATTATCCACTACGCTGAAACAGAAAATGAAGTTGATGTATTCATTATTTCTAATGAAGGTATTGAGATACTCTACAAGATGAACCTTGTTCATGATCTGGACGTAGAGAAAATATCTAATTATCAGGATCTGCATCACAGTTTGCGCTACAGCAGGTGGAGCCAGTTCGGCGGAAATATATATGCTGTACCCTGGGCCTGGGGACCAACCGGACTACTGTACGACAGCAGTAAAATACAGGAACCTGATAGCTGGAATATTCTTTGGGATCCCAGGTTTAAAGGTAAAGTTTCACTATGGGATGACGTCTCGATGATATGGGTGACAGCTCTTGCTCTCGGTCATAGCAATGTCTACAACCTGACCTATGAACAACTCGAAGAGGTTAAGAACAAGCTACTGGAACTGAACGATCAGGTTTATTCCTACTACGCCGGGGAACAACAGGAAATAGAATTACTCAGTTCAGGTAAAGTTTTGCTTGCTAACAGCTGGTTCGATCCGTCTGCACGTCTCGCGATTTATAATAAGAAATTTAAAATGAAAATACCAAAAGAAGGTGCTGTCGGTATGTTTGATAGTTACCTGATAGCACGCAACAGTGAATTGAAGGAGGTTTCAACCAGTTATATCGATTATCAGATCAGTCCCGAAGTGCAGCTGCAGATGAGTCGCACAACCGGTCTTGCACCTTCAAATATCGAAACGCTGGCACTGATGTCTCAAGATGAAATAAAGGCGCTACATCTTGATGATCAGAATTATTTTCGAAAAATGCTGTTATGGAATGTCATGCCGAGAAAACACTTATATGAACAACTCATGAGCGAAGTCCGCCAGGACCTGAAAAAAAGAAAGGCCAGAAAACATTAGTCAGACTCATGAAAGAATATACTAAATTAATTGCTTATATCACAGTAACAAGTTTTTTGATGATAACCATTGCTGGTTATTATGTTTATCATCAGATGAATACTTCGTTATTGAATCAACGCGAAGAACAATTCCGCGCTGAATCTACAACTAGAATACAGATTATTAAGGAACACATCATAAATGTTACTGAAAATTTTCAGGCTTATTCACAACTACCATCTTTCAGTTCCATACGCTTCTACTCACTTACATTAAACCAGCTTGCCGTCGAAGAAAATGAGCGTCAGTTAGAATTATTTTTCTTTGACATAGTGAAAAATAATAATTATCTGGAAAATATCCGCTTTATCGACAACCAGGGTAATGAGATCATCAACGTTGATAAAGAGGCTATTCAATATAATTTAACCAATATATCGCAATACAGCAATGTGCTTCATCTCCTCGAACATAATCTTGATCATGACGCTGTCCACATAGATGCCATAAGAAACGATTCGGCATCACCAAAATCACTGGTCTGGTGGATACCTGTATATGTATCATCTAAAAAGCGCCTCGGCTACCTTGCTTTTGATACAAATATTTCACTGCTACAGAAAGAGATGACAGGTATTTCGGAAACAGGTTTAAATATCGTTGTCATTACAAGTGACTTTGATGACTTTTTACAAGCTGACTACCAGCTCATATCAGAGCCATTGCCAGAGGGTATTTCGCTTCATGACAGTAAGTGGGTTATATCTGATGATCTGCCATTGAGCGGCCTGAACTGGAAAATACATATCATAGGCAATAAGCAAATCCACCTTGAAGGAATCAACACCATACAATCAGCCGTTCATTATGGCCTTATCCCGACGTCAGCATTCATCCTTATCTTTCTGCTTTATATCTACCGTAAAAAACTAGAAGCTGATAAACACATCCATCATCTTGCTTACTATGACAGCCTGACCGGTCTGGTAAATCGACATCAGTTTGATAATACGCTTACCAATGCACTGATCGAAACTAACGAACATGATACCCACCATGCATTGCTCTACCTGGATCTGGATCAGTTTAAAGTCGTCAATGATACCTGTGGACATCTGGCTGGTGATAAATTACTCGAAGAGTTAGCTGCCCACCTCAAACACTCTGTCCGCGACAGTGATATGTTTGCCAGACTCGGAGGTGATGAATTCGCCTTATTGCTGTATGCATGTCCGGAAGAGATGGCCATCAATATCGCCAATAAACTGTTATCCAATGTTTCTGAATTTCATTTTGTCTGGCAAGGTACATCTTTTAGTGTCGGCGCCAGCATCGGTGTCGTTTTTATCAATGACCCCGAGGAATCTGCCAATAATATTTTACGAAAAGCAGATCTCGCCTGTTACATGGCAAAGGAACTTGGGCGAAACCGTATCCATGTATATACCGACGATGATCAGAACCTCGAAACACGGCACGGCGAGATGCAATGGGTCTCCAGGATAAAACGTGCTCTCGATGAAGATCATTTTTTCCTGGTAGCACAGCGCATCCTGCCATTGGATGATGAAACTCACTCATATCAACGTTACGAGATACTTATACGGTTGAACGACAAAAATAAAACAATATCACTCCGGATGCTTTTATCCCTGCTGCTGAACGCTATGGTATTATGTCGAATATAGACAGATGGGTTGTAGAACATTCATTGGCGTTCATGCAAAAACTGCAGAGTTCTCCTGCAGATGTAAATAAAAACATTATTTTTTCTATTAATATATCAGGTTCATCCCTGGGTGAAAAAAAGTTTTTCCTTTTCATAAAAGAAAAGTTTTCTCAATACAATATTCCACCTGAATCTATCTGTTTCGAAATCACTGAGACTGCCACCATAACCAATCTGTCGATCGCGCTTGATTTTATGCATAACGTTAAAGCACTGGGTTGTAGTTTAGCACTGGATGATTTTGGTTCTGGTTTATGTTCATTTACTTATCTCAAAACGATTCCAGTTAATTATCTGAAAATAGACGGTTCTTTTGTTACGCAGATTCTGGATAACCCTTTGGATATGGCCATCGTCATCGCGATAAAACAGATAAGTATTGCCACCAATACGAAAGTCATCGCAGAGTTTGTTTCATCAGAGGCAATAAAAGTAAAACTAAAAGAACTGGGTATCGATTATGCTCAGGGTTATAGCGTTGCTAAACCAATACCGATAAATCAGTTATATAAATACGTTGATATAGATGCATCTGATCGGTCAGCGGCAATTGACTAGACGGATGTGTTGCAGCTATAAAACAACTCTCACTTCAGCGCCGCCTCCCTGACTTTTTTCTATTATTAGTTTACCCTGATAGGCCTCAACAATATTCGCCACTATCGACAGACCGATACCATGGCCCGCTATCAGCTGATCGGCACGGGCTCCACGTTGCATTATTGTTTCAACATCCTCAGCTTCGATACCTGGGCCATCATCACTAATCTGCAGTAACAATTTATTTCCCTGTTGCTCTGCGAACACATCGATCTGATGATTTGCCCATTTGAAAGCATTATCCAGCAGGTTGCCGAGCAGTTCCATCAGATCACCTTCGTCACCTTTAAACAGTAATGTTTTATCAACAACGACATTAACTTTGATCGATTTATCCCGATAGACTTTGTCTAGTGATTCGAGCATACGGTCTATAACTGAACTGACATTAACTGACTTACCGATGCTGGCCGAGCCGGCAGTGGCCGCACGCTGTAACTGGTATTCGACGATTGCGTTCATGCGTGTTATCTGCTGCTGCATGGCATCACTGTGTTTATCAGCTGAGCCACTCAATCCGCTCTGTAATACAGCCAGCGGTGTTTTAAGGCTGTGTGCCAGGTCTCCCAATGCATTTCGGTAACGGGTTTTTTGATCGCGTTCCTGCTGTAACAGGGTGTTGATGTTACTGGTGAGGCGCTCGATCTCCTGCGGGTAGTTTTGCTGGATCTGTTCCTGCTCACCGCTTTCTATACTATTAAGTTCTTTACCAACGCGACGTAACGGTGACAGCCCCCAGCGTAAGATCAGCGCCTGACTGACGAGCAGTAACATGGCCATCACCACTAGCCACCCCCATAAGGTAATGCGGTATTCACTTATCTGTCTGTCAAAAGAGACCAGGTCAGTGGTAATATTAAAGGTGATTGCGATGGCATCGGTATCGGTTGCCCAGTTCACACCGTAAGCAAAGCTGTAGTAATCATCTTTGTCGACACTGGTTTTACTAAAGCTTTTTTCACCACTTGTCAGTACCACGGGTTGCGGTGGTTTTGCACCCAGTACAGAAGACGATCGCCACATTATCTGGCCAGTCTGATCAGTAATGTATGCGTATACACCTGAACTGGGCAGACCCAGCAGGGCATCGAGTTCACTCGACGGCATGATAACGCCAGTTTTGTCTATCTCAGCCGCTGCCATCAGCGCATATAACTGACTGGTTAATCTATCACGCAGGGCGCTTTCGCTACTGTCAACAAAAGCACGATCCAGCGCGGCGGCTGTCAGGGTAATGAAGATAACCAGGACCAGTGTTGCGCTGAGGATAATCCGTTGATTTAGTGACATCCAGGCAGACCGTTATTGTTTATCACACAAGGTAAAACGGTAACCGCGATTACGCAGGGTTTCGATCGGTTTTAGTGATCCATCCGGATCGAGCTTTTTACGTAAGCGGCCGATCAATACTTCGATAACATTACTGTCACGGTCATCATCATGCGGATACAGATAATCTGCCAGCCGCGTTTTGGAGACAGCTTCACTCGAGTGACGTATCAGGTATTCCAGCATACGGTATTCGAATGCAGTGATATCGATCACTTCAGCATCTCGCAGTACCTGCTGGGTCTCCAGTTTCAGCGTCAGACAACCACAGCTCAGTTCGGTACTGGCCGAACCGCTAGCACGGCGTAACAAGGCTTTTAATCGCGCCAGCAACTCTTCCATCTGGAATGGCTTTACCAGGTAATCATCGGCACCGGCTTCCAGACCTTCGACTTTTTCCTGCCAGCGGCTGCGTGCAGTAAGGATCAAAATGGGCAGGGTAGAGCCTTGTTGACGAAGTTTTTTAATGATTTCGATGCCGCTCATGCCAGGCAGACCGATATCGATAATGGCCGCGTCAAGCGGGTATTCGGTAGCGAAGAAATAGCCTTCATTACCCTCGGCGCTGGTATCCACCATATAAGCTTCGGACTGCAGGCGGGTTTTAATATCAGCCAGTAAGTCCAGTTCGTCTTCGATAACCAGAATGCGCATGATTATGATCCAGTGATCACTTTTCCACTTCTGGCATCGATCAGGATGACGCGAACCTCGCCATCCTCACTCAAGGTTTTGACCTGGTAGATATCGTCTTTAAGTTTGACTGACAGTACCCGACCAGGATAGGTCTGCTGTGCGATACTCACCGCCTGTTGTTTATCAATAGTTTCAGGCGCTGCCTGCAGCGGAGCATTAAAAACCAGCAACATCGCAAGTATTATCGTCTGAAGCAGGGAAAAGAGAGTTGTTTTCATAAATTAGCCGCCATTGTTAAGTAGTTGAAGTTTACACTGCAATGCCGGCTTGAACCAATAATCGAAACACATCAGCCGGCCAGCAGAATTGCACAAACCTACAGCAACAGCAACTGCTAACCGGCATGAGAGCGTCTAATCACGGAAGATGATGTCAAAATTTCCAGTGTGTAAACCAAACATGAATCTCAGATTATCTAAATCCACATACTGACCTCGATGAGCGTGATCATGGTTCACATAACGGTCATGTGAGTGACTTGAGTAAACATAATTATGATTATGGCCATGACCACCATGTTTATGATAGTTATAGTTTTTACGAGCGCGATCATAGTGATGATCTGATCTGTATTTATGACTCTGTTTTACGTGACCGCGATGGCCCATCGCATTGGCAACATGACTGTTGCCCCGCTGTTTATGAGATTCACCGTGGTGAACAGCTTTATTTTTGGACGTATTTTTCACCTGGCCACGGTCATGAGAATATTGATCTTTCTTATGACCACGATTGCCATCATCGGCCATCGAAAGCGTTGGTGATAAAATCAGTCCGAAAGCGACAGCACTGATAAAAGACAGGGTTTTCAGCTGTGAAATAATGTTCATTTTCAATCTCCAGTTAATTATCAAAACCGGGTTTACCCCGATGGCTGTAATTTACCGTTAATCGAATGAACGAAAGCTGAACGAAACAGGGGAAAAGCTCGGCTCGTTTTTTAAACGACCTGGCCAGCACACCAGCCTGAAGACCATGCCCACTGAAAGTTATAACCGCCCAGCCAGCCGCTGACATCAACGACCTCACCGATAAAATACAGCCCCGCGACTTTATTAGACTGCATCGTTTTGGAGGATAGTTCATCACAGTCAACACCGCCAAGAGTAACCTCGGCGGTACGGTAACCCTCAGTACCACCAGGTTTTATCTTCCACTGCTGCAGTTGTCTGGCTATCTCACTAATACGGATACTGGATAATTCCTGCAATGGTTTATCTAATGCCGCCTGATCAAACAGGGAAGGCAGTAAACGCTTAGGCAGTACTTCTGACAACAACGTCTTTAATTTTATATTTGGCTGCAATGCCTGACGCGCTGTAAGTAGTTCGACAACATCAAGATCTGGTAACAGGTTTATAAAAATAGTTTCACCTGGCTGCCAGTAGGATGAGATCTGCAATATTGCCGGGCCACTTAACCCACGATGTGTGAACAGGATGTTTTCTTTGAAGTGAATACGCTCATTACTGACATCACATTCAACAGATATTCCAGAAAGCGTCTCTAGCTTTTCTTTATCATGAGGTTGCAGAGTAAATGGCACCAGTCCTGGTGAAGTCGGCCAGATATGATGACCGAACTGTTCGGCAACTTTGTAACCTAATGGGCTGGCACACATTTTGGGAATAGACAGACCACCACTGGCGATGACTAATGACACTGCTCTGTATTGTCCGGACGAAGCATCGACAACAAAGCTTTCATCATCGTCTTTAATAATATTTTTAATGTCACAGTTTAACTGAACTTTTACCTTTGCTTTTTTGCACTCGGCAAGCAACATGTTAAGAATATCTTTAGCACTGTCATCACAGAATAATTTCCCCAGGTCTCTTTCGTGGTAAGGGATTTGATATTCATTTACCAGTGCAATAAAATCCCACTGCGTATAGCGACTTAGCGCCGATTTACAAAAATGTGGATTATGTGAAATAAAATTATCTGCATCGACATCCACATTGGTGAAGTTGCAGCGGCCGCCACCTGACATCAGTATTTTTTTACCGGCTTTATTGGCGTGATCAAGCACGATGACTCTACGTCCGCGTTTTCCAGCTTCGATGGCACACATCAAGCCTGATGCACTGGCGCCGATGATGATGACATCAGTTTGAACGGGTCTATTTGACATAGTAAAGGCTGTTAGTGTGATTTATACCTTAAGGGTACTTGCATGATAAATACGATTGGTTTGAGGCGACACATGATAGCAGATTAGATTATTAATCGACTAGTGGCGTATACTTAAGATATATTAAAGTACTTTATCAGGAGTAAACACATGAGTGCCTATACACATATAGTAGTGGCCATTGATTTCTCTAAATCGGCAGATCAAGTTCTAAGCAAAGCCTGTATTATCGCAGAGCGTGATAAAGCCAGGCTCAGTCTGTTACACGTCGTAGAGTATCTGCCTCCGATCGATTTTACCAATGAACCGTTGCTGGTTAACAATTGGCTCGTTGATGAAGAAGTATTGATGGAACGAGCTAAAACATCTCTGCAAGATTTAAGCAAAAAGCATCACTTAAAAAATACCGGCTTAGAAGTGCGAGCCGGTACACCTAAACATGAAATTTCGACATTCGTAAAAGATCAACAGTGTGACCTGGTGATAATGGGTTCGCATGGTAGGCATGGCATAAGTCTACTATTAGGATCTACTGCCAATGCTGTGCTTCATGCTATGCCTTGTGATATTTTGACTATAAAAACAGAAGAATAACACTGGCTTATAACGTATCCAATATACGTTCTTTACACCATGATGGTTTTGTAAAGCTTACCGCATGCCGATTGATGCTGGAATCATTCCGGTCAGGTTCCGGTCAGGTTATGTACCGTTATCAGATAACATATGAATATAATAAAGGCACACAACCTGACATGCCCAATTGACGGCGACAAACTCGAACAAAATAACAGGCAATTCATCTGTGCCAATGGTCACAGTTTCGATATCGCTCGCCAGGGTTACGTCAACCTGTTACCCGTCCAGCACAAACGCTCAAAACAACCCGGTGACAGCAAAGCCATGGTTTTAGCCCGGACAGAGTTTTTAAATTCTGGTATCTATGAAAAAATTGCCAGTAAGTTAACTGCGATAGTGATAAACCAGATCACTACAGACGACGAAACATGCATTTTGGATGCCGGTTGCGGTGAGGGTTATTATCTTGATGTTATCTATAAGGCTCTGATTGATATACAGGAAGATAAGACTTTATCTTTTATCGGTCTCGATATATCTAAAGATGCCATCATCCAGTCAAGCAAGAGAAATAAACAGATAAGCTGGCTGGTCGGTACCAACAGACAGCCACCAGTGCAAGATGGCAGTGTCGATATTATCTTATGCCTATTCGGCTTTATGAGTGTCGATGCTTTTTATAGAGTATTAAAACCTGGCGGCAAAATCATCCTTCTCGATCCAGGCCCCGAACATTTAACAGAGCTGCGGAAAATAATTTACCCGCAGGTGAAAAAACAAGATCGATCCGGTCCGACACAAATTGAAATAGAAGGATTCACTTTATTAAAAAGCGAAGCACTAACGTTTAAAGAAAAAATCAACAGTAATGAGAAGATCAAGCAGTTACTTATCATGACGCCTCACTTCTATCGGGCATCAAAACAGGGCAGGCAGGCAGCATGTAACTTAGACGAACTGGATATAACGGTTGATGTTATTTTCAGGATCCTGAAAAAGAGTTAACCATCATCAATAGATTGTTCTAGTGACTATAACAGCAGGTCTTCGTCTATTCGATGATAGTGACTGGCCGCATCGATAAGCGAATTAGCAGTCAGTGCTGCTACGCCATAAACCTCGGCAGTAACGGCGTAATCCTTTCTGATTTTCTGCAGCAACATATCAAAATCACCATCACCGGATAATAACACGACAGTATCAACATCTTTTGCCGCCTCCATGATATCGATCGTTATACCGACATCCCAGTCACCCTTGGCTGAACCATCGCTTCGTTGAATGTAAGGTTTGAGTTTTACCGTGAAACCGATATGTTTGAGCGCATCCTGAAATCTAATCTGTTGGTCATCAGCACGCTGGATAGCATAAGCATTAGCGACAACGATATCGCCTTCAGCGCTTATCTGTTGCCAGAACTTTCGATAGTTGAACTGTCGGCCGAAGGTATCACGTGTCGTGTAATAAATATTTTGAACATCAACAAAAACAGCAATTTTTTTCATGATAAGAAAAGCTCTATAGAATTTACCGCAGAGGCGCGGAGACGCAGAGTATAAAACAACAATTTTTTAGTGTTTTCTCCGCGTCTCCGCGCCTCTGCGGTTAAAGCTTTTAAAAATAACTACGAAGCTTTACGTTTTGCCTGATCCATTACCTGGCTGCTGAGGTATTCTTCATACGTACCACGGAAATCGACCAGTCCTTTAGGAGTCATCTCGATAATGCGTGTAGCTAAAGACGATACAAATTCACGGTCATGACTGACGAAGAACAGCGTGCCAGGGTAATTTTCCAGCGCAAGGTTGAGAGATTCGATCGATTCCATATCAAGGTGGTTAGTCGGTTCATCCATCAACAGGATGTTATTACGTTGCAGCATCAATTTACCAAACAACATGCGACCTTGTTCACCACCTGAGATGACACTGACTTTTTTATTGATATCATCAGTCGAAAACAATAAACGTCCCAGTGTGCCACGGATGGACTGTTCGTCGTCAGTTTCTTTGCCCCAGTAGCTCATCCAGTCGTAAAGCGATTTATCTTGTTCAAAATCAGCAGTATGGTCCTGTGCATAATAACCGAGCTGAGAATTTTCAGACCATTTTACTGTACCGGAAGATGCTTCGAGATCGCCGTATAAACATCTTAATAAAGTCGTTTTACCGATGCCATTAGGACCGATGATGGCAACACGTTCGCCAACTTCTACCATCAGATCAAGATTAGCAAACAGGTAATCATCATAACTTTTCGCCAGGCCTTCAACCTCTAGTGCCAGGCGGTGTAATTTTTTATCTTCTTCAAAGTAGATATAAGGATTCTTACGACTGGAAGGTTTTACTTCAGCCAGTTGAATCTTATCTATCTGTTTGGCACGTGATGTTGCCTGTTTTGATTTCGAAGCATTGGCGGAAAAACGACTAACGAAAGATTTCAACTCTGCTATCTGTGCTTTTTTCTTGGCGTTATCAGACTGTAGACGCTCGGTCACCTGGGTTGATGCGATCATGTAATCATCGTAAGAACCCGGATACAAACGTATTTCACCGTAATCTAAATCGGCCATGTGTGTACAAACACTGTTTAAGAAGTGTCGGTCATGCGAGATGATGACCATGGTGCATTTACGCTGATTTAATATATCTTCCAACCAGCGAATAGTATTGATATCGAGGTTATTGGTCGGCTCGTCGAGCAGCATGATATCGGGCTCAGCAAATAACGCCTGTGCCAGCAGCACTCGTAGTTTCCAACCGGGGGCAACTTCACTCATCGGGCCATAATGCTGCTCTAAAGGAATATCCAGGCCTAACAACAATTCGCCTGCACGTGCTTCTGCTGAGTAACCGTCCATCTCGGCAAATTCAGCTTCAAGATCACCAGCACGAATACCATCGGCTTCTGTCATCTCAGGATTAGCATAGATTGCATCTTTTTCAGATTTGATTGCCCACAACTCTTCGTGGCCCATGATGACGGTATCGATCACAGAAAATTTTTCATAGGCAAACTGGTCCTGCTTTAATTTACCGATACGTTCATTGGGGTCTTTTGAAACATTACCTGCAGAAGGCTCCAGGTCACCGCCGAGGATCTTCATGAAGGTGGATTTACCACAGCCATTAGCGCCGATCAGACCATAACGGTTACCGTCGCCAAACTTGACTGAGACGTTTTCAAACAGTGGCTTGGCGCCAAATTGCATAGTGATATTTGCAGTTGCTAACATGGTTCTATTCCGAATATAAAAAGTGTTGTATTTAGTTAGTTATTACGAGGCTCGCAGTAATGAGATTTAAGCCGCATCTCGTGATGTATTACGAGTGCGGTTCTGTGACCTGGCCTGGTTGTTCGAGTTGCCATTACCGGATGATTGTTTCTTCCAGGGTGATGCCGTTTTATTAACCGAATTACCGGTATTATTTTCCGAGGATCTTCTTCTCGCATTTTTTCCGGGCCTGGGTGATTTCTTGCCAGCAGAACTCGAGCTCGCTGAATTTCTTCTTGCTGGCCGCTGTTGTCCCCGGCCTTTGTTGCTGCCGTTTCTGATCGGTTCGGCCTTGATGGAAGGGTCGGGTTCATAACCTTCGATGACATCACTGGGAATTTCACGGTTGATGAGTTTCTCTATGTCTTTGAGTAACTTCAGCTCATCGACACATACCAGTGACATAGCTTCACCTTCATTACCCGCACGACCGGTACGTCCGATACGGTGAACATAATCTTCAGCGACGTTAGGTAATTCAAAATTGACGACGTGTGGCAACTGATCGATGTCGATACCACGTGCAGCGATATCAGTAGCAACCAGAACGCGTACTTTTCCCAATTTAAATTCTGCCAGTGCACGAGTTCGTGCCCCCTGACTTTTGTTGCCATGTATCGCGGTAGCCGTTATACCATCCTTATTTAGCTGTTCAGCAAGTCGGTTGGCACCATGTTTGGTACGGTTGAACACCAGGACCTGTTGCCAGTTGTTAGAACCGATGAGGAATGAAAGCAATTCACGTTTACGTATTTTATCGACCGGATGTACGACCTGAGTGACCGTCTCTGTCGCGGTATTACGTCTCGCTACTTCGACCAGTGCAGGGGAGTGCATCAGGCCGTTTGCGAGTTTTTTGATATCATCAGAGAAGGTTGCTGAAAATAATAAGGTCTGTTTCTTTTTAGGAACCAGCGCAAGGACCTTTTTGATGTCGTGAATAAAACCCATATCGAGCATGCGATCTGCTTCATCTAAAACCAGGATATCAACGTTTGAAAGATCGACTGATTTTTGATTGACGTGATCGAGTAATCTACCCGGGGTAGCGATCAGCACGTCGACGCCTTTAATAAGTTTCATCTTTTGCGGGTTGATGCTGACGCCGCCAAAAACCACGGTGGATTTGATCGGCAGGTGCTGACCATATTCACGTACGCTCTCTGCGACCTGGGCTGCCAGTTCCCGGGTCGGTGTAATCACCAGTGCACGAACAGGGCGACGGCCTTTATGTGGTTTCTCGGTTTCCATCAATCGTTGTAACAACGGTAGAGTAAAACCGGCTGTTTTACCGGTGCCGGTCTGTGCACCACCCATGAGGTCACGACCTTCAAGGATGATGGGGATAGCCTGTTTCTGTATGGGTGATGGAACGCTATAGCCTTTATCTGACACAGCACGAAGTAATTCGGTCATGAGACCGAGGGATTCAAATGACATTAACAATGTTCTCCAAGGGATCGGCCTACCTAATACTGTTACGAAATAGGTCGGTCTAGGCGGAAACATACTTATTATGTTTCGAGGTGAATCGTAAAAGATTACCACATAAAAAAGGTGCAGACCGAAGTGCACCCGAAATTGAGACCTGATTATACCTGATTTTTTATTGTAATTGGGTTAAATATTAATAATTTCTAAGACATACGGAGATTTTGCTACTGATTACGAAAATTCAAAATATTTACTTGCCCTGAAACTCAATGGCTTCGATTTTTCTCATAGCAGTTTTCTAAAACATATCGAACTTCATACCGGCTATTATACGCGAGGCTTTTCAGAGCCTGATGCAACTAAAGAGAGAGTTGTATATGTCGGTATCGGTTTAAATCTCACTGATCTTTTCCGACGTCATTCATACAATAAAACGGCGACCGTATTGAAGTACTACCAGATTCCAGGAACCAGCTTAAATGCGGTAAAAGACTTAAATGAATGAAAATTATCTGGCTGGAAAAAACTAAATCATAAGCTATCCAGATAATCCTTTTGCCATTCTAAATATAATGAGTGCACATGTTTTGCAAAACTTTCTTTATCGCTAAATTTGCCAGGCGATATAGCATCGTGTACGTAATAGTTAACGCGGCTATTATTTGATCTAAATATTTGCCACAGTTTTGTTATTAAAGATTCTCCCTTCCATTCAAATGTATCCTGATCGACATATTGTAAGAAAACAGGAAGTACCGATACACCGGTTTGCAAGGAGATATCGAAGGCACCATGGTGAAATTCTTTGTATATCCGGCGTCCTTTACAACCACCTTCGGGGAAAATGGCAATATTCTTACCACTTATCACGGCTTCGACTAACGACTGCAGTGCAGTATGTCTGGATTTGGCATTCTCACGTTTTACATAAATCGTACCGGCGTAATCGCTGATACGACCTAATACAAACCAGTCACGCACACCTTCTTTAGCCAATGGATAGATATCAAATAAAGCCGGTATACCAAAGTCTTCTAATGCAGAAGGGTGGTTTGCTACGAGTATGTATTGCTCTGGTAATGGCTGCGTATTTTTTTGGATAAGTCTTAGATCAACATCAAGAGCACGGACGAATATCCGGCACCAGAATCGACTTAAACTATGGTAATAAGGTCCCGAAAAATTCCGTGGCAGATAAGATAATACATATAAAATGATGCTCAGGCAGATAAGTGAGAGCCAGATAACAGGTAAAACAAACAAATTTTTTAATGCTTTTTGCATCTAGTCAATCCATATCCTTGTGATATTGCAAAGATAGATGATGTTTTAGCTGTTGTTAGCTCAATAAATATAAACATATTTAACCGAAACAGGGATCAATCACAGGATCAACGACTGTGGCTTCCCTGAAAAGAACAAAAATTGATGGAATCACAGCCTTGAAGATGTGTATGAGAGATAGTGGATCGCTTACAGCACACTTTTTTCATAATAGATGATTTAATAACACCTTAGTCTTATGCTTATTACATCCAGTATCTAATAAAGTCTAATTCTTTGACTATAATTGCAAGACATTATCCGATTAATTTCCATACGATATCATCTTCTCTGTTAACGGTATACATGCGTCTGTGATGGCCAAATTAATGAAAAAATTGATAATTTATCTCTCTTTAGTGCTATTTATCACCGTTGCTCAGGCGGAAAATAGTAATAATGTTATCCGTTTAACCGCGGCTAACTCTGCTGTTGACACAGGGATTATTGATGAATTAATTGATGTCTTTGAAAAAAAACACCCTCCATTTCAGGTCTCATTATCAAAAGTAGGCGGCATTTCAGCACTCGAACGGATCAAACAGGGTGAAGCAGACCTGGTGATCACTCATTATCCGTCTGGTGAGAAATTATTGATAGCCGATGGTTACGCTAATAATCGTACTTATCTGATGTATAACAACTTCGCTATATTCGGAGATTCATCAAATGAATACAATATCTTACCTAGCCAGGACCTGACCACCATATTACAAAAGCTCGCAAATGAGCAGGTAAACTTTATGTATCCTGGGGCAAACTCGGCGACCTACCGCAGGTTGACTGAACTTTGGTCATCAGCTGGCATTGACCCTAACTGGCCGGGATATGAAGGAACCGGCACCAGCACTGGTAGAACACTGGTGATGGCCAGCCTGTTTAATACCTTTGCATTTTCAGATATGGCAACCTACTCGAATAATCAAAATGAAATCAGTGAAATGATGATCCCTCTGTACCGAGATCATGAATTACTAAGAAACTATTACAGTATTATCACACCTAACCCTGAAAAATTTACTGACATCAATGTTGTCGGCAGTTCTATATTAAAAGATTTCCTTATTTCAGACGAAGCACAGACACTGATAAGAAATTATGGCATTGAAAAGCATGGCCACGCCATATACTTCCCTGCAGCATCGCTCGACGCTAACCTCAATGCACTAAAAAAAGAACGCTTATTAAAAGAAAAATCCAACTCGATAAAAGAGAAAGAAGAAGCGTTATATCTTACTAAATCCTTTGCTCTGTTACTTTTGATTGCGCTAACTATCCTGGCAGTTCAATATTACAAATTTAAACATCTACAGCGTAGAAAAAGAAAGGATGATGAGCGTTATAAACTGGTCATTGAAGGCAGCAATGATGGGATAATTGACTGGGATATAAAAAATGAGTCACTTTATTTATCAGAACGAATGCTCTCTATGATCGAACTCGATAAAGATAAAGAATACACCGATTTTACAAAGGATGTGCTGTCGAAAGTGCAAGAAGATTATAAACGTAATGTTGTTTCCAGTTTCTCTCTTTATATAAATGCAGAAAGCAGAAGCGGCTCCAAGATATTTGTCACAGATTGCCCCTTCGAACTAGGCAAAAAAAATAATATCTGGTTAAACATACGCTGCAAGATATTAACCGATGAAAATCATATACCGATACGTATGGTCGGGGCAGCAACAGATATCAGTCAAATTAAAGAACAGCAGTCTCTCATGGAACATCAAGCTTTACATGATCCATTGACTAAGCTGCCTAACAGGCGATTGTTTGAAGACAGGCTGAAACAGGCGATCTCTTTAGCAAAACGACATAATAAATATATCAGTACCGTCGCAGTATTGATGATCGATTTAGATAATTTTAAAAATATCAATGATACACACGGACATCACATCGGTGATAAGGTTTTAAAATCTATCTCTGAAAAGATTCAGTCACAATTAAGAGAACACGATACTCTGGCGCGTTTAGGTGGTGATGAATTTGGAATATTATTACCGCACACAGATGACCTGAGAGCCAATCATGTAGCGCAAAAATTGTTACTTTCATTTAAACGCCCAGTGACGGTCGACCATCATACTTTACCGGTGTCAGGCAGCATAGGAATTGCTATTTATCCTGATCACGGCCTTACTACTGAAGCATTAATCAAACACGTTGACGTCGCTATGTATAGCGCCAAGAAGACAAAAACTGGCGCACAGATTTATAATATTAAGGATGATCTGGACAGTTCAAGAAGATTAAAGATTGAAAAAGATCTGGTTGATGCGATCGAAAACAATCAACTTGAAATACATTATCAGCCAAAAGTAGATTTGCGCAGAAAAAGGATAATCGGCGCTGAAGCATTATTAAGATGGAACCATCCTGAAGAAGGTAATATCGGCCCAGAGGAAATTATAGAGATAGCCGAAAACTCCGGTTTGATCGGAATATTAACAGACTGGGTTATATACGCAGTATTTACCCAGGTTGCAGTGTGGAGCTCGCAGGGTACCTGGCTGCCGATTGCTATCAACCTGTCGGTACTAAACTTACAGGACGGGCGTTTGATCGACCATATCGAAACCCTGTTAACTCAATTTAATATCGAACCAGAACAGATAGAATTTGAGATCACCGAGAGTGCCATGATGTATAACCCGGAAATGGCGCTGCAATCGATAATGCGCCTCAGTGATATGAATATTCCGATGTCTATCGATGATTTTGGTACAGGTTTCTCTTCGATGATCTACCTTAAAGAACTGCCCGTTCAGGCACTAAAAATCGATAGAGAATTTATCAAGGACATACTGGAAGACAACAGTGACAAATCGATCGTTCGTGCGACCATCGACCTTGGCCATAGTCTTAAGTTAAATGTTATCGCTGAGGGTGTCGAAGACGCAGATACCTTACATTTACTCTCTGAGTTAGGCTGTGACATGATACAGGGTTATTTCATCTCAAAACCACTACGCGTGGCAGCCTTTGACAAATTTATTCATGAGTCCCCCTGGGCGATACCAGCCCCGGATGACAGTAAAAACATCATCAAAATACACGATAAAACACTCCATTAACCATATAATGCGCACTTCTGCGCATTGGCCAAAACTCCCGCTATCGTCAATCTCTCGCTGTATATGCAATAAATAACTTTGACGTGACATGATTTTAGAGTTATTTTACGAATCAGTTCATGAATTTGTCTTAAAAAACAGCATCATAAACCAAATTTCAGTGTAAATACTGAAAGTTTTACATTTATCTTATGGAAATATAATAAGTTATGGAGATATTCGGGCTTATATAAAACTAATTAAAATAAATACATTGGGGGCGATATGGCTACTAAAGAAGAGGCTGTGCATAATTATATTCAAACAGGGGAAGTACCATCGTTAGAAGGATTTAAGGAGATAGTCGAACGACGTAAAAAACGTCTGACTGAATTTTCTAATTCAGGTGGTTGCGGATCAAAGGTAGATCCAGGTCAGTTAGCAAAGATATTAAAAGGGGTGCCAAATAAAAACCTGTTCCCTAATCTTACCGTCGGCATTGAAAGTGCAGATGACGCTGCTGTCTATGCGTTCAGTAATGATGAATCGATCGTCTTTACCAATGACTTTCACACACCTACGGTGGATGACCCTTACTTATTCGGACGTATTGCATCTGCCAATGCACTTAGTGATGTCTACGCAATGGGAGCAAAACCATTCATTGCAAATGCCATAGCAGGGTTCCCTTTACACTCAATGTCTAATGACGACATGAGAGCCATCATGCAAGGATCGATTGATGTATGCACTGAAGTAGGCGTGCCTTTAGCTGGTGGACATACTATCAACAATCCACACCCTATCTATGGACTGGCATGCGTTGGCCGCATAAATTCTTCTAAAGTAAAACGTAATAACGGCGGCCATGTAGGCGATAAGATAATTATTACGAAACCGATAGGCATAGGTGTATTATCCTCAGCTTTTAAGATTGATATGCTTGATGACGATGGCTATCAAACCTTCATCCACGCTGCCAGTGGTATCAATGTGGAAGGTGAATGGCTGGGCGACATTGATGAGGTACACGGGCTGACAGATGTAACCGGCTTTGGACTTACCGGGCACCTGCTGGAAATGGCCAAAGGTTCAAACAATCATATTAATATCGATATGAACACTGTGCCACTGTTTGACGGCGTAATGCAGTTTGCTGAAGAAGGCGTCATGCCGTCTGCTGCATATCATAATGCTAAAACATATGATGAAGATATAGAATTTCTAAATGACGTCGATATCGATACACAGATCTTGTATTCTGATCCACAGACAAATGGCGGTTTATTGATAACTGTTGCCGCAGACAAAGCGGATGAAGTATTAGAAAAGATACATCAAACTGGAAAAAATGACGCTGCTATTATTGGTGAAATAACACTACAGGCAGACCAGGATTGTTATGTATCATTTATAAGATAGTTAATAACTATGGAATATGAAACATACACCCTGATGTTTACATTAGGATTTATCGGTGGCGGCCTATCGGGCTTATTAGGTATTGGTGGCGGTATCATTATGGTGCCGCTGCTTTTATATGTACCGCCAGTTTTTGGTCTTGTTGAACTGCCGATGCGAGTTGTCGCTGGCATGACCACGGTGCAAAGTTTTATTGGCGCTATATCAGGGGCCAGCAAACACAATAAATTTAAACGTATACATATCCCCCTGGCATGTTACCTCGGCATCCCAATGGCTATCGGATCATTTTCCGGTTCGTTCATATCCAAGCAGGTCAGCAATGAACTGATGTTACAGGCATTTGGTGTCATGGCAGTATGTGCAGCAATATTAATGTTTCTGCCTAAGAGAAATGAAGAAGACAATCCTGATTTAAATGATGTTTCTTTCTCCAAAACATTAGCTACTTTCACCGGCGGGATAATCGGCGTTTTTGCCGGTATTATCGGACAGGGAGGAGCTTTCCTATTTATACCTGCGATGATATATTTATTATCAATACCGACACGTATCGTCATAGGTACAGCACTGTTAATAGGAATCATGTCATCTGCCGCAGTATTTATTGGCCGACTTGGCTCCGGTCAAATCCCATGGGGATGGTCTGCTTTTATGGTTGCAGGCGTACTTATTGGTGCGCAGGTTGGGGCAGCATTTAGTCAAAAAACACCGGTTCATATCCTACGGCATATATTAGCCGTGATCATCACAGGAACCGCAATTAAAATCTGGTTTGAGGTACTGTAAATGAAAGTTAATTCAAAATTCATCTTTGCTGTTATTGTCACAATCTCTCATATGGTCTGGCTACATAGCGCCTTTGCTAGTCCGCCTGAAGGTTATGATTTCGTCAGTTATCAGAAAGGCATCCAGCAATCAAAAGAAAATGACAAGCCTATGTTCATCTACATGGGACGCCATGGTTGTGGCTTTTGTGATAAGACCAATAAAGAATCTTTTACTAACCCAGAGGTGAAAGAAAAGTTAGAGGCCACTTACACATTGGTTTATATGGACTCAGAAGGAGGCAGGCGGATCACATTGTCTAGCGGTGAAACCATGACTGAAATGCAATTTGCAGAAAGCATGAATATCCTTGGAACACCTGTGTTTATCAAAATGGACAGCAAGCAAAAAGTAGTTAAAAAATATTATGGATTTAAAACGGACGAAGAATTACTGGCAATGATTAAAAATTAATTTCACTGTCATCATACTAAAAAATGGATCTTATATGAAAAATATCATCTTACTTGTTTTACTACTATGTTCAATGCAAGCACATGCTTTGGATATCGAGGAAAGCTCAGTTCACACACTTAACACTCAACAGGGGCCTTCTATATTTCATCACCTGGAATCCGGCGGAAGACGATCTATCGCAACCAGTAATAATAATGTTGCAGTAGTGTGGGAGGATAATTCAAGCGGCACCAACGCTGTATATTATGTATATAAAAAGATTACAGCGGATAATTTCTCAAAACCCATCAATTTATCTGCTAATACTTCTGCATATTCTCCTGTCATCAGCGCCTTTAAAGATGGCTTCATCGTCGCCTGGGAACAGGAAGAGACTACTCGTGTCATATATATCGATTTGCATGGGACAATCATAAGCGCCATAAACCTGGGCAGTAATCAGGAGAGGCAGATCAGCTTTCACTATTCTAACAAAGAATTATTGGCCGCCTGGATAATCGGTGATTTTCATAGATCCGATGTTGTAACTGCAACGATTAGTAGCGATACTAAAAAATCATTACAGGTTAATAAGCGGCAGATAATAGATGCAGACAGTCCAAAAACATTGAAAGCCTACCCTTCGATCCTGAAGACAGGTGATAGCATTATTATCAGTTGGCAGGATCTTCGTAGGGGCACGAATGTTATTCGATATGTACGATCAACGGCTAATAATACATATACCGAACAAAAAAACATAAACGAAACCATTAAAAAATCTGATAAATACGGTCATGGCTCTGGTGTTATGAGAGCCTCCTTGTCACGTATTGACACTGATTCAATCATTGCTGTGTGGATGGATAAACGTGCCCGTAAGTCAGGTTATGAAGTATTCGCAAGTATCAGTGACGATAATGGTAAAAGCTTTGGAAAAAATATCAGAGTGCAAGACACCTTTGGCGATCAATTACCGCAGTGGAATGCAAACGTCGTTAGTGATGACTCTGGAAAATATATCGTTCTCTGGAACGATTCAAGAGAAGGAACTCAGGACATCTGTTATTCCTATATGGACGAAGACGAATGGTCTGATGATGTAATGATAGATGTTGCATCTGGTGCAGGTGACCAGTACGCACCATCTGCAACTTTTGATAACGATGGAAATATACATCTGGCCTGGCTTAATAAAGAAGATGATGAAACATCCGTGAAATACGTTATGTTAAAGACAGAATAAAAAGTATAGAAACAACAGTATGGTTAGATTTCTAAATGATAAAAGACGGATCAGGCAATTAGTTTTATTTTATCAAAACCACCTGTGAGGCACTTTTAAAATAATGCCTAACCAACGAACCTGGGTATTATTACGTGGTCTTGTCCGTGAACAGAGGCATTGGGGAAACTTTCCTGATGTTCTTCAGACATATTTTCCTGATGATGAAATCATTCTTTTCGATTTCCCCGGTAACGGTAAAAGAAATAAAGAAAAAAGTGCAACAACGATAACCGCTATGACCAATGAGGTCAGATCATCTTTATCAAATCACTTAACCGCTCAACCGGTATATGTTATCGCATTGTCAATGGGCGCAATGGTCGCTGTCGAATGGATGAATCAGCACCCTGAAGAATGTGCGGGCGCAGTCTTAATCAGCACCAGTCTGCGTGGGTTAAATCCTTTTTATCAGCGGCTGTTGCCATCAAATTACCCGACGATTTTAAAATCTTTAATTTTACCTGAAGATATTCATCAGAAAGAAAACAGAATTTTGCATCTGGTCTCAAATATCATTGCCAGTGATTCAACTAAAAGTGAGGTGATTGTTAGCCACTGGATCGATTATGCAAAACAATATCCAGTATCTGCAATCAATGGCTTAAGACAGTTAATTGCCGCCATGCGTTTTCATGTGCCTGCGCAGCAGCCAGACGTTCCGATATTGGTGTTACGAAGTCTGGCTGATCATATGGTCAGTCCAGAATGCTCAGCCACACTGGCCAGGTACTGGCATCTACCGATAGAAACACACGCTGCAGCAGGGCATGATATTCCGTTGGACGATGCTGAGTGGGTATGTGAAAAGATCATACAGTGGTTATGAAAACATTCAGCTAAAACCAGTATAAAACGTTGCAATATAGTGCAAAAAAAAGCCCTGCAGTGCAGGGCTTTTTTTAATCAGTAACATATATTATTTAACGTCGTTACCGACATCCATATCTTTCACCTGTTCAGGTAGATCTTTTACATTATCCTGTATCTGATCACCCATATCGATCGGGTTAGGCATCGTCACTTCAGGTGCTGTCCATCCACCTGGCATCTCATCCATACGGCTAGGCGAATTTATCATGTCATCCCAACCGCGTTCCAGATTGCGTTTATTCGGATTCATCCAGGTTCCGGGACCACTTCTTCCCCAAAACTTATCGTTATTCCAGCGATTGTTGTTACGACGATACGGCTTATAACCTGGTGTATTAAACGCCGACGGCTCACCAGTAGGGCCGGAGTAAGGCGCGCTACGGTAGGGTCCCGTTGGCGGAGGTGGCGTATTGCCTCTGCTGGTGTTCGGTGCAGGTGGTGGTGCGCGATTGACATCAGGACGATATGCATTCTGCGGCGGATAATTATAAGCCGGTTGACGTGGTCTGTACGCCTGTGCAGCTGGCGCACGGTATCGATCACTATAATCAGGCGCTCGAGGTGGCGTATATGCAGGTCGGGGCGCTCGCCGTTGAGGCGGTCTATTTGCAGGTTGAGCTGCTCGCCATTGAGGCGGCTTATTTGCAGGTTGAGCTGCTCGTCGCTGAGGCGGTTTATTTGCAGGTTGAGCTGCTCGTCGCTGAGGCGGCGTACTAAAACCAGACCACTCAGGCGTTTGCCAGTAACGGTCAGTCGGCTGCTTGGGCATCCATCTCTGATCGGTATCACCATTGCTGGCCTGTGCTGTTAGTGTCAATGCAGCAAACGAAATTGCAACACAAGTAGTAGATAGTAACTTAACTCTCATTAGTCTGCGTACTCCAAATTAGGTTACTCGGCCCTGTAGCAACGAATTTTATCGATGGACACAGGATAACCCGATGATTAATAACTTATAGAAACCTGTTAATCTTAGCGCTGTACGACACCGAGTTCCAGTCATTTATTTTACTTTGTAGCTGTCGCACGCGGCCCAGCATTAAAGTATTTATTGCTGCTGACCAGTGCCTGAAGATGTCCCAAACCAGTCTGAAAACTTAAAGTCACTTTTATAGGTAACTGCTTCAGGTGAATCCAGTTTGGTTTTTAGCTGGCTTATATAGGTCGACATGAAGTGATTTTTCAGATTATGCTCACTGGGCATGTCGTTTAGAAAGTCGGTTGCTCGCATCATGCTGTTGATACCGGTCAAAACGGAATATTGATTATTTTTTAATAAAACGATCTCTGTTCCCTGGTGCCAGAATATACTCAGGTTCATCATATCCATGGGGTCGAGCGGTGGCACTAGCGGCACCACATCTTTTGGCGTAACCAGCCGTTTAACATCCAGATGCTGGAACTTGCGGCTGCCGCTGATATTGGTCACTTTTGGCTGACCAAAGGTGATGACTTCACCGACATGATAGCCCTGAGCATCGAGCATCATGGCTAAGATCAATGCGGTTGCACCGCCCAGGCTATGCCCAATAGTGCTGATCGTATAGCCTGGATTTATTTCAGGCAGGATTTGCTGGTAGATATCCCTGGCAGAAACTAAAAATCCCTGGTGGATATCGATGCCTGTTATCTTGTCCGCGACCAGTACAAAAGCCGCATCAACGATGATATTTTCAATATTAGATGTGCCGCGCACAGCAATGGTATGGGTTTTGGTCGTATCGTTTGTGGCGATCACGTAAGCTACCGAATAACCTTCAAGCTGTTTAAATTGCTTTAATTTATAACCTTGCGAGACTAACACCTGTTCAATATCCTGTTTAGACTGATAGGTAGCATCAGCTATATAAGCCGCATTTAACCAGTGAGAGAAATCGTCAGAGGTGAAGTGCGACTCAGTTGTTTTACTCTTTTCAGTTGCATACGCATTACAAAAAAGCAGGTTTAGCGAGAAAAGGCAGGCGATGCAGACTTTTCTAAATGGAACATTTAGATAATTAGTATTCATAGGGTTATACAGACAGATTATTTTAGATAAGGTTGCGTCGCGCCAGTATCTGCCACTTTCCGCAATATCGGGTTGCAGTTTTTAATGGTCACCTGACCCTGTAATAGATTGCCGCGTGAGTATTCTCGAAAATGGCAGGTGTTGGTTTTGGGACTGTAATTTTCGATCCATAGATTGTCATCTTTCCATGTAGCTGCCAGATGCAGTTCTCCTTCAGGCACCTTGATGGTCATAACACCGCCGTAACGCTTGACGAATACCTGCTGAAAATGGAAATGATAAGCAATAAAACCGATAATCAATATACTAAAACAGGCGATGGCCGCGATTTTCCACTCATCCATCTTATAACCAATAAAATAAAACAGGCCGAATGCCAGTGCGATAATACCGGCCCAATATAAATAGGTAACCATAAGCGTGATCTTTTTTAACAAATAGACATCTATGATATAGGTTTTTATTGCTAAAAAAAACAATCTGCGACGACATAGAAAAATAAAAAAGCCCGCTACCTTTATTGGTAGCGGGCTTTCACAGGTCAGTAGTGTTAATTTTAAATTACGGTGTCACAGTTGGGGTAAAACTGTGCTCAAAAGCACCTGTCCAGTCAACACCGTTTGGATAAACGCTGGTCAGGTAATCAGCACTTTCGATCGCAGCTGACCGCCAGTCCAGCGGATCGCTTCCCTGATTCTCCTCCTGGCCGGCAAATCCGCCAGTATGGTCAAACACGGCATTGAGCAGGTCATTACAGTCATCACCGATATCGGCGCATTTCGCGTTAGTGAAATAATCATTATCAAGGTTCAAGGCAGTGATGATCAGATCAAGAGATGGATCGAACGGAATCCAGGTACCGTCGGTAGCAGGTGTCGTCCGTTCACCACGGTATTCTGAAAAAAGTACCGTCTTATTAATGTACTCCCAGTCCATGTCGTGTTCAAAGAAATACACATCCTGCTTGCTGAATATATAATTGCCCAGGTGGTTACCGAGGCTGGGATTTAACTCCAGTGGTAAGGACAGGTTCTGGAACTCAGCAACGGAGGCACCATTACCCAATGCATCTGATACCGTGTAAAGATGTACATCAGGAATCTCAGAGATATTAGTAACCGGCGCAAACTGTGCTTTCATGTTGATAAGTCCACGTGCTTCAAAAACTTTGAGCAGAGGGTTTATTGCGAGATCTTTTATGATTGCTATCCTGAAACCATTCGCCCATATATTATTGTCGTCGAACTGGAGGAACATGTCGGCTGTTTGCTGTACATCTGTAAAATTGAAATCCATTCGCATCATCGATGGGTCTTCACTGTCGTGGTTTTCCCAGTCAACAGCAACGCCGTCGATGATCATACGGCCTTCGACATCACCGTTCTCCGCCTCATTCCAGGAAACATAGAATTGTGCCTTTTCACCAGCAACCGGCGGTTGTGAACGACTGTAGTTATAATACAGACGAACAGTTACCTGAGTATCCGAATCATCTGTCACGCTGTAATGAGTTGGCTCATCCGCTTCAAAATCATCCGCATTATTGTCATTTTCAGTTTCGATGATTTCACCATTATGTGGTACAAATCCTGAGACATCGATCAACAGGTCAGCGATACATGTCCAGCTTGCCATCACCGAGATCATAAACTTACTGGTTTCGTAGCCATTACGGAATGGATCATCCTTATCTTCATGACCTAGATAAGAACAGGGCTGACCGGTGCTGGCTTTTGCCATCTGAACTGAACTATTCGCGCTGAGCAGTGTTTTCGCGGCCACTACCAGCTCCGGTTCAGAGGATGCACTGCCGCCTGTCAAACTCGCAGGGATAGCCAGATCTATCGTCGGATTATCAGAAACTGGCGTTGAACCAGCGGTTGTATCCTCATTGCAGGCAACCAGTAAACTACTTAACAATACAGCTGTAAGTGCAACACTGGTTTTGAAGTTCGGTATCATTTGCGGGTTACATCTTTTTTTCTTAAGCTTCATCTTGTTTCTCCTTTATTCTGACTTATGCTTGTATTTGCAGAAGCAGATTGTTAGTTATGTTCAATATCAAAGAGACAGGGAGTTGGCGTATATTTGAAAAGAATTATTACATCAGCTGCACATAAGAGAACCACAGCGTCGATGACACTGAGTTAGAACTATTTATTCAAATTAACTGGATGTCAGCGTCTCTTTAGGTATAAGACTATACGGAAGATTTTTTATAAAGCATGAATAGTATATTAAAACAGATAGTTAGCTGTTCTGTACGAGCCTGTGCAGCGCTGGCATATGTCACAATGCTGGCTAATAACACGGCCTACGCTGAGAATTTGTCGACATTAGTTCCTCCGACAGATCCCAAACAGTCGATTACTTACTGGAAAAAATACATACTCGATGATGACCGTGACCTGGTACAACAATCTCAGCAGATATTTAGTGTACTGTTGCGAGCTTGGGATCAATCCCGAATCGAACCTGGCTTATATGTGGTTGAGTCTGATGCCGGGGCATGGGCAGCGTCTCTTGCTGATGGCAATATCCTGTTGAGCAAACAGGCGATCGAAACCTGTTATTCATTTGGTGGTCAACGCGGCGAACATCTTTTGGCCTTTGTTTTAGCGCATGAACTGGCGCATCAGCGCTCTGATGACCTGTGGCATCAACGATTCTTCCGTATGCTGGGATCGCAATCGGCTGAATCACAGAAAACGATGATAGCCGGTCTCGATTTCAATTCTGAACTGATCACTCAGCTCGAACAGAAAGAAGCGCAGGCAGATCACGATGGACTGGTGTTGATGTCCAGCGTTGGTTTCGATGCACACCAGGTCGTCAACGATAAAGATTTTTTCACCTTATGGGTCGAAAACATCTGGCAGCAGAACTGTACGGACAACACGATTCATAATAGTCACTATGACGCCTGTAAACAGGCGCAGGCTCGAGCATTAAGAACACAGACACAGCTTGAGACAGTAGCCACACAATCCATGTTATATGATCTGGGCGTAGAGAAATTTGTTGCTGGTGACTATTTACAGGCGAGAGAATATTTCACCATCTACGGTCGCGATTACCCGGGCAGAGCCATCATCTCGGCAATCGGCTTAAGCTATTTCGCACAGGCACAGGACATCCAGAAACAGTTAATCAAACTGAAAGCAAGTCTCAGTGACAATACAGGTTCACAACAGCTGGATTTTTATTACCCGATGATATTGGATGCACAGGTGAGTGATACTGCTACCAGGCTATCCGCAGGAAGCAAACGTGCAGATACTAAAAGTATGATCACTAAACTGCAAAAACAGAAAACCTCTTTGCTCGATCAAAGCATCAGTCAGTTTGAAAAAGCGATACGGCTGGCGCCTGAATATCGTCAAACATATCTGTTACTGGCATCGTCTCACCTGCTTGCCAATAACTCATATCGTGTTCGAGGTGTATTACAGGGACAATATATTAAAAAGTTTGGCAATGATAATGCTGTAGACATGTTACTCGCACTGACTATGGCCATAGAAGGAGATACTGATCAGGCGATCAAAGAACTGGAGAGACTGAGCCTGACATCAACTATTAACAAAAACTCTTCGGTATTGGCAGAAAATATATTACGTTACAGCGTAACTTATAACCTTGCTGAATTATATGATTCAGTCGATAGATCAGCTGAAGCCATAAAAGCCTGGATGAAGCTGGCACAGTTATCACAAAAAAATGGCGACACCTTTTTATTCAGACTGGCGGTAAGTCATATCGAACCGAAGAATCATAAGATACTCAGACAAAACTTACAGCAGGCCCCTACGATAGAAGGCAACAGGCTGGGAGACACCATGTTACTTGCTAAGACTGCAAACAAGAACAGAGCAGAACTATGGATAGACGGTGAACGTTATCAGATACTCATCGATAAAAATTCACGTTATATCACGCAGGATGATGGCACCCTGATCAGTGCACGACAGACAAACAGCGAAACAAAAGCCATTACTAGCGACGATAAACTTCATATTGGAGACTCTGCAGATCGTCCATTCAAAACCCTTGGCATCCCTGATCGTCGATTAAATCTGACTTCAGGAGAGTACCTGGCTTATGACGATTACGGACTTGCCGTGCGCATAAGTAATGATCAGGTAAGAGGCTGGTTTTTATATGAGACGGATTAATCTAAAAATACATTTTTCCACTACACTTGTGAAAGATGAATAAACACAGCACACGGGTATCATTTTGCCAGATAAGGCCAACAAGTCAGCCAGCCAATCGAACAACTCGGCTGAGCGAAACAGGGAAAATATAGCGCTCGCACAGGATGCGGCAAGAAATGATGCGCTCGCCAGAAAAAAGGTCAATGATTTAATATCGCCCAATTATTCATTATCAGACCAATCGTTTCTGCAAACGCTTTTGTAAGGAAAACCGATATCAGTTCAAATGCACCTTGAATGCACCGATCAGCTCAGCGCCTGCTGATGCCAGTCTGTGTGAGTGGGGCAACGGCAGTTATGCCTGGATGTTGAATGATCTGAGCAGCAGCAAGCGTTTAAATAAATACCAGGCGAACAATAATGCAAGCTTGTTTGACTATTGTTACGTCATCGCAAATTCACTACCATTTTATGAACGCTGGAAAGATTGGCGTTTTGGTCGAAAGGTCTATGTGCCAAGCTATATACAGTCTCTAGGTAAAACAGCGAAAGCAGTGTTTTATGGATTACGCTCACAACACTCGATCGAACATATCAGCCAGCAGACTTCTTGCACTAACGATGAGATAAGAGAGTTAAGCCGGCAGATCGTTATACTGCTCACTAAAAAAAACCGATTACATCTACTTAACGCGCCTGTTAACGTCTCACTCTCGCAACAGACAGGAGAGCACACCACAGCATCAACGATGGAGCATGAGACGGCCAGCTATGATCAGCCGCTAGAAACGGTTGAAGAAAATTTGTTGCTATCAAAGGCATGGAAAAAACTAAGCCCGGTAGAACAGTTTGTCATCGAAGCACTGGTGATCGAAGAGCAGGACGCAGAAAGCGTGCTTGATTCGCTAAAAAAACTCGATATAAGTTTTAAAAAGGGCGTCAGAGCCGAAGCGCTCGATCGCCAGCAACTATATTATTTTAACCGTAAAACGCTGGCTAAATTACACGTGATGTTAAATCCAGCATGCTAAATACGATGTCTACTATTTCAAATATCCAAAGAGTTATTGTCTCTTATTCAACATGGGCAATGAAGGCAAGATCATGACGCAACAACATATTGATAACGATACGCTAACTTTATACGTAAAAACCACGTCGCTATCAGACCCGCAGAGGGCAGGCGCTGGTAACAATATGAACAGTACCTTATACCACGATGTAATAGACCATCTAGCAGCCTGTGAAACATGCAGGAACCAGGCATCAATCATTTCCACATTACTCGATCAATGGCCAGATATCCGCCAGTCATCAGAACTAACAGACGATCAGCATAAAATTATATGTGATTACGTTGACGGTTTACTGCCAGCAGATGAAGCCGAACAAGTGAGAAGCCTGCTCGAGAGTCAACCGCAGGCAATGAAAGCCGCACTGCATTACCAGACTCATACGACAGCGATGCAGACCCAGCTTTCAAGAGATGAGAATGTGCCACCATCAAAGGCGGCATCGCAACTCTCAACAGATCATCTATTCAGCCGAGTAATAACCTGGGGCGGGCAGTTTTTTAGCATACAGTCACCAATGGTCTACACCATGTCGGCCACTGCGGCGTTGATAATTGCTGTATTACTGTTAGTCGTGCAGTACCCTCAGGACCAACACGGACAGACCATGATCGCTTCCTATCAGGACAATCCGACTATACAGTTTACCGATAAAAACAAATTGCCCGGTGTTGGCTTTTTTACACAGTCGGGTAATACCTCAAAAGCATTTGAAGATGTCCGTATCGAACTGATCGCTGAGAATACGGTCAAAATATCCTGGCCAGAAGTTGATGGTGCAACGCTTTACAAAATGCGTATACAGGTCTTTAATCAGGGCAGGAAGACAATGTTACGAGAGAACTCGACAAAGACTAACCACACGACCTTTCTGCTGGAACCAGACAGTTTGAAAACAAATATTGATGCTAATAATCTGCAACACTTGAACAAACGATATGAATGGGTGTTATATGGCAATACCAAAGATGACCGCACATTTTACGCAACTGGCGGTTTTGTCATCAGCAGAATCGATGCAAACGGAGATCAGGATAATGATACATGGTGATAGATATGCCTAAGTTCCACTTCAAATATGCTCTTGCTACCATACTGACTATATCGTCTTACACTGGCTTTCTGACCCATGATGTCTATGCGGCAGAATCACGCGGTATATCGATAGAAAAAACAGCTAATACACCAGCATCGATGAATAAAGGTATTTATCGCGCCTTGATCATCGGCAATAATGAATATCAGGACGAGCAGGGGAAATGGCAGCCTTTGAGTACGGCCATTACTGACGCACGCGAAGTCGCCCGATTACTCAAGCACCAGTATGGTTTCACTGATGTTGAATTGCTAGAAAACGCGACTAGACGTGATGTTTTGTTCGCGCTAGAAAAGCTTGCTAGCAGGTCACTAAAAAATGATAACGTTTTGATCTATTATGCCGGTCATGGTTTTTTAGATGATGAAACCAACAAAGGCTACTGGGTACCTGTTGATGCTGACGGCAGTGACCACACCACATTTTTACGTAATTCGACTATCCGTGATGAGGTGTCTAGCATCGCTTCTCGGGTACAGCACACATTGCTGATCTCTGACTCATGTTTCAGCGGCTCGCTACTGAGAACCGCCTCTCGCGGTATTTCAGAAAGCGATTACAGCGAAAAATATTTTGAAAAAGTCTCAAATAAGAAAAGCGTACAGATAATGGCCGCTGGCGGTTTTGAATTTGTAGATGATGATTATCGTAAATCGGGCCATTCACCATTTACCTATTTCCTGATCAATGAACTAAAAACCAATAACAGTCCTATGTTCACAGTTAGCCAGCTATCTGGCAATGTAGAACGCGCAGTGGCAAACAATGTTGATCAGGTGCCTGAAAGCGGTGTATTACAGGGCGCGGGAGATGAATTGGGCGAGTTTATATTTATAAAAATGGATGTCACTGTTGAAGGTGTCGATCCAGATAAAGTCAAAGTAGAAGTCAATGTCATACCTGTTGATAAAACCAGTACAGACAAGGTAATTAACAAAACGATACAGCCAGTGAATAAACCGAAGGTTGTACCTATCCCAACATTGTAAAAGGACGGTATCATGTTAGTAAAAAAGTTATTTATCATCTTATTATCAGGCGCGTTCGCTATCAACGCCGTACATGCTGAACAACGTCTGACATTTGGTGCAAAATTATTAGCAGCCGGATGGAATGGAGACAATGGCGCTGGCAGGACTGATTTCGAAAGCGATGAAGGTGGACAGTTCGGCTTAAATATTTCCTATAAACTTGATAAGTTTTATACAGGGTTGAATTTACAACGGGGTAAATATAATTTCAAAGACAGCGCCCCTGACAAATTCACACTCGCAGGTAGAGTTCCCAGCTCAAAGGTAAAAATACAACAGTCCGATATGGATCTACTGTTTGGATATTACTTCTGGTCACAGGTCTCTTTATTTATCGATATTAAAAGCGTCACTAATAACTGGCTAGATGAACCTTACGAACAGAGCTTTTTAGGGCTTGGCCTGGGTGTATCCGGTTATATTCCAGTAAATGAAAAATGGACCCTGTTTGGATCTTTTGGTTTTATTGGTAACGGTAAAATACAGGATAATAATGACAAGAAAGTCGGTGAAGGCAATAGCTGGGCATTGGAAGCGGGCACTGTTTACACTATTAATGACAGACATTTTTTAAACGCGGGAATAAAAACAAGAAACTACAGTTTTGAATATCTGGACTCAACAGAACAAGATTACAAGATCAATGCGCTGTTCATTGGTTATAACTATAGTTTTAGTCTATGACCTGGCGTCTTATATAACACTGTTTTAGACTCTGCTTAAGAATGTATAAGTTTCTCAGATGTTATTTACTGGTTTTATTGCTCAGCGGATGCAACACAGCAAATAACACGATGATCATGGAGAACAGTACAGGTCTGGCCGCAATTCCTCTGGAACTGACCACGCACCTCGGTGACCAGCAGCAGTTTGTTGAAGGTGATGAAATACAATTCCTCTTGAGCCTCGGTAAGGACGCATATATTTATATGTTTTATATCGATGCAGCGAAAAACATAAGACAGATTCTGCCAAATGAGAATCAACACAGCCACTACTATTCTGCAGGTTATTTTCTGACAATTCCTGAGTACGATAATCTTTATCGTTTTACTATAAACAAACCTTTTGGCGAAGAAACGTTATGGGTTTTTGCAAGTGATCGATCAATAGAGTTGAACGATACAAAGTTTTCTATAGATGAGATAAAACAAAAGATAAAACAGCTATCTGTTGATTCTTTTGGTGAGTACGAGCTTAAGATAAAGACGCGTGCGAGGTAATTGGGAGTCAGATATTATGGCTCTAACCGTGTCGCGCCTAGTTGTATACCCAATGGCCCGCGTGGCACAGAATAACTATAGATTGCACCATCTCTATTAATATCGATGGCTACATATTCGCCTAACTGTCCTTCAGAGGTGGCATTTTTAAGCTCCTGCCAGCTAAACATACGTACGTTATCATAACTTAACACCACATCATTTTTTTGTATTCCAGCCAGTTCTGCGGCTGAACCAAGCATGACTGAGACGATCTTGATACGGTTATTCTGTTTGCTCTTGAATAGATATTCATCATATCGATCATCACCCAGTTCCTCTCTTAGATCAACGTCCTGTAGATTGATACTTTCGAGTTCATCGTTATAGCGTTGCGTACCCAGATAACCATCTCTTTTTGCACGATCATGTAACTCAAGTTTTTTTAATTCGATACTGTTTTTTCTTCTGACGATATCTTCAGCGACGCCGGCATCGATGCCAGCTTTGACTAAGTTGTCAATATTATAGATACGGCGATTGAAAACCGAGGGAAAACGGCTTTTATTGACTGGTACAGCGCGTGATAATTTCGCCCCGGCATCAACTGATGAAGATATATTCTGCAAGGCGAACTCTAACTCATTCATCTGTTGTTTGATGAGTTCAAGTTCATCTTCAACGTTACTCAGTCGATCATTGTCTTTTACTATAAAAGGGTTGCTTAGAGAAATATCTTCCTCGGTTGAGGAGGCAATATTATCCGGATCTACTATAAAATCTTCATGGTTTTTATCGTCTTCCTGCGCCAGGAATAGATATGCAGAAAAGAAACCAATCAACAAAAATATTAATGCCAGGAAAACAGTGTTTTTATTCATCAGTGATCTGGATTATTCCGTACTATGATTCTCAGATGGTTTTCTACGTTTACCGATGTTTTTCCTGTCTCGAACCCGGGTCTTAATTTTCTTCTTATCCTTGTTAGATGACTCTACCTTAGTTCGCTTTTTCCCGTAAGACTTACCTGAAGATTTCCTGTTTTCCGGGCCTTTAAATTTCGCGGCTAGTGATTTTATTTTATGCTCAGCACACTCGATATCAAGAAAATTCTCAATGCTGATCATCTTGTTCCACTCCTGTGAATCGACCAGAGTAACGGAGCGGCCCGTTTCAAACATCCTTCCTGTGCGGCCGATGCGGTGCATATAGTCCTCACCGTTACGTGGCACATCAAAATTTATGATCAGATCAAGATCAGTAATATCGAGGCCACGTGAAGCGACATCGGTAGCGATGATTATATTGATATCACCGATCCTGAATTTGCGCAGCAGATTGTTTCGTATCTCCTGTGCGACATCACTATGGATCACCGCTGATGCAATATCCTTAGATTGCAGCCAGCCACTTATTTTATTGACCGTATCTTTTTTATTGGCAAAGACAATCGCTTTGCTGTAGCTAAAGTCTGGATCATTATTCTCAAGTAAGTAGTGACACAACTTTAGTTTGTGCTCGACATTATCAGCAAGTATTTTTTGTTGCGTGATGTTTTGATTATTTTCTCGAGCACTGTCGACCAGGATTATCTCCGGATCAACTAAAATGCTATCGATCAGTTGTTTAAACTTATTCTGGTTAAAACTGGCAGAGAACAAAACGGTCTGAACGTCTTCACTGCATTGACTCGCAATACTAATAACATCCTCACTAAAACCCATCGCCAACATACGATCGGCTTCATCGAGTACCAGAACATTTATTGCATCGAGCACGATGACATCGCGTTTTACATGTTCGAGTAAACGCCCGGGTGTGGCGATAACGATGTCAGGATATGCTTGCAGTGCTTTGATCTGATGTTTGGGGTCTTCACCACCGATGATGACAGCGGTCTTAATATCAGTATATTGCGCAAGCAGGGTGCATTGCTTATTGATCTGTCGGCACAAGTCACGAGTCGGCGCAAGAATTATTGCCTGCGTAAGGCTCTGCGGGTTATCGAGTATCTGCTGTAATAACGGCACCACATATGCCAGTGTTTTACCACTGCCTGTTCTGGCGTTAACGATCAGATCCTTGCCCGCGAGTGCTGGAGGCATCGCCGCTGACTGCACTTCGGTCATCTTTTTAAATCCAAGATGTTCTATGGCATCCAGTATCGGTTCATCAAGTAATAGGGAAGAAAACAAATCAGGACCTTTGTAGGTTACAGCCTTAGCAGACTGGTTATGATAATCTTGTATTATAAGCTAGTATCGAATATATCGGGAGTAAGCAAGATGAAGAATACTAAACGACGGCAGTTTTTAGCCATGTTAGGCCTCGGCAGCACGGGTTTGATTGCAAACAAGGTACAGGCCCATCATACCGATACCCATTTTGAAGATAAATCAACGCACCAGCTGGTCTATCAATTAAATAAGGCTGACCACGATTACATCGAAAGCATTCTTTTTTCCTGTGGAGAGATGTTACGTAAATATGGCGATGATATCGAGCTGGTGGTTGCCGCTTTTGGCCCTGGTCTGCATCTACTTGGCACCCATCCTAAACGAGCAATTTCAACGCTTCATCAACAGCGTGTTCAGTCACTTATGCAGTATGGTGTCCGATTCCAGGCCTGTGGCAATACCATGAAAAGCCTGAACTGGACAGAGAAAGACATTATTGAAGGTGCAGAGATTGTTCCTGTTGGCATCGATGGCATCATGCAATTACAGGAACGGGGTTTTAGTTACATCAGCATCTAGGCGATAAAAGAAACACTCTTACTCAGGTCGTAACGATAACGCGTACCGCGTCCAGGCGCAGGTTAGCCGCTTCAATAACCTCGGTTAACATGGATAACTGCTTTTCATAATGAAGAATTTCATCTGCACGTATATTAGGATTTACTTTAGATAAAGCTTTTAACCTATTGATCTCTATAGATAGTATCTCTGTAGCATGTTGCTGAGCCTGCTGCAGTACTTTGACCGACTTCAATTCACCATATTTCTCACTTCGCTGTAACATCGCCTTGAGAATCTTTTTCTTCGCCTTAACAATTTTGTTGCCGACACCGGTTTCCACAAACTGACGTCTCTCGTTAATAACCATATGAGGCAGCTTGAGATTATGATCAGCACCACGCTCATCACACACCACGCGTATCATCGTCGGCGGCAAATAACGGTTACTCTGAATTTCCTCGATGGGCGCACTCTCCAGTGAAAACAGGCACTCAAGCAAAACACTGCCAGCGCTAACGCCATTATATACAGTCGCGGTTACCGAGGTATTACCCATCTCGTTGGTCAGTACCATATCGATCGCATTATTCGTTAACGGGTGCTCCCAGGTGATGTAATGTGCGTCTTCAAAACTCAGTGCCACATCTCTGTCATAAGTGATGGTCAGACCGTCTTCCGCCAAACCCGGGAAATTACTGATCATATGTTCCGTCGGCGTAATAATAAAACAGCCTTCACTGTGCAACTCATTATCTATGCCAAAACAGTCATAAACACTTTCCATGTAATCAGCTAGCTGATCAGCATTATCTTCACTAGCAGCACGTCTTTGTATCTCCTGTGCGATACCAGGTCGGCAGGAGTTATATTCCAGCAGACGATCACGTCCCCGCTGTAACGACTGGCTTAACTCTCGATATAATGATTTTGACTGTTCGACTAAAGTATCCAGCCCGCTGTATGCTTCATGTCCTTGCTGGCTTGCGCTTACTGTCTGCTGTATAACCTGATGCAATTCATGCTGCACACGTTTATAGACAGAATGCCCGGCAGGGCAGGTATGTTCGAATGCCTGTAGCGCTTCATGGTACCAGCGGAAACAAACAGCCTGTGCACTATCTTCCAGATAAGGTACATGGATCTCAATCGTACTGGTCTGCCCGATACGGTCCAGCCGGCCAATACGCTGCTCTAACAGGTCAGGATTGATCGGCAAGTCGAATAAAACAAGGTGGTGTGCAAACTGGAAATTACGGCCTTCGCTACCGATTTCTGAACACACCAGTACCTGGCTACCTGTTTCATTATCAGCAAAAAAAGCTGCCGCACGATCACGTTCCACGATACTCAGGCCTTCGTGAAAGGCGGTCGCATGAATGCCGGTCTGTGTTTTAAAAAATTGCGTTATATCCAGGGCAGTCGAGGCATTGGCGGCAATAACCAGGACCTTTTGCGGGTACAGTTCAGCACATTTTTTACTCAACCAGCCGATACGCGGGTCAATCTGTGTCCAGTGCTCACTATGCTCCTGTTGCTGATACAGGACTTCCGGTGTTAGCAGTCCATGCACCTCAAGCGTATTTAATTCAGTATAAGGTTGCGGTAATTCCAGGGGATAGGCATGTAATGCTCTGTCTGGGAAACCTTTAACTGCTGCACGCGTATTCCTGAATAAAACACGACCGGTTCCATGACGATCAAGCAGGTGTTCAACCAGCGCGATTCGTGCCTGCTGTACCGTCTCGTCATCTTGCTTCGTGCTGTCATTAACCATATCAAGTAAAGATAAATTATCACCTTCATCAAGCGTCGTTTTTATTAATGCGATATCGTTTTCTGTCAGTTTTTTGTCACTTAACAGATCTTCGATTACCTGGGCGTAAGGTTCGTAGTTTTCTTCTTCGTCGATAAATTGCTGAAAATTTGGAAAACGGTCAGGGTCGAGCAGGCGTAATCTTGCAAAATGACTTTCTTTGCCGAGTTGTTCTGGTGTTGCGGTAAGCAATAATACGCCCATGGTATGGTAGCTTAATTGCTCGACCACCATGTATTCGATACTGGGTTCCTCAGCTGACCACTGTAGATGATGCGCTTCATCTACCACCATCAGATCCCATTCCCCCATGACACATTGTTCAAAAGCGGTGGCATTACTCACCAGGAAATCAATACTGCATAGCACCAGCTGTTCAGAATGAAAGATATTTTCAAAATCATTTTCGTTCAACAGATCTTCACAGCGATTTTTATCAAATATCTTAAAGTGAAGATTGAATCGACGAAGCATCTCAACCAGCCACTGATGCATCAATGTTTCCGGGACAACGATCAAGACACGATTGGCACGCTCGGTTAATATCTGGTGATGCAAGATCAAACCCGCTTCGATGGTTTTTCCCAGACCCACTTCATCTGCCAGCAATACACGTGGTGCATAACGGTTAGCAACTTCGTGTGCGATATATAACTGGTGCGGGATCAGGCTGGTACGACTACCGATCAATCCATATAAGTCGGAGTTCGCTAAACGGTTTTTATGGAACAGCGTCTGGTAACGTAGTTCGAACCAGGTATCTTTATCGATCTGGCCATTAAATAAACGCTCAGAAGGGCGATTCAACTGAATAAAATTATCCAGCTCTGCTTCTTCGACCAGATAAGTAACACCGTTAGCATCAATACCAGAATAGCTGATAAGACCATGGTTTTCAGTGGTCTCTTTAACCGTAAGGATGACACCATCATGGCGGGTGATGTTGTCACCGACAGAGAATAAAACACGGGTTAACGGCGCAGACTGTTTCGCATAAGTACGAGTTTCACCGGTCGCCATAAACAACACGGTGAGTGTACGTGCTTCCACCGTTAGGATAGTGCCCAGACCCATCTGCAATTCGGCATCGCTGATGCAGCGTTGACCGGGGATAAATTCAGCCATGATTATTCTCTTTGTTTGCCAGGTGATTATTTTACGGCAGAAGTTAATTTATTCGTATAGTTGTTATGGGGTATGGTCGCTTTGCATTTGCGTCTTTTTTGAAATTAACTTATTGGTTAATGATGCTTTGATTGGGTTTTGATTATCTACATTAGCGCCTGAATTATACTTTGGCATTGCGGGTCTCGCCCCGCTGGCGAGTCACTCTTTGTCAACAGCCACAAAGAGTAACCAGAAAAGGCCGCCACGTCAGCTACGCCCTGTAAAAGGCACAGGGTTCCCATTTAACCGGAATGATTATCATGCTGCACCAGAACTCGCAAACAACGCTCAGACATGCTGGTACAGAGAGCCCATGATAACCACCCCAGTTAAATGGCTTGCTAAGGTGGATTAAAGTCAAAAGCCGGGTCAATAACACTAGTTAAGATACATTCAGGTTTTATTCTTTTGGTTCTTGATCTACCTTCCACCTTTAGACGAGCCGTTGGGGTGGTGCAGTTATCATGAGTTTTCTGTGAAAACTGTTTGAGCGTTGTTTGCGAGTTTTTTCACAGCATGATCACTACACTGCCTCAATGGGTACCCCTGTCTTTTAGGGGCGATGTCGTAGTGGCGGCCTTTTTTGGGTACTTTTTTGGGCTGTAGCAAAAAAGTACCTCGCCAGCGGGGCGAAACCCGCAATGCCAAAGTATAAAACAAACCAAAATAAAAACTAAAACCTAAGTGACAACAACCGCAACCCCTAAGAACTACACAAAAGCCAAATAAAAAAACACTAATACAAATTCCACAAAGCCAGACCACTGACAATTACCAGCATCCCACCAATTACCTGTTTAAACACAATATCATTTCGTAAGATCATGTCATGTGTCTTCAGACCGATAAAATGCCCAATCGCAGCTACAGGTAAAAGTGCAAGCGCAGTCAGAACATTTAAATCGACACCCAGCGCAGCAAAAGCGGTCATTTTTATCGAGACCAGGATAAACCAGAGCACAAAGAGGGTGTTGCGTAACTGCGCCTGTGCAACGTTGCGTATATACACCGCTACCATCAATGGCGCACCCGTCAATGAGGTGCCGGCAACGTAACCGCCAAAAACCAGCAATATTCTATCGATCCAGGTATTGTCACTATGAAAGCTCTTATTAAAAAGCCACATCACTGCATACAACAGGGTAATGCAATAGATGAAAGTAACTATCCATAAATTAGGTAGATTTAATAACCCTAAAACGCCGATCAATGCCGGTGGAATAATATACATCAGGGAATATTTCAGATAATCCCAGTCAACATTATTCATCCGGGTTCGTAGTGTTAATGATGTAAAAAACAGCAGGTGGGCACCGATGATCGGCAACCAGTATACCGGCTGGTCATAAATGAATAACATGAAGGGCAGGCCAAGGGCGGCACCGCCAAATCCCAGACCACTGCGCACGAAACCTGCCCACATGAACAATAGACCGGTTAGTACTATTTCCAGTCCTGAAAATTCGGCAACCATGAAAAATCAGCTAATTATGATCGATGATATTTCAATCATCAGGAAAGACTACTGAAGTGATCTTTTGTTAATTTAAAAACCACCGGGCTTAATAGTATCAGGGCAATCAGGTTGGGAATCGCCATCAATGCGTTTAAGGTATCAGCCACCAGCCAGATAAAGTCCAGACTTGCTGTAGCACCGATGGGTACGGCAATTATCCATAAAACTCTGAATGATTTTATTGCGCCTTCACCAAACAGGTATTCAACACATTTTTCACTGTAAAAACTCCAGCCAAGAATCGTCGTAAAAGCAAATATACTCAAACCTAGCGTAACGATATAACTGCCGACACCGGGCAGGGCTAATTCAAATGCTGCTGATGATAGACTTGCACCGGTTTCACCCTGTGTCCAGACGCCCGTCGTGATGATAACCAGACCGGTAATGGAACAGAGAATAATGGTATCGATAAAGGTTCCCAACATGGCAATATTGCCCTGCTGCACAGGACTGTTGGTGCTCGCTGCAGCATGTGCAATTGGCGCACTGCCTAAACCGGCTTCATTTGAAAAGATACCACGCGCGACACCAAATCGAATAGCGGCCCACACGGCAGCACCGGCGAAACCACCGGTAGCGGCGACCGGAGTAAATGCATGGCTAAAGATAAGGACGATAGCCTGCGGCACGCCTTCATAATTAATTATCAATATAACCAGGCCAGAGATAACATAGGAGACTGCCATCAGCGGTACCAGCTTGCCGGCGACACTGGCGATACGTTTGATACCGCCAACTAATACCAGTGCGGCGAGTATCGCGATAATTATTCCGGTGACGAGATGCGGCACAGCAAAAGTGTTATGCATCACATCGGCGACTGAATTTGCCTGTATGGTATTACCGATACCGAATCCGGCCAGTGCACCGAATACGGCGAAGCAGGTACCTAACCACCCCCAATGCGGTTTTAATCCATTTTTGATATAGAACATGGGACCACCGATGTGCAAGCCGTTTTTATCCACCTCTCGATATTTAACCGCAAGTACTGCTTCAGCATATTTGGTCGCCATGCCAACGAGCGCGGTACACCACATCCAGAATAACGCGCCAGGACCACCTAAAAATATTGCTGTCGCGACGCCGGCTATATTTCCGGTACCGATGGTGGCAGATAATGACGTCATCAGGGCATTGAATGGTGCGATATCACCTTCACCTTTTTCCTGCCTGCCTTGCCAGAGCAGTTTAAAACCATAGCCAATACGCCGAAGCGGTATAAAGGACAAGCCATACATCAGGTACAGACCCGTGCCTAATATCAGCACCAGCATCAAGGGGCCCCAGACGATGCCGTTTATGGCAGAGATCAGCTGATTTAAACTTTGCATAGTATTTTTGTTATTTTGGTTATGTTTGGCGTTCAAATGATACAGCTTATCGACTGTATTTTCATTTGTTAAAAATAAGGTAAAATGCTCTTTTGGCTCTGGATTTACGCTCCAGCCGGTTAATTTAGGAAATATTATGTCACAGGTCGTCGTATCTGCGCTTTACCACTTTGTCACACTCGAAAATTATCAGGCCTTACGGCAACCCTTACATGACTTCATGATAGCGCATGAGATCAAAGGGACATTGTTGCTGGCTCAGGAAGGCATCAACGGTACTGTTGCTGGTTCCAGGCAATCTATCGATAGCCTGCATGCATGGTTACGTTCCGATAAACGCCTGAAGGATCTGCGCAGCAAAGAATCTTATGATGACAGCATGCCGTTTTATCGGACTCGTGTAAAACTGAAAAAAGAGATCGTCACCATGGGTGTCGAGGGCATCGACCCAAAACAGGTGGTTGGTACTTATGTAAAACCTGAACACTGGAATGATCTAATATCAGACCCTGAAGTCACCCTGATCGATACACGTAACGATTACGAAGTTGCTATCGGCACTTTCAAAAATGCAGTAGACCCTGAGACCGATACCTTCCGCCAGTTTCCTGATTATGTAAAAACCAACATGGATCCGAAGAAACACAAAAAAGTGGCGATGTTCTGCACCGGCGGTATCCGTTGCGAAAAATCGACTGCTTATCTAAAAGAACAGGGATTTGAAGAGGTCTATCATCTACAGGGCGGCATTTTAAAATACCTGGAAACGGTGCCCGTGGAAGAGTCACTCTGGCAAGGTGAATGTTTTGTCTTCGATAATCGTGTCAGTGTTGATCATCACCTGGAAAAAGGCTCATACGATCAGTGCCACGCCTGTCGGCTACCTATTACCGAAGAAGATAAGAACAGCGATAAATACATGCAGGGTGTGAGTTGCCCAAGTTGTTATGATAAAAAGTCAGAAAAACAACGGCAACGTTTTGCCGAACGTGAGCGACAGGTGCAGCTAGCTAAATCTCGCGGGGAAGAACATCTCGGTTCTGCTGTTAAAGAGATCAGCCAACAACGAAAACATAATAAAGAGTTACTACGTGAAAACAACAGACTCTCCAGTTTAAAACATCGATAAAGGATACTATTGTGGCTATAGAAGTTTTATTTGGCTGGATCGCTTCATCCCTTTGCACACTGATTCTAGTACCGCAGATAATTAAAGCGTTTAAAACACGTCATACCGATGACGTCTCCATGTTCATGCTTATAATATCAGTTGCAGGTAATGCCTTCTGGGTTGCACATGCCTCGATGACGCACAACACACCGTTGATCTTTGGCGCTGGCCTGATCAGTGTGATGAGCATTATCCTGATAATCTTTAAATACCGCTACGATAAAAAATAAAACATGGACGCTCCAATCTTGTATAGCTTCCGTCGCTGTCCTTACTGTATGCGTGCGCATATGGCGTTAAAAAAGACCGGCATCAAAATAGAGCTACGCGAGGTCAAGTTAAGCGCTATGCCAGAGGAAGCATTAGCGATCTCACCGCAGGAAACTGTGCCAGTATTAGCTCTAACCGATGGCACTGTTATCGATGAAAGCTGGGATATCGTCAAATGGGCTCTGACAGCAAAATGATGTCGATAACTGGTTAGGTGAGGATAACGAGTTCTTACTCGATGCAGAGATACTGATAGAGACAAATGATTATTCATTTAAAACAGATCTCGATCACTATAAGTACGCAGATCGACACCCTGAGCATAGCGAGCTACATTACCGGAAAAAATGTGAAGAGTTCATCGAGGAACTCGAAGGCATGCTGACAGAAAACCGTTACCTGCTCGCAGACCAGTTGTCATTAGCCGATGTCGGCGTGTTTCCATTTGTCAGGCAATTTTCACTGGTCGATAAAGAATGGTTTGATCAGTCGCCATACCCCAGAGTGCAGCAATGGTTAGCTGACATGATCGACTCAGAATTATTCCTCAGCGTCTTCCAGAAACATGAATTATGGAAAGCAGGGGATACTGCTGTCTACATCTAGAGTTAGCCTTTCTATGGTATTCAAGATCGAAAATGCCACTGAGAACGAGCGCAGTCTTTCTCAGTCAGTGATTCAGGTTATCGAGCTGCTGGGCATGTATCACGCTGAATTAGCCAGGATACTGGGGCAACAATGTGGTGATGTGGGTGAGTTAACATCTGGACGGAGCTGTATTCAAAGAGACTCTGATGCCTGGTCACAGGCAAGCTTATTCGTAAAAACTTATAATCTGTTATTTGACTATTTTAATGGCGATAGCGTCGCCATGTACCACTGGATGCGGGCGCATAATAAAGAACTCGAAGGAACCCCGCATTTTCTTATTGTAGATGCGGGTAAATTACAAATAATCCATGACTACCTGTTACAGGCCACGCAAAAAAAATCAGCTGACTGATCCGACCTCGATAGAAAGCTAAATATAATCAATAATTTCAGACCGATATACCGTTTGTCGGAAAAACGGTAACGGTGTCATTTTTTCCTCAGAAACTGTTGATAAAATGTCACTGTTGTCTATATTTAAACTCATATTAATGTCGAACATTTAATAATATATAAATTTCAAATAGTTAGTAATACTCAAAATCGTTTTGCACCAGCATTCGCTAGCAACGATAAATGCCCCAAAATCAATAGTTAAGTACATTTACCTGTACTAACAATACATAAATCATCAGTTAATTGTGCTTCTAAACAATCACAAATGTATTTATTTGGGATATTACGATGGATCTACAACAAAATACTACTTCGCAAGTTATTACCAAGACTGGTGATATGTCCGTTAACAACTACAAAAATGTAATAAATAAAGTACTCAACTGCGTAAATGATCACATGCTGGTGTTAATGAATCAGATGATTAGCACTGCTAATGAAAAATTATTTGACCAGTCTGAAAAAGCAAAAAACGATGAAGAACGTATGAAATTTATGGACTGCACCAAAATATTTCGTACTGAAAAAAATGATATTAGCCGCCATTTTTTTATTAATTTAAATAATTCACTAAGAACATCTGAAAATGAACAAATGGCTGAGGATGAAGACCTGAGACTGGTCGATCAGGATGAGATGGAAGAGATGGTAGCAATAACTACCATGCACTCAAAATCCATGAGTCTCTATGGTGTAGAAGTTAACAACCTGGAAGCACGACTCGAATACCTTGAGATCATGTGCGAAGACATCTTTGACAAAGAATCACTCGATCCAAAACACATTTGTGAAATATTTCAGAAAACCATTGAAAACCTTGATATCGATATAGAAGTTAAATTGATTTTTTATAAATTATTTGATCAGGAAGTATGTTCAAAGCTTGGCGTGATGTATAAAACCGTCAATCAGATATTCATCGATAATGGCATCATGCCAGAAATCATTATGAACACGACAAAAAATGAAGATATCGAAGATGATGAAGAAGAGGTTTCATCACGTGTTGCTACCTATTACGACCCAAGTGAAAATGTAGCTACTGACTTCATACCTCGAACAAAAGAAGAGATCAGCCGTGTTGTAAATCAGTTCATGACAGGTGAAATGACCATCACCGGTGATGAGATCGATCTTCCCGAGTCCTTCTTACGTGCGCCAACGCAGAAAGATCTTGATGGCAACAGTTGTTATGAAAGAAAAGAAGTCGTCAAAGCCCTGTCAAAACTACAGCATAAATTATCTTCATTACATGAAAGATCTGGAAACATCACACCAGAAGAGATAAAACAGGAATTACTTAATCACATAAGTAATGAAAATGGAGGTTTGTTAGACAAGCAGGTTAGCTTACTCGATGAAAGAAGCATCGACTTTGTCGGCATGATGTTCGGCGCAATTGCAGACGATACTACCGTATCTGAATTAATGACCAACCTGATCTACCAGTTACAGGTCCCGGTAATGAAAGTCGCTATGTCAGATAGCACTATGTTTGAAGATGACGAACATCCGGCAAGAGCGACAGTCGATCTACTTACTGCTGCAGGTAAAGGCATCAACAGTGAAGAAGATCGTCTCTATAATGAATTAGAATCAATAGTCGACGACATCCTGGATGAATATGGCGTCGATATAGAGATTTTCGAAAAAGCCGTCAATGAGCTAGAAAGCATCATCCAGAAAGAAGAAACATTAACTGCCGAAACCGAAAAACAGCAACAAAAACAGGTTTTACAGGAACATGCTCGTCACATAGTCATCACACAATTGAAGATAGTTTCATGTAATAAAAAAATACCAAACAATGTCAGACCTCTGGTGTTAAAACACTGGTCTACATTGATGTTAAACCGCTATATTAGGCACGGACGCGACAGTTCAGAATGGCTGCAATCAGTTTTACTACTCAAACTATTACTTAAATGCGTACAACCAATTCGTTTTCAGTCTCAATACAACCTGGTCAAAAGTAATCATATGGCACTTATCGAAGCCGTTAATGATGAACTCTATGAGACACAGCAGGATAAAAATGATATATCCAACCAGGTCAATGAACTAAAAAAATATTTTTCAGCAATGATCGATGAATACGGTCTAAAGATTGTTGACGAAGATAATAATGAATTATCTGCTGAAGAGTTAATCGATGATTCAACTGCGGACACCGAAGAAGAACTGCAGCAGATCAAACAACAAACAGAGATTGCAAAACAGAAGATAGCCCAGTTAACCAGCAATACCAAACCGGGTGTCTGGTATGAGATCTACAATGGTGAAGGCAAAGCGATAAGACGTCTTAAACTTTCAGTTATCTTAACCGACGCAGCACAACTGATATTTGTCGACCGCAAAGGAATAAAAGTGATCGAAAAAGATGCAGAAGAATTTGCCAGGGATCTCGAAGAAAATCGCTCTCGTATATTAGCCGATCATTCAACCTTCGACCATGCTTTAGGCAAAGTCATCAGCTCTCTTGCTGCTTAATTTATGTACAGCTTAATCTGGAAGAATCGTTTAACTTTTGGAATATCTGGTTCAGGATATTTTCACTACTAGTGTAATCGATCTGAATATTGCTTAGCACATTATCATGTGACAAAAGCAGACTGGGAAAACTGCTTACGTATAAATCTCTGCTTAACTGCAAATCTTTTTCCAATGCTGCTATACACGCTTCACTGTTTATATCGGCAGCAAAAGCTTCACCATCGAGTCCGATGTCCCGGGCTATCTGTATCAGCACGTCTATATCAGATGGATTTTTTGCGTGCAGATAATATGCCTGCTGAATGGCAAATAACATTTTACTCTCTGTTTGCGCAGCTTGCATACCGGCAGCAATAACTGCGCGACAGGCAGGGTAGGTGGAACGTCGTGGTTGACACTGTGACCAGAAATCATAATTGAACTCTGTGCCAGGTATCTGTTGCTGAATTGTTTGCCAATTGCTGCGAATAGACTGCTGCATACTTTCAGGCATAGGCTGGTGACTATCAGCTGCAAGCCCGCCTAAAACATATCGAATATTTACTTTACCGGTCAATGCTCCCTGCACCTGACTCCATGTCGCTCGAAATCCCCAGCACCAGCTGCACATGGGGTCATGGATATAATAAAGGGTAGCCGACGAATCATTCATTATTTTAATTAGTCGCTGATGAAGAACAGCTCACCTCGATCTGTTGTGCCCATTCTGGCGTAACACATAGCGATCGGTTTAAAAGCATCGAAGGTTGTTTTAGTAGTAAAGATTTAGCCATAGACACATAGATACGCACAATCGCTCGCCACACTAACATCGAAAGAACTGTTTTCGGCGACATCAAATGATTCTCCGGCAGTAAATGTGACTTTCTCACTATCAGCGTCAAACTTGATGCTCATCTCACCACTGACTACGGTCATTTTCTCTTTATCTGATGTATTGAAAACGTAGTCACCGGCGGCCATGACACCTACTGTGGCGGGTTTATCCTGTCCTTGAAAAGCAATTGACTTAACTTTGCCATCGAAATACTCATTAGATTTAAACATTGGTTTACTCTCATAAAAAATATGCGCAGATGCTGAACTATTTATTACTAATAAACAAGATTAATCACGATATAACTCACCCTTTATAAGATGTTGATATTGAAATAATTATTAGAATATTATAGAATCCTAATATTTGAAAAGAGGCAAACCGTTTATGATTCAATATAATTGCGACTTTGTGCAAGAGAAGATAAATGAAGGCGGGCAATTAATCGATGTGCGCTCACCAATCGAATTCAATATGGGCGCGCTAGACGGTGCGATAAACATGCCTATTTCAAATTTTCAGTCCCTGATGGACGAAATCGATGACACAAAACCCGTATTATTATACTGTCGTACCGGCGCCCGCTCGGAAGCGGTGAAAAACTATCTAGTACAGTTAGGTTATGTCCAGGTGCATAATATAGGCGGCTTAAAACAATTTGTTGGTTGCTAACTCAGCTTGTTATAATTATCAGCTAACTAGCAGGTTAATCGATAATGACATATGAAATTACGGTAGAAAATATCAAATGTGGTGGATGTGCGCATACCATTACCACTAAATTGAACAACATGGATGTCATCGAAAGCTGCCAGGTCGATGTCGAGGCTGGCGTAGTGACGATCAACGGAGACGCTGCCCATAGAGCAGAAGTAAGCCAGTTATTATTGAAGTTAGGTTACCCGGAGAGCGGCACGGCAGAGGGACTCAAAGCCGCCAAAGCCAGGGCAAAGTCATTCGTCAGTTGCGCTGTTGGCAAGATCAGCAGCTAATCTTGTAGCATCTACCCTAATTACTGTTAAATCATCCCTAACGCTGATAGTCGCAGAAACAAAAAATCCTCCTGCTTATCAGTCTTTTGCCTGACTCACCGGCAAAATAATATATTCTTAAGCCCGAAAGAGTTATCATTCGCCGCCAATGAAAACGCGTGAATTCGATTACCATCTGCCAGAGCATCTGATCGCTCAAAAACCCTGTGATGTCCGCTCACAGAGTCGACTGCTGCATTATTCTCGTGCAGACAAAAGTATCGATCACCTGCAGTTTAATCACCTGCTGGATCTGATAAATCCAGACGATCTGCTGGTATTTAATAATACCCGCGTGATACCCGCACGAATTTTTGGATCTAAGGAAACAGGCGGCAAAGTCGAGGTTCTGGTCGAGCGTTTAACCGGCGAAAACCAGTGCCTTGCTCATCTCAAAGCCAGTAAAACACCGAAATCCGGAAGCAAAATCACTTTATCTGACAATGCTAAAAAGCTGTCATTTACAGTGACCATGGAAGGTCGCCAGGACGACCTGTTTATCTTAAGCTGCGATGCTGAATACTCGATGGCGGATATCATGGAAAGTATCGGCCACATGCCACTTCCACCGTACATCAGTCGAGAAGATAGCGCTGATGATTTTTCTCGTTATCAGACAGTTTATGCTGAAACACCTGGCGCAGTTGCTGCACCGACAGCCGGTTTGCATTTTGATGAAGACTTACTGGCCAAATTAGAAAATAAAGGTGTAGCATCAGCTTTTGTCACCTTGCATGTCGGTGCCGGCACATTTCAGCCGGTACGTTGTGAAAACATAGAAGATCACCCGATGCACTTTGAGTACCTGGTCGTACCGCAGGAGACCGTCGATAAATGCCAGCAAACTCGCCAGAAGGGTGGTCGCATTATAGCGGTAGGCACAACGACCGTACGCTCACTAGAAACTGCTTCGATCAGCGGACGGCTTCAGGCCTATGCCGGGGAAACTGATATATTTATCTATCCCGGTTATGAGTTCAAATCAATCGATGCACTGCTAACTAACTTTCACTTACCAGAGTCGACCCTGCTGATGTTGATCAGTGCGCTCGCTGGCAAAGATCAAATAATGCGTTGTTATGCAGAAGCAATAGCAGAAGAATATCGCTTTTTTAGTTATGGCGATGCTATGTTGATTGATTAATAATAGCTATAAACTACTTTACAAAAATACTATAAGATACTGATGTTATTTAACTTAATAAAAGAAAATAGTGGCGCAAGGCGCGGCCGTCTGGAATTTGATCGCGGCAGCATCGAAACGCCGGCATTTATGCCTGTTGGCACCTATGGCACGGTCAAAGCCATGACACCAGAGGAATTAACGGATATTGGTGCGGAGATCATCCTCGGCAATACCTTTCACCTGATGTTACGCCCCGGCACTGAGATCATTCGCAAACACGGTGACCTGCATGATTTCATGCACTGGGAAAAACCTATCCTCACCGATTCCGGTGGTTTCCAGGTCTACAGCCTGGCGAAAATGCGCAAGATTAGCGAAAAAGGCGTGCTGTTTAACTCACCCGTGGACGGTCGCAAGATCGAATTAACACCAGAATATTCCATGCAGGTGCAGAAAGAACTGGGTTCTGATATCGTCATGATATTTGATGAATGCACTCCTTACCCAGCGACAGAGCAGGAGGCGATGGATTCCATGCAATTGTCGCTACGCTGGGCAGAACGCTGCAAAACGGCGCATGAAGGCAACCCTTCAGCGCTATTTGGTATCGTCCAGGGCGGCATGTACGAATCTCTACGTCACGAATCGGCAGAAACTCTGACGGGACTTGATTTTAATGGTTATGCCATCGGCGGTTTATCCGTTGGCGAACCCATGGACGAGCGTAACCAGGTACTCGATTATACCGTAGCAAAACTGCCCGATCAGAAACCACGTTACCTGATGGGTGTTGGCCGTCCTGAGGATATCGTAGAAGCGGTAAAACGCGGTATCGATATGTTTGACTGTGTTATTCCAACACGTCATGCACGTACCGGCTTCCTGTATACATCGAAAGGTATCCTGAAAATCAGAAACAGCCGTTACCAGGATGATACCCGACCACTTGACGAAAACTGCCAGTGTTACACCTGCAGGTACTATTCGCGCTCATATATCCGGCACCTGGATAAATGCGGTGAGATCCTGGGTTCTCGTTTAAGCACTATTCACAACCTGTATTATTATCAACAGCTGATGCGCGACATCAGAAACGCGATTGAAAATGATCGCTTTGATGCATTTGTTGATGAATTCTATGCTGCTATGGCTGAAACCAGTCATTCTGATTAACCGTCCCCAGCTAAATCTTCGAGAATCTCTACCATGAGAAAATATTCAAGATAAATCGATGTTTGCGGTTCATTTATGGCATAATACCGCGCCATTAAAGGCGCTAAAATAACGCCTGTGTATTTTTGATTTCAAGAGGTTTATTATGAGTTTTTTCATTTCTGATGCTATCGCAGAAGCGGGCGCAAATGCGGCAGCACCATCTGCAACAGATCCACTGGCATCGTTAATCTTGCCTATCGGCCTGGTGGTTTTATTTTACTTCTTCCTGATTCGCCCTCAGAGCAAGCGTCAGAAAGAGCATCGTCAGATGGTTAGCGAACTGCAAAAAGGTGAAGAAGTAGTCACCTCTGGCGGTATCCTGGGTAAAGTGACCCGGGTTAATGACGATTTTGTTACCCTGGAAATTGCCAATGATATTTCCTTGAATGTACAGAAAAGTGCGATTCAGACCATCATGCCTAAAGGCACGATCAAAGAGCAGAATAAATAGCGCTGTCACTCAAACACTGCTATATCAGTTCGTGTTTAATAATATTAAAACAATAAATAATCTCGTATAAAAATTAAATAGGGAAAACTCAGCCATGCTGAATCAATATCCGCTGTGGAAATATATCTTACTTATTGTGGTACTGCTTTTCGCCAGTATCTTTGCCTTACCCAATCTCTACGGTGAAGACCCGGCAGTACAGATCAGTCATCGTACCAAATCTTTAATCGATGAAGATAAGCTGGCCATAGAGCAAACCATCCAGTCAAAAGATATAACTCTAAAGTCTGCCGAATTAACACAGGGCCGTTTACTGGTTCGCTTTAATGATACAGAAACACAACTCATCGCTGCTGAAGCCCTGAAAGAAGCATTAGGTAAACAATACCTGATCGCGCTAAATCTTGCTCCAGCGACACCTGACTGGTTACGCGCGATAAACGCCTCGCCGATGTATCTGGGTCTGGATCTACGTGGTGGTGTACATTTCCTTATGGAAGTAGACATGGTCGCCGCGATAAAAAGACTGGAAGAAAGTTTACTGTCTGACATCCGCAGTTATCTACGTGATGAAAAAGTACGTTACCGTGGAGTACGGCGTGATGATCAGGGTCTACACATAAACTTCCGCGAACTAGCCAATATGCAGCAAGCGGCTGAAATCTTACCTCGTCAATTCCGCGAGCTGGAGTTCAGTGAGAACGAAGATACCTTAACGATAAACGCAAAACTATCTGAAGTTGCAATAAGGGATGAGCAAAAATCAGCACTGCAACAAAACATCATCACGCTACGTAACCGTGTAAATGAATTAGGTGTTGCCGAGCCGGTAATCCAGCAGCAGGGTACTTCACGTATCGTGGTACAGCTACCGGGCATACAGGATACTGCCGGCGCGAAAAAAATTCTTGGCGCAACGGCGACACTCGAGTTCAGGATGGCAGAGGGCACACGTGCAGACTGGTTAGAAGCAAAGGAAACCGGACGGACACCATTAAACTCCGTGCTCTACTACGAGCGTGATGGCAGCCCGGTATTACTGAATCGCCGTGTCATCGTTACCGGTGACCAGATCATCGATGCCGCATCGACCTTTGATGGCCAGAAGGGCACACCGGCTGTATCTGTTCGATTGAACGGTAAAGGCGCCAACAAGATGGGGGAGATCACCAGAGACAATATCGGCAACCCTATGGGTGTGGTTTTCATCGAGAACAAGATTGAAACAAAACGTGTCGGTGACACCATAACAAAACATCGTACCACGACAAAAGAAGTGATCAATGTAGCAACCATTCAGGGACAATTCAGTTCTCGTTTCCAGATCACTGGTCTTGAGTCACAGGAAGCCCGTGACCTGGCGTTATTGCTGCGCGCAGGTTCATTACGAGCCCCTGTTGAAATCATCGAAGAACGCACGGTAGGCCCTAGCCTTGGTAAAGATAACATCGAGAGAGGGTTCATCTCGGTGATCATCGGTTTCTGCCTGGTTCTGGTATTCATGACGGTTTACTACAAGGGTTTTGGCCTCATCGCGAATGTCGCATTGACCGCCAATCTCATTATCATCATTGCCGTGCTCTCCCTATTACAGGCAACATTAACCTTACCGGGTATTGCCGGTATCGTATTAACGGTCGGTATGGCGGTTGATGCCAACGTTCTTATCTTTGAACGCATCAAGGAAGAGATCAAAAACGGGAATTCGCCACAGGCAAGTATTCATGCCGGCTATGAAAAAGCCTTCAGCACCATTACTGACGCCAACGTAACGACTCTACTTGCAGCCATCGTGTTATTCTCTTTGGGTACAGGTCCGGTTAAAGGTTTCGCAATTACATTGAGCATCGGCATCATGACTTCGATGTTTACCTCCATAGTAGGTACACGAGGGATCGTTAATTTGCTGTATGGTAATCGCGACATCAAAAAACTTTCAATATAATAAAAACATCAGGCATCAGGTACTAACATGTCACAGACACATACAGGCAACAAACCATTGATCAACTTTATGAACAAAAGAAAACCGGCAATGGTTTTCTCGATATTGTTAATGCTCATCGCCATCGGCAGTATCACCACAAAAGGCTTAAATTTTGGTATCGATTTTACCGGTGGCTACCTGATCGAAGCCGGTTATCAGAACGATGTCAACCTTGATGTTGTCAGAACTGCTTTAGAAGATGCAAAGTTTAAAGATGCGCAGGTACAGAACTTTGGTTCATCAAAAGACATCATCGTTCGCATTGCACCTCGTGAAGATGTCAATAAAGCAACCATCGGCGATAATATCTTACGCGTTTTGAAATCGACTTCAGATAAAGAAGTGACCATGCGTCGTGTCGAGTTTGTTGGCCCCCAGGTGGGTGATGAATTACGTGACGATGGCGGCATTGCTCTATTGGTGGCTCTCGGTGGTATCCTGATCTACATCAGCATCCGTTTTCAGTTCAAGTCAGCGATCGGCGCTATCCTGGCCCTGATGCATGACGTCATTATTACTGTAGGCGTCTTCTCGATCTTGCAACTGGAATTCGACCTGACCGTACTGGCATCGATCCTCGCCGTTATCGGTTACTCGCTCAATGATACGGTTGTGGTTCTCGACCGTATCCGTGAGACTTTCAGGAGTGTCCGTAAAACCAGCGCAGAAGACATATTGAACATTTCCATCAATCAGACACTGACTCGCACCCTGATAACGTCGTTCACAACCTTACTGGTATTGTTTGCCCTGTTCTTTTATGGTGGTGAGATCATTCACGGCTTTGCCACTGCATTGATCGTCGGCGTTGTTATCGGTACTTACTCATCGATCTATATTGCCAGTAGTACCTTGATGGTATTAAAAATCCACAAACAGGACTTCCTGGTCGTCGCAAAAGAAGAACTGGTAGACGAAGCACCATAGTTAACAGCAGCTACAACATTAGTCAGTTTACTCGTTTGAGAGAATAGAGTACTGACTAATGGCTGTTGTTAACCATGGTTTGAAAATCTTTAAGAATGGTCTGTGGATCATGCGGCGCATTGAAGAATGCGACTAATTTAGCTTCTGGATTTAGCAGTAAAATCGCCGAGCTATGATCAACCAGGTAACTGCTGCCACCACTCTTGCCAGCCGCTGAACTTTCCTCACCAGGCATCTTCATATACACCACGCTCATCTGCAGCGTAAGCGCCTTGATTAGATCTTTGTCGCCAGTAACGCCAGTAAAATCTCTGTCAAAATACTGAACATAGTCAGTTAACATCTCGACTTTGTCCCGCTCCGGGTCAACAGAGATAAAAACTACCTCAGGGAACATATGATTATTAGCAGCAGCCATCTTCTTTGCCTGCGCCAGTACACCCATGGTGACGGGGCAAACATCCGGGCAATGAGTATAACCAAAAAATAGAAAATGCCACTGCCCGGTCAGATCAGCAAGAGTAAAAACTTCACCATTATCTTTGCTTAAAGCAGGAATCATTATCTTACGTGCTGGAGATACGATGCTGCCCTGTATCGGCGAGAAGTTGTTTCTCGCTGCTGACAGTTCTTTAGCTTTTAGCTCAGCTGCCGCTTTTTCATTATTAGCCTGCTGCATGGAAGACAGCCATGCTCCCGCTGATAGGGCTGCGACAGCTGCGAATGCCAGACTTAATTTTGATCTTAACAGCATGATTTAATCAGTAACATTTAAACTGGAAGGTATCACACAGATACTGACTGATAGAAGCGGCAAAATAGTGATCAACGACCATGGCGATAAACAACAACATCAGATAGTTAATCGAATACACAAAAGTGGAAATAGCGGCATTCTTTTTTTCACTAAACATCAGCATGAAAACTTTATAAAAGAAATACAGGCCAAGCAAAACAGCAGATACCAGGTAGAACTCACCGCGCATATAAGCGAGGTAGGGCAGCAGGGTAACCATGAACATCAGGATGGTATAACCCAGGATTGAATACTTGGTAAATTCAATGCCATGCGTCACCGGCAGCATCGGTAGATTAACCTTGGCATAATCATCACGACGATGGATAGCTAAAGCCCAGAAATGCGGTGGCGTCCAGGTATAGATGATCAACACCAGTAATAGACCATGCGGATCGATCGTGCCTGTCACCGAGGTCCAGCCAAGTAAAGGTGGCGTAGCGCCAGCTAATCCACCGATCACAATATTCTGTGGCGTAGCCTTCTTCAGGTACATGGTATAGATCACGGCGTAACCGATCATACTGGCAAAGGTCAGCACTGCTGTTAATACGTTGATCCACGCCGTCAGAACAAATACAGACGCTGCCGCCATCATAACTGCAAAGATGAAAGCATTCTGCTGGCTAACACGGCCCTTGGGCAAGGGGCGGTTTTCAGTGCGCGCCATCCTGGAGTCACTCTCTCTTTCTACGATCTGGTTGATCGCGGCACCGGCGGCCGAGCCTAAACCGATACCCAGAGTAGACATGACTAATATGAATAGTGATATCTCACCGGGCGGACTGGCCAGGACCACACCGACAACAGAGGTCAGTAATAATAAAGCGACAACTCTTGGTTTACATAGATCAAAGTAATCACGCCAGGTGGCGCTTGCTTTTATCTTACTATCAACATTGGGGGTAGATGAATTATCCAATTTGTGACGCCTTCAGTAATTTTTTCAGATCGTATAAAAACTCTTTATTAGGTTGATCCTGTGTGAAGCGCATCATCACATTACCCATCGGATCCATAATATATGTTTCATTGTTGGTTATGCCGATGCCATCGTGAACATTATCACCTAACACAGTGATAATTGTTTTTTCGTCACCGTTTACATGTATCACATTCGGGTGTGTTTCAGCGATTAATTTTAGCAAGCCATCACCGGCAGGTTCAAGATGCACGAACATGCGAAGCATCCGATACTGCTCTTTACCTAAGGAAGTATGAATCTGTCGCGTATCATAAAGACGCGCCGCGCATTGCTGGTCACAATCTTTACCAATGAATGAGATCAATCGCCACTTGAAGGTCAATTCTTCCTTAGGAATAATTTCATCCGCTGTATTTTTCAATTCAAAATCACTTATATGAACGATAGGATTTAAAATCTCACCATGATTAACAAATGACTTAACTTCAACAAAAAAGTACATGACATAGGCCAGTACTACCGGTGCGATAAATGCCAGTACCACAAACCAGACAGTATATGGATTCCTTTTATTCGCAGCGATGGGATTGTTTACTATTGGTGCTTCAACTTCTTTCATTTTTAAACCGTACGTTTTGTATTTACCACCAGGTAAATTATGAGTAATGCAGCTGACATCGCAAACCACTGAAATGCATAACCGCTATTTTTAGCCGCATTCAAGTTTAATGCGGGAAGATCGTATTTAAAACTTCCGATCTCATCCGGGTCGAGCCATAACACCATATCATACAGCTCGTAACCTAATAACTTGTTAATTTCAGCAAGATCAATATACTGCAAAACAACAGGCCAGCGTGATGTTTCCTGAACATTTTCAGCTAACAGCAATGTGCGTGATGGCGTCAGGTCCAATAAGCCCCGGATTTCTATTTTACCATGAGGCGCATCGATTTCAGGTAACTGTGCACGTGTTTTCCCCTGTGGAACAAAACCACGATTAACCAGGATCGTTTTAGAATCGCTAATTTTAGCCGGGGTAAACACATGGTAGCCGACATGCCTATCTAAGGTTATGTTATCAAGTAAAAAACTATGCTGAGAGTCATATTCAGCAATAAATTTTACCGGGTGATAACGACGACCTTCGCTTGTAGCCGGCAATTGCTGTAGATTTACCGGCGATAATTTTTTACGTTCTACAATCTTTTGCTGTAAAGTATCCTTGAATTCGGCACGATCTGCCTGCCAGAAACCGAGTGACATCATGGTATACAACAAGGCAACAGTAACAACGCTGCTGGCTATACCCGGGTTAAAATGATAAGACGCAATACGAAGCGATACTAAGCGGTAATCTCTTATTGATTTAATGATACTCATATCCAGAAATATTTTACCGAACCAAAATTAAACAGGAAAACACATGATATTTAAAATCGTCATTCTCAGCTTATTATTCGTGGTTTTAATAAGCCTTGGAACTGCACTCGTGGCAATGGCCAGAGGTGATAAGTCAGACAAGATGCTGAAGTCTCTGACCTGGCGTATCGGTTTATCTGTTGCTATTTTTATCCTGTTATTAATAGGACAGGCCATGGGGATCATTACTCCCCATGGCCTGTCTTAGTATCTTATCGCGAATTCTACTTCGCGTGTTTAGGCTCTACAACCAGTAAACGAATATAAATAGACCCAACCAGACAACATCGACAAAATGCCAGTACCAGGCAACTGCCTCGAAGGCAAAATGCTTCTCTGCTGTAAAGTGGCCTTTGATCGCACGGATCAGCATGATAAACAACATAATAGTACCCATGGTCACGTGGAATCCGTGGAAACCCGTCAACATGAAGAAAGTGCTGCCATAGATACCTGACCCCATAGTCAGTCCTAATTCTGTATAGGCGTGGATATATTCTTCTGCCTGTAAGACCAGGAAGATACAACCTAATAAAACCGTAGCCGCCAGCCATAAGATCAATGGTTTCCTATGGTTTGCGCGCAGTGCATGGTGTGCGATGGTTACCGTTACAGAAGAAGCTAACAGTATTGCAGTATTCCAGGCAGGCAGTCCAGTAGCGGGTATTACCTCTGTTGGCCCGACAAATTTGGCATTGTCTGGATTGGTCATCACCGGCCAGACGGCGTCGAATGCCGGCCATAACAGCTCATGTGTCATCGCATTATTGCCTGCGCCACCTAACCATGCTACCGCGATGGTACGCGCGTAGAACAGGGCACCGAAGAAGGCGGCGAAGAACATCACTTCTGAGAAGATGAACCATAACATGCCGATACGGAAAGATTTATCGACCTGCTCATTATAACTATCAGCCATTGATTCTTTAATAACGGCGCCGAACCATCCAAAAAACAGATAAGCGATCATTAGCAGACCGACAGGCAAAATCAGGTTTATTGATCCTGCGTGAATAGAGGTAACTGCACCGATAACAGATGTTGTAAGTGCAATAGTACCTACAACCGGCCATTTGCTTGGCTCTGGTATGAAATATACATCATGGTTTGTACTTGATGACATAGCTTTTATTTCCTGGTTTTTTTTAATGTTGTGCCAGAGGTGTGCTCAATGCAATTACAGATTTATCATCTTTAGCTGCGCTCGCGTCCTCTGATCCTGGTTTTATAAAAAAGGTATATGACAGTGTCACTTCATGAACATCTTCATCAATTGAAGGGTCAATCATAAATACCACTGGCATAATTTTCTCTTCGCCGGCCTTTAATACCTGCTCGGTAAAACAGAAACATTCTGTCTTCTGAAAATGAGCTGCGGCTATCCCGGGTGATACGCTGGGAACAGCCTGACCGATTATATCTCTATCTGTCTTGTTTCTGGCGACGTATTCGATACGTGACGCTTCCCCTGGATGCACCTTGACCGAATAGGTTAAAGGTTTAAATTCCCATGGCATCTCAGCGTTTACATTTGCCAGAAACTCAACTTTTATTTCTCTACTGGTATCAATCTGCATCTGTTCTTGCGATGCATATTGATCACCTGTTTTACCGTTTAGCCCCGTAATGTCACAAAAGACATCATACAGAGGCACGAGAGCGAAACCAAAACCGAACATTCCAACGACCACAAACAACAAGTTTTTTACAACTTTTTTATTGCCATTATCCTGTTTGTTCTGATCAATATTCATCTATATATCACTCTGTCGCAAGGCGGACATCACTTGATAACCGCCTTGCATAATAGCTACTTAACAGTAGGTGGTGTGGTAAAGCTATGGAATGGAGCAGGTGACGGTAATGTCCACTCAAGCCCTTCAGCACCTTCCCAGACCTGGTCAGTTGCTTTTTCTGTTGCTTTACCACGAATGGTTTTGATGACGTTGTACAGCAGGATTAGCTGTGCAAAACCGAATACAAACGCACCGATCGAAGCAATCTGATTAAACTCAGCAAACTGCATGTTGTAATCAGGGATACGACGTGGCATACCTGCCAGACCAACAAAGTGCATCGGGAAGAATAATACGTTTACAGATATCGTTGACACCCAGAAATGCAGTTTACCCAGACCTTCGTCATACATGTTACCGGTCCATTTAGGCAGCCAGAAGTAAACAGCAGCGAAGATACCGTATAAAGCACCTGTTACTAGTACATAGTGGAAATGCGCGACCACAAAGTAAGTATCATGGTACTGGAAGTCAGCGGGAACGATACTCAGCATCAGGCCGGTGAAACCACCGATGGTGAACAGGAAGATGAAAGCGATGGCAAACAACATCGGTGTTTCAAAGCTCAGCGAACCTCTCCACATGGTGCTTACCCAGTTAAATACTTTCACGCCTGTTGGTACCGCGATCAGCATGGTGGCGTACATGAAGAACAGTTCAGTCGCAACCGGCATACCTGTAGTAAACATATGGTGAGCCCATACGATGAATGACAGGAAGGCGATAGAAGAGGTTGCATATACCATCGAAGAGTAACCAAAGATCTTCTTACGAGAGAAAGTAGGAACGATCTGAGAGATGATACCGAATGAAGGCAGGATCATGATATACACTTCAGGATGACCGAAGAACCAGAAAACGTGCTGGAACAATACTGGATCACCACCACCGGCTGCACTGAAGAAACTGGTGCCGAAGTTACGGTCAGTCAACATCATGGTTACTGCGCCAGCCAGTACAGGCATAACGGCGATCAGCAGGTAGGCAGTGATGAACCATGTCCATACGAAGATAGGCATCTTCATGTAGGTCATGCCAGGTGCACGCATGTTGATGATCGTCGCGATGATGTTGATCGCACCCATGATTGATGAGATACCCATCATATGTACTGAGAAGATGAAGTAGTCAGTACTGTCTGGTCCATAAGTCGTCGACAGTGGCGCATAGAATGTCCAGCCAAAGTTCGGCGCAGAACCCATGCCCATCAGACTCATGATCAGACTTGAAATCAATAAACCGAAAGCGCCTGGTAGCAACCAGAAACTCCAGTTATTCATTCGAGGCAATGCCATATCCGGCGCACCGATCATCAATGGCACCATCCAGTTAGCCAGGCCAACGAATGCCGGCATGATTACCCCGAAGACCATGATCAGGCCGTGCAGGGTAGTCATCTGGTTGAAAAGCTCTGGTTCTATAAACTGCAGACCCGGCTCAAATAATTCAGCACGGATAACCAGTGCCAGTGTACCGCCCACAAAAAGCATAGCGAAACTGAACCACAGGTACATGGTTCCGATATCTTTATGGTTAGTACTAAATAACCAGCGGCCTATGCCGGTTGGTTTATGATCGTGATGATCATCATGATGTTCTTCGATAACAGCGCTCATAGTTGCCTCGTATATCTCTTATAATTCAATTAGTTGAATTTAATTATTAATGTAATTTGTTGTACTGGTTTATTACTAACGTGCTGCTTTAATATCAGCAGGTTGTACAACGTCACCGGTATCATTACCCCAGGCATTACGCTCATAGGTAACTAACGCGGCCAGGTCAGCATCGTTTAATTGCGGGCCAAATGCCTGCATCGCAGTACCAGATACACCGTTGACAACCACATCAATATGTTTAGCTGACATCACCAATAGCGATTGCGCTGCCTTTAAGACCAGGGAAGACATTAGGAATACCTTCACCGTTAGCCTGATGACAGGCTGCGCAACTGGTCGCATAGACTGATTTTCCGTGATCCATTAACTCAGCTTTGGTCCAGGTTTTATTGGAACTTTCTGCAGCGGCAACAGCCTGCTGTTTTTGACTATCAACCCAGCTGGCATAGTCGGCTTCAGACTTAACCTCAACAACGATTGGCATGAAGCCGTGGTTAGTACCACATAACTCTGCACACTGACCGCGGTAGGTACCGACTTTATCAGTCTTGAACCAGCTCTCATTGATATAACCGGGAATCGCATCTTTTTTCACGCCAAATGCAGGTACCCACCAGGCATGGATTACGTCATTTGAAGTAAACAACAGGCGGATTTTCTTATTCACCGGAACAACGATCACATTATCAACTTCCAGCAGGTAGTTAACATTTTTGGTTGCTTTGTTTTGAATTTCTTCGATAGGAGTAGACAGATTACTGAAGAAGTTTATGTCCTGTGCATTTTCGCCGACATTGTAATCATAATGCCATTTCCACTGATATCCGGTCACTTTGATCGACATATCTGAGTTAGACACATCTTCCATCGCCAGTAATACCTTGGTAGCAGGTACAGCCATGAATCCAAGGATAATAAATGGAATAACAGTCCAGACAATTTCAACCGTTAGGTTATCGTCAAATTTGGCAGCTTCTGCACCACGTGACTTACGATGCATGATGATCGAATAGATCATTGCACCAAAAACGATAATGCCGATTACGACACAGATCCACATAACCAGGGTATGTATACCATACGCACCTTGACTAAATGAAGTGACACCTGGACGAAGATCCAGCTGGTACTCAGCCCAGGACTGCATGCTGACAAGCATCAGACCTATAAAGCTGGCAACACGGATTGCTGCACTCATGTTTTCTCCTGACTTAATTTTTATAGTAGTTTTTTAAATTATTCTTACTTAACAGGTCCGTAATGGTTCTTTTACGGTAGTTTTCCCTTTATGTATCGGCGCGTATCCTACTTTCAATAGTGCCTGTTTACAAGACTCAAATGGGTCATTTCACGCACTTATTTTGAAAAAGTATGTGAAATAACTTCTATATAATCATACGCTTATATTAGAGAAATATTATACATGTCAATACTGTCATGATTATGCACAGGCCATACACAGACAGAAAACAGTAATGTGCCCATTAATTTTTCGATTAGCTGTGATTGTATTAGCCGCTTTCTTAATTTATATATTCAAGGTTCAGGCAGCAGGGCGTCCTCCTGTTTGATCTATAAAATAGAAGGGGCTTAATCTGCAGTATCATGATTTAGAGGATGTTAATTTAACTTTTTAAACTGTCAGCCGATCATTAACAGCGCTTAAATAAAAAGACTCATAATACATAAACGTGTCGATAAAACCTGATTGCTCAGGTGATGACATCTGGCGTTGTGCGGCCTGTGTGCTTGTCAATTTCTGCGATAGATAATGACAGGCTAATCAACTCGGCTAACAGTTCCTGTGGATCCCTCTGCAGGTTTGCCGGATCCGTTTCCAGCTGTTCGATATAAACACGTAAAGTCGCGCCTTCGGTGCCTGTGCCGGACAGGCGATAGATAATCCGTGCGCCAGTGGTAAATATGATACGTATACCCTGATGGCTGCTGGTACTGTTATCGACCACATCGTGATAACTGAAGTCATCGCAAAACTCGACGCTGTAATTACCGAAGTTTTGGCCATTGAGTTCGCTAGCGCGTGCCCGCAGCTGTTCGATGAGTACTGTTGCGCTTTCCGCTGACACGCCTTCATAATCATGACGGGTATATACGTCGCGGCCATATTTACGCCAATGGTCATAGACGATATCAGCGACCGACTGCTTGCGCACGGCGAGGATGTTGAGCCAGAATAGCACTGCCCAGAGACCGTCTTTTTCACGTACATGGTCAGAACCGGTACCAAAAGACTCTTCACCACAGAGCGTGATCTTGCCAGCATCGAGCAGGTTGCCGAAAAACTTCCAGCCCGTCGGTGTTTCATAACAGTCGATTTCCAGTGCCTCGGCAACACGGTCGACCGCCTTACTGGTCGGCATTGAACGAGCAACACCAGCGAGACCCTGGGCATAACCGGGAACCAGTGTGGCATTAGCGGCGAGCACGGCAAGACTATCGCTGGGTGTCACGTAAAAATCACGCCCAAGGATCATGTTGCGGTCACCATCGCCATCAGAAGCCGCACCGAAGTCCGGGGCGCCGGTGCCACTCAGCAAAGCGACCAGCTCTTTTGCGTGTACCAGGTTTGGATCCGGGTGCGCACCACCAAAGTCGGTTAATGGATCAGCTCGTAATACGGTACCTGCCGGCGCGCCCAGTCGGTTTTCCAGGATCTCACGAGCATAAGGTCCGGTAATCGCATTCATCGCATCAAAAGCCATCGAAAAGGTGCCTGAAGCAAGCAGACTGCGCATCGCTGAAAAATCGAACAACTGTTCCATCATGTCAGCGTAATCCGTTACCGGGTCGATGATTTCAATATCCATCTCTGCAATTTTCTGTTCACTGAGACTGTCGAGATCGATATCGCTCGTCTCCATGGTGAAATATTCATTGATACCGAGACTCCGTTGGTAGATAGCCTCGGTGATGTTTTCTGCTGCCGGTCCGCCGTTGCCAGCATTGTACTTAATACCAAAGTCGGCATTTGGACCACCAGGATTATGACTGGCCGAGAGGATGATGCCGCCAAAGGCATGGTATTTACGGATGATGCAGGATGCCGCCGGTGTTGACAGCAGGGCTCCACGACCGACGATGACTTTACCGAAGCCGTTAGCCGCTGCCATCTTTACGATGATCTGCACCGCTTCACTATTATAGTAACGGCCATCACCACCAACCACTAAAGTCTTGCCCTGAAAGCCTTCGAGTGCATCAAAGATCGATTGCACGAAATTCTCCAGATAATCAGGCTGCTGGAACACTTTGACTTTTTTGCGCAGCCCGGAAGTTCCAGGACGCTGGTCATCGAAAGGGCTTGTGCTTACGGTAATTCTTTTCATGATATTATTATCTATTTGGGTTGTAGTTCTTATCGTCTATATTATGACCGACTTTTATTCAGCCAATCTAATGTCATCACAACAAGCTGCAAGTTTATAGTTTATTGGTAAACATGCACCATTGTTAATCATGATGCATTAATTCAGTGCAAAATATCCATGACTGTATCAAAGTTATGCTCACTGATCTTTATACTGCAGACTCCAGTGTATTGTTAATTTTAACTTGTAATATATTGTGTTTGTGATTTACAGTAATACAAATTACTTGATTTATAACAAGTGGCTTGATCTTTGCATTCTTTAATATGAGCGTGATGTATTTCCCATGTTCAAACAATGAAAAACGGTAATTATGAATAAAGCAGATATTGGTCTAATCGGACTGGCAGTAATGGGGCAGAACCTGGTTTTAAATATGGCTGACCACGGTTATCGTGTCGCCGTGTTCAACCGCACCACCAGCAAGGTGGATGAATTCATCAACGGCCCGGCAAAAGATACCAGTGTCATTGGCACTCACAGTATGGAAGAGCTGGTCGCTTCATTGAGCACGCCGCGCAAGGTCATGCTGATGGTCAAAGCAGGTGAAGTGGTTGATCGTTTCATCGAGTTGCTAATCCCGCTACTGGAACCTGGTGATGTCATTATCGATGGCGGTAATTCACACTTTCCAGACACCACCCGACGCACCGCTTATCTAAAAGAAAAAGGTTTACGCTTTATCGGCACCGGCGTTTCAGGTGGTGAAGAGGGGGCACGCTTTGGTCCTTCTATCATGCCCGGAGGAGACCCCGAAGCATGGCCGCTGGTAAAAGACATCTTTCAGGCCGTGTCTGCCAAAGTCGATGGCGAACCCTGCTGCCAATGGGTAGGGCAGGACGGCGCCGGTCATTTTGTCAAGATGGTGCACAACGGGATCGAGTACGGTGACATGCAGCTGATCTGCGAAGCTTACTCATTGATGGAAAATGCGTTAGGTATGAGCTGCGATGAGATGCAGCAGGTTTTTGCAGAATGGAACACCGGCGTACTCGATTCCTACCTGATCGATATCACCAAAGACATCCTTGCCGTCAAAGATGAAGATGGTCAGCCGCTGGTAGACAAGATACTCGACACCGCCGGTCAGAAAGGCACCGGCAAATGGACCGGTATCAGCGCACTCGATCTCGGCGTACCATTAACCCTGATCGGTGAATCTGTATTTGCCCGCATACTCTCTTCACTAAAAGATGAACGCGGACGTGCAGCAGTAATACTCGGTCCGCGTCCAAAAATAACGCCGGTAACCGATAAACAGGAGATAATAAACGCGCTTCGTGATGCCTTGTACGCTTCAAAAATAATCTCATATGCACAGGGTTTTATGCTCATGGCCGAAGCCGCAAAAGACTATGACTGGAACCTCAACTACGGTGAGATCGCACTCATGTGGCGTGGCGGCTGCATCATCCGCAGTACCTTCCTCGGCAATATAAAAGATGCCTATGATAATAATCCTCAACTGGAAAACCTGACACTGGATTCATTTTTCACCGAGGCGCTGAAATCTGCCGAAGCGGGCTGGCGAAAAGCCGTCATACTGGCGATCGAAAACGCTATTCCGGCACCGGCATTTTCTTCTGCATTATCCTACTTCGATGGTTATCGCAGTGAACGCCTGCCAGCCAATCTGCTACAGGCACAGCGTGACTACTTCGGCGCACACACCTATGAACGTATCGATAAAAAACGTGGTGAATTTTTTCATACCGACTGGACCGGTCATGGCGGCAAGGTTGCCTCAACGACTTACGAAGTATGACCTGACTATAAGATCAGCTGAGCATAGACGATGAATATTCTTGCCGCAGATGTAGGTGGTACCAAAACCCGGATGATATCTGCCAGTACAGACGCACCGCAAACAGTCCTATATGAAGCATGTTACATGAGCAGGGATTTCGAGAGTTTTGAGCCTCTGTTAGAAACCTTTATCCATGATAGTGGCACCTCAGTCAGTCAGATCGAAACATTAGCGCTGGCGTTACCGGGTCTGGTGAATACAGATTCAGCGCGTTTAACCAACTTGCCCTGGGTCATCGAAAAGCAGGTATTGACAGACACCTTCGGCATTAAAAATATATCATTCATCAACGATTTTCAGGCCTCTGCTTTCGGTACCAGTCAACTTCTGGAAAAAGACCAGATCATCTTAAATCCCGGGTTACATAATTCAGCCATATTACGTAATAATGACACCCGGGTCGCTGTCGGCGCAGGAACCGGATTAGGGGTCTCCTGGGCACAAAAAGATGACAAAGGAGACGCGCTTGGCGGTCATGAAACATTGCGCGCCTACGATACTGAAGGCGGACATATTGATTTTGCCCCGGTCGATGAAACGCAGATCGATCTGCTGAAATTTTTACAACAACGTCACGGCCACGTCTCATATGAACGCATATTATCGGGTGATGGTCTGGTATGCTTATACGAGTTTTGTGCCGGTAAAGAAATCACTGAGGCACAGAAGGAAGCGATTACTGCCGAATGGGTCAACAGCCATGCTGACAAGGATGTTACAGCCGACAAAGCGTTGTCACTGTTCGTGCAGATATACGGAGCGTATATTGGCAACATCGCAATGATATTCAAACCGTTTGGCGGTATTTTCATCACCGGCGGTATCGCAGCTAAAATAGTTAAAAAAATGCAATCCGACGATTTTATCAATGCTTACCTTAACAAGGGAAGAATGCGCCAGCTGGTCGAACAGATTGCAGTATATCTTGTCACTAATGAACGCATTGGCGTACTCGGCGCCATGGCAGAAGCAGTACGAACACAACAGGTATTGAAATGACCAGAAAATCACAATCACAGTCTAAAAATTATCGCTACTACACTGAGGCAAACATGGGCTCTGAACTAACTCGCAAAACACTGGTACTGATACTGGCGGGTGGTGCAGGTTCAAGGTTGAAAGGTCTTACCAAGTGGCGTGCCAAGCCGGCCGTACCGTTTGGCGGCAAGTACCGGATCATCGATTTTGCCTTATCCAATTGTGTGAATTCAGGTCTACGTCGCATCGGTGTCTTAACCCAGTATAAATCCCATTCGCTGATCCGTCATCTGCAGCGTGCCTGGGGATTCATGCGCGCTGAGATCGGTGAATTTGTCGAACTCATACCCGCACAGCAGCGAGTTGATAATGAATGGTATCGGGGCACGGCCGATGCCTTATATCAAAACATCGATATCATCCGTCGTCATGAACCAGACAATGTCATCGTCCTCGGCGGTGACCATATCTACACCATGGACTATTCCAAGATGCTGTATCAGCATGTCACTTCAGGCTCAGACCTGACCGTCGGCTGTATCGAAGTACCGCGTGAAGAAGCGAAAGAGTTTGGTGTCATGTCTGTCGATGAAGATTTCCGGATAACAAAATTCACCGAAAAACCGGCTGACCCTGAAGCGATACCCGGACAACCAGACAAAGCGCTGGCATCGATGGGCATCTATATTTTTTCTACCGCCTACCTTTACGCCAGCCTGATCGCCGATGCAGAAGAAGCCGACTCAGCACATGATTTCGGCAAAGACATCGTGCCAAAGAGCATCAAGACCTGCAACGCACACGCTTATCCGTTCAAAAATAACGACGGCAGTCCTGCATACTGGCGTGATGTCGGTAACCTTGATTCCTACTGGGAAGCCAACATGGAACTGTGTGCGATCGAACCGGAACTCAACCTGTATTCTCGAGATTGGCCGATATGGACTTACCAGACCCAGCATCCACCGGCAAAATTTATATTTGACGATGAAGATATCCGCGGCCAGGCGATCGATTCGCTGGTTTCAGGCGGCTGCATCCTGTCAGGTGCCCGCGTCAAACGCTCGGTCATCTTTTTTGCCACTGAAATCGAACGCGGTACAATGATCAAGGACAGCGTTATCCTGCCGAAAGTATCCATCGGGGAAAATTGCCGCATAACGCGCGCGATAATCGACAAGGCATGCATAATCGAAGACGGTACAGTTATCGGTGAGGATATCGAGGCAGACCGTAAGCGGTTCCATGTCACCGAAAGCGGTATCATACTGGTGACCCCGGAAATGCTGGGACAGCACCTCTATGTGGTTGATGCAGAAATGTTAAAATCTTAACCCTGCCAGCCAATGACAGATAATGAAAACATGCGGATTTTACAATGAGCAAAGGCCTTAATTTTGTTTTGTGCTGGCATATGCACCAGCCATGGTACCAGCAGGGCATCGATGGTGAATACAAACTGCCGTGGGTCTACCTGCATGCAATAAAAGATTACGAAGACATGGTGATGCACCTGGAAGCACACCCGAAGATGCACGTGGTGGTGAATTTTGCCCCGGTATTGCTCGAACAACTGGATGATTATGCCACACAGCTAAAGAACTGGCTCGATCATGCTGAGGTGATGAAAGACCCCATGCTCAATCTGCTTGCAGGAGCTACACCGATACCAAAGTCGCCGCATGAACGCTATCAGCTGTTATGTGACTGCCAGCGTGCAAACGCAGAAAAGATGATCGACCCTTACCCGGCATTCAAGCGTCTGCTAGAACCGGTCAAGTCGATGTTTCCGGGTGGCGAATGTGATGAACACGATACCGGCTGCCTGCAATATTTGAATTCACAATATTATATCGATGTGCTGGTCTGGTATCACCTCGTCTGGCTGGGACATGCACTAAAACAGACACAGACCTCAGAAGACCTGATCAAAAAAGCCAGCATGTTCGATACCACTGACCGTCGGGCATTACTGCAGCTGATCTATGACTGTATCTCGCAGCTGATCCCACGTTACAGAAAACTCGCCGAAAGCGGGCAGATAGAGCTGTCCATGACACCTTACGGCCATCCGATTATCCCACTGTTAAATAACATGGATAACATGCAATGCGCACAACCTGAAGCGCCGACACCTGAGTGTGAAAACTATCCTGGCGGTGAACAGCGTTCTCGCTGGCACATCCAGCACGGTATAGACTGTTTTGAACAACATTTCGGACTCCGGCCGAAGGGCATCTGGTTATCTGAAGGCGCCATCTCAGAAGATGCGATAGCACTGACCGAAGAATTCGGTTTCGAATGGACAGCATCCGGCGAGGGCGTCTGGCGCAACAGTATGAAACTGGGCGAACACGATTCGGAAAAAGTGCATAGTAAACGTGCGTTGTTTCATCCCTATGTATTGAACGATCATAAGATAAAACTGTTTTTCCGCGACGATGGTCTGTCCGACAAAATCGGTTTTGAGTACAGTAAGATGAACTCGGTGGACGCTGCTAATGACCTGGTAGATAATCTGGAGAACATCGCTGATTTCCTCGGTGAGAGTGCTGACCGACATGTTGTTTCGGTCATCCTTGATGGTGAAAATGCATGGGAATATTACCCGCACAACGGTTACTATTTTTTAGATCATCTTTATCAGAAACTGTCCAGACATACACTCGTACGAGCGACCACTTTCTCTAAATTAAAAAAGACCAAAAAACACAAACTCAAAAAACTGTGCGCCGGCAGCTGGGTCTATGGTTCGTTTTCAACCTGGATAGGCGAGCCTGATAAAAACCGCGCATGGGATCGCCTGGTAGAAGCAAAACTGGCTTATGATGAGATCATCTCGTCAGCTGTATTAAACCAGCAGGAAAACGAAATAGCGACGCGTCAACTTGCAATCTGCGAAGGCTCAGACTGGTTCTGGTGGTTCGGTGAAAAGAATTCATCAGAAAGCGTGAATGACTTTGACCAGCTGTTTCGTGCGCAACTGAAAAACCTGTATAAACTACTTAAACTGGAAGCGCCAGACAACCTTGAAGAGCCACTGTCATTTGGCGGTGGTTCTGCCGAGAATGCCGGTACCATGGTCAGAAATATCGAATGACCCAGCGATAAACGAACCGGCAATATTATATATGAGTGAAAACAATCCAAGCACGACATCAGCCGATCTGCAACAACGTCGTGCCGGTGTACTTTTGCATCCAACATCATTGCCATCGGGCAAGCTCGACAGTGATGTCGAGCACTGGCTGCAGATGCTGGCCAACACCGGTTTCAGTGTCTGGCAGATATTGCCACTGTGTGAACCGCAAATTGGCTTATCACCGTATCAGTGCACCTCAACCTTTGCGATGAATCCTGTGCTGTTATCTGAGTTTCCAGCCATCGATAAAAACAACAGTGGCTTTATCAAATTCTGTAACACAAATCAGTTCTGGCTGGATGATTACGTACTGTTCAAGGTATTGAAGCAGCACTTTAACGATACCCCCTGGGTCGAGTGGCCGGAGCCATGGAAACAGCGCGAGCCGCAGACCATGCAGCAGACATTACAACAGTATAAAGATGAAATTAGCGAATTAAAGTGGCAGCAATACCAGCTATACAAACGCTGGCAGGAAATAAGGGCCACAGCAACCGAGATGGGAATCTTGCTGTTTGGTGACCTGCCGATCTATATCGGTCATGACAGCGCCGACGTCTGGGCTCATCCTGACTGGTTCCTGCTGGATGCAGACGGTAACATGAGAGTGGTCACCGGCGTACCGCCAGACTACTTCTCGGTAACCGGTCAACGCTGGGGCAATCCGCACTACAACTGGATCGCCATGCAGGAAGATGATTTTAGCTGGTGGAAAGCCAGGATCGAACATCATCTCGAGCAATTTGATCTGTTGCGCATCGACCACTTCAGGGGACTGGAGGCAGCATGGATGATCGATGCCGCCTGTGAGACAGCGGTTGACGGCCACTGGCAAAAAATGCCCGGTGACGCACTATTAGCAAGCCTGCAGGATGATGACAGACAACTGCCTTTTGTCGCTGAAGATCTGGGCATCATTACACCGGAAGTCACTGCCTTGAGAAAGAAATACAATCTACCGGGAATGTCGATCCTGCAATTTGGTTTTGATGAATTTGAAGACAACCCGCATAAGATACAAAATATCGAAGAAGATACCATCGTCTATACCGGTACCCACGACAACGATACCACAAAAGGCTGGTTTAACAGTCTTGATGATGATACTAAAAATTATGTGTTACAGGCACTGAACATGCCGACTATCGATAATTTTGATAGTGAAAATCCGGAATTCTATAAACTGGATGTTAATTACAGCTGCTGGCATGAGACTATAGATTTAGCAGATATCGTGGTCGAAAAAATGGTCGATAATGCCATGCAGTCAGCAGCAAGAATCTGCATCATTCCAGTACAGGACTGCCTGCATCTTGATTCCGGGGCCAGGATGAATACCCCCGGTACCACCACCGGCAACTGGTTATGGCGATTCGAATGGCAAGAGATCGAAAGTGAGCATGATAATAGTCGCATGAAAAAAATGCGCTTACGGCTCGATAACGCACAGAGACTGGTTAAAGAAGAAAATGACTGAAGCATTAACTAGAATACAACATGGCTGGCATCATGATCCATTCGAATGGCTGGGTATTCATCCAGGCAGGCCGGGTTATGTAGTACGTGCCTTCATGCCTTCGGCAGAAAGCGTCGAACTGGAAGGCATCGGTCCAATGACACGTCATGAAGGCACCGATACCTTTGAAATAAGCATCAGCAAAGCACAGAAAGATCAGCTGCCACAGCATTACACTCTGCGCTGGATCGAAAAAGGTTCAGGTCAATCACACAGCGTCGTTTCGCCCTACAGTTTTCTGCCGGTACTCAGCGATTTCGACCTGAACCTGTTCAGTGCAGGAATGCATCTGCATATCTACCGTTTTCTGGGCGCACATCTACAGACCGTCGATGGCATCGAAGGCTGCCTGTTTGCACTATGGGCACCCAATGTCAAACGAGTCAGCGTCATCGGAGATTTCAATGGCTGGCACGGATTACGCCATCCGATGCGTAACCGCGGGGACTCCGGCGTCTGGGAGCTTTTTGTTCCCGGACTGAACCCGGATGATTACTATAAATTTGAAATCCGCAGCCATAATGATGAGATCCTGCAAAAGACCGATCCTTATGCACGTTCCATGGTCATGCGTCCGGACACTGCCAGCAAGATAAGTGCGATCGATAACTATCAATGGGCTGATTCAGCCTGGCTGACACATCGCGAGCAATGGCAGTGGCTGCATGAACCGATGTCGATCTACGAGGTTCATGCCGGTTCATGGCGACGTCATGAAGACGGCAGTTTTCTGAGTTATACCGAACTCGCCGAACAGCTCATCCCTTATGTTAAAGAAATGGGTTACACCCACATCGAATTTCTGCCGTTCACCGAACACCCGCTGGATGAATCCTGGGGTTACCAGGTCAGCGGTTATTATTCACCGACAGCAAGACACGGCAGTGCGGATGAACTGCGTTACCTGATAGACACTGCACATCGAAATGGCATCGGCATCATCCTCGACTGGGTGCCGGCACATTTTCCGCGAGACGAGTTTGCGCTGGCACGTTTCACCGGTGAGGCCTGTTATGAATATGGCGATCCTAACAAAGGGGAACACGTCGACTGGGGCACATTGATCTTTAATTACGGCCGTAATGAAGTGCGCAATTTCCTGGTCGCCAACGCCGTCTACTGGATCGAAGAGTTTCATATCGACGGCCTGCGCGTTGATGCCGTGGCCTCCATGTTATATCTGGACTACTCTCGTGAGCACGGCCAGTGGTCGCCCAATGTTTTTGGTGGCCGGGAACATCTGGAAGCTATCGATTTTATCAAGAACCTGAACAATGTGGTGCACGCCGAATTCCCGGGGGTGATCACGCTGGCCGAAGAGAGCACCGACTGGCCCATGGTGTCACGCCCGACTGATGGCGGCGGTCTTGGTTTTTCCATGAAATGGAATATGGGCTGGATGCACGACACCCTTAATTACACCCAGACCGATCCTCTGTACCGGCGATTTCACCAGAACCAGCTGACCTTCAGTCAGTTATACGCCTACAGTGAAAACTTTGTACTGCCTCTGTCTCACGATGAAGTCGTGCATATGAAGCGCAGCATGCTGGATAAGATGTCGGGAGATGTCTGGCAGAAATTTGCCAACCTGCGTATCCTGTATGCCTATCAATACGCACACCCTGGCAAAAAACTGCTGTTCATGGGTGGCGAGTTCGGTCAATGGCAGGAGTGGAGTGAGCGCCAGGCACTGGACTGGGCCGTCTCCGGCATGGACAAACATGCAGGACTTCATAACCTGATCAGTGATCTTAATAAACTCTATCGTCACAAACCGGCAATGCATTTCTATGATTTTGATCACCAGGGATTCCAGTGGATCAGTTGTGATGATGTCGATAACTCGATACTGGCATTTATTCGCCGTAAGCAAAAAGACGCGGTCATCTGCGTCTTCAACTTCACCCCGGCAACGCTTGAAAACTATGTCATCGGTGTGCCGGAAGCGGGTAGCTATAAAGAAATTTTTAATTCGGATGCAGCCTGGTACGGTGGAACGGATGTTGGCAATGGCGGCATGGTCGACAGCAAGGAGCAGCAGGAACATGGTTTCGAACACACCCTGACGATCACTATTCCACCATTAGCCGCGTTGTTTCTTGAGAAGGTAGCGAGTTGAATATTTTATTTGCCGCCAGTGAAGCCTTTCCTTTTATCAAAACCGGCGGTCTGGGCGATGTCGTACACAGCCTGCCGATCGCACTCAACCAGCTGGGTGATGATGTCAGACTGGTACTGCCTGCTTATCGCGATGTACTGGCTTCTGTCGATTCCTTGAAAGAACTGGGTTACTGGGATCTACCCGGAGCAGGGGTTACTCATCGAGTTCGTCTGTTACAGGCACACCATGATGGTCTTGCCGATTATCTATACCTGATCGACGTACCGTTATTGTTTGACAGGGCAGGCAATCCCTACGTGCATTCAGACGGATTTAACTGGCCCGATAACGCCGAACGCTTTACTATATTCAGCCGAGCGGTAGCGCAGATGGCGAAAGGGATTCCTGGCACCGACTGGTTACCTGAAGTGGTGCATTGTCATGACTGGCAAACCGGACTGGTACCGGCATTTCTGAGTATGTCACATCCACGCCCGAAGACCGTTTTCACTATTCACAACCTGGCTTATGACGGTCATTTTTCGCATGCTGACTTCACTTCTCTGTCGCTGCCGCCAGAGTGGTGGTCGCCGGATTACGTCGAGTTCTATGACGGTTTTTCCATGCTCAAGGCGGGCATGGTGTTTGCTGATGACGTCACCACAGTGAGTCCGACCTATGCCAGAGAAATCTGCACCCCGGAATACGGTTACCGCTATGAAGGGGTATTAAATCAACTGGGAGACAAACTCAGCGGCATCCTCAATGGTATCGATCTCGATATATGGAACCCGGAAACAGATGATCACCTGAAACAGAACTACAGCATCGATGATCCTAAACACAGTCAGCAATGGGTGACCGATAAACTGGTTAATAAACAGGATCTATTAGAAAAAGCCGGTTTGCCCAGCAGCGGATTAACACAGGGAAAAATGCCATTACTGGGTTTTATCGGCAGACTGGTCGAACAGAAAGGGGTGGACCTGATCACCGCCATACTGGACGACCTTTTCACCACCACGGATGCGATGATGATCATACTGGGTTCCGGGCACATGCTCTATGAAACCGAGTTGTTAGCACTGGCGGACAAATACCCGACCAGGCTGCATGTTCACATCGGTTATTCTGAAGCCCTGGCGCATCAGGTCGAAGCCGGCTGCGATCTTTTTATTATGCCCTCGCGTTTCGAACCCTGTGGCCTGAACCAGATGTACAGTCTGCGTTATGGCACACCACCTGTGGTAAATAATACCGGGGGTCTGGCCGACACCGTGATAGACACGACAGCGAAGACCTTAAAAGATAAATCTGCCAATGGTTTTGTGATCAGCGATGCTAATGCGGAGGCTTTATTGTCTACCATCAAACGCGCGCTGACTATCTATAAAAAACCTGTGCAATGGCAGCAGGTCTGCGAAACAGCAATGCGTCAGGAACTGGGCTGGGAAGCAAGTGCAAAAAAATACCAGGCCTTATACCAGAAATGATAAAGCCCCTGATAGTGAAATACACAGATACATGAATCAATAATCCGTACAAATCAAACATAAAGTGATAACAAGATGTCGAAAAAAAACTGGGTAGATACAAGCAACATTCCTGATATGGAACCTTTACAGGCGGACAGTCGTTCGCTGTCAGAAGGTTTTCACCGTTACCTTAGAAACCACCTCGGCCACTTTCTCAGTTGTCTGCCATATTACATCTATGAAGCCATGTCACTGACCATCCGTGACCGCATCATGGCTCGCTGGAGCAATACCTGGCAACGCCATAAACAGCCCGGTGTTCGCAAAGCCTATTACATGTCCCTGGAGTTTCTTATCGGCCGTGCACTGGGTAATCATCTGCTCAATTTAGACATCGAAAAAGAAACCCGTGAAGCACTGTGTAATTTTTCGGTCGAACTAGAGGACCTGATGGCAGAAGAGCCAGACGCGGGTCTTGGCAATGGTGGTCTCGGTCGGCTGGCGGCCTGTTTTATGGACAGTTGCGCGACGCTTGAATTGCCGGTAATCGGTTACGGCATACGCTATGAATACGGCATGTTCAAGCAGCACATAGAAGAGGGTTTCCAGATCGAAGAACCGGACCACTGGTTACGTGATGGCAACCCGTGGGAAGTGTCACGACCGGAATATGAACAGCTGATTCATTTCGGCGGTCGCACAGAACATTTCAGAGATCCACAGGGCATCCACCGGGTGCGCTGGGTCGACACCAATGATGTCGTTGCCATCCCTTACGACATGCCTATTTCCGGATATAACAACGACACCATCAACACGCTCAGGCTGTGGAAAGCGACAGCAACCAAGGTTTTTAATCTCGATGATTTTAATGCCGGCAGTTACTCCGATGCAGTAGAAGCCAAGAATGATGCCGAGCACATTTCGATGGTATTGTATCCGAATGATGCCAGCGAAAGCGGTAAGGAACTGAGACTCAGACAACAGTATTTTCTTGCTTCTGCCAGCATCAAGGACGTGATCAGGCTGTGGGAAGAAAACGATGGCACAGACTACTCGCGTTTTGCCGAATTTAACGTGTTCCAGATGAATGATACCCATCCGACCATCGCTGTTGCCGAATTGATGCGCATACTGCTCGATGAAAAAAATATGGAGTGGGTACCGGCATGGGAGATTACGACAAAAACCATGGCTTATACCAACCACACCTTACTTCCGGAGGCACTGGAGACATGGTCGGTGTCTTTGATGGAACGTTTATTGCCGCGCCTTATGGATATCATCTACCAGATCAATAAAATATTTCTTCATGAGGTCGCACTGAAATGGCCTGGTGATAGTGATCGGCAGGCAAGGATGTCGATCATCGAAGAAAGTGAGCATAAGAGGGTACGTATGGCCTATCTCGCCATCGTCGGCAGCTTCTCTGTGAACGGTGTCGCCAGGTTACATTCTGAATTATTGTGTGACGGTCTGTTCAAGGATTTTTATGAACTGTGGCCGGATAAGTTCAATAACAAAACCAATGGCGTCACACCGAGACGATGGATAGCGCGCGCTAACCCGAATATGACCCAGTTGATCACCGAACATATCGGTTATGAATGGGTCGCGGACCTCAACCATATTCATTACCTGAAAGAATACGCCAACAGTGGCAACCCCGAATTTCAGCAGAGATGGTTTGAGGTCAAACAGGCGAACAAGGTCCGACTGGCAGAACTGGTGCTCGACGCCAGTGGTGTCGAATTTAATCCAGAGGCGATGTTCGATGTTCAGGTCAAACGAATTCACGAATACAAACGCCAGTTACTCAATGTCCTGCATGTCATCCATCTATATATCCGGATCAAAAAAGGTGACACAGAAAACTGGACATCTCGCAACGTATTGATAGGCGGCAAGGCTGCGCCAGGTTATCACATGGCCAAACTGCTCATTAAACTGGTCAACAATGTTGCTGAGATCATCAACAGTGATCCCGATGTTAATTCAAAATTAAAACTGGCGTTTCTGCCAAATTATAATGTCTCAGCAATGGAAATCATCGCTCCGGGAACCGACCTGTCCGAACAGATATCTACCGCAGGTAAAGAAGCTTCCGGTACCGGAAACATGAAATTCATGATGAACGGAGCGTTGACCATCGGTACTTATGATGGCGCCAATATAGAAATACTCGAACACGTCGGTGAAGAAAACTTCTTCCTCTTCGGCTTAAAGGCAGACGAAGTGACAGCGATGCAGGGGCACTACAACCCGCAAAGTTACATCGATGATGATGCCGACCTTCAGGCGGTACTGAGCTTGCTTGAAAGCGGTCACTTCAACCTGTTTGAACCTGATATTTTTAATGACATTATCACTTCCATGCGTAGCCCGCATGACCCATGGTTGACGCTGGCAGATTTTCGCAGTTATGTCGACTGCCAGGAAACTGCGGCAGCCTGTTATAGTGACCGTAAGAGCTGGGTAACCAAAAGCATACTTAATACAGCCTGCAGCGGATTCTTTTCGACCGATAGAACCATGCAGGAATACAACCGGGATATCTGGAAGTTATAATCAACCAGTATCGCAGTAGCGAGTAAATCTATACCCAATCGAACGCTGCCAGACATACAGGCATGTTAGCGTATTAGCTGCTATAAAAAAAACAGAATAATAAGAGAATCAAAGAATGAAATTTGCATCAACAGGTATTAAAACAGTAGAGGCCGGCAATGGTTACTGCTGATCAAATAATCGAAACCGCTGACCCGACCAACATCGTCATCTTTGGCGCTGCGGGTGACCTGTCCAAACGTAAACTCATGCCGGCACTCATGCGTATGCTGTGCTGCGGACTGGTAAACACTGACAGCCGCATACTCGGAGTAGTAAGAAACCGCAGCAGGGAAGAATGGGTAGAGCAGCTGCACGAAGGTTTTAAAAAGTATTCACCCAATATCAAGATAGACGACACCAAGTGGCAGAAATTTGCCTCCCACCTGGATATCGTCGAAGGCACGCTCGATGACGACACAACCTACCAGCGTCTCGCCGAGTCACTGCAGACACTGGGTGGTAAAAAAAATGCCATGTTTTATTGTGCGGTGCCGCCGGACTGGTATGGCACCGTCACACAAGGGCTGCACAAAGCCGGGCTGGCAGATGAAACTGAAGGTTACCGCAGGCTGGTCATCGAAAAACCGTTTGGCCATAACCTGGAAAGCGCCCGCGCACTCAACAAAGAACTGCAGTCGGTATTCAATGAAGAGCAGATCTACCGTATCGACCATTACCTCGGTAAAGAAAGTGTGCAGAACCTGCTGGTCTACCGTTTTGCTAACAGCATCATGGAACCGCTGTGGAACCGCAACTATATCGATCACATCCAGATATCCACCTCCGAAACACTGGGCATCGAATACCGCGCAAACTACTATGATAAATCCGGTGCCTTACGCGACATGATCCAGAGCCACCTGATGCAGATGATGACACTGGTAGCGATGGAACCCCCGGTGGAATATACCGCTGACGCCGTACGTGATGAAAAGATGAAAGTGCTACGTGCCATACGCAGCATCAAACCAGAACAGATAAAACTGCAGACGGTATCAGCGCAATATGCCTCTGGCACCGTCGACGACGAATCCGTACCGGCTTATGTATCAGAAGAAAACGTATCCCCTGATTCAGCGACAGAAACATTTGCTGCGGTGCGTTTCTATATCGATAACTGGCGATGGCAGGGCGTACCGTTTATCCTCTGGTCGGGTAAACGCATGAAATCGAAAGTGTCAGAAGTGATGATCCGCTTTCGTAAACCGCCATTCAATCTATTCGACAGTCACGCATCAGTGCCGGCAGCAAATGCTCTGGTGTTTCGCCTGCAGCCAGAAGGCGGTGTGGTGTTGCGTCTGAATGCAAAAAAACCGGGACTCACCACCGACAATGAAGAGATGGTGATGCGCGCACCCTACGCAGATGATACAGAAGAAGTTGCCGATGCCTACGAGATACTGATGCATGATGTGCTCACCGGTGACGGCACGCTGTTCTCGCGGGCAGATGAAGTCGAAGCCTCGTGGCAGATCGTCGAACCGATACTGGAGGCATGGCAAAACCGAGTCTCCATCGAACGCTATCACGCAGGTACCTATGACATCCCGGCGATGGAAGAATTGACCAAAGACTGTGTCGGCGGCTGGCACATACCGACCATTCATAAATAATCTTATCGATCGTTTTCATGGCTGAATTTAAAGTTTATAAAACAGCAGAAGCGGTTGCGCAGGCAGCAGCGGATTATCTTTTTCTGCAGATAAAAACCTGCGTCGAGAAAAAAGGGCAGTGCCACGTGGTCTTACCCGGCGGCAGCACACCAGCGCGCTGCCTTGAACTGCTCGCAGAAAAATCACTGCCATGGAAAAACATCCACTGGTACCCGGGTGATGAACGCTGTTACCCCCTCGGCCATGCCGAGCGTAATGACACCATGATTTTGGCCCGGCTATTTTCACAGCAGACAGATGCGAGTAAAAACTTTCATGCCATACCCGCAGAACTCGGGCCAGAGCAGGGCGCAGAAAACTATGCGTCGTTGATCGATGCCACCGGCGGTATCGATATCGTGGTGCTCGGCATGGGCGAAGACGGCCACACCGCCAGCCTGTTTCCAGGCAATCCTGCACTCGAAGACAATCGCAGCGTTGTTCCGGTATACCATGCACCCAAACCACCTGACGAACGTATCTCGATAGGTTTGAGTACGCTAAAAAATGCAGCCGAATGTATTGTTATTGCAACCGGAGACAACAAACGCGATGCTCTGGCAGCACTGAAAGAAGGTAAAGTTTTTCCCGTCGGAATGATCGAACCTGATACCTGGTTTGTTGATGAAGCGGCAGTACAAAAATAGTAGATACAGGATGAAATAATTCAGTATTTCTGCGTTTCACATGGTAACGCACCATGCATAAATAAGTTTTACCCTGTAAAAACAACAGAATACTAATACCAGCACAGGATGACGTTAAATGATATATGGAAATCTTTCTGCCTATCCCAAAAAACATAGTTTCTATCTAATACACTGTTAGCCCCATAAAAGAGAAAAGCAATGAAAACAAACGAATTATCAACATGCTTTGTCACTAATGATGTAGATACTTGTCGTGAGTTTTATCAACGTTATTTTTCAGCGAAAGCAATCTTTGATGCTGGTTGGTATGTAAACTTACGCATTGCAGGTGACGGGCCATCTATTCAATTTATGCAACCGCAAGGCGATGCACCAATATTTGGTGGCGCAGGAATTATGCTCAACTTCAATGTTCAAGATGTAGATGCAGAGCATAAAAGATTAACAGATGCTGGTCTACAAACTGCTATGCCACTAGAAGATCACCCTTGGGGCGATCGTGGGTTTTCAATAATAGACCCTATTGGCAATTCAATTTACATCTATTCTGATCGTGATCCGACAGATGAATATAAGAAATATTACAAGGGCTAACAAGGCGTTTAAATCGCTGTGCAAAAGGCGCATAGCTCGGACGAGCAAAAATCGGCTCGCCGTTTAACTGGGCGTTAGGTAAATAGAAAACATTCTATACCCTGTATTAGTCAGTGTTTTTTATGTAGTATTCATGAATAATTACTGAAACAGAAAAATAAGCATTACCAGGAATCGAAGAATATGACAGATAATCAAAATCAGAAGTACGTTTATTATACTAAAGTGGCATGGGCTATCTATACCCTAATCACCATTGCTCCTCATCGCTGTATTAGTACTATTTGTTGCTGAGGACAATGAAGAGATGTTTTTCTACAGTTTAATGCCTGCAGCAGCAGCTTATGTTTTACGACCAACTGATAGATTCTTTAGCAAGTATATCTTTAAGTTCACTGGTGTTTCTCAAACCACAGAGCAAGATTGAGACTCGATAGCTATTATGAATATAAAAAGAAACCTGACCATTCTAACTTTATCTCTCATACCATTCGTTACTTCGGCCAAAGAGAATGCTTCTGCACCCGTGGGCGATAATAAACAATACCAGGAATGTGTCGCCGTATCACTCTACACGATGCAGGGCAGGGAGCTTAATTCTGCTGTTGAAAACAACAGGAAGATAAAAGAGACGACCCTGATCCCGAAAGGCTGGACAGTGATCGGTGCGACGACAAAAACAGAAGCTGGGATAATCACGCCGTACGTCGTTATCTGTCATTGAGTGAAAACAGAAGGCGACAGCAAATGAAAGTCGCAATGAAAGGGTTAGAGCCCCTTAATGTACATTGCTTTTTTCTGACTCGGCCTACCAGCTCCAGCCGCTGCGATTACCAAACGGACTAAAACCAGAGCCGTTATTATTACTCCAGGGAGCACTGATGTTTGATCCATTGTTGTTCCATGGGCCGCTAAAGCCTGAGCCTCGATTGTTCCTTGGGCCGGAGAAATTTGAACCGTTATTGTTCCAGGGTCCGCTGAAATTCATGTCCGGGTAGTTACCCGGGATGCCGTTCTGCTGATAACGTCCGCCCCGATTATATCTACCATAGTTACATAGTTAGGCTGTTGATAGTTATAAGCTGGATAACTCTGCGTCACCGGTACGTTTGCCTGGTAGTTCTGCGGCGCTTCTGTAGCACTGGTATTCGGTGGCGGGCTGTTTTCTGTCTGCCTGTCGGTTTTCAGGTGGCCATACATCTGCTCATTGATATCGGCCGGCGGGAAGTCCCCATAACCCTGGTTGTGACCACGACTCGACGGATTAACAGACCAGTCAGCCAATGCCAGGCTGGTATATGAACTTGTCACCAGCAAACAAATTACTGGCAAGCATTTACTGACGGCTCTGTTTATCATATGAATTACCCATTAAAGATTAAAATACATGCTCAAACAGTAACACAAGTTGCACCGTGTTTAATACAATCTGTATCGAATGCGTTTTATAATTACTACTTTAATTAACTACAATACAGATCCTATTGATAGCCGCTTCTGCCTGAAACCAGTCTTCAGCAGGATTGACGGTTTCTGAAGTTCGATCCAGCGAGATGTAATAAGCCGCTTCACAGATCATCTTGTGGTGCTGCTCAGGTGTAACTTTGATCTTTTTGCTGGAAGTTTTAGCTTTAACACTTTGTGTTTTCTTTACAGCTGCTTTTTTTACTGCCTTCTTCTTAACGACTTTCTTTTTTGTCGCGGCTTTTTTTACTGTTTTCTTTTTAGTCGTTGCCATGTTGTTCCCCTTTTTTTATGGTCTGATATTAATATAATTTACTGATTGTAATTCTATAACCGGTAGCTTAACTTGTCTTAAGTCAATATAAGATGAACGCCTTGCGTGAAGCTTTATTTATTGTACCTTTACTCAGAAACGATCGATATATAACCGCTAGGACATTCGACGGCACACAGACCGCAGCCCTTGCAGTAATCGTAATCGAACACATAATAAGAACCGTCAGCATTGGTTTCATCTGTTTTTAATACCGCGCTGTCGGGACATAAAGTCCAGCAGTTATCGCAGCGCAGACAGTTACCACAGGCAAAACAACGGTTGGCTTCGCTGGCCGCCTGCCGTTTGCTTAGACCGCATTCGATCTCTGTTTCGCCTACACGTTCCTCGACAGGCAATATTTCCTGCTCGCTGCGCCTGGCCGGTTCAAAATACTCCATGTTGAGACTTTCGAAAGTGATCGGCTGTGCTTGTTTTATTGCCGGTAGTTTCTTATTTCGTATCTGTGCAGCTATGGCCAGTGCAGAGACCCTGCCATTACCCACGGCTTCGGTAACCGTGCCACCGTTACCTTCGATAGCGTCACCGCCAGCATAGACGTTATCTTTATCGGCAAACCGTCCCCAGTCATCGACTTTAAAATAGTTGCCGCCATGAAGCAGGTTTTCCATGCCTGTTGGTTCGATCACCTGGCCGATAGCAGGGATGACCTGGTCGACATGCAATATGCTTTCTGTGCCTTCGAATGCCACACGGTGCAGACGACCATTGTCATCGGGCAGTTTGCGCATGCGCACGATTTCGATACCGGTGAGTTTTTCACCGCGCAGGATCAGGCGCTTAACGCCATGATGGTCGTGGATCTGAACACCTTCTTCCAGTGCCTGCTGTATCTCACGCGGGATCGCACGCATGTCTTCTGCTGACGGATGTTCAGGATCCGGCAGACTGCTGTGTATCACGATGTGCGTATCGACACCATTGCGTTTCAGGATACGGGCGATATCGATAGCGGTATTGCCGCCGCCGATGACGGCCGCAGTTTTCATCTCCGGCACGCTGGCAACATCGCTCCACTGTTTGAGCAGTTGCAGGCCCTGGTGCAGGTCATTCGGGATGACACCATCCACATTCCATTCACTGCTTTTCATCACGCCGGGGGCGAGAAAAATGGCGGCGTATTCGTGCTGCAGATCCTTAAGGTGAATGTTGCGTCCCAGCTTCTGATTGGATTTGAAGGTAACTCCGGTAGCCAGCAGCCGTGCGATTTCATTGCGTACGACTTCTCGCGGCAGGCGGTAATCTGGAATGGTGAACAAGGTGCCGCCAGCTTCGGACAGCTCATCGAACACAGTAACCTGCAGACCCTGGCGCAGCAGGTGATAAGCCGCCGACAGGCCAGCCGGTCCAGCGCCGATCACCGCGACATGCGCTGCATCCGCTGACGGTGCGGTGACCGGGTAGGCCCAGTTTTTAGCGATGGCTCTATCACCCAGGAAACGTTCGATACTGTGAATAGCCAGGGGCTCATCGTACTGACCACGGTTGCATCCGGATTCACACGGGTGCGGACAGACCCTGCCGGTAATCGCCGGCATCGGGTTAACGCTGACCAGCAACTCCCAGGCTTCACGTTTTTTGCCTTCGTCGAGTAAAGCGATGTAGGCCTGCGGATCTTCACCGGCTGGGCACGCTGTATGGCAGGGTGCCTGCCTGTGCTCATGTTCTGGTCGCTGAATACGCCAGGTGCCGGTTTTATAATCCAGCGTGGTGCCAGGGTAGGCAAAGCCGCCGCGGGTTAATTTCAGGGTGGGTTTTTCAGGTGGTTTGGTCGTCATCGTCCTGTCCTTTTACTTATGCCCAGCGCATACCGCCGCGGCGGACGGTATCAGCACCATCGGAATCCAGCGCATCGTTGCCATCGCCACACAGCTCGTAGTGTTTGATGTTGTGGTCTGCCAACGCCTGTATGTGCGCCAGCTCTTCAACTGCACGCGAATCATTTTTAACAAACAGGTGGCGGAAACGCTGCTGCTGGCTGAGGTAATCAGTCACCGGGCGAGGATGCCTGATCGGCATACTGCCGATCAGTACGCTGCGTTCGAGCTCGATAACGGGAAACAGACCGGTCTGTACCGCCAGCCGCGCCACCTTGATGCTGTCGGCACCATCATGACCCCAGCCCAGCGGGCAGGGACTGTGAATCTGAATGAATGTCGGCCCGTCGATTTCCATTGCGCGGCGAATCTTCTTGCGCAGGTCAGAGGGATAAGCGACGGAAGTTGTCGCCGCATAAGGAATGTGATGCGCTGCAACGATAGAAAGGATATCTTTTTTAAGATGGCGCTTACCCATACGCTCACTGCCCGGTGGCGAGGTGGTTGTCATCGCCGCGTGCGGCGTCGAACTGGAACGCTGGATACCGGTATTCATATATGCCTCGTTATCGAAACAGACATAGAGTACATTGTGTCCACGCTCCAGCATGCCGGAGAGTGCCTGAAAACCGATATCAAACGTGGCGCCGTCACCACCAAAAGCCAGTACCTTGGTCGGTTTACCCTGAGCTTTTAATGCGACTTCCATGCCGGCAGCTATGGCACCGGTATTTTCGAACAGAGAATGCATCCAGGGTACCCGCCAGGAAGATTCCGGCCATGGTGTGGTGAAAATCTCCAGGCAACCGGTGGCATTGGCGATCATCACGTCAGGGCCGGCCGCTTCTGTTACCAGCCTGGCAGCAAGGGCTTCACCGCAACCCAGACAGGCTCGATGGCCAGACTCGATACCTTCAAAACGCGGCTGGTTTTTACGTAACTGCACCAGCATTTCTCTGTTGATGGTTGCTTTATCCATTGTTTATCTCTCCAGCGGTTTGTTCAACGCCATAATCTTCCAGCGGCAGTTTTTCCAGCTCGACATCGATAATCGTAAACGCTTGCGGCTCAGGCACATCAATCTGCTGGTGCAGCTTGCGGTAGATGCCCAGAGGGATATCACGCCCACCGAGACCGACAGCAAAACTGTGAATACGCGGGGTTTGCGTCATGCCGGCAAGTGCGGAATGCACCTCGGAAGCAACGATGCCGCCAAAACCAGGCGATAAGGCACGTTCCAGTACGATCAGATCAGTCAGACCCGCACAGGCTGTGCGCAGTGCGTCGACAGGAAATGGTCGGTAAGCCCGCAGTTTGATCAGTTTTGTCGCCGGCAGATCTTGCGCTTCATCACGTGCTGCACTCAAGGTGCCATAAACCGAACCCAGGGTGAGAATGCCGATACGCGCATCATCCGGACCGTCGACACTTAACAGGCCACCGGCAGAGCGATCGCTGAGACTTACCCAGTCTTCATCGGCAGCAACTATTTCATCGAGCGCAGCAAGCAGGGCATGGTGATGCGAATGCCTTGCTTCCGGGTAGTGGTCGGGGGAGACCAGCGTTCCGACACTGATCGGTCTGGTTGAATCCAGCGCGCGTCTGAAGTTGAATGGCGGCAGGTAAGTATCGACCATTTCCTGTTCCGGGATATCGATGGTTTCAAGGGTATGCGTCAGGGTAAAACCGTCCATACAGACCATGACGGGCAGCTCGGTCGCTTCTGCGATACGGTAGGCCTGAATCGTGGTGTCGACCGCTTCCTGGTTATCTGCACAGTAAAGCTGTATCCAGCCGGCGTCTCTTACCGCCATCGAATCCTGCTGATCGTTCCAGATCGACAACGGCGCGGATATCGCCCGGTTGGCGCAGGTCATGACCACCGGCACGCGCAGTCCGGCAATGTTGTAGAGCACTTCGCTCATCAGCAGGATGCCCTGTGATGCACTGGCGGTATAGGTACGCGAACCGGCACTGGCCGCACCGAGCACCAGCGATGCCGCCGAAAACTCGCTTTCTACGCTGACCAGTTCACAGTCCATTTTGCCATTAGCGACCAGCTTCGCGATATTTTCGACGATGTGTGTCTGCGGTGTGATGGGGTAGGCTGCCACCACCTGTGGGCGGCAGAGTGCAACGGTCTGAGCAATGGCCTGTGAGCCTTCGAGTGCTTTACGCATTAGCGGTTTTTTTCCATAGGTTGGTCGGCATGGTTTCAGCGGCAGCTTTGATCAGAGCGATGTTTTTATCTAATAGATCACCTGAAAAACGTTCTTCAAGTGCATGAATTAATGATGATTGCGGCAGTAAATCTGTCAGCTTGAGAAAGGCCGACAGGAGCGCGGTATTGGGCACCGGACGGCCAAGATACTGCTGTGCCAGCTGCGTTGCCGGCAGCGTTACCAGGTTTCTATCTTCGCTATCATCAGCATACTTTTCACTGCCGTTTGATGCGTTTAGCAAGATGCTGCCACCCGGTTTAAGGCCCTCGGTAATACTGGGAATATTCATCAGCGCCTCATCCTGGATGATCAGAAAATCCGGCGCTGCAACCTGGCAACGGCGTTTGATCGGCGCATGACTGATACGCACGAATGCGATGACCGGCGCACCGCGACGCTCGGCACCAAAGGCCGGAAATGCCTGCGCATGCCAGCCTTCATTGATAGCGGTGGTCGCCAGCAGGTAAGCCGCGACCACATTGCCCTGACCACCACGGCCGTGTATTCGAACTTCGATCATTGCTCAATACCTACTCGAGTTTGTAATCCGCTTCGGTCAGCCTGGCCTGCGCAGCAGCGAGTCTTGCGATGGGAACGCGGGGCGCAGAACAGGAAACATAACTCAGACCGATATGATGGCAGAAACGGATCGATTCCGGGTGACCGCCTTGTTCACCGCAGATACCGACTTTCAGATCAGGGTTGGTTTTACGCCCCCAATCGACAGCGACCTCCATCAGCCGGCCAACACCTTTAACATCCAGGATTTCAAATGGGTTGTCCTGAAGGATATCGTTTTCTTCATACAGAGGCAGGAACTTGTTCTCGGCATCTTCGCGTGAGAACGAGAAACACGATTGCGTCAGGTCATTGGTACCGAAAGAAAAGAACTCAGCGATCTCAGCCAGTCGGCCTGCACGTACGCAGGCACGCACGACTTCGATCATGGAACCAAATTTAAACTTCAAGCGGATGTCATATTCATCTTCGACCTTTGCATGCACCTCATCGACAATTTTTCTTACCCATAACAGCTCCTTACGGGTACACACCTGCGGCACCATGATTTCCGGGTACACTTCAAAACCTTCCTTGCAGCATTCGGCTGCCGCTTCCAGTATTGCACGCACCTGCATCTCGTAGATCTCCGGGTAGGTGATACCCAGGCGTACACCGCGATGACCTAACATCGGATTAACCTCGAACAGCTCACGCACTTTTACCAGCATCTGCTGTTTCTTGGCGATGGCAGATTCCACCAGTTCTCTGCCACCCGGGGCAAAAGGTTTAGGCAGCTCTTTGACATCCGCTTTACGCTTGAGCAGATGCATGGTGTTCATCAGATCATTGACACCCTCAACCGTTTCTCTGAGACGTCTCAGATGTTTGATCTCCTGCTCGAGCTGTTTTTCACTGGGCAGAAATTCGTGGATAGGCGGATCCAGTAAACGTATGGTCACCGGTCTGGGCGCCATTATCTTAAACAGACTTTTGAAGTCAGCCTTCTGTACCGGACGCAACATATCCAGGGTTGTCTGGCGCTCGACTTTGTCTTTTGCCAGGATCATGTCGATAACCAGCGGTAGGCGATCCTGAGCGTTAAACATTCGCTCTGTTCTGCACAAGCCGATACCCATGGCACCATAGTCTGATGCCTTTGTCGCTGCCTCGACGGTATCCGCATTACTCATGATTTTCAGGCTGGCGATCTCATCTGCCCAGCCGAGGAGGGTGCGCAGCTCATCGGAGAATACTGGCGGAACCGTATCGATCTCACCGAGATACACATTACCATTAGCACCATCGATGGTAATTATGTCACCTTCATGCAACACGGTATTGCCGACACTAGCCATGTGTTTTTCAACGTCGACCTCGATACCTTCAGCACCTGCAACACAGGGTTTACCCATGCCGCGCGCGACCACTGCCGCATGCGAGGTTTTACCGCCGCGGCTGGTCAACACGCCCTGGGCAGCAAAAAATCCGTGGATATCTTCCGGTTTGGTCTCTTCACGTACCAGGATAACTTTTTCACCTTCATCACGCGCCAGTTCAGCACGATCAGCATCAAACACGATATAACCGGAAGCGGCACCTGGTGAGGCCGGCAGACCATGAGCTATCGGCAGCTGTTTCGTATCAGGATCAAGGCGAGGGTGTAACAGCTGTTCCAGCTCTTCGGGATCGATGCGCAACAGTGCCTGGTCACGAGTGATCAGACCTTCTTTGGTCATCTCCAGCGAGGTCCGCACACGCGCAGTGGCATTCATTTTTCCGTCACGCGTCTGCAGGCAATAGAGCACACCTTTTTCGATGGTATATTCATAATCCTGCACTTCGCGATAATGCTCTTCCAGTCTGTCGCGTAAAACCACCAGTTCTTTGTACATCTGCGGCATTACGTTATCCAGTTCGTGTACCGGTTTTGGTGTACGTATGCCGGCGACCACGTCTTCACCCTGGGCATTGATGAGGAATTCGCCAAACATCACATTTTCGCCGGTACCGGGATTACGCGTAAAACCAACACCGGTAGCACAGTCATCGCCCATGTTACCGAACACCATGGTCTGAATATTGACTGCCGTACCATTGGCCTTATCGGCGGTAATCTTAAATTCACGACGATAGTCAATCGCACGTTTACCTAGCCAGGAATTGAACACCGCCTTGATAGAGAGCTGTAATTGTTGGTAGACATCTTCGGGAAATGGCTGACCGGTTTCGCTGTGTACCACCTCAAGAAAGATACCGCTGATCTCACAGAAGTGATCTGCTGAGAGTTGTGTATCATCGGTGAAACCTTCACGTTTTTTTATGGCATCAAATGGTTTATCGAATTTTTCATCGGCTATACCGAGAGCGACCTTACCGAACAGCTGGATGAATCGACGGTAAGCGTCCCAGGCAAAACGTTCATTGCCAGTCTGTTTGATCAGTCCGTGAAGCGTCTTTGCATTTAATCCCAGGTTGAGGATGGTATCCATCATACCCGGCATCGACAAAGCGGAGCCTGAGCGCACTGACAACAGCAACATATTGTCGGCATCACCAAAACCCCTGCCTGTGTCCTGTTCGAGAGCCTCGATCTGTTCTCGCACCTGAGCCATCAGCTCCGCGGGTAGATCCTGATTTTTAGTATCGAGATAATTGAGGCATGCTTCAGTACTGATGACAAAACCCGGTGGTACATTAATGCCGATCTGAGTCATCTCACAAAGGTTGGCACCTTTACCTCCGAGCAACTTTTTATTCTTGCCGTCACCATCTTTAAATGAGTAAACGTAGGTTGTGGTTGCGGCCTTAGCTGTCATTTATTATACCTCTCAGATTATTGTGGATGACCATCTTTAATTCTCAAGTTTCAATCATATATTAAAAAGTATTATTGATATAAATCAATAATTGAGTACGCAAAGTCATACGATACTATGACAGAATGTTACTATCGAATTTACCAAACATTATCAAGATATATCTATGTCACATCTAACACAATCCGCCGCCTGGAAAAAACTTGAACAACACTTCGCTGAGATAAATCATGCCCATATGCGTGACATGTTTGCTGAAGACCCTGAGCGATTTGACAAGTTCTCTTTAAAGTTAAACGACATCCTTTTCGACTATTCTAAAAACATCATCAATAGTGAAACCATGGATCATCTTTTTCATCTTGCCGATGATTGTCAGGTGAGCGAGTGGATCACGAAGATGTTCGATGGTGAGCCGATCAACCACAGTGAAAACAGGGCAGTTTTACATACCGCGTTAAGAAATAAAAGCAGCGAAGCCATCATCATCGATGGCGTCGATGTCATGCCCGAAATACGCGAAGAATATGAACGAGTAAAAATACTGGCTGAAGCCATTCGCACACGGTCCTGGCGGGGTTATTTCAATCAGCCGATTACCGATGTCGTCAATATAGGCATCGGTGGCTCACATCTCGGCCCACTGATGGTCACCGAAGCATTAAGGCCATATGCATTACATGACCTGAACATACATTTTGTCTCAAACGTCGATGAAAATCATATCCATGACACGCTGGAGTTCCTCAATCCGGAGACCACGTTTTTCGTCATCGCATCAAAAAGCTTTACCACGCAGGACACCATGGTCAATGCTGAAACCGCGAGAGAGTGGCATGTAAACAAAGTCGGCGATGATAGCCATATCGACAAACATTTTTCAGCCGTTACCTCTAATACCAGAGCAGCCAGCGAATTCGGTATCGCGAAGATGAATATTTTTCGCATGTGGGACTGGATCGGTGGCCGTTATTCGTTCTGGTCTGCGATCGGTCTTCCTATCGTTATCGCTATCGGCCAGGATAATTTCGATGAACTGCTCAACGGCGCTTTTGAAGCTGACCAGCATTTCAGAAATGCACCGATGCATGAAAATATTCCAGTCACCATGGCATTGTTAGGCATCTGGTATAACAACTTCTTTGATGCACAGACAACCGCCGTGCTGCCTTATGATCAGCATCTGCATAAGTTTCCCGCCTATCTGCAACAGGCAGATATGGAAAGTAATGGTAAATACATTGACCGCCAGGGACAGGTTGTAGATTACACCACCGGCCCGGTACTGTTCGGTGAGATCGGTATCGCGGCACAACATGCATTTTTCCAGCTATTGCATCAGGGCACGAAACTGGTGCCAGCAGATATCCTTGCGCCGGTGGCTCAAATTTCCACTGTATCGCCAGGCATCACCGGGCACTGATGTCTAACGTATTCGCCCAGACCGAAGCCTGATGAAGGGTAAAACCGAGCAGGAAGCCTATGCCGAACTTAAAGCGTCGGGGCTTGATGAAGACGCGATACAGGCATTACTGCCAAATAAGATCTTTCCCGGAAACCGTCCGACCAGTACTTTTCTGTTCAACAGGCTGAATCCGGCGACGCTGGGTTCACTGATTGCACTGTATGAGCACAAGATCTTTGTTCAGGGCATTATCTGGAATATCAATTCTTTCGACCAATGGGGTGTCGAACTGGGCAAACAACTGGCTTCAGGCATACTTAATGAGCTTGATAAAGATGATGCGACCAGTCTTCATGACAGCTCAACCAATGGATTGATTAACTACTACAAAGAACAACGTATCAAAAATAGAAACATGTGACTCGAAAGCGCAGGGTTAGTAAGCGTACAATTACAAATTGTATTCGTGCTTTTAAATAGTTATTTCTTAATAGAAGCACATAACAAACAATTACAATAACTTATATAACTTACGTTATAAACAACATCACATATGAAATGAGGTTTCAAACATACTTATCGGGAACCAGCTCTATCTGCTATTTAACATAATATACATTATGCGGAATCATATCATGTCATCCTGAGTGCTAAACCATCTCATCTGAGCGCTAAACCATGTCATCCTGAGTTCCACACCATGTCATCCTGAGCGAAGCCGAAGGATCTTAATGCCTGATGCACAAATATATTATGGCAAGACCCTTCCTGACCTTTCAGGATGACAGCAGCTAACTACAATGGATAAGTCTTATAAGCTCAGTCAGTCATGCCGTCCTGTACGACTCGAATATTATATTCTTCATGTTGTGTAATCAGTGGGTCTACATCACCTAGTGCGTTATAACCATAACTCGACCATGGATACTCTGAAGGATGATCAACCATACCCTTAGCTCTAACCGGATTAAGCTCAATATAACGCTGACAGATCAACAAGTAGTTTTCAGCATCAACCACACAGGACTTAAAGCGCCCTTCCCACAACGTGCCAGTTCTTCTATAGGTGTAATTAAAATAACGCACATATTGACGCCCTAATGATTGCATCATTTTAGATAAACCATCGGGTGATTCAGGGGTTGCGAGAAGATGTACATGATTTGTCATAAATACCCAGGCATGAACAGCAATGTGGTATTTCTGTGAGAACTCATCTAACCAGTAAGCATAAGCAGCAAAGTCTTCATCACATTCAATAAGATAGTTCTAATGCTTAACCTTTACTACATAAGCATATGTTAATAATGTAAAAATTCTAGAATAATATTTGTAGGACTTAATTTTATAAGTAAGGCTTAGATGGTCTGAGCAATTTCCGTAACACAGAGAAATTGCTGTCTACTAATACTGTGGCCTACCATCATGCGTAACAAAAAGGCTGACAGCTAAAGAACCTTGAAAATTACTAACTACCCTCTTTAGTTTCTTCAAGTTTTTTTGAAGAAAAGGACTTGTATAGCAGATCATCATAACTTCGTATACGAGTGACATAGCGTACCGGTTCTTTTCCGTGGGCATAACCGTAGCGCAGGTCCTTGTAATATTTTTTTTCACTTAATAACGGCAGGACATCTTTCATCTCGCTCCAGCGATCAGGATTTTTGTTGAGTTTTCTGGCTAATGACTGTGCGTCACGAAAATGTCCGCGGCCAACATTATAAGCTGCCAGTGCCAGCCAGGTCTGATCAGGTTCATCAATCTCATTGACCATCTTTTTCATCTTTGCCTGAAATTTTGCACCGGCATATATATTCTGTTTGGCATCCAGCCGATCGGTGACACCTAAAGACTTTGCTACTGGTTGCGTCAGCATCATTATGCCCCGTACCCCGGTAGGACTTTTTGCCTTCCGGTTCCAGTGTGATTCCTGATAGCTCTGTGCTGCGAGTAATGATGGCTGTAAATTATTTTTAACCGCCGCATCGATAAAGAAGTCTTTATATTTTGGCAGGCGGCTATCGATTCTTTGTAAAAACCTATGTGTATCGACATAATCGAATATCTCGACATAACCATAATATTTTTCCAGCATATAAGCGAGATCATAGTCATCCTTATAGCGATCAAACCATTCGTTTATAGCCTGCTGCAATTCAACATTGTTTTTACTTAACATCCAGGCAAGAGCGGAGCCTTTTGCAAGGATGTATTTGTGTTCAATCTCCGTGTAATAACGCCGTTCTATACTGTACAAGATCGCGTCGCTTATGGTGCACTGTATTTTTTTCTCAGCAACCTGTGCTAACAGATCTGCGGTGTGTAACGCATCATCAGCCACCCAGGTTGCTTCCGGATAATTTTCTAGTGATTCGATATAGTTACTGTCAGCCGCGACAACAATTTCGAGATCGGTTAGATCATTCTTATTGATAACAGGTTTAACACTGCGATGACAGACAAGGTATTCTTTGGTTGTTTGATACACGGGACCATAATCAAATTCTTTTTTTCGATTATCGTTCACGGTTAGACCGGCAGCGGCTATATCACCTTCGTTGCGTCGAAGTGCATCTATTACCGCCTTTGTAGATTCATAGACTTTGTACTCAACTTCAACCTGAAGACTGTTAGCAAAAGATTGCGTCATATCGTACTCGGGGCCTGTCAATTCATTATCACGATCGTAGTAGTACGTCGTCGCCGAGTTCGTCGTCAGAACTGTTAGCTTGCCCCGTTGTTTGATTTTTTCCAGAAGTGAAACAGCAGGCACTTGAGAACGCTCTGGCTCTTTACCAGTATCTGGCAAAGACATGGCAGTGCTCGTCGCGTTTTCGTTTTGTTCACATGCATATAGCAGAGGCATGAACACAAACAGCAGTAGAATGCCTGCAATTTTATTACCTGATAACCTGGATAGCCCCGTTATTGTATCGTCCATCACTCAGCCATACTTAGTATGAAATATATATCTAACCGTTAAAGCCAGTTAACTTTATGTAATTCAAAACGAAAAAGATGTGATATCTCTTCTTCACCGTCAAATTGTAGCACTTGAAAAGTATCTGCTGGTAATGCATTTGATTCGAATCGTATATTGATCATGTAGATACCTTTTTGTTAAATATTTGAAACATTACAAACACAATGGTATTAAAAACCCAGCTATCGATGCACAGATAATATTAGCATTTACTGAAACAGGCTCATCTTTGTCTAAAAAGTCGAATTGGGTGATTTTATTAGCAGGAAGTAACCTTAGTATTAACTATCTTATGTAAAATAACTGTCAGTCGCACAGACTAATAATCTCCTAACTTTGTCATGCATGTCAATAGCTGACAGGCATTAACATTTTTATTTGGTAAATAAATATTTCAATACTGTTTCTAGATTTTAAAGCAGGTATGATAGTCGAAGCTTGAACTCAAAATATAGCGATTTTTATATCAGCAAATTGCTATGATGTCTTATTCAGTTTTACAGATGCAGTCGCATAGCTGTTACCTTCAGGTATATAACTATATGTATCAAAAAAGATACATGCGTCAATGTGCAAGCCAACCTGATGTAAAGTGACCAGGAATTTTAATTAAAAAATAACGATGAACCAACTAGAAAAACTCATAGCACAATTAAATTCAAAACCAGAAGGCACTGAATTTCAGGATGTGATTAAGCTTATCGATAAACATTACTGCTACACGCCAACACGATTTAGAAATGGCCCTGATGGAGCAGGTTTAATCAATGCCGCGGGTGAAAATGAAGGCTCCTGCAAGATATTTTCATTTGCCAAAATAAATAAGCTCGATATCGAGCAGACATTAAACTGCTTTGGTAAATATTATCGTAATGATGTATTAAAACATCCCGAAGGTTCGGACCATCAAAATATAAGGACATTTATGAAATACGGCTGGGAACAGTTAGTGTTTGACGCTGCCGCACTAAAAGAAATTAAGGAATAACGATACATTAAAAAAATACGCCGCACCGCCTTCCCTGGCTCCTTGCGGCATACGACCACCATGGATGGTGGAAGTGCAGATATTGCATCGTTACATGGATGTAACATATTAGAGCAACGGACGGTGAGGAGCAGTATCTGTCCGTACATGAACAACGCACCGCCTTCCCTGGCTCCTTGCGGCATACCGTACATCCTGTACATAATAAGTGCCGAGTCACCATGTGAGAAATTCAACATCTCAAGGGATCATGGCCTCGGCTGCGGGTGTTTTTCCTATGATGACACACCGCCCGCTGGTGCCATCTACCTTTCTTCCTGAGAAAGACGAGTAGATAAAAAATTACTAGCTTAAGTGTTAATCAACCACACCAAATAATAATAGAACGCCATGGACAAATCCGACTGGCACTAACAAGGCATCAATAATCACCATTATCCAGTTTCGATTGATCACACTATCGACGATCGCATAGATCGGGATGATCAATAACATACTTAAAAACATAAACTGGACGACATCAACAACAGAAAATGATTTATAACATTGTCTGTCGACTGGTGATTTCGCATGATTTTTTACTGCCATAACAAGATAAAATACTACCGGGTGAATTACTAATTACTTGACCACAAGCGCCTATGTATTGACCATTCATGACAAAACACTGACTCTTTGACTAGAGACAAAATTTCTCGTAATTCATCTTGATGGGCTTACCCGTATAATGCTCTACGACTTCTCTCAGATTTTTCAAACTACCGACATGCCCTATGATCGCACTGTATATACGGACATCATGTCCAGGCATAAAATCGACACCGCGTGGGTACCTGCCACAACCACATTCGCATAATTTTAATTTAGGTTTTAACCTGGCCATAACAACGCTGCTGATATTTCGATTAAGTAAATACTAGACGTCATTGGATCGAGATGATTGACATCTCACGCCATTCGCTTAACAAACAATACTGATGTATTACGACGAGTAGAAGATATGAAGCTGACTATTTTTTACTTTTTGGAAAAATGCAGAATGCGATTATTTGCAGGCAATTCATAATCCATGATTAACTGCAGCCGATATTTATTTGCCAGCGTGTTTATTTCTTCGAAATGCTTTATACCGCTTAACGGGTCCCTGCTCTTTAACCAATGGTCAAAACGTTCATTACTCTCACTTGTATATAAACCGTTGTAGTTGAATGGACCATATATCAACAGACTGCCACCAGGCTCTAACAACTCACCTACGCCTGAAAAAAAATTAGCCACATCTGCGAAAGGCATAATATGTAAGGTATTAGCAGTAAAGATTGCGTCGACCTCGAATTCTGGCCATTGTGATGTAGAGACATTCAATTCGAATGGTGAAACAGTATTAGGTAAAGCCGCTTCATCAAGCCACATCCTGATACCGTCCAGGTACGGCGCGCAGTCACTGGTATACCATGTAAGGTGCGGCATATTCTCCGCAAAATAGATGGCATGCTGCCCTGTACCAGTACCTATCTCTAGCACCTTTAAATGGGCTGATAACAATGGCGATATAACCGTTAATATAGGATCTTTGTTCTGATCGCATGATTCTGAATATGGCTTAGGCATAACTACTAGAATTCCGGAAGCTGATTTAACCCTATGTTAAACTATATCGACATTAAACCACCATCAAGTAAACTAACCAAGGTGATCCAAAAGAATATAAAAACATCATACCGCACTCTAGTTGTTATAGTTTTATCCTGCCTGTGTATCGATACGGCTTCTGCAGCTGAAGAGGAAGGTGTTTATGGCGTCACTAATTTTGCTTTCTCCAGTTACCTGGGCACGGGGTTTTATACTACCTCAGGACAAAATGTTTTTGTCCTGCATCTACCTTTTGACTACACCATAAAAGAAAAATCTGACACCGATGCGGGCTGGGGTCTTAACCTGCCAGTTACCCTGGGATTTATAAATTTCGATACAATTGACCCCATAGAGATACCTAATCTAAAGAATAACGTTAGAACGATTACTCTTTTACCCGGTATTGAGTATCGCTACCCAGTCACTCCAGACTGGACTGTTATTCCATTTGCAGACTATGGTTTTGCACGTGACCTTGATCACACGAATAATGTACTGATTACTGGTGTCGGCGCAAAAAGTTATGCTGACTTTCACCACAAAAAGAACCTGTTTACGCTGGGCAACCGATTTTTGTATTCCCGTGAAAGGAGTGGCCATACCAGTAATGATTCCAGCTATTCTTTAATCGAAACTGGTTTAAATTATCGCATGACCAGTGACCACTATTTTGATAATGGTGCACTGTACGCCAACTTCTATTACATCAACTTCTATTATCCAAATGACCTGGTTTTTTTTGAACGCACAGCCAACCCTGTTCGTGTAGGCATGGAACATGAACTGGGTGTCACCATCAGTAACATATCTGATTTTTTATTTTTTAAAAAACCACAATTAGGTATAGGTGTCCGATTTGGTAATAACGTCGATGTCTATCGTATCGTTTTTGGAGCGCCATTTTAGATTTAATCATGAATCAATCATTTCATATACTCGGCTCAACAAACTAGCCACACTTCTATTTTATTTGCGAGTATTTTTTTGTTTTAGTACAATGGGGTAAAACAATAATTATAAAACAAGTTGTCTCACTCAACTTTCAGGGGAATGATATGTCTTCACAAGTACCAAATGAACGCCGCTCACGCACACAAAAAGAGATAAAACAGCTGATTGAAGAAAGAAACTCTGTACTTTCGCAATATTACAATCTTGCTAAATTTACTGAAGACCATGACAAGAATCTAAATGATACTCGCGATTTACTCGAGGAGTTTTGCCAGGAACTTGTTGATTATATGGCAATTGGTCATTTCGAGATCTATCGCCGTATCGAGGAAGGCAATGAACGTCGTGACGAGATTACCACGCTCGCTAACAAGATCATGCCAAGGATCAATGACACTACCCAGGTTGCTGTCGCATTTAACGACTTATTTGAAAACGCATCTGACCTCAAAGATGATGTTTATAAACAACTACCTACCTACCTGGCTAAACTTGGTGAGGAACTGGCTACTCGCATCGACCTGGAAGACCAGTTTATCGATACCTTGCTGAAGATCAGCGACAGGCCAAAACTAGTTGCTGTTAGCGTTTAGATCAAATCGAAATTTCGAGTGCCGAGGCCTGTTTTGCCAGGCACCAGCAGCGGTGTAAAGGTTTACGCCTGAAATCTTCTGTCGTTGTCATCGCTGTTATTTCTTTCAGCAGACAGAGTTCTTCCAGACTACTATCGAGCTTGAATCCTCTGGCGTTGGTAGAAAAAATAATTTGTCCATCATCTTCCAGCAGAGCGAGACAACCACTCAATAGTGCAACATGGTCACGATTAATATCTAACGATGTTGTCATCTTCTTCGAATTAGAAAACGTTGGCGGATCGATAAAGATCAACTGATATTTTTTCTTTTCATCAATCGCCTGTTGCAACCAGTGTAAACAGTCGTCACGAATAAATTGATGCCTGTCTCCTGAATAGCCATTGATCGATAGATTTTCCTGCGCCCAGTTTAAATAGGTATTAGACATATCCACTGTCGTGGTGGTTCTAGCACCACCGGCTGCAGCATAAACAGATACGCTGCCGGTATAAGCAAACAGATTAAGAAAACTGCGATCTTTTGCCAGTTTTTTGATCAACTGCCGGGTAATTCGATGATCGAGGAATAAACCGGTATCGATATAATCATAGACATTGATGATAAATTTAAGGCCATTCTCCTTAACAATAATCTTATGATCTTTCCTGTCCTGCTTTTGATATTGCGACGAACCTTCCTGTTTCTTGCGTACTTTTAAAACCACGTACTCCTGCCTGGTCTCGAGGATGTCGGCAACGACATCTATCACATCATTGATTCGTTGAAAGGCCCTGGTTTTATTTACTGTTTTAGGTGCCTGGTATTCCTGGACATGAATCCAGTTGTCGTATTTATCGATGGCTACAGCATATTGCGGAATGTCTGCATCGTAAACTCTATAACAGCTGATATCATTTTTTCTTGCCCATTTTTTTAGATGTTTATAATTCTTTTTAAGTCGATTAATAAACATTAACGCATGTTCAGAAGCTCTATCATCAACATTTTCGTTAGTAACCACTTCTTTTACGTCATCGGTATCTATAGATAACGGTGCATCTGACTGCAGATCTGTAGATGTCTTATTTAAATTTGGGTTAATCCGGTATTGATATAACACTGATTTTATAGCGCCATTAAACAGTGTGTTTTTTCGATAAGCACGCAAGCCAAGACTTTTCGCCAATTCTGGCTCAGAAGTAATGATCACCGCCGTCCAGCCATCAAAATTTGCCTTTAACTGCACGCCAAAACGATGGTATAGAGTACGTAATAACTGTACCTGCCCGATACGCTTACCATACGGCGGATTGGTCACTATCAGGCCTTGTTTATCTATACCCTTACAAGGCGTCAGATCAGTAGTCGCATCCTGTAGAGTAACTTTTATGACAGACGGTAATCCGGCAGCTGCAATATTACTCCTGGCGATAGCGACTAGCTGTTCACTGTTATCACTGCCGCAAATAATCGGTAAGGATTGCATGCCCTGCTGTTTTTTCTCTTCAGCAGCAGAGATAATCTTCTGCCATTGATCCTGATCAAATTGTTTCCAGCAATGAAAGCCAAAACGCTTACGTAACAATCCAGGTGCGATATCAGCCGCCATCATCGCTGCTTCGATAAGTAAGGTACCACTACCACACATCGGATCGAAAAAAGGCAACCCCTGCTCATAAAAGCTACGCCATTTGGCACGATATAACATGCTTGCCGCTAATGTTTCACGTAATGGCGCACTGCCCGCTTTCTGGCGGTAACCACGTTTATGCAGTGCCTCACCAGATAGATCGAAATAAATCAGGCATTGTTTATCACTAAGATAAACGTTCAGCCTTATATCAGGATTGTCTTTATCTATCGAAGGACGATATGTGGTGTTTTTAGTGAACTGGTCGACGATGGCATCTTTGACACGCAGCGCCGCGTAGTGACTATGTGTAACAACTGAATGTGAGCTAAAACTGTCAATTGCCAGTGTCTCATCTTCTGAAAAGTGTTGCGACCAGTCGATACTGATTATTTCATTGTAAAGGTCATCATCTGAAGATATCGTAAACTCTTTTAACTGCAGCAAGATTCGGCTCGCTACCCTGGACCACAGGCATGCCTTGTAAGCATTTTCGATGTCGCCCTCAAACGATACACCACCGGTATGAATCTTTGTTTGCTGTATGCCTAGCTGTTCAAGTTCATTTTGAAGCAGATCTTCAACACCTTTAGAACAGGTCGCAAAAAAATGGTTGGTTGAACTCAAAGCTGGCCTACTACTGTATTTGACTATTATTTTAAGGAGATCTACCCGAGGTAAATCTAACGACCAGGTGCTATCTGGATTTTGACTTTTTCGATATCGTCTTCAGTAAACACACGTTGGCCGATCAGACTATTTGCTTCAGCAGCATGTATCTTCATGCCGTTATATAGGAGCTTGAACTCTTCGATATTCTCAGCCCAGTCCAGCTCACTTTCAGGCAGGTTTCTGTAGATTCTTAACAACCCTGCTCGATATGCGATTAGCTCGATATAATTTTTATATTCTGTCACTTTATATTTATCAGACATCTGGTGAGGTATGGGACATCGGCTAAAGTACAGAACATAGCCTTTATTATCAGTCACCAGCTTGATGGTATATGTTTTTTCAGCGACTTTATGCGGCACCAGGGAATACAGGGTAGCGCAATCTGCATCTGACTCTGACATCAGATTTTCAGCGACCTGTTTGATAATCGATGATGGCGTAAGCGGCGCATCACCAGGAAAATTAACAATGATAGTATCGTCACCCCAGCCCATTTTATCGACAACTTCTGCGAGACGTTCGGTCCCGGTTAAGTTGCTTTCGACCAGCATGCACACCGTGGCGCCAAAATCTTCCGCTAACATACCAACACTCGGACTATCAGTAGCAATAACTATCTCAGAGGCTCCAGAGCCTTTCGCACTGTCATAGACATGCTGAATCATGGGTTTATTATGAATATCGGCTATCGCCTTGTGCGGGAAATCATTGCTATCAAAAATTGCCAGGATAATTATTTTAAATTCTTCGTTCATTGATTTATCTATGTGATTTTTGATTAAAAAAAGCTCTATACCAGTTTAGTCTAATTGTCTGCATTGACTATGTTTTAACTTAAATACCGAGGTTAAAACACAACGCCACTCTGCCAGGCTTAGTCTTCAATCCTACGGGCATCAGAATCCAGTAACACAGGCACGCCGTTACGAACAGGATAAGCTAATTTATCCTTCTGACAGATCAACTCTTTTTGACGCGATTGATACACCAGCGGGCCCTTACATAGTGGACAGACCAATATTGTCTGTAATTTTTTTTTCATTGATTCGTATGACGGCTCAGCAATGGTAACAGGGATGCAGACAATGACGATTCAAGCGCGCCTGAAAACTCTGCTTCGGCCTTAGCAACCCAGGCATCTGTTAACGTCAATTGACTACATTTAACGGCATCTTTCTCTGTCATTATAATACAGGCTTCGCTCCACTCAGAAAAATCATCCTGCCGGTAGCTATGATGGTCAGGAAAAGCATGTTCGATAATCTCAATACCATTTTGCCGCAATTGGCGGAAAAATCGCTCTGGATTTCCTATTCCGGCAACCGCATGAACTGGCTTCTGAGTAAATGACTCTAATGTCCGGCTCTCCTCGCCATTCAATTTCGTCAGACGAACTATTTGCAACGAATACGAACATTTATCTGACAAATCTGAGCTGATGCCATTATAAACGATGATATCAACCTGCTGTAGACGAGAGACTCTCTCACGCAGAGGGCCCGCTGGCAGACAAAAACCATTACCAAAGCCTCTATCAGCATCGATCACCGCTATTTCGAGGTCTCTTTGCATACGGTAATGCTGCATACCGTCATCAGATAAAACGATATCACATTCATTATTTTTTAGCAGATAGTCGACCGCAGCGACGCGATCTGCACCGACAACTACCGGTAGCTTTGTGCGTTGAAAGATCATCAATGGTTCATCACCAACCACGTCAGCTAAATCTGCATCCTGCACCTGTTTTACCCCGTTTACACTACCACCATAGCCCCTGCTGACTACGCCCGGTTTAAAACCCTTTGTCTGTATATACTCGCATAATGAGAGCAGCAATGGCGTTTTACCACTACCGCCAACGACGATATTACCGATGACGATTACTGGCACCGAAGAGCTGTAACTTTTCAAAAAGTTCGAACGATAAAGTTTTCGTCTAATAACGGCTATTAGACAATACAGCCAGGACAAAGGTAATAATAACCAGGTGATAATACTCGATGTGTACCAGTAGTGATCCAGTGACTTCATACTTATTGATACGTGTTATTAGCTACACTGATAGCTATTCATCCTGAAAATTTATTTGATGCAGCGCTGTGTAATGACCATTCAGAGCGAGTAATTCATCATGTGATCCTGACTCCACGATCCTGCCGTTATCCATCACCACGATCACATCTGCATTTTCAATGGTTGAAAGACGATGCGCAATGATCAGGGTGGTACGATTTTTCATCAGTTCTTCTAATGATGACTTGATGTATTGTTCTGACTCGGTGTCCAGTGCGGAGGTAGCTTCATCCAGGATCAATACCGGCGCATCATTCAATAAGGCTCGAGCAATAGCGATACGTTGACGTTGCCCGCCTGATAACATAACCCCCCTCTCGCCGACAATCGTCTGGAAGCCTTTGTTAGAATTTTTTATAAAGTCATAGGCATATGCTGCTTTCGTCGCTTTGATCACCTCATCGTGACTACAGTCTTTCATGCTGCCATAAGCAATATTGTGCTCGATGGTGTCATTAAATAACACGATATCCTGACCTACATAGGAGATATGACTGCGTAAATTTTCCAGGTTATAGTCCTGAAGATTGCTACCATCAAGTTTGATCTCACCCACAGAAACATCATACAAGCGGGGGATTAAATTTAACAAGGTAGTCTTACCACTGCCTGAACGACCGACAAAAGCGACTGTCTGGCCTGACTCGATGGTAAGATTGATGTCTTTGAGCGCTGCCTCATCTTCACTATCGTAAGTGAAGTCTACATCACAGAATTCTATGACACCCTCGACCGTATCTTTAGATAAGGTGCCCTCGTCATGCTCCTCCTTCATATCGATGAAATGAAACACGCTTTCTGCGGCTGCAATACCACGCTGCAAGTCACCGACAATGGTAGTCAGCGATCGCACCGGGGGTAACAACATGGTCATCGCGGTAATAAACGATACGAATGCACCGGCACTGATCTCATCTTTCATACTCTCATGAGTGGCCAGATAGATGATGAGAGATAAGGCACATGCAACCAGCAATTGGACGATGGGTGAACTCAGTGCTTGCGTCATCTGCATACGCAAATTCTGTCGACGGTTCATATCATTGACGTTAGTAAACTGCTCAATTTCGTACTCATGGCCACCGAAGATCTTAACCACCAGTTGCCCTTTTATCGATTCCTCGATTATCCGCGTCACATCGCCCATGCTATTCTGAATATTCTTACTGATCGATCTAAATCGCTTTGAAACACTGACAACCAGATAGGCGACGACAGGTGCAACGGTCGTGAATACCAGGGCCAACTTTGGATTCAGATAATACATCCAGCCAACCAGTGCGATCACGGTTAATGTATCTCTAATGAAAACAGTGATCGCTTTTGTCGTCGCCGTGGCCACCTGTTCGACGTCGAAGGTAAATTTAGATATCAGCTGGCCTGAAGTTGCCTGATCATAAAATGATTTAGGTAAAGAAATTAGCCGAGAAAACATTTCTTTTCGTAATACACGTATTACATTGCGTCCGATCAGGTTCATTCCGTAGCTCGAAATAAATGCGCCGACTACACGCACCGCAAAAATACCTATTATGGCGAAAGGCATCCATTTGATTGTTTCTGAATCACGTTCAACAAAACTGCTATCCATTAACGGCTGCATTAGAGCAGGAAATGCCGCAGATGATCCTGCGACGATAACCATACCTATGACAGCAACGACAAAGATAGGCCAGTATGGCAGCGCATAAGAGATTAAGCGGCGATACAGATACAAGCTGCTCTGACTAGCTTTTTGTTCTACATCTGCTGATGTTTGTTTATTTGACATGTGGTCTGATTATAAAAGACGTAAACACTAAAGCGTGATTACTTTCCCTCTACCGTTGCGATCGATAATTTAGTCAGGCCTAATTGGGAGGCTGCATCCATTGCCCTGACCACGGCTTTATGTGGTGTATTAGCATCCGCTCTCAACACCAGAGCCATGTCACTATTATCACCAATAACTTTCTGCAACGCCTGTTTTAATGTATCCAGTGACTGATTAACCACCTGACGATCATTGATAAAATAATTGCCTTTAGCATCGATCGATAAGACCAGAGGATCACTTTGTTGTTGGGTTATCTTTGCAGACGACTCAGGCAGAGAAACTTTGAGTTTTGCGTGTCGGTCGAATGTCGTCGTCACCATGAAAAAGATTAACAGTAAAAACACCACGTCGATCAATGGTGTCAAGTTAACCTCTACTGTTTCTTCCTTATGGCCCGGTCGCAAATTCATGGTTATTATTACTCGGAATTTGAATGCTGACTGCGGTTATTATGTAATACATCAACCATCTTGATCGCTTCACGTTCCATGATGACAACGATACCGTCCACCTTGCGACGAAAATAACGATAAAACACCAGGCTGATGATGGCTACGGTCAAGCCAGCTGCCGTGGTGATCATGGCTTCAGAGATACCACCAGCCAAAGCACCCGGGTCGCCAACACCGTGTTTGGTGATGGCCGCGAATACGCTGATCATACCGATAACGGTGCCGAGCAGCCCCAGCAAGGGTGAAATCGAAGCGATCGTGCCCAAAGTGTTTAAAAAGCGCTCCATGTCATGGACTACTTCTCGCCCTCTTTCTTCAATACATTCTTTGATGCGCTCACGACTTTCATTACGATTCAATAAGCCAGCACTTAGAATCGCACCCAGTGCCGATTCTTTACTCAGCGCCTCGATATCAGCGCGTGCCATATTGTCCTGTTTGACCGCATTCCATATGGTAGCAACGAGATGATGAGGCAACACCTTTTCACGGCGCAAACTCCAGAATCTTTCTGCAATAATAGAAATTGAAACAATAGAACATAAAATGATAGGCAGCATTAACCAGCCGCCGGATTTTACCAGTTCGAACACATGTCACCTTTGAATAAGAAGCTGCGAAACTTAGCTAAGCCGCTTAAATTTATCTAGTTGTAGTTATTATTATATTTTTGAGCATATGGCTCATTAAGAGCACGGCTTATCTTACTTTATTTATTTTAAACACTATAGCGTAATTTTCATTGTGAGCATCAATTCACCCTATGGTGCCAGTATTTTTGGGCCATTTGTCGATAAGACTCGGTAACTATGCCATCGTTCGCATCTATTTTAATTGTGATGGCACCCATTTTGTCGGTCTGTATGACTTTACTCTCTGACTGTTTATAACGTGACAGAACCGCCGGGCTTGGCAATTTATATCGATTCTTATAACCAACTGATATCAATGAAATTTTTGGCTTTACTCGGTGAATAAATGACTGCGTAGAGGAGCTATTACTGCCATGATGAGGAACGATTAATACATCAGCCAACAAGCTGTCACCATATAATTCGATCAGCTCTCGCTCTACCTCCTTCTCTATATCACCGGTAAATAGCGCCGAAGCGGAATTCGACGATACGCGTAACACACATGAGTGATTATTTCGTTTGTTGCCAGGCGATAACGAAACCGCCTCACTGTCTGGGGACAGGAATGAGAATTCTACGTCATCCCAGTGCCAGGTATGACCCTGCTGACAAGTCCTTTTATTGTTTGTATCTAGATCCTCTATATCCTGGCCGATAACTTCGACTTCGGGATAATACTGAATAATTGCCGGTGCGCCGCCGATATGATCAGCATCGCCATGACTGATGATTAATCGATCCAGCTCGGTTATCCCCTGTGATCGTAAATAGGGAATCACTACCCCGCTTCCCGCGTCCAGTTTGTCACTAAATCTTGCCCCGCTATCAAATACCAGCAGATGATTTTGAGTCTGAATGACTGCTGCAGATCCCTGGCCGACATCCAGTATCGTCAACTGATAGTCTCCCCTGTTGAGCGACTGTTTATCCGATAGAAATAACGGAAGAATCAATAGACAGGCGACGGTACGGAATAACCAGAGGACAGTATAACTCGCTGTCAACGAATGCCTGCGGCTAGAAATCTGACTAACCAGAAAACTCAGCACCTGCCTGGAAAACAAGATCAGCAACAGCGCAACTGTGGCTAATAATAATTCAGAGATGTTGACATCACCCTGAACCCAGTATGCATATGGCTGCTCAGACAAAAACGATAATGCCGGCCAGATAAACTCCAATAACCAGGCGGCCACGGTAAACAACTGCTCTGACACCTCCTGAAACACGAAGGAAGAAACGATCGCAAGCAGCACCACGGGTACGACCAGGAAGCTTACGTAGGGGATTAACAACAGATTGGCCAGCGGCGATACCAGCGAGCCCTGTTGAAACATAAATAGAGATAACGGCAGTAAAAATACACTGATCATTAACTGCAGTTTCAACCAGTTCCTAACAACAAAACGCATCCTGCTATACACCGTTGTTTGTTCTGCATTACCGCTTTTATCGCTACTGAGACTGATAAAAATAACGGCCACAGCGGAAAAGGAGAACCAGAATCCGGCGGACAAAACCGCCAGTGGATCAAGCAGTAACACGGTAAATAAAGCAAAACCTAATGAATCAACCGGCCGGTTATTGCGCCGTAGTAACATCATCACGGACAAGATAAACAGCATGATAATGGCTCGCTGTGTTGGTATGGAAAGTCCGGCGATAAGCGCATACAGCAATGCACTCGCCATGCTGCCAACAAGCGCGACGTGTTGCGCCGGTATACGTTTTATTATAAATATCGGTGTCATTCGCCGTATCAAGACATAGGAAAACAGTGCGGCCAAACCTATATGCAGTCCCGATATTGCCATCAGATGAGATGTGCCGGTATTCGCCAGTACACGCCATTGCTGAGCTGAGATGGATGATTTGTCACCGATTGCCAGGGCTTTGACCAGTGACATGTTTGAGCTTGCCGCTGACCGAATTTCTGTAAGCTGGTCAATCTGTCGACTCAAAGACTGGCGTATTTTATTGATTGACCACCAGTCGGCATTTTTGATACGTTTATTTAACCCCGACTTGCGCACATACCCGGTAGCCTGAATACCGTGCTGGAACAGCCAGCCCTCATAGTCAAAACCACCAGGATTCATAAAACCATGCGGCGGTTTTAATCGAACTTCCAGCTGCCACTGTTCATCCGCATCAACCTCAGCGTAATACCAGCTCAGACGCAACTTCTTCGGAAATTTTTCTAATCGTTTATTTACTGCAGTGTTTTTGCCGATGACCCGGTGGTTAAACACCTCAAATTCAAACCGTTGCGCTTTGCCAGCCGTTATCGGGATGCTGCTGATCCTGCCGGTGATGACAATGTTTTGTCCTGCTAATGATTCATCTAACTGATGAGCCAGACGATATTTTGCATAACATATCGAGTGGAACATTCCTATTAAAATCAATAATATAAGATAACTAGTTAAAGTTAAATATCTTAGTCGATAAAGCATGATTTAGCTGACAGAGAAAATATCGTACGATTAAATACAGGCAGAGTGCAGCCACCGTTAAAAAGATTAACTGTGTAATGTCAGGCAGCGCTGCAAGCTGCTGAATAAAAGTAATGCCTGACAGATAAGCCAGTGCGAAAACAAACATCCCTGCTTGATAATTTTTCATCAGTCATCCCTGTAGAAACAATTGCTCAATAATCCTAATTAGCAATCGGGTTATAACGCTTATCTATAATCGAAGTTGAAAAACAAAAAAAGGTTATAATGCGCAACATCGATACTAAACTTTGACAGTACACTTTATAACAGCAGAAGCTCCGCTACACTATAATCATGCCACGCAAATTTTTCCAACGTTTTCTTCCACATCCAAAGACAATCAAAGAAAACAAAACCCTGCAGATATTTGGAAACTGGTTACACGACCCCGACTTATGGCACTTAAACCGCCGCTCGGTCGCGGGCGCATTTGCTGTCGGTTTGTTTTTTGCCTGGATGCCTGTACCCTTTCAGATGTTACTGGCAGCCGGTACTGCCATCTGGTTACGTACAAACTTGCCCCTATCGGTCGTATTATGCTGGATAAGCAATCCGGTCACCATTCCGCCGATGTTTTACTTCGCCTATAAAATCGGCACCTGGATTGTCGGTGTACCCGCGACTGATTTCAGTTTCGAATTAAGTTTTAACTGGCTACTAAACGAATTAGCCGCTATCTGGATGCCCTTTTTAGTCGGTTGTTTTACCATGGCAATATCAAGTAGCCTTATCGCTTACCTGACGATCCATTTCATCTGGCTTAATTCAGTATTGAATCGCCGCGCAATAAAAAGGCACCTGCGGAAAAAGCAGTAACGAAGATGATCTGGAAACCCCACACAACCGTTGCCGCCATCATCGAACGTGACAATAAATTTCTTATGGTCGAAGAAGCTTGTCAATGGTCAGAACGTGTACTGAATCAGCCAGCAGGTCACCTGGACCCTGACGAAAGCCTGATCGATGCTGTCATCCGTGAAACTCAGGAAGAATCAGCCTGGCAGTTTATTCCGGAAGCCATCACCGGCATCTATCTATGGAAACATCCGGACAATGGTGAAAGCTTCCTGCGGGTAGCATTTTGCGGTTCCTGCCAGAACCACGATCCAGACCAGGAACTTGATGACGGTATCGTACATGCAGTATGGAAAAGCCGTGATGAACTGATCCAGCAGGAGCACAGATTACGCAGCCCGATGGTGATTAACTGTATCGATGACTATCTTGCCGGTAATCGCTATCCTCTGGATATGCTGATCGACGTTGCTTGATGACGAAACAGAAAATCATCGTTGGCATGTCAGGCGGTGTCGACTCTTCAGTCGCCGCATTACTGCTGCTCGAACAGGGTTACCAGGTAGAAGGCCTGTTCATGAAAAACTGGGAAGAAGATGATGACCAGGATTACTGTGCTGCGGCCGAGGACCTGAAAGATGCGACTGCCGTCAGCGACGTACTCGGTATCACATTACACAGTATTAATTTTTCCAGTGAATACTGGGATCGAGTCTTCCAGCACTTTCTCGATGAGTACCGCGCTGGCCGTACACCTAATCCCGATATCTTATGCAATAAAGAGATAAAGTTTCGCGCTTTTCTGGAGCACGCCCAGTCTCTCGGTGCAGAAAAAATTGCTACCGGTCACTACGCCCGCACCAGACAAAACAATAATAAAACACAGCTGTTACGTGGTTTAGATAACAACAAAGACCAAAGCTATTTTTTACATGCTTTAAATCAGCATCAGCTCTCACATGCCATGTTTCCTATCGGCGAGTTCGATAAACCGCATATACGTGAACTAGCTAAAACAAATAACTTGATCACACACGACAAAAAAGACAGTACCGGCATCTGTTTTATCGGCGAACGCCGTTTTAGCACTTTCCTGGAAAAGTTTCTGCCTGCCAAACCGGGTGAGATACGTAATCTGGAGGGAGTCGTGGTCGGCAACCATAATGGCCTGATGTATTACACATTAGGGCAACGTAAAGGTTTAGGCATCGGCGGTTTAAAAGAAAGTGATGAAGAACCCTGGTACGTGGTTGAAAAAGATTTATTAAATAACCTATTAATAGTCGCTCAGGGGCACAACCACCCTGCGATGTTTAACAATACGCTTGAGACCAGCCAGGTTAACTGGATAGAGGGCAGCGAACCGGACAAAAATATTACCGACCAGCTCACGGCAAAAATTCGTTATCGTCAGAGTGACCAGGAATGTTCACTAACTAAAATTGATAATTCGAAATACAAAGCTTGTTTCAAAACAGCACAACGCGCCATCACACCCGGACAGTCCATCGTATTTTATCAGGATGATGTCTGTCTTGGCGGCGGCGTCATCGAAGCCATGTATAACGAATAACACACTGGAAATAAATAAAATAAGTCATGATCCACAGCAAATACGATCAAACCCTGGCACTGGCCGGGATTTATCAGGCCGCATCACTGGTCAAACAGATTGCCACTACAGGTAATGCCAATAATGCGCATATTGAAGCCAGTATAGAAACACTATTTCGTTTTGATGCAAACACCGTCGAGGAGATATACGGCAGTGTCTCTGGTGTTAGCCATGGTGTAAAAGTATTACTCCAGCACCTTGTTGACAAACCGGCAAGAGATATTGATATAACCAAATATGTGATCTCATTGATCATGTTAGAGAAGAGATTATCAAACAATAAAAGCATGCTTGCTGAAATCGATAAAAAACTAAAAAATATCGAATCGCAATTCGAGTTCTTCTCGCTCAATCATGAAAATACTTTTGCCAAACTAGGTCAGCTATATAAAGACACTATCAGTAACTTAGGCCCTAAGATCATCGTTAGTGGTGAACAGCCTCACTTAAGCAACGAACGTAATGCCAACAAAATAAGAGCGTTATTACTCGCTGGCATCCGCTCGGCAGTTTTATGGCGCCAGTGTGGCGGCTCACGCATACAGTTTATATTTGGACGCAAGGCCTATATCTATGAGTGCGAAAAAATCCTTTCTCAGCTGTAATCATTCACAGTCAATACTGTATCTCATGAGTCGCGTCAACCAGCCCCCCCCTTCGATATAAAACATACTTAATAACTATCTGTCGTTATATGTTAAATGATTGGCACAGACGGTTAAGCCATTACACGTCCTGTTACATATAATAACCGTAATTACAGTAAAACAGGCCATTACACATGGGACTGACTCAACAGGAAATTAATAAATTAAATAAGAAAATACGGCACAATTCCAAGAGCAATATCTTTGATGAAGAAAGCTTAAATGAAAAAGAATTTGAGTACATAAGACAAAAAGAAAATAGAGAACTCTATAAATTATTAGCCTTCATTATTGCTGCTGCGCTGTTATTAATTGTATTTTCTTAGATTAACGAAAAACTAGTACTCTACATAATAAATGTCGTGGTTGGCATAATGAATGGCGCAACTTATCACGTATTATTTTTCCACATGAATATAATGCTAACACATTAAATATATGGAAATCAGCTATGAAAGATGTAAATCAGCAACTAAAAGAGTATCGTAGACTAAAAAACTCTTTACAGTTACAAGGCATTATAAAAGCAGACGGACTGTGTATCGTTTATGTAATAATGGCTTTTTTAATAGGCTCTATTACTGGCAGTATCATACCCTGGTAAACGTAAAAGCCTGATGAGTCAGGCTCGTTTGAAGTGCAGAAGATTTCTTAACGTCTGCTAGCTAAGACGTTGAGATCAGTGAATACCAAACCTGACTCTTTTAATTCTAAAAATCACCAGCCACTTATCGTTACTGTGTAATATCGAGGAAAGTCGTCAGTGTATTCATCAAGTTCATCGAATGATTCGACGCCATCACCTTCAACATTTCTTTCTTCTAATCGGATAGATAAATTGAGTTCTCTGACCTTTGCATCCAGCTTGCTGTAGCCTTCCGTCTCGATAATATCCTGTGGCCTGATTTCATTTTTATCAGAAACATCAAAACGCGCATGATGTTTATCGCGTAATACATAAGTAATCGCGCCACGTTTATCAAAAGACTGTTTGCCAGAGTGCGGGTATTCGCCATTTTTATCATTAACAATATCGTTTTCCAGATTTTCCGCAATATCCGATAATTTACTGCTGAACCACTTTTTTAGTTCAGCTTCTGAATACTGTTGCGGCTTATGGAATAACGCAAGATAGACGATTCCCGCTACGATCAGTATGAATATATATGTAGCCATAGATTTTTTCATTATCTGCAATTTCCAGCCGCCACGTCTAACTCAAACAACTGTGGATATATCAATGGTGCGAAAATACCACTGAGATCGTTATTTATTCAGCTGATGTTCTATTAAATCACTCAGCCATAAAGTGAGACTATATTTTTCACAAGTTTTTCACTGGTTTCATTACCTTCCGCTATACGACGTTTTATCTCGTCGATAGAAATTATTTCCGGTTTCTGATCGCCATCCCCGCCCTTTCCTGCTGCCCAGTTCACCACCAGAGACAATGTAGCATAGTTCATATCCAGTTCACGTGCCAGAGCCGCTTCCGGCATCGCAGTCATACCAACGATGTCACAGCCATCGTTATGCATTCGCTGGATTTCAGCAATCGTTTCCAGGCGCGGTCCCTGTGTAACCCCATAGGTCGCTCGTGGCATACACTCCAGGCCCTGTATTTTTACCGCTACCTGTAACTTTTCTCTTAAGTCTTCTTCGAAGGGATAGCTGAAATCTATATGTTTAACTTCTTTATCATTGCCATCATTATAGGTCTGCATACGACCATAGGTATAATCGATTATCTGATCAGGCACCACCCATGTCATCGGTGACATATTATCCGAGATGCCACCAACAGCAGTCACGGCAACAACATCGGTAACTTCAAGTAATTTCAGGACAAACATATTAGCCCGGTAATTAATCTGATGTGGCGCCAGATGATGAGCATTTCCGTGACGGTTAAAATAGATCACCTCGGCATCACCTATGGTGCCGGAGTAAAAGGTGTCCGATGGTTGACCAAAAGGTGTTTTGATTCGCTCTTCAGCAACGATGCTAAAATCATGTATTTGACCGAGCAGGCTGCCACCGATTATTGCTAACTTCACCTGTCTCCCTCTTCAAGTGCATATATCGAATCGAGTTGTCTGTATTGTCCGTTGTAGTCCATACCAAAACCGAAGACATAATTATCTTCCACAGTCAGTGCAATATTATCTGTTAGTGCAGTGTCAATACAATCATGGGTGATGCAGCGATTGTGATTTTTCTTTAATAATACGGCTGACACAATATTAGTTGCACCCTGTGATTCACAGTGCTGGATAATCGATTTCAGTGTCCTGCCTTCATCAAAGATGTCATCCAGTATCAGCACAGTGCGGCCTGCCAGTGGCGTAACCGGATAAGCTTTCCAGGATAGTTCACCACCCGAGGTCTTATTATCATATCGTGTGGCGTGGATGTAATCAATTTCCAGCATACAGTGCAGGCGTGGAATCATATGTCCGGAAAAAACCAGCCCGCCCTGCATAACACAGAGCACGACTGGTGTTTGATCTTTTAATTGCTGATTGAGCTTGTCGGCTAGTTTGTCCAGCGCAGAAGTTATCTGGCTATTGTTGAACACAAGTTTACAGTCAGCGGGGATGTTTATGTCGGGTGACTTTAAATCCATCTTTCTATATCTAAATAATAACTAATAAGTAAAGGTAACTGTATTATCGTCCATAGCCTCATTAATCACATAAGCCGCACCGACTCTTTCCTCGACTTCCTCGATCAATTCTGCAGCCGCCATTTCCAGAGAAGTATTACAGACTTTAAAGCTGACGCCCGCGTGATGTGCCTCATGGATAAGATCGTATAATGTACTGTGTGTTTCCAGGTTTATCTCTATATCTTTTGCTACATCGACAAGCGCAAGCTGGCCTGACAACCCCGTCAGTACCACTTCAACATCATTGGACAGGGCCGCGGCAATGGTCGCCTGGAACAATGGCGGATAACAGCCTTCGGGTTTTGCAGGATCGGAGTTAGACATGACGATCAGTAATTTTTTCTTATTCATAATATTATTATCTCCATGGATGGAGTGTATGCTGAGAATCGTCTTCGTGGCACGGATGCCACTTAGCAGAGCAATGCAGGAGCAATTGCCGAGGAACGATTCCAGTGCACTTCCCCAGCATAGTAGTGTTATAAAGTTTAATAGTTAAACATCCATTTCCATTACAGGCGAATCACTCAATGCGATAACCTGTGCTGATACCTGCCGCCAGTTTTCATCCTGCTGCAACTGCGCCCAGCTGATATTGCCTTCACCATGCATACGGACCAGGCGTAGCTGTGATGTCGGATTGACATAACCTTTGATATATTCTGCTGCTTCGATGGCACCTTCGAGATGATTACACACCAGTGCCATGTCGCAACCTGCCGCTAATGCAGCCTCAGCACGTTCTCCATAGCCACCAACGACACATGCCGCCTGCATGCTCAGATCATCGCTGAAGACCACTCCCTGAAAACCCAGGCGCTGGCGTAATATGTTGTTTATCCAGAAAGATGAATAACCTGCAGGTTTTTCATCGACCTTGTCGTATATGACATGTGCTGGCATTATTGCAGCCAGCTTGTTTTCGATCATATATTCAAAAGGAATAATATCACTGCGTAGTAGTTCCTCTAACTCACGATGGTCTACTGGCATCGCGATATGTGAATCTTCGACAACTCCACCATGGCCAGGAAAATGTTTACCCACGGCCTGCATACCGGCTCTATTCATACCATGCATAAAAGCGTAAGCCAGCGTTGCTACTGTCGTCGGCTTACTATGAAAGGCGCGATCACCGATGACACCACTTAAGCCATGTGCCAGATCAAGCACCGGGGCAAAACTAAAATCGATACCGCAGGCACGTAACTCAATAGCCATCAACCAACCAGATTTTTCTGCCAGTTGCCTGCTTTTTTCCAGATTATCTTTAGCAATATGGGCATAAGTCGATGCCGCCGGGATACGGCTAAAGCCTTCATGGAAACGCTGTACCCGTCCGCCTTCATGGTCTACCGCAATAAGTAGATGAGGCGTTCTCAAGTCGTGAATATCACGGGTAAGAGCGGTTAGCTGCGCCACTGATGCAAAATTACGGGTAAACAGGATCACCCCACCCACTTCTGGCTTCAGTAATAAGTCTCTTTCTGTATCGCTAATGCTTGTTCCTTCCAGATCAACCATTAATGGACCGAGTGTCATAAATAACGCCTAATCAATATTTATCTAATTCAGAGTGCATTTTAACCACTGAGTGGCAGGCTGCACAGAAAAAACTCTTCCTTTGATCACCACTTAAACCAGCTGATATATCCACCGTTGCTTTTAGTTATCAACGATTATGGCTGATGCTCAAAGTTAATCTGGCTGAACTGTATAATTTTCTCAAGGTGTCTCTCAAAACCAGTAAAGCTGTGGTCGCCACCTGGTTCGATAATACATTGAGCGTTTTTATACTTTAAAGCAGCCTCCCGGTAATCCAGTGTTTCATCACCGGTCTGTAGCAGAACAAGATAACGCTCTGCCTCGGTTATATTCTCCACGTCCATGTCTCGTAATTGCTGAATATGTGATTCATCAAACTGCCAGCAACCATCATCATAGTAAAACTTATTCTCACCCAGGTAAGCTTTTAACGTTTCATACGGTTTAACCGACGGGTTGATCAGTACGGCCGTACCAGAGTATTTCTCAGCAAGGTAAGTCGCATAATAACCTCCCAGTGAACTACCGGCAAAGCTCAATTGATATTTATCCCGGGTTTCTTCGACTAACTGCTGTAGAAATAATCTGGCATCTTCTGGCACTGCTGGAATCTGCGGACAGATCAACAGATTCAAACCATCACTTTTGCGCATACGTTGCATTATCAGCTGTGCCTTATGAGATTGTGGCGAACTGTTAAAACCGTGCAGATAGAGTAATTTTTTTGTTTTCATCCGAATAATAAAAAAGCCCTGTAAAACATTGTTTTACAGGGCTTTTTAGAACAATACTAGTGATATTTAACTAGCAGCCATATCTTTTAGTGCTTTTAATGGCAGGATTTTTACAACCTTACGTGCTGGCTTGGCTGCAACATCCATAAGCTCACCAGGACGGAATGGATTAGGTACATTCTTTCTGGCTTTGGTTGCTGGTTTTTTATTAACTTTAATTTTTAATAACCCAGGCACTTTAAATTCACCTGCGCCACGATTCTTAACATGTCCATTAATAACATCACCTAATGAGTCAAAAACCTTAGCAACATCTTTACGTACTAAGCCGGTTTCCTCTGAGATGTGTGCATACAATTGAGTTTTTGTATAAGCGTCTTTTATCGCTTTGATATTCTTTTCTGGTGCTGCTGCCTTTTTAACTGCTCTTTTTGCAACTTTCTTTTTTGCTGTTTTCTTTTTAGTAACTTTCTTTTTTGCTGTTGCCATTATCTGGTGCCCTTTGATGATTAATGTTTTTTTAACTAACGTTTATTTTTTGTATCAGAGAAGTATCCTTTAGATTCTTATCTATGAATGAGCCACTGATATATATTTGGTGGTAAGTTCTTATAGGCAAATACTTACATATAAAAACAGTGGTGATGTTTTATATCTTAAAGCACACAAAGTAAATAGCTTTTGTAAAAAAAAATCATTTATTACTACAAATACAGTCATATTTATGTTTTTAATCAATTAATCTGTATTTATATAAACCATAACAACAGAGTGCACTGCAATTCCTTCTTCTCTGCCTGTGAAGCCCAGCTTTTCTGTTGTGGTCGCCTTGATGTTGATTTGTGCTATGGAGATATTTAATACCTCAGACAGTTGTTGTCGCATCGCCTGAATATAAGGTGACATTTTAGGTGATTGAGCAATGATCGTTACATCGATATTAACTATCGCAAAGTTATTTAGTTTTAAAATTTCGTCACATTGCTTAAGCAGAATACGACTATCAATATTTTTATACTGATCATCCGTATCGGGAAAATGCTGTCCGATATCACCCTCAGCAATGCTTCCTAGTAGTGCGTCACATAAGGAGTGGATTAAGACATCACCATCAGAGTGTGCAATAAAGCCATGATGATATGGGATTTTTACACCCGCTAAAATTATAGACTCACCCTCACCAAAACGGTGCACATCGTAGCCATGACCTACCCGATACGCTGGTAACGGCGGTGTTTTATCTTTATTCATAGTTGCTACTCATTCATCTAACTGCGATTCGAGGTATAAACTAGCCAGACGTAAATCATCAGGCCGGGTAATTTTAATATTATCCTCTTTTCCCTCAACCAGACGGGGTGAAAACCCGGCTAATTCCATCGCCGAAGACTCGTCCGTGATTACTTGATTGTTCTGCAGTGCTGTTTGCAGGGCTTTTTTCAACGTTAAGGCCGGGAAATACTGCGGTGTTAAAGCATGCCAGAGATTCTCGCGCTCGACGGTTTCAGCAACCGTCGCTTGTGCAGGACCAGATGTTTTCTGCCGCTTCATGGTGTCACGTACAGGCAAGGCAAGTAAACCACCGCTAGCATCCGTAACCTCTGCAGCCAGTTTATCGATGTCCTGTTGACGCAAACACGGGCGAACTGCATCATGTACCATAACCCAGTCAGTATCCTTGTTGAAGCCCTGGTATTCAAATAATTCGTTGATTGCATTCAATACTGAATCAGCGCGCTCCTCACCTCCCGCTGCCTGTAACACCGGTTTGTTAGACATTATCTTTATATCAGGCCAATAGGTATCGTCTGACTGTAATGCGATCACTAAACCAGCGATGTTTTTATTTTGCAGTAAAGCGTTGATGGTGTGTTCGATGACCGGACGCCCATTTAGCGACATATATTGCTTGGGGATAGCCGATTGCATACGTTTACCGATACCCGCAGCTGGCACAATCGCCCAGATTTTATGATTTATTATTTGATCAGCTGCCATGGTATGGCCTATAGAAAAGTCTTAAAACTATTTTGAACCACAGAGACACAGAGTGCACAGAGTGCACAGAGTTTTTTAACGTATTTACAATAAATATTAACTCTGCGTCTCTGTGGTGAACAGTATTTTTATCAATCTTCTGACTTCGTGTCTGGCTCTATTACCTGGTAGTAAACTTCACCCTGTTTTATCATCCCCATCTCACTGCGAGCACGTTCTTCGATCGCATCAAGTCCTTTTTTGAGGTCTTTCACCTCAGCATCCAGCGATGAATTTCGTTCCTGTAACTGTTGCACTTCCGTTTTTACCTCTTCTACTTCCTGCTGTAGCTGGACAACCTCCGGGATACCCCCGTCCTGCAACCAGATTTTATATTGCAACCAGATCAGCAAAAACAGTAATACGAAGGCAATGATTTTCACTTAGGTTAGCAGCAGTCAATAATAGACCAGCTTAGCTCAGGTGTTTGAATGCAGATTTACCGGCATAGATAGCGTCGCTACCCAGAGCTTCTTCGATCCTTAACAACTGATTGTATTTCGCGATACGGTCAGAGCGGGACAGGGAACCGGTTTTTATCTGTCCGGCACAGGTTGCCACACACAGATCAGCGATCGTACTGTCTTCAGTTTCACCGGAACGATGCGAGATGACTGCGGTATAACCAGCAGCATGCGCCATATTAATCGCATTTAAAGTTTCTGTTAACGTGCCGATCTGATTGAATTTGATCAGGATAGAATTAGCGATGTTTTTGTCGATGCCTTCTTTCAGTATCGAAGTATTGGTAACAAAAAGATCATCACCGACCAGTTGCACCTTATCACCTAACTTTTTGGTCAGATACGCCCAGCCTTCCCAGTCACCCTCGTCAAGCCCATCCTCGATAGTGATGATCGGGTATCTTTCACACCAGTCAGCAAGATAATCACTAAACTCATGTGAATTAAAAGTTTTACCTTCAGAAGCCAGGTTATAAACACCGTCTTTATAGAATTCAGAGCTGGCCGCATCCAGACCAAGATAAATATCTTTACCGGCAACAAAACCTGCTTTTTCAATCGCTTCCAGGATAACTTCGATCGCTTCTTCATTTGAAGAAAGATCAGGTGCAAAGCCGCCTTCATCGCCTACGGCTGTATTCATACCCTTGGCATGAAGAACAGAGCGTAAAGTGTGGAATACTTCAGCACCATAACGTAAAGCTTCTTTAAAACTCGGTGCGCCCACTGGAAGAATCATAAACTCCTGCAGGTCAACGCTGTTATCTGCATGTTCTCCGCCGTTGATGATGTTCATCATCGGCACTGGCATGACATATTTACCTTCACTCAAATGCACGTAAAGAGCTTCGTTTTTTTCATCAGCAGCAGCATGAGCCGCCGCCAGAGAAACGGCTAACAATGCATTGGCACCTAATCGCTCTTTGGTGTTGGTACCATCGAGCTCGATCATCCTGTTATCAAGCGCGGCCTGGTCCTGGCCATCCATACCAAGCAGAGCCTCACTGATCTCTGTGTTAACATTGTTTACCGCTTTAGTGACACCTTTACCCAGGTAACGTGATTTGTCGCCGTCACGCAATTCCAGCGCTTCTCGCACACCGGTTGACGCGCCCGATGGCACGGCAGCACGACCGAAGGCTCCGCTTTCCAGGGTGACTTCAGCTTCTAGCGTAGGGTTTCCACGTGAATCAAGAATTTCACGGGCATGTATTTTTGTAATGTTGGACATTGTTGTACCTTAACTTAAAATTGTATTTTAAAATTCTTTGTGAAACAGCAAAACCGCTCATTTAATTGAGCGCAGCCAGTCATCACCTGATATATAACATGTTGCTTTAAGAGCACCTTTGTAACAAATACTACAGTTCTAATTCGTGCAAGGTGCCACTTTTTACCGTGGCATCAATCTTCATCAAAACAGCTAACAGTGACTCCATCTTCTGTAGCGGCCAGGCATTAGGGCCATCACTTAAAGCGTTAGCCGGGTCAGGGTGTGTTTCCATAAACAGTCCCGAAATTCCAGCAGCCACAGCAGCACGTGCTAACACCGGAATATGTTCGCGCTGACCACCCGAGGAAGTCCCCTGACCACCAGGCAATTGCACAGAATGGGTGCCATCATAAACGATCGGGCAGTTGCTCTCACGCATGATAGCCAGGGAACGCATATCAGACACCAGGTTGTTATAACCAAATGACACTCCGCGTTCACAGGCCATGATCTGATCATTTCCTGTAGAACGTGCTTTGTCGATCACATTTTTCATATCACCTGGCGCCAGAAACTGACCCTTTTTGATATTTACTGGTTTACCCGTAGCGGCAACCTTCAAGATGAAATTTGTCTGACGGCATAAAAATGCCGGCGTCTGCAGGACATCAACCACACTGGCGACTTCATCCATCGGTGTATCTTCATGCACATCGGTCAGGACTGGCACGCCAATTTCATCCTTTACTTTTTGCAGGATTCGCAAGCCCTCTTCTATTCCGGGGCCACGAAAACTGCTACCGGAAGAACGGTTGGCTTTATCAAAGGATGATTTATAGATAAAGGGAATACCGAGTCTTGTGGTGATCTCTTTCAACTGCGCTGAAGTTTCCATCGCCATGTGTTCACTTTCGATGACGCAGGGGCCGGCAATCAAAAATAGCGGTTTATCCAGACCAACTTCAAAATCACAAAGTTTCATTTAAGAAATCCCTCAATACTGTCTCCTCGAGCAACGTGCAGGATGACAATTAATCGTTTCATTACCAGCCTCTTACTAAGCAATGGCTTCGGCCGCTTCTGTAGCCGCGTTCTGTTGTACCAGCGCAGCTTTAATGTAATCGGTAAACAATGGGTGGCCTTTTCTTGGCGTCGAAGTAAATTCAGGGTGGAACTGACAGCCGAGGAACCATGGATGCGCCAGCTGCCCATCTTGCGGCAGTTCGATCATCTCCATCAGGTTACCATCACTCGAGGTACCACCGATCACCAGACCCGCATCCGTTAATTGTTTCAGGTAATGATTATTAAATTCATAGCGGTGACGATGGCGTTCGATAATAGCGTCTGCACCGTAAGCCGAGCGTGCCAGCGTATTTTCCAGCAGATGGCAGGTTTGGCCACCTAAACGCATGGTACCGCCGAGATCAGAATTGGCATCGCGTTTTTCAACTCGACCATCTTCATCCTGCCATTCGGTGATCAAAGCGATGACCGGGTGCGTGGTCGTAGTGCTGAATTCACTGCTGTGTGCATCCGTCAGGCCGGCAACATTTCGCGCAAACTCTATCACCGCAAGCTGCATACCCAGGCAGATACCAAGATAAGGAATCTTGTTTTCTCGCGCATATTTTATCGCTGCAATCTTGCCTTCGATGCCACGGTCACCAAAACCACCCGGCACCAGGATCGCATCAAGTCCTTTCAAGGCAGACATATTACCTGATTCCAGCTCCACGGAATCGATATACCGGATTTTTACTTTTGCGTTATTGTGGATGCCGGCATGGGTTAATGATTCATTAAGTGATTTATACGACTCGGTCAGCTCTACATATTTACCAACCATGCCTACGGTGACTTCATGTGCAGGGTTAGCCATCACATCGACCACTTTCTGCCAGTCAGACAGATCCGTGGGTTTAACATCAAGACGCATATGTTCGACGATGATGTCATCAACCCCCTGATCGTGCATCCATTTGGGAAGCTTGTAGATATTATCCAGATCGATCGCTGATATAACGGCTTTTGCCGGTACATTAGTAAACAGGGCAATTTTCGTGCGTTCCTCTTCAGCAAGCAGACGTTCTGAACGACACAGTAATAGATCAGGTTGAATACCAATGGAACGTAATTCTTTTACTGAATGCTGGGTCGGTTTTGTTTTCACTTCACCGGCTGTCGCTATATAGGGGACCAGTGTCAGATGCATAAACATGGCATGCTCTTTGCCCAGTTCCACTCCCAGCTGGCGGATAGCTTCCATGAACGGCAGCGACTCGATGTCACCCACGGTACCACCGATCTCGACCATGACTATATCGGCATCACCAGCACCGGCTTTAATGCGTCTTTTGATCTCATCGGTAATGTGCGGAATGACCTGAACCGTTCCACCAAGATACTCACCTCGGCGCTCTTTGCGAATCACGCTCTCGTAGACTTTACCGGTAGTGAAATTACTCGATTTACCCGTACGGGTACTGACGAAGCGTTCATAGTGGCCAAGGTCAAGATCAGTCTCAGCACCGTCTTCAGTGACAAAAACCTCACCGTGCTGGAATGGGCTCATGGTTCCCGGATCCACATTGATGTAGGGATCAAGTTTCATCATCTGAACTTTAAGACCACGGCTTTCGAGGATGGCGCCAACGGCAGCAGATGCGAGACCTTTGCCCAATGAAGAAACTACACCACCGGTAACAAAAATATATCTCGTCATGAATAACTGGCCCTGGTCGCTGTGAAGAAGCTAAAAAATATGTTTGAGAAAGAAGAAAATGACGTGACCCGAACAATAATCTCGTGAATTCATCAGCTGCATCTGCTCGGGAGGCAATTCTAGCAAAATCGGCAGATAGCGACAACGAAAACATTGGTTTTAATATAGAATTCTCGAAATAATACCAAAACCATGCAGATATAAAGTACTCGCCGATCAGCGACACGGATAACACTTCGGGAAAATGTCTTTAACTGAACACTACAAAAAAGCATTAAAACAACCTGACATGGTTTATGACGCCATGCAGGAGCAGGCGATCACCAGGCTTGAGGCTCTCAGTCAGCGTCTAATTATTAACCATAAAAGCTCACTGCGAAATTTTCTGATGAAGTTTTCTGTGATGCGAATATTTGTGCCAGAGCAACAGCCAGCGTTAACGCAAGGTATATATCTATGGGGTGGCGTTGGTCGTGGCAAGAGCTGGTTGATGAACCTGTTTTATGAAGAGCTGCCCATCGAGCAGAAAAGCCGTGTCCACTTCCACCACTTCATGCTTGATATACATGAAAAACTTAGCCGCCTGAATAAGCAAAAAAACCCCTTGCAAGATATAGCCCGACAACTGGCAAAAGAATTTAAAGTGATATGTATCGATGAGTTTATTGTCACCAATATCACCGATGCGATGATACTCAGCGAGTTGCTTCATGCCCTGTTTAAACATCGGGTTTACCTTGTCACTACATCCAACCGTGTGCCGGATGATCTGTATCTAAACGGTCTGCAACGTGAACGATTTTTAGCCGCCATCGAATTGTTGAAAACCCATACGCAAGTATTCCATCTCGATGGCGGCATTGACCACCGGACGTCACTATTGGAACTATCCGATGTTTATTATTTCCCGATTACAGATAACACACATAAGCAGATAACACTGCGGATGCAGGAACTGGCCATCACCCCGGTGATTGAAAACAAAATACTGAACATCCTGGATCGTGAGATCAACACTATTTTGTGCAGCGATGAAATCGCCTGGTTTGAATTTGAGGCCATCTGCAGCACACCCAGAGCGGCGCAGGATTACATCGAGCTGGCACAGCAATTCAACACCATCATCATCAGTAATATCCCGATAATGGATGAATATAGTGATGATAAGACACGTCGTTTTATCTACCTGATCGATGAGCTATATGATAGAAACGTAAAATTGATAGCCAGCGCTTTTGCTGAACCAGAACGACTGTATAAGGGAAATATGTTAGAATTTGCTTTCCATCGTACAAGCAGTCGGTTAAACGAAATGCGGTCACATCAATATTTAAGCCAATCATACAGGCCTTTTTAATGAATCCCGACCTTTCCAAAAAAGCTGTAGAAAAAATCGAAAGACTCTGTGCACAGGGGTGTTCTGAGGTCAATCAATTATTGGAAAGAGCAAAAAACGGAAACCACATAGAAGAACTAGCAGAGTTTGATCATGCTGAAATCAAACGGATTCTGGATGAACTCGATCAGATCATGTCTGTTTATACACAGCATGATTAATCATTGAAGTCATCTCTGCTCTATTCTGACGAAGGCAAAACTTCTTCAACGCGGGTTTCTTCTGCGATCATCTCAGGCGTCTCAAAACTCAGAGCACCCAATGCGCCGCTACGAATCTCATGGATCAAAATCTCAGAAGCACGCTGGATGTCGATGATACCGCCAGCGCGTAGACAGCCACGTCGGCGGCCTATCTCTTCCAGTAAGCTAATACCCGTTTCTGGGCATTGTTTCAATTTATAACGATCGACCACCCTTTCACCGTACGCTGTGATCAGGTAATCGGCTGCGTACAGTGCAATGTCTTCAAAATCAATCGCGGTGTTTTTTATTGCGCCAGTAATCGCTAGACGATAACTGCTGTTTGCATTTTCTATCTTAGGCCACAAAATTCCCGGGGTATCAGAAAGTGCAATATCACCTTCGAGGATAATACGTTGCTGTGCAGACGATACGACTTTCGTCACGGCTGGCTCATCGCCTACTTTCGCCAACGTTTTACCTGCCAGGGTATTGATCAGGGTTGATTTACCCACGTTAGGAATCCCCATGATCATGACACGTATATATTTAACCGCACCGCCACGCCCAGGCAGCAACTTGCGACATAGTGCAGGTAAGTTTCTTGTTTTCGATTTATCCTGTACCGATAAGGCCTGTGCTTTGACGCCCTGTTCTTTTTCGAGATGCTGCAACCACATTTTGGTGATCTCAGGATCAGCCAGATCACTTTTATTCAGGATTTTGATGCAAGGACGATGCTGCCGCAACTCGGCAACCATCGGATTTTCACTACTAAAAGGAATACGTGCATCCATCACTTCGATCACCAGATCTACATCAGACATGGTCTCTTTTATTATACGGCGGGCTTTGTTCATGTGCCCGGGATACCACTGGACTGCCATAATATTTAATAGATAGTGAGATAAAAACTGAAGTTTATCGTAAAAGACAGTATTTTTCCGAAGAGACGCACAGGCACAGAGAAAACACTCAATATCGTGCTAAATGACCTGCAGATAATTCTATCTGTTAGCGCATGGCATGCTCAACAGCCACTGCACTCATATTCACCAGGTTACGCACTGTAACCGCCTGTGCGACAACGTGAGCTGACTTGGACATACCCATCAGGATAGGCCCGATTGTGACACCACCACCGAGCATTTTTAGCAGCGAGACAGAAATATTAGCGGCGTCGGCATTCGGCATGACTAACAGGTTCGCCGTACCTTTTAATTTTGAATGCGGATATAAACGGTTTCTTATTGATTCTGATAACGCAGCATCGGCATGCATTTCACCATCGACTTCAAGCTCCGGCTGAGTCTCATGCAAGATGGCAAGCGCCTTACGCATTTTTACCGCTGATTCATCTTCCGAGGCGCCAAAGTTAGAATGTGAGACAAACGCAATCTTTGGTTCGATACCAAAGGAGCGTATCTCAGCAGCCGCAAGTAAAGTTGTTTCGACCAGCTCTTCAACACCAGGGTTTTTAGTAACATGTGCATCGCAGATAAAAACCGTCTGCGTAGGCAGCAGATGCGCTACGATGGTCGATGCCTGCTTAATACCTTCAGCTTTACCGACAACATTGATGATGTTACTCAGGCTACGGGTAAAACCTCCGACGACACCGGCGATCATGGCGTCAGCGTCACCCTGTTTAACCATCAAAGCAGCGAGGATGGTATTACGGTTGCGCACGATGTGCTGCGCACCACCGGGTGTTACCCCTTTTCTACCCATCAGCTCATGATAGTAGGCAGCATAATCAGCAAATGCGGGATTATGTTGCGGGTCAACAATATCAATATCAAAACCCTCTTTTATACGCAGACCCAGTTTTTCTATATTTTCAGCAATAACTTCATGATTACCGATTAAAACCGGGCGTGCGATATCATCATCAACAACCTGCTGTGCCGCCTGCAATACGCGCATCTGTTCACCTTCTGCGTAAACCAGCTTTTTATTGCTGCCTTTTGCACGTTCCATCACCGGCCGCATAAATGAGCCAGAACGATAGATAAAATTCTGTAGCTTGTTTCGGTAAGCGTTAAAGTCTTTGATTGGACGTGTAGCAACACCGCTATCCATCGCCGCTTTCGCCACCGCCATAGACAATTCGATGACCAGCCGGGGATCGAACGGTTTAGGAATTAGATAATCTGCACCAAACTTATCTGGAACACCCCCATAAGCCTGCATCACAGTATCCGAAACTTCTTTTTGCACGAGATCCGATAATGCTTTGACACAGGCAAGTTTCATCTCTTCGTTAATCGTTGTTGCACCCACATCCAGCGCACCGCGAAAGATGAAGGGGAAACATAAAACGTTATTTACCTGATTGGGATAATCTGATCGCCCGGTACAGATCAACGCATCGGGCCTGACCTGCCTGGCAAGTTCAGGCAAGATCTCTGGTACCGGATTGGCCAGGGCCAGAATCAATGGTTTTTTTGCCATCGCCTCTAACATTTCCGGTTTTAGGACATTCGGCGCGGACAGACCTAGGAATACGTCGGCTTTTGCCAGCGCCTCATGCAGGCTGCGCGCTTTTGTGGCTGAGGCATAGACCTCTTTCCATTGATCCATATCCTCTTTACGGCCTTTATATACGACGCCCACCCTGTCCGTGATAATGATATTTTTAACCGGCAAGCCGGCACAGACCAGTTGATTGAGACATGCCAGCGCAGCGGCACCTGCACCGGAAGTCACCAGTCTGATCTTTTTTAAATCTTTAGCGACCACTTTTAAACCGCTCAGTATCGCGGCGGTAACGATGATGGCCGTGCCGTGCTGATCATCATGAAACACCGGGATATTCATACGTTCACGCAAACGCTGCTCTATCTCAAAACATTCAGGAGCTTTTATATCCTCAAGATTAATACCGCCAAATGTCGGTTCCAGGGCAGCCACGGTATCAACAAACTTGTCGATATCCGGCTGATCTATTTCAATATCAAAGACATCGATATTGGAGAAGCGTTTAAACAGCACCGCCTTGCCCTCCATTACCGGTTTTGCGGCTAACGGGCCGATGTTACCTAAGCCCAGAACCGCACTGCCATTGGTAATGACGCCGACAAGATTAGAGCGAATAGTATAATCTGCCGCCTTGCTGGCGTCGGCATGAATGGCAGTACAGGCAGATGCGACACCCGGAGAATAAGCCAGCGATAGATCGTGCTGAGTTGCCAATGGTTTGGTTGCACTGATCTGCAGTTTTCCCGGAGTAGGAAACTGATGGTAATCGAGAGCATCCTGATCTTTTTTGTCCTGCGCTTTATTATTATTTTCGTCTGCCATGGTGCAGCCATTTATCGTGTGCGATTAACTATTTTATAGTCGAAATTATCTAAGGTTGGTTCATTCATTAAATATATGAAAGAATACGTTATCAATTTAACACTTTTTGTTCTGTTCATAATGACCGATGAAAACGATTAACTTCCCTTATCTCAGTCTGGCTTTAGGTCTGCTGCTGCTCATGCTGATAACCAGAGGAAGCGAAACAGGGATCGATGGTACTCCTGCGCTACCCTTGTTAACCCTGCTCATCATCAACGAGTGCGCATTTTTCTTATCAGCCGCCGGCAGTTTTATTGGCATCAGATACCTCAGCAGCATCGACTTCAAGCTCAGTCTTAAACCGTTATACAGCATTACCACTGTATTATGTATTTTACTGACGATACAATTCACCTTACTCGGCATCAAACTTTGGCCACTATGAAGACACTATATCTATGACTAATAACGACATCCTGCGCCGTATCCGTTACATCTTCGATCTGAACGATACAGAAATGATTGCTGTGTTTGGCCTGGCCGACTGCAAAGTAACACGTGAACAGATCAGCGACTGGTTGAAGAAGGATGACGACCCCGCATATAAAGCCTGTAACGATAGCGAGTTAGCTACTTTTCTCAATGGTTTAATCAACCATAAACGGGGCAAAAAGGACGGCCCGCAACCCGTAGCGGAAAAGAAATTGAACAACAACATCATTTTTAGAAAATTAAAAATAGCGCTCAATCTGAAAAATGAAGACGTGCTGGAACTCCTGCAACTGGCTGAACTGCGCATCAGCAAGCACGAATTGAGTGCATTTTTTCGTCGAGAGGACCATAAACACTATCGTGTCTGCAAGGACCAGATCCTGCGTAACTTTCTAAAAGGGGTGCAACTAAAATACCGCCCGGCGGCAGTACCGGACGCTGATTTTTCATGGGACTAGAGAAGATTCGGTGCGAGCATCAACTATTTACTTTTTTATCATCCTGAAAAGCACTGATCTGTGTACGCACGCAGGTTACCAGGGCCAGAGTGAATACTAAAACAATCGCACTATTTGCCGGTCCGCTGGCGGCACTGCTGATGTATTTTCTGCTCATCGATACATCCGCTGCAGCCAGCACGGCCCTGGCCATCACCGCAGCCGTTGCCATATTATGTGTTATCTGGTGGGTATTCGAACCGCTACCGATCCCCGTCACCTCACTGTTACCACTGGCTATCTTTCAGATGAGCGGTGTGTTGACTAAAGATGAAGTCGGCCAGTCTTATGGCAGTCCCCTGATCCTGTTATTACTCGGTGGTTTTATCCTGTCAAAATCGATGGAACGAAGCGGCGCGCATCTACGGCTCGCCCTGTTCATGGTCAACCTCTTTGGCGGTAGTAGCAGCAAACAACTAGTCCTCGGTTTCATGGTAACCGCAGCGCTATTAAGTATGTGGATATCCAATACCGCAACCACGTTGATGCTACTGCCAGTCGCATTGGCGGTAGCAAACCAGGCGAAAGATAAACAACTCGCCGTGCCGTTAATGTTAAGCATCGCTTTTGCTGCCAGCATCGGTGGTATCGGCACCCCCATCGGTACTCCGCCAAACCTGGTCTTCATGCAGGTGTATCAGCAGCAGTTTAATAAAAACATCGGGTTTACTGAATGGATGAGCTGGGGAGTACCCGTAGTATTGTGCATGATTCCTGTGACCTGGTTATGGCTGACAAGAAAGCTCAGCTACAGTGGCGGCTTCGACATGCCCGACGTCGGCAGGTGGAGCAGCACAGAAAAACGTGTGATGACCATCTTCGCCCTGACAGCAACGGCATGGATAACAAGAAAAGAACCTTTTGGCGGCTGGAGCACCTGGCTGGATCTACCTGCAGCAAATGACGCCTCGGTGGCGTTGATAGCCGTGATATTGATGTTCATCATACCCGATGGTAAAAACAGGGGTGAAAAGCTACTCGACTGGGAAACCGCGAAAACGATTCCCTGGGGCATCCTTTTATTATTTGGCGGCGGCATCACGCTGGCCAAAGCCTTTGGTGTCTCCGGCTTAAGTGCCGCCCTCGCTGACCACTTATCTGAACTATCAAGCCTGCCTGTGCTACTGATGATATTTGCCATCTGTCTGGGCGTGACATTTTTAACTGAAACCACCAGTAATACCGCCAGCACCGTATTGTTAATGCCTGTATTAGCTGCCACCGCGATGGGTTCAAACATAGACCCGAAATTATTAATGATCCCGGCAGCGATGAGCGCAAGCTGTGCTTTCATGATGCCGGTAGCCACTGCACCTAACAGTATCGTTTATGCCAGTGGTTTTTTTACGACAAAAACAATGGCCAGAGAAGGTATTGTTTTAAATTTTTGTGGAGCGATTATTATAACCGCTCTCAGTTATCTCATCTTGTTCTAATGGTTTAAAACATCAGCCGAAAGTGAGAAAGAATCACATACTCTCTAAGGAGGTTACATCTATGACACAGCAACAATTCGACACTGCGATCAAACTCATCGACGCGGCCAATAGCGAAGACCCAAACCTGGAAACCAGCGACGGAAAAGACTGGCCAAAAGAACTGCTCTATACAGCCAGAATGGCTGACATGATCGAACGTTACGACGCTGAGGCTGACGAAGCGCCAAAGCTGGCTGTCCGTGCCCAGCACATACAACGTTGGAAATCCCCGCGCAGCAATTACCCGATGAACCGTAAAGGCTACCATCAGTGGCGCACGAGATCTTTACAAATTTCATGCAGAGACGACCGCGGCCCTGCTGGTAAAGGCCGGTTATGACGATGAATTTATCGAACGAGTGAAACTGGCCGTGGGCAAAAAATCGCTTAAATCCAACCCGGATACCCAGTTACTGGAAGATGTTACTGCCCTGGTATTCATCGAACACTACATGTTGAGCTTCGTCAATAAACATCCGGAGTACAGTGAGGATAAATGGCTCGATATCATCGCTAAAACCTGGCGAAAGATGTCTGCTCAGGCGCAACAGTTTACTCTCGACGGACACATCAGACTCCCCGAAACACTGACTCCACTTATTCTGAAAGCGGTATCGCGTTAGAGTAAAAGCTGCTGACAATAAGTATTGCCTTGTTAGTCTGAGATATTTAAAAACATGGAATTCTTTCAAAAAGTGCCTTGTCAGACGCTGGATCTGAGCCATCTAAAAGCTTTATTAACAATAAAAAACATGCCTTTATTGTGTCGTTCGATCGACAAAGTAATCTCTGCGCAGGGTAATGAAGCAGAGATCTATTGTCTGTGGGGCACGTTCAATGTCAGGCGAGACGAGATCAGGAACGGCATTCGTTTCTCACTACTAAATTGCCCTCATGCTTTAGCATGGACGATTACACTGAAAGAAGCGAGTCATCAGATAGTGATTCATTGCACTATTGATGAGACTGAGCAAGACCAGGACTTTATCGATACAATTAATGAATTCGTAAAAGACTGGACTCATGGCATCAGACAAGCACTACAATAAACTGATAACACCGCAACACTGCCTTTTTCTCTCTCTTGTCGACAGTCAATGATGATTATTTGTGTAGAATAACTCTTTACACGCGGTTTTCATCTTTAGTCTACAATGGAGCTCAGCTAGTAACGGCTAACTTCAACCCACAGGAGATCGATTGTCATGAGTGAATTTGATGCCGAGTTAGATGCATGCAACATGGCCTGTCCCTTACCTATCCTGAAAACTAAAAAAATCGTCTCCACTTTGAGCGCCGGCCAGATCATCAAGATTACAGCGACAGATCCCGGTTCGCTAAAAGATTTTTCAGCCTTCTGTAGTCAAACAGGTAATGAACTCATCTCCAGCGATGAAAGTGATGGGATTTTTACCTATTTTATTAAAGTTGCCGGTTAACTTTAGTCTATTTCCAAATAGACGATATATTGGCGCTATCCATCAAAATCAGACTGACCCCAGCTGTCCTCTAATCCGAATAACAACCATGGACGGTAGCAATTCAATAGCCAGTAATGCGTTTTTATAACACGGCATCATTATAAATATTCTGCACGTCGTCCAGATCATTTAGCATATCTAAAAACTTTTCAAACATTTCGACGTCATCACCCGTTATCGGCGTTTCGCCTTTGGGCAAGAACTGAATTTCATCGACTTCAAAGTCGATTTCACCAAACGACTCGGTCAACGCTTTTTTGACCTTGAAGTATTCTGTATTGGGTGCAAAAATGGTTATTTTACCATCGTCATTTTCGATGTCGGTGACATCGACATCAGCCATCAACAGAACTTCCAGAGCCGCTTCTTCATCATCACCTTTAAATGCCAGGATGCAAGAATGATCAAACATGTGACTTACCGTGCCCTCGGTGCCGATCTTGGATTTTGTTTTGGTAAAACACTGGCGCACATCGCCAAAAGTACGATTGGGATTGTCTGTCAGGCAATCGACTATCACCATGCAACCACCAGGACCAAAACCTTCATAACGAGCGACAGAGAAATCCTCACCGCCCGCTCCCTGCGCCTTGCTGATGGCTTTTTCGATAACATGCGTAGGCACCTGGTCTTTTTTTGCACGTTCGATCAGTCCCCGTAATGCCAGGTTACCGTCAGGATCAGGGCCACCTTCTTTGGCGCATACATAGATGACACGGCCATATTTACTATAGACCTTAGCTTTGGCGTCAGACGTTTTCGCCATCGACTCTTTGCGGTTTTGGTAGGCTCTGCCCATTACGCTACTGCTCCATATAAGAAGGATTAAAAATGCAAAGTTTACAGATAAGTATCAGTATTGGGAATCCCATCAGGTCACACTGAAATAATCTCAACAGAATAGATAAATAATTAATTTACACATACTCCCCTTTTACTTTCAAAACTGTTAGGCTATGGGGGTGTAACACACTAATTAACTAATTAATTTTAATTTCAGGTAAAAGTTTTATGGCTACAGGTACTGTAAAGTGGTTTAACGAATCCAAAGGTTTTGGTTTCATTTCTCAGGACGACGGCGGCGCAGACGTATTCGTTCATTTCAACGCAATTCAGGGCGAAGGTTTTAAAACTCTGAACGAAGGTCAGGCTGTTACCTTTGATGTAGAAAACGGCCCTAAAGGTTTACAGGCTAGCAACGTTATGCCTAAGTAATACCATCGGTATACCGATAAAAAAACCTCGCTCAGGCGGGGTTTTTTTATGTATTATCATCTTTTTATATCTTCGCTAATCAGGCAATGGATTTGACATGGTAAAACCTGTACTGCCGGTTATAGCTGTATGCGGCCTACTTTTTTTGTGTAGTTTTAGCTGCAACGCCGAAATCTACAAATGGATCGATGAACAAGGCAAGGTACACTTCACCGATAACCCACCTAACAACAAACCAGCAGAAGAAGTCAAACTGCAGATAAATACTTATTCTTCTGTAGAGATAAAACCACTAATTGAAAGACTGGGTAAGAAAGATAAGGTGGTTATCTACAGTGCTGAATGGTGTGGCATCTGCACGAAAGCCAAACAGTATTTTAGAAAAAATAATATTGCTTATATTTCATACGATGTAGAAAAAAGCCGAACAGGTAAGATGGACTTCAAACTGCTGCGAGGAAAAAGCGTACCCATCATAATCATAGGCAGGCAGAGAATGAACGGCTTTAGCGCTTCACGATTTGATCGTCTGTATGATGATCAGATAAACAATAACAAACTATAAAACGCTACATGATTAGTCTCATATCGAGACTGATGATAAAACCTCATGCCAGAGAAACAGCCTTATTACCTGCATTCACTCGCTTTAAGGCTATCAAAAACGTCCACCAGGAGCTTTTCCACTTATCTATTGACCTGAGTCAATAATATCTACGTCCTTGTAAATAGAATAATTAATACAGGAGGTGGATTATGTCATTACTTACTTTAACCGTTGTATTAGCATTAATAGCAACCATCGTTACGCTGGCATGGGGTGTTGGCTCTATGGCTATGGGTGGGTCCTATGATGAAAAACACAGCGAACAGCTGATGTTCACGCGGATTGGTATCCAGGCTTTTGCCTTTGTTATGTTATTAGTTGCTGTTTATCTTACTGTAGCCTGACGACAGTTAAGGCACACTACGTCCGTAGCCGATGACAAAAAGTCATCGGAGGGGTTATTTTGTATATAAAACCAGTCAGATTCAGCACTATCAGCCAGTACAAAATTCCCACTAATACCCCTGCTCGCTTAGTTATATTGACTAAAGATTTATAATCGAACATCGATTTTATTTAATATGTTTATTATCTACTGAGTATCAGTTAAATAATTATCTATAATCTCATTATATTGAACAATGCTACTCAAACAATATCAGGTACCAACGAGCAGCCAACGATAGCTAAGTTTTTAAGGGGATAAAATATGGCAATGGTCATACAGACAATAGATGGTGTGGTAACAAACAAATTCGAAATTGGCGATACCGCGCTTACCTTTGGCCGAACTCTGGATAATCAGATACAGATTGATGATCTGGCTGTCAGTAATGAACACGCCCGGGTGATCGGAGAAGCAGGTGCTGATGGGCAAAAAGTTTATTTTCTGGAAGATCTTGGCAGTACGAATGGATCATTTATCAATGAAAAAAAGGTTAAAAAGCAACAATTACATCACAAGGACAATTTACGTATTGGCTGGAATATCTTTACTTTCATCGATGAAAACGAGGTAAATCTAGAAAAAACCAGTAAGATCAAAAAAAGCTGGATACCGGGTATTTATTATTCAAAAGAGTAAATACGACCACTCTACAGTCAAGAAACGGGCATCATCATAGTAAGAAGTTCAGTGTTGAACTAGGCTTGTGACACCCTTGTTAACTGTGTCCAGGCAGACATGACTGATGCCTTCACATCCTGATCTTTGCCCGGTTTTAACTCTGCGGGTATGTTCTCAAGATAAATAACTCGATCAGGGTGGCCTTTGGGGAATTCTGCTAGATGATCAAAAAACAGAAAACCATTGACCGGTACATCAGGTATATTGGCTGAGATTGCCTTTATCTGGTCATCAAGATCAGAAAGCGGATTTTTGAAACGATAACTTTTCTGCCCCAGCATCTGCGTCCAGTCATCAATATTATCTGCACAGAATATTTTACCGGGATACTGCTTATAAGCTAATAAGGTGATTCCATCCTGACGTAATATCAGTCTATCGATGGTGAAATGATGCCCCATACCATCGGGCCATTGGAAGTTAACCTTCTGTTCAAATCCCAGTCGATTCAGGCGGTAACGCGTTTTAAAATTAAGCCAGGTATACTTAATCCTTTGGCGATTTAGAAAAATAACCACAGCAACTAATAATAAGGCGGATATGACCAGTAATAGATACTGGCCAGTTATTTTATTATCTATCTGAAATATATCACTAAAACTCATACGAAATAAGCGGTTAACCGTTCCATAATTATCTATTCTTGAAAATGCAGTAGAATGATTTTAGCATATCTAGCAGCTGCTTCAGATATGAACAGCGCAACTATAACACTATAATATATGACAAATAAATAAAGGGATCAGATCAATTTAAAGTTTTAAATAGATCTGATCCCTTTACGTTTTTAACTGATCAAGCGCCTAAGATTCTTCAGTAATGGGAAGCAATGTCAATTCAACACGGCGATTCAACGCACGCCCTTCATCTGTAGCGTTGTCTGCTACTGGATTTTTCTCACCAAAACCGACTGTTTCAAAACGCGCAGCAACAACTTTTTTACCCTTCAGGTAACTTGCAACTGAGTTAGCACGACTTTCAGACAAGGTCTGGTTATAAGCATCTGAGCCTTTACTGTCGGTATAACCGGCGACGACAATAATGGTTTTATCAAATTCTTCAAGAACCAGTGCGACAGAATCCAGCACACTATAAAAATCAGCCTTCAGCTCATGACCATTGCTTGGAAATGTTATATTACCTGGCATAACCAGATTAATATTGTCGCCATCTCGCACGACACTGACACCGGTACTGCGTAGTTGTTTTCTTAATTTGGCTTCCTGTGTGTCCATATAATAACCCACACCACCACCGGCTATAGCGCCAATACCCGCATCACGCAATAGTCGCTTGTTACGTTCAGCAGAACTTTTATCTTTGTTTGCAATATATGACACAACGAGTGCTGCACCGGCACCGATACCCGCACCTTTAGCAGTATTGGTCGTTTTTTCTTCACCGGTATAAGCATCATATGTTGTACAGCCACTTATAGCTGTTATGCTGGCTAAGGTGAATGCTGTTATTATTTTTTTCATGGTTAAAGTACCTGTTTGAGAATAATCAGAAATATTAGATATAGATATCAGTAGTTTATCAATATGTTGTATGCCTGGCATGAGCAAACAATTAAGCTTCAGTTATCTTCGAACGGCATTATATTGGTATTTGGTAGCCATGTCCGCGACAAAATTTAATACATTGTAAACAGTTTGTTAAACTTTAGCTGATGTCCAGCCTGTACATATAGACCATCATGATACCCACAGCTTAAAATCATCTATAAATCAATTTCAAAATTTCTCCGATCCATTATAAACAGGTTCTCTAATGAAAATAACTACCCGTGCAGCAATAGCTGCTGTATCTATCCCTTTGTTTATAACTGGCTGTATAAATTCCGGCAGCACAACCATGCAGCAGGCAGTGTTCTGGTGAGTGATGTGGTTACCATCTGTGGTGCTATCGTCGGCGGTCAGGCTGAGCAACGTATTAATGAGGAATGGGCAAAATATCCAGCCGCTGAAGCCAATCGTTCAATAGTGGAAACTATGGCAGATGTATTACTAACAAACCCTGATGCGACAGAGCAGCAAAGAAGCAGCCAGTACAAACAATATCTAAGCTGTGCTGCGGGTCTGTTTGCGACAAACCAGATTACGAAATAATAACTTTTATACAACAGCGTCAGGGACGACGCTAACTAAAAGGTCAATGTTACGCAGCGTTTTGATTCTGCATCATGAAGCAAGGACTAAACAATACCTATAAAAAACAACTGATTCAAGTGGCCAAACAGGTACACAAAACTTTACTCCCTGCGACATCTTTTCATTGCTAAAATAACGGTTTAAACATGATTTATGCTATTAGCATAACGACGACTAACGATACGTCCTCGACACTCCCACACTGGATTATCACATTGACTGAAACTGCCTTTTCAACGCTTAAGCTACATACTGACCTGCTGGAAAACTTATCTTCTCTTGGTTACGAGGAGATGACGCCGATACAGGCTCAAAGCCTGCCGCCTATTCTGGCGGGCAAAGATATCATCGCCCAGGGGCAGACTGGTTCAGGTAAAACGGCGGCATTTGGTCTTGGTTTACTGGAAAAACTCGAAGTAAAACGTTTTCGCATCCAGTCCCTGGTGCTTTGCCCTACTCGCGAACTGGCTGATCAGGTCGCCAAAGAAATTCGCCGACTGGCGCGAAGTGTTCACAATATAAAAGTTTTAACGCTATGCGGCGGCATGCCCTTAGGTCCGCAGATTGGTTCACTGGAACATGGTGCCCATATCATCGTTGGTACTCCCGGGCGAATCGAAGAGCATCTGTCTAAAAAAACCTTAAAGTTAAATGATTTAAATACACTGGTGCTTGATGAAGCTGACCGCATGCTCGAGATGGGCTTTCAATCAGCGCTCGATGCCATCATCGAACAGATGCCGGAGCAGCGCCAGACCTTATTATTCAGCGCCACCTTCCCTGAGCAGATCAAATCCATCGCGAAGCGAATCATGCACGATCCCGTCATGGTAGCGGTTACTTCCACGCATGACGATAGCAGTATCGAACAGCATTTTTACAAAGTACATGACGATGAAGAACGGATGACTGCGCTGCGCTTATTACTGCTTCAACATCGCCCGGAATCAGCCGTGGTCTTCTGTAATACCAAACGTGAAACACAGGAGGTTGCCGATGATCTTGCCGATGACGGTTTTAGTGTACTGGCGTTGCATGGTGACCTCGAACAGAGAGACCGCGATCAGACACTGGTGCGTTTCGCTAATAAAAGCGCCTCGGTGCTGCTGGCTACCGATGTCGCCGCACGCGGTCTGGATATCGATGCTCTCGACCTGGTCATCAACTACCACATCGCTCGTGATACCGAAGTGCATACACATCGTATCGGCCGCACCGGACGCGCTGGCAGCAAAGGCATTGCCTGTTCTTTATATAGCGATAAAGAACACTATAAAGTTGCCCTGCTGGGAGATTACCTGGACAGGATCATCGAGGGAGAAACACTGCCGCCGCGTAGCCTGCTAGACGAAACACCTGATCGACCAGAGATGGCCACGATACAGATTGACGGCGGTAAAAAACAAAAAGTCCGGCCGGGCGATATCCTCGGTGCCCTGACCGGTAAAAACGGCATCACAGGAAAACAGGTTGGTAAGATCCATATATTCGAGAACTGGGCCTATGTCGCCGTTGATAAGAAAGTGATTAAACCGGCACTCAAAAAATTAGCTGATGGAAAATTAAAAGGACGTTCATTCCGTGTCAGACAGCTTGGTAGTTAATATGCAGACAGGAAATAAACTGTCTCACGACAGGCATAGAACGACCCACGCTACATTTATATAGATGCAAGCACCTGCCGATCAATGACGTATTAGCTGAGATTCAGCACAGATTAAAACAGCACGATCGTCTTGTGCTACAGGCGCCGCCGGGTGCCGGAAAAACCACCGCAGTCCCCCTGGCATTGCTTACGCAGTCATGGCTGAATGATAAACAGATCATCATGCTTGAGCCAAGACGACTTGCGGCTCGCAATGCGGCTGCACGCATGGCCTTTTTGTTAAATGAAAAAGTCGGCGAGACAGTCGGTTATCAGATCCGTCAGGACAACTGTTATAGCGATAAAACAAAGATACTGGTAGTAACGGAAGGCATCTTAACGCGTAGATTGCAGGCAGATCCTGAACTGAAAAACATTGCACTGGTCATTTTTGATGAGTTTCATGAGCGCAGTCTACATGCAGATCTTTCACTTGCGTTATGTTTACAGAGCCAGCAGATCTTACGCGAAGATCTAAAGATCCTGATCATGTCGGCGACCCTGAATACAGACGCCATTTCCATGCTGCTCGATAATGCGCCCATCATTCAGAGCGAAGGTCGCCGTTTCGCTGTTGATATCCGCTACCTCGACAGGTCTGTAAAACAGACAGATCAGCGGCAACTGATCTCAAACCTGATCAATACGATCAAACATGTCATCCATGATCAGCAGGGAAATTGCCTGGTGTTTTTACCCGGTGTCAAAGAAATTTCTCTGCTCGCTAACCAGCTCAAGCCATACCTGAAATCTGAAAATATCGATAACATCCTGCTCGCACCGCTGCATGGCAGCCTCAACAAACAGCAACAGGACCAGGCGATAAGCTCGCCACCTGAGGGTAAACGGAAAATCGTCCTGGCCACCAACATCGCAGAAACCAGCTTAACCATCGACGGCATCAACTGTGTCATTGATTCCGGATTGGAACGCGCCTTACAACATAACCCGTCATCAGGCATGAACCGTTTGATAACACAGTCGATCTCACAAGATTCTGCCACACAACGCAGTGGTCGTGCAGGTCGGTTATCAGCAGGTATATGTTACAGATTATGGAATGAACCGCAGCAGTCACGATTAGCCAAACATTCACTTGCTGAAATATTGCACAGTGATCTAACCACACTGGTGTTAGAGCTGGCGAACTGGGGAGTCATAGAGGTCGATGAATTACGGTGGCTTGATATACCGCCGACAGGCGCGATCGGACAGGCTCGAGCATTACTGCAGCAACTGGATGCGATCGATATAACCGGCAAGATCACCCAACATGGTCGTGACATGCTGCGACTTGGCACTCACCCTCGCCTTGCGCACATGATATTAAGCGCTGAGAAACTGCAACAGTCTTACCATGCATGTCTCATCGCCAGCATCTTATCCGAGAAAGACTTATATCTTGCCAAAATCGAAAAAAGTTATGACCTGCATGAGCGACTCAAAATATTACGGGCAAGACAATTATCGGATGATAAAAAAGCAGCTCAGCATGGTATTGATCTGCAGCAGTGTAAACGGATTCTACTGACCGCTGATGAATTCTTTAATCGACTTAAACCTCAGAAAAGAAATTTCATCGACGGCAAAAATAGCTTCGATGATAACTTAAGCGGCGTACTGCTGGCATTCGCCTATCCGGACAGGATCGCAAAACAACGCCAGTTGGATGAGCCGCGTTACCTGCTCAGTAACGGTAAAGGTGCCAGCATCCCTGTTTATCTACAACACCACCTCTATGAATATCTGGTCATAGCAACCCTCGATGCGAAACAGGGAGAGGCCAGTATCTACCTCGCAGCTGAGATTACCGAGTTGCAGTTACAGGACTATTTTGCAGATCATATCCAACAGACAGAAAATATCGAATGGAATGAGAGACAACAACGTGTCGAGGTAAAACAGACGACACAGCTCGGTAAAATAGTTCTACAGGAAAAAATCATTATCCCTGAGAACAAACAGGTTTTACATCAGTGTCTGTTACAGGCAATAAAAAACCTTGGCCTGCAATGTTTGTCTTGGTCGCCACAGGCCACCAGCCTGAGACAACGCGTCCAGTTCGTTAATTTAAATATTGAAAATTACCCGGGATTAAAAAAGCAGTTTAACGAAAATAAACTACCCGACTTTTCAGATCAGACACTGCTCGACACCCTCGACCAATGGTTACAGCCATATCTAAAAAATGAAAACAGCATCAAACAATGCCAGAAACTGGATATGCATACGCTGCTGCTAAACCAGCTCGATTGGCAGCAACAACAATTACTCGAAAAACTGGCGCCTGAACGGATAACAGTGCCCAGTGGCTCAGCGATCAGAATTGATTATAACGAAGCAGAAACACCGATACTTGCCGTCAGACTGCAGGAAGTTTTTGGTTTGTATGAAACTCCAGCAATATTAGACGGACACATCAAATTGATGATGCACCTGCTCTCTCCCGCTCATCGTCCCATGCAGGTGACACAGGATCTGAACAGTTTCTGGCAGACGACCTATCACCAGGTAAAAAAGGAACTGCGAGGAAAATACAAGAGACACTTCTGGCCGGACGATCCACTCTCTGCACCGGCGACCAGTAAAACCAAAAAACAGATGAATCGATAATTAACCAGCGCTGACGAAGCTGGGTAACGAGGTATCAGAGACACAAAATGTGCAGGAAAGAAGTGGCAAATAAGCTCTGCACGCTCTCAGGTTTGTAAACCGTGACGAATTGTTGACTCATGACCGATACGTTCATACTCAGCAATAACCTGCGCACCCAGCAACAGGATGATTGCCGCGGCCTCCAGACTGAGCAGGATGATAATAACGGTAGCAAATGTACCATACACTACGTTCACCAGTGACAGCGTCGAGAAGTACCAGACGAGGACATGGCGCGTTATCTCCCAGAGCAAAGCCGCCGTCATACCTCCGATCAAAGCGTGACGCAACGATAGACGACCGACCGGCATCACCAGGTAGATCGAAGTCAGTAACAATATCTCACCAAAGATGCCCAACAGGTATACCAGAACGGTCTCTACACCACTGAGTGACCAGTTCTGCCCCATCACCATCAGTGACCTGGTATCGAGTGAATGCAAGCTGCCGCTAACGACGCTGACCAGCAACATACCGACACCAAGCAATACGATATAACAATAGGGGATGATGGCTGAGATAAGAAAATGTCGGCGATGAATGGCAACCCGATGAAAGAAAATCACCGACATCGCATTTTCCAGCGAAGTGAAAGCAAATGAACTAAAAAAAAGCAGGATAATGATTCCCGTAATACCGACAACTTTCCAGTTCTGCTGAAAAGCACTGATCTGATCGATCAATACGTCGGCCTGATTCGGTGTGATCAACAGCAGGTATTCCCGCAGGGTATCGAGCAGCGGCTGTGTTTCCTGAAATTGTGATAGCCCCGCCAGGATCAGGGCAAACATCGGCACGATGGTCAATAAGGTGTAATAGGCAACGGCCCCAGAGAGCAGCAAGCCCTGGTTAGCACTAAAACCGACGATCACCCGCTTTGCAAACTGCCACGGATTATCCAGTACAAAGCGAGCGCGTGAGATCGGCATTATTCAAAACTAAAGCTTTGCATGAATCGCCCTGAGAAATGAATCAGAAAGTTCACCGCGCCCGGCCTTGTCAATAATCTGTTCTGCAGTCTGTACGATCTCTGAGAATGGCCCGGTCAAAAACACCATACCAAGTTCCAGTGTTACCCGTTTATCTGCAATCGGATTCTGTGTATTGGCATGTTCTGGTTGCAGAAACACCATCTGAATTTCTGCAACTTCATCCGAGATAGCCTCGCAACCACCGTCTGGGGCGATAAATGAAAACAGCTCTTGCGGCGTGTGTAGAGACACACTTTCCTCTTTGAATTCCTGTTCTCCAGTCTTTGCAACAAATTCAACAGTAATTATGGGAATCATGATAGCCACCTCTTTCTGTTAAGTTTCAAACAGCTAATACTATTTAGATAGATTAATACGCATCCAGAGAAGATAATTGATGTAAAACAATATTATGCGGTTTTTTTAGCTACCAATCTACTCGATGATTGAAGATTATCGTTAAAGCACTAACATACGTATTTTTTCGCCATTAAACTCGATGATATCACCGGCAACAATCTTTTTTCGTTTTCTTGTTTCAACCTCACCATTAACCATCACATCACCCGATTCGATGGCCAGCTTTGCAACCCCGCCGCTTGGCACCAGGCCTTCAAACTTTAAAATCTTGTGAAGCTCTACCGGTTCTTTTTTTAGAATAACATCACGCATGATCAGGCCTCCATCTGCTCTTCTTCTTCCTGCTGCAACTGCCATAAATGTGAGTACAAGCCTTCTTCCTCAAGTAATTGCTGGTGCGACCCCTGCTCTACCACCTTACCTTTATCCAGTACGATAATATTGTCGGCATCGATTATCGTCGACAGACGATGCGCGATAACCAGTGTCGTATGTTTTTCTGCAACCGCTTTCAATGACTCGAGTATCAGCTGTTCAGAATGCGAATCCAGTGACGATGTCGCCTCATCAAAAACCAGGATACGAGGATTTTTCAGGATCACCCGGGCGATGGCGATGCGTTGTTTCTCGCCGCCGGAGAGTTTTAAGCCACGTTCACCGACCACCGTCTGATATCCATCTGGCAGGCTGCTGATAAAGTCGTGGATATTGGCATGTTTTGCCGCCTGCTGGATCTCTTCATCACTCGCGTCCAGTTTTGCATAACGGATATTGTGCTCGATCGTATAATTAAATAACACGGTATCCTGCGGCACGATACCAATGTTATCACGCAAACTGGTCTGTGTTACCGCGCTGATATCCTGACCATCTATGGTGATACTGCCTGAGTCGACATCATAAAAACGAAACAACAGGCGAGCCAGTGTCGACTTGCCGGCGCCTGATGGACCGACCACTGCCACTTTACTTCCGTGAGGAATATCAAAACTGACGCTATCTAATATTTTTCTGTCTTTATTGTAATCAAAGCAAACCTTGTCAAAACGAACCACCGCATCAGTGACGACTAGTTGCTGAGCATCTTCAACATCTTTAACCTCTCTCTCTGTGTCCAGCAGCTTGAGCATCATATCCATATCTGCCAGAGAATATTTTAAGGCACGGTAGATTATGCCAAGAAAATTTAATGGGATAAACAGTTGCAGCATCATGGCATTGACCAGTACCAGGTCACCCATTGTCATAGTACCGTCTACCACTCCCTGAGCTGCAAAGATCATCATCAGTGTTACCCCGATAGCGATCACTGCGCCCTGACCAAAATTGAGCAACGACATCGATACCTGGCTCTTTACCGCTGCACGTTCCCATTTATTTAGCGTGTTGTCGTATTGCTCTAATTCATACTCTTCATTGGTAAAATATTTAACGGTTTCGTAGTTCAGCATACCGTCGACGGCATAACTGTTGGCAGTAGATTCATGTTCATTCATCTCATGTCGATAATGCATGCGCCAGTTTGTAACCAGCAAAGTGAATCCGATATAAAAGACAACGGTGGTAAAAGTAACAATGGCAAAGCGTGGTTCGTATTTACCTAACAGGATGATGGCCACAAAAGTGAACTCCGCCGCGGTAGGAAATATATTAAACACCAGGTAATTTAATATCGAACTTAAACTGTTAGTACCGCGTTCCAGGTCACGCGTAATACCGCCTGTTTTTCTATCCAGGTGGTACGAAAGAGACAGGGTATACAAATGTTTAAGTACCCGTAATGAGATGCCGCGCATAGCGTGATAGCGAACTCGGGAAAATATTGCATCACGTAATTCATTAAACAGGCTGGCCATCAAACGTAAGGCGCCATAGGCCAACAACAGTAACAAAGGCAATGTCAGGCTTGCGGATTCCAGGTTATCTATGGCAAGCAACTGTTTACTATCGAGCGCATCAATGATGTCTTTCAATACCAGCGGCATACCGACAATCGCAATTTTGGATAGAATCAGACAGCATAAGGCTAAAATCACCCGACCTTTAAAATCCCAGATATAGGGAAACAGGCGTTTAATGTTCTGATAGTCCTTACGGTTGCCGTGCGGTTTGGATGTCGGTCGATGTATCATTTCTTTGAAGTTATACGTCTAGATGAGTTAAAGTTCGGGACATGATTATATCGAAAAAACCAACACCCTTTTCAGCTATGTTTCCACGGACTCTATCGTTGATTCAACGGCTAACTGTTCTCACCATTTGTCTCATCATTTCGTCCTGTGACAATACCGGTAAAACCGACGTCAACAGCCAACGAGCAAATACCACAATACACCGAGTAGAAGTCGTCGAGGTAGAAAATAAACCGGTTTTTCTGACCCAGACGGTGTCTGGTACGCTGGAAGCCGTGACAAAAATTCGTTTATACAATGAAGAGAGCGGCCGTATTACAAAACTTCCCTACCATGAAGGCGATTTTGTAAAACAAGGCACCTTACTGGTGCAACTTGATAATGAACTATTAAAAACGGATGTCGCCAAAGCAACAGCCGCCAAAGAGCAGGCAAAAGTTGACCTCTCCCGCGTTAAAAAACTGTTACCTAAAAAGATCTCCACTGAAGAAGAAGTCGCCAAAGCAGCCACTATACTGGATTTAGCTGTCGCTGAGGAAAAACGCCAGCTTACCCGCCTGCAACGTACCAGCATCAAAGCCCCGATTGACGGCCTGATCACCAAACGTCTATACGAACCCGGTGACCTGTTAGCGCAGCAATCACATATACACAGCATTATTGATCCGTCTGCATTACAGCTTAAAGCCAGCCTGGCGGAACGCTGGATACCGCTGGTTACTATCAATCAGCCGGTGACATTACGAATCGATGCGCTGGGTGATAAAGCATTCGACGCCAGGGTCGCACGAATACACCCAACGATCGACGCCGATACACATAAAGGTATTATCGAAATCCTGCTCAAGCCGGTACCGGAAGACGCCAAGGTCGGACAGTTTTCTCGTGCAAAAATTGAGCTAACTGCAACAGATCGACTCATTATTCCGGTACACACCATACAATATGAACCCGAGGGTGCGTATGTGTTTCGCGTGGTTGAAGATGACGACGGCCAAAGCATCACAGAAAAAGTCTTTTTTGAACAGGGCCAGCAGTTTGGCCCGGTAACCGAAGTGTTATCAGAATTAAACCCCGGAGACCGCATCGTCAGCCGTGGTTATCTCGGTTTGCGTAATGGCAAAAAAGTCGCCATTGCAGCTTCGACGGGTAGCTCACAAACAACGCCATCGGATTCTATACAGCCGTAATGAAACAACGATTTCGTAGTGGCGGAATCGCCGCCTGGTCAATCCATCATCCCGTTGGCGTCACCATGCTGACCTTGACCATCGTCATACTTGGCCTGTTTGCTTTCAAGCAGCTCGGTATCAATTTATTACCACACATCATTGCGCCTGAAGTCCGTATCCGCATCATGGACCCCGGTGTACCTGCAAGCATTATGGAAGACCGGGTAACCCGGCAACTGGAAGAACAACTGGCCATCACTGAAGATGCTATTGCGGTCGACTCTCAAACGAGCGAAGGCCGTAGTGCTGTTGGCTTAAGCTTTCCCTACGGTACCGATATTAACAATGCCCTGCGTGACGCCAGTATACGGCTCGATAGAGCAAAACGTTTTTTACCTGAAAATGATGAAGCGCCAGTCATCTACAAACGTGATCCATCACAGATTCCGGTGATGGAACTGGTGGTCAGCTCCAACAAGCTCAATTCAGTCGAACTGCGTACCTGGGCTGACTACATCTTTTCCAAGTGGTTTTTAAATCTACCCGGCGTTGCTGCGGTAGAAGTTGGCGGCGGTCTGGAAAGAGAAATTCAGATTATTCCTGATCAGGAAAAGCTGGCCAATGTCGGACTGTCACTGCAGGATTTCGCACAGCAGATCAACAGACAGAATACCGATTCACCGGGCGGCAGAATGATTGCAAGAAATCAGGAGATCACCACCCGTTCTGAAGGCCGTTTTAGTTCCATCGAGGAGTTAAAACGCTTACCGCTTCAACCCAGCAACACGACAGCGATCAAACCAGCAGTATTGATAATACAATCCGGGTCAACGATGTCGCCCAGGTTATCGATAAACATAAAGATGAACGTTTGCGTATTCGTTTGAACAAGATACCCGGCGTTAAACTCTCGATACAGAAACAACCACAGGCAAATACCATTGCTGTGGTCAATGAGGTCAAACACCGGATCCAGAACCTGCAGGCACAACAGGCCATTCCTGAAGACATCCGGTTGGCCGTGGTGGACGACCAGTCGGTATTTGTCAGACATGCCGTCAACAACGCCTCCATCGCTGCGGCTACTGGTGCACTCCTGGCGATGGGCGTGATCTACCTGTTTCTGGGCAGTATGTTGCGCACCCTCATTATTGGCACCGCCATACCTATCGGCATTTGGTGACCTTTATCATCATGCAAATCTTTGGACTGACATTGAATATTATGACACTGGGAGGTCTCGCACTGGGCATGGGGCTATTGATTGATAGCACCATCGTTATGCTGGAAAATATTACCCGTCATCAGTCTGAGGGCGATATCTCTGATGCCAGATGCCATCAATGCTGCGATAGAAGTGAACAGCCCTATCGTTGCCTCGACCAGTACCAACCTGGGAGCCCTGTTGCCGTTTTTATTCATAGGCGGCATGTCAGGTTTGTTATTCCAGGAACTCATTATCACCATTACCTCCGCCATGCTGGCTTCCCTGGCGGTCGCCTTAACACTTGTTCCTGCGCTCGGCGCAAAAGTGAGTATTCACAAGAAAGAAGATAAGTTTGATCAGTAAGTTAACAAACTATATTAAAGTAAAATATACCAATAATGCAGACCTGTTTTTAGCCAACCCGATGAAAACAATGCTCATCTTTTGCCTGCTCCTCAGTATCGCCCTGTATCAGATCAACCTGACCAAACGTATCGAGCTGCCCCGCGTCGACGAAGGCAAAATATCATTATCAATAAACGGTGATGCCGGCATGCAACTTGAAGAGATGGACAACGCGGTTGATCAGATAGAAGATCTGCTTTTAGAACAAAAGGAAGTGACTACATTATTCACTATCGCTGGCGGCTCTGTCTTTGGGCGCTCAGAATTTGAGAACAGCAACTACAGCTCGATAAAGATACAACTAGCGCCCTCGAATCAGCGCACATTAACCAGTGATCAGTGGGCGAAACAGATGAGTAAGAGAATAGATGCTCTCAATCTCACCGGCTTTAAAGTGCGCCTGCGTGTTACTGGTGTTCGCGGCCTGCACATAACGCGCGGCAGCGATGATGTCAGCATACATATACGCGGTGAAAATCTCGATATCCTGAGAGAACTGGGTGATCAGGCAGTGAGTTTGCTGGAACCCGTGGCCGGTTTAAAAAACCTCACCCATTCCTATGAGGAAGTAAAAGCCGAACTGAATATACGCATCGACCGCCAGCGTGCTGCAGAATTTGGCATCGATGCTTCCGTTATCGGCAGCGCATTAAAAATCGCACTCGATGGTGAAATCATCAGTAATTATATCGAAGACGATAAAGATTTTGATATCCGTATGCGGCTTCCGCGCGCAAATAGCTACAGCCCGAACGCCCTGCAAAATCTCATGGTGGATTATAAAAATGGCAATGCCATACGCCTTGGCGATATCGCTTATATCAACCGCGCGCCGACTGCCAGCCGTATCGTCAGAAGTCACCAGCAACGTATCGTTGAAATATCTGCCTCTTATGACCCTGATTACAGTCAGACTAAAGTGCTGGCTGAAGTTATGACTAAACTCGCCGCTCTGGAGTTACCTGAAGGTTATGTACTCTATGATAACGATACCAATAAAACACTGGAACAAGGTCAGAAAACCGGACTGGCTATTTTACTGCTCGCCATATTTCTGGTTTTAGTCGTGATGGCGGTGCAATATGAGTCACTGCTAAACCCACTGATCATCATGATCAGCATTCCGTTTGCTGCCATCGGTGTAGCTCTCGGCCTGTTCATCAATGCCGATATGAGCTTATCGATGCCAGTCTGGTTAGGTTTGATCATGTTGACCGGCATCGTGGTTAATAATGCCATCGTACTGGTAGAGCAGATAGAGATCGAGCGTGAGAAAACTGGCCTACTGACCGAATCGATCAAAAAAGCGGCCGCCCTGAGACTGCGTCCTATTCTGATGACCACCTTAACCACCGTGTTTGGCATGCTGCCATTGGCTATCGGTTTGGGTGAAGGCTCTGAGATGTTACAGCCACTGGCATTCGTGATCGTCTGGGGACTGAGCTTTTCTCTATTCGTTAGTTTAATTTTAGTGCCTAGCCTGTATTCATTGTTTCACCGGCAAAAAACACAATGATTCAAACCACAAAAAAGCCACGCCTGTTGCAGTAACAGGCGTGGCTTTTATTATCACTGATTGACTAAATCAGATTAGAAACTGGTTCCGATACCTACACCGAATACCCATGGATTCAGGTCAAAATCAACCTTGGCTGTATCCACTTAGATATGACATCTAAGACACGATATCCATTCTGTAAGAACAAGGATGTGCAGAAATATTACATACCTGGCAGGACACCAGCCATCAGAGATAAACAAGGATTACGAAGGATTACGGGCGCCATTTACTCTCCTGCATCCAGCTGATTAAATCTTCACACGGCATAGGTTTTGCCATGTAATATCCTTGAGCATAATCACAGTTCATGTCACTTAACAGGTCCATGGTCTTTTCATCCTCAACACCTTCAGCTACGATCCGCAGTCCCAGGGTATGTGCCAGGTCAACAGCGGCCTTGACGATACTCTCATCTTTCTTATCGTTGGCCATATTCATCACAAAAGATTTATCGATCTTGATCTCATCCGCGGGAAGATCTTTCAAATAAGCCAGTGAAGAATAACCGGTACCAAAATCATCGATAGACACACCAAAACCAAGTTGATGAAATTCATGGAGTATCTCTAGACTTTTTACTGGGTTCATCATCATCGCACCCTCGGTAACTTCCAGCATCAGACTCGACGGATTGATAGACCAGATATTTACCGCATTTGCAACGACTTCAACAATACTTCGATTAGTAAGCAACGACGGTGATAGATTAACGGCCACTGTGAAGTCAGGCAGTATTTTCTGATAGCGAAGACACTGTCTCAAGGCACCATTTAAAACCCAGTTAGTCACTGGCATTAACGAACTGCTGCCCTCAAGGATATCGATAAAGTATTGCGTATTAACAAAACCGAATTTTTTACTGTTCCAGCGAATCAATGATTCACCACCGTAGAGTTTACCGCTGTCCAGATTTATTTTAGGTTGGCAGAATAAACTGAATTCATCATCGTCGAGAGCAAACTGGATCTCATTTTCCAGTATCAAACTAGGCGGTAAATTATCACTTGAAACCTGGTGTAGCAGATAGTCTTCATTATTTTTTTCAGCGAGCTGTAAAGCTAGCGTTGCGGCATGTAATAACATATCAAATGTCGTTCCATGTTCAGGTTTTACCGCAATTCCTAAAACTAATTTAGGGGATATTTTAGAACCTTCAATATCAACCGCATGCCTAAACTCAGAAATGATTTTATTTGCCGCTAATAATGCGTGAGAGGCATTGTTCAGGGACGGTAATACAACGCCATACTCATTATCACCGATTCGACCGACTAAATCATCGGGCCTCATTATTTGATTCAATCTCTCTTCAACATAGGAAAGATATGCATCACCTTTATGAAAGCCATAGGTTGTATTGATCTCTTTAAATCGACAGATTTTGACGATCAAAAATGCAATATTTTTATCACTTTCTTCAATTTTCGTTGAGATTTCTCTAAAAAATCTTTGACGGGATTTCATAAATATATTCTTAATTAGCAGCAGATGTTTACAGGTAGTACTCAGTAGGATCAATACCGAAAGCGCCAGGCTCAAGCCCGCGGAGAATATTCAATGGATAACCTTCCTGATCTTCAAACATGATAGCTAAATCAATGGTTTTATATTCAGAAAAATGTGCTTTATCTTCGTCTAGTAAGAGCATGATCTTAGGACGCATTCTCTGCGTTAAGTTTTGCGAGAGCACGATACCGACCTCACCGTTAGTCATTTCAACAATTGATCCTGTGGGATAGACACCCATGCATTGTAGAAATTGTTCTACTAGTTCAGGTTGAAATGCTGTACCACGCCAGTTATAAATATTTTGCAGTGCTGCATAAGGTGATTTGGGTGCACTAAAAGGCCGCTTACTCGTCATCGCATCATAACAGTCAATTATCGCCGCCATCCGTCCATACACAGGGATGTGCGCACCGAGCAGGCCATTCGGATAACCACTGCCGTCAAATCGTTCATGATGTGTGAGCGCAATATTGATGATATCTTCATTCATGCCTTCTGTTTCTTTTAAAATCTCAACGCCATGAATAACATGTTTTTTTACGATCCTGTATTCTGTTTCTGTTAACCTGGAATTTTTATTTAAAATCTGTTCCGGTATTTTCACATTACCCATATCCATCATTAACAGTCCGATTGCCAATGTTCGTAAATCATTTTTTGGCAAACCCATATAACGACCAAAAGCAATCGCTAAAGCGCAATTATCAACCGAATGTGAATATGTGTAAGCACTTTTTTTCTGCATCAGTGAAAGCCAGAGATAGGCTTCTGAATTTCTTATGATACTGTCCAGGATCGGCTCAACAACACCCCTGACCGCTTTGATATTTAAGTTCTTGCCTTCTTTAACATCTTCCATGATGTGCGCTACCTGATTACTCGCCGCTTCCATCGCAACTCGTGCATCAGGTAATTCTTCTTTTGTCGTTTTTACATCTTGGTACTCGACCTTTTTATTATTGTCCTGTAAAAACCGCTCAAGATAAGCATTCGTTTTTAGTCGAGGGGGAGCGTCTTCGATATACTCATCCGCACCGATTCCGCGCTCAGGATCAATATATACGTAAGTGCAATGTCGAGTCAGTGTGGTTATGTCATCTTCAGTTTCTATGGTGAAACCTTCTAACAGAAAAGGCGTATCAATCCATGGACGATCAAGATTGGATACATACATTCCTATTTTTAAGTAAGAGACGTTTACCTTAAGATCCATATAAATACTGCGCTTTTTTATTTAGGTGACAATTGAATGTTAACGGTCAATCAATATAATTATAGTTTAGTAATAAGTAAAGAGCCGTATTCTTCTCGATCTAGCGGATATTATTTAAGCATAGCGACAGGCATCAGGCGACTCATATATTAAGCTATTATCCCTATGTTTTGTATAGGTTTTTTCATAAGTATTATATTTTAAAACATGATATCATTGTTTCATAATCATAATCCTCAAGAGGAGAATATAGATGTCTCAAGTTCAATTCAACTCACAGCTGTCTGATCAGATCAAAGTTTCTGATGAGGCTGTTAAACAACTGCTAGCCCTTACCGAAAACGAAGACGATGTAAATGGTGTTCGAATTTTTGTTTCAGGTGGCGGTTGTGGTGGCATGTCTTACGGCATGACCTTCGTAGACCAGCCAACCCAGTTCGATACCACCCTGGAAAAACAGGGCCTTAAAGTACATGTAGATGCAGTTGCATTAGGTTTTCTTGAAGGCGTAGAGATTGATTACCAAACTGAAGGTGCTAATGCCAGTTTTGTATTCAAAAATGTCTTCGCAAACACCAGCAGTGGCGGTTCATGTGGCGGCTGCGGCTCATCTGGTGGCGGTTGCGGCTAATTTTCCCAGGTTTAGAAACACCAGGAAAAACTCATACAGGGTGAATCATATTAATTAATATGATTCACCTTTTTTGTCTGTAGCTGAAATCCAGACCGCCCAGAATAATGTCACGCTTTAAAGATAAACAACTATTACTCATCTGCCACCATAATAGTTATCGTATTGCTCCCTACATAAAAGCAGCAAAAAACCTTGGCATCAGCGTCACTATCGCCTCACAGGGTAAACATTCACTTGTTACTGAAGTTGCTAGCGGCATCCATATTAATTTTGATGATACGGCTTCAGCGCTTGATGAAATTTTAAAACAGAACCACAATACTGCTTTTTCTGGTGTACTTGGCAGTGATGATCAAACCGTCGAACTGGCCGCATCTGCTGCAAAAGCGTTAAATTTACCGCATAACCCACCACAGGCAGCACGGTTTTCACATCGCAAGGATCTGGCCCGTGCCGAACTGACTCTAGCTGGTTGCCCGGTACCCATTCATTGTTTACTCGATCTAACTCAAAACATAGAAAAACAGATAGCCGGCCTGCCCTGGCCCTGTGTATTAAAACCATTAAATATGTCTGCCAGCCGTGGTGTCATACGAGCGAACAATGAAGATGAATTTATAGCCGCATGCGAACGTTTACGCCCTATTCTTGCCACCACGCTCGGTGAGTTTGAACAGAGCCATATATTGGTCGAGGAATATATCGATGGTATTGAGATCGCCTATGAAGGTTTTTTACATGATGCCGTACTACAGACGATAACTATCTTCGATAAACCCGACCCGCTTGTTGGCCCTTATTTTGAAGAAACCATTTATGTTACACCTTCGAGATTAAACGATGAACTGCAGGTAGCTATAAAAGATGTCATCCAGAATGCCTGTACTGCTTATGGACTAATCACCGGCGCTATTCATGCTGAATGCAGAATCGACGAAAATAATAACATATGGATTCTGGAAATCGCCTCACGCACCATAGGTGGTGACTGTGGCCGAATACTGGACAATGAACAGATTGGTATCGAAGAACTGGCTATCTCACTTGCCGTCGGTCAGCCAGTCGAATTTAACATGACCGAACAGGCGCGCGGTGTCATGATGATACCGGTTAAAGAAAAGGGATTATTAAAACGAGTGGAAGGATTGCTCGACGCAAATAAAGAAAAATACATCGACAAAATCGACATTATTATCAGAGAAGGTCACGAACTTGTGCCACTGCCGGAAGGCAATCAATATCTAGGTTATATCTTTGCCAGTGCAGACTCACCTGAGCAGGTTACCGCTGCGATAAGAGAGGCTTATGCGAAGCTAAGATTTATTACCGCGCCGGTGTTTAATATCACTTGATCCGCAGAGCAAGCCGAACACCTTCATCTGCGGAAACAAGCATTTATTTCTTACCGCCACCGCCAGCCTGGAAACCTGCCGGGGCCTGGCCATAATCACCTTCATCGAAGAAAAAACCGAGCATGTGTTTCTCGATCAACTCGATGTTTTTAGAATCTGCCGTATTTAAGCTATTCTCATTGATGATGGTAGTCAATCGCTCAAGCCACTGTTTCCAGCCTTCTTTTGATACGTTCTCAAAGATACGTACACCTAGCTCACCCGGATGCGGCGGTGCATCCATCGCTTCTGCTTCAATTTTCAGAACCACACATTTAACTGTATTAGCCATTACCTTCCTCTAACTATTTCTCTTCGTACTTTTTCAATAATACACCGTCATCACCGCAGCAACTAGCTGCACATTGTTTGATCTGATGTAATTCTTCTACCGTGCTATTCAAATATACCTCAACCGGCTGGTTTTCAGTTGCACAGTCACAACCCTTGTCATTATACACGTAAACCCTGTTTAGCCCCGCACGTTTTGCCTGTGCTTCTGCTTCATATAACATATGCTCGGGCGTTGCTGGCACATGGCTGAGCTTAAAAGCCGGGAAAAAGCGCGTCACATGCCATGGACTATCAGCCCCCAGATTATCGCGTATCCAGCAGGCAATCTCATAGTGTTCTTCAGGGTCATCATTTTTACCGGGAATGATATTGGTCCGTGTTTCGACATGAATGCCCAGATCCTGTGCTTTTTTAATCGATGCAAGCACCTGTTCGACTTTGGCCGGGCGGCAGATATCCTTGTAAAAATCATCTCGCATGCTCTTTATATCAGAACATAAAACATCGATCTTACCGGCGATTAATTCTAGCGCCTCATCGGTGACGTAACTGTTTGAGACATAAACCGTGTATAACCCCGCCTTATGCGCCAGTTCACAGACATCGAGTACATACTCCAGCCACACGGCAGGTTCCGAATAGGTAAAAGCGATGCCCTGTACACCCGCATTGATTGCCGCATCGACCAGTTTCTGTGGTGGCACCCAGACTTCGGTAGACTGGCCTTTAGCGAGTTCATCCAGGGTTTCTACACCCCATGAGATATTCAGATTATGACAGCCGCCACAGCGAAAACTGCAACCATAACTGCCCACCGACATGACTTTGGTGCCGGGGCGATAGTGTTTGACGGGTTTGGTCTCGATGTCATCGATATCGATGGCTGAGATAATACCGTACGAGAGGTTATACAGGGTACCGTTACGGTTGACATGCGCCTGGCAAAAACCGCGCTGGCCATGACTGATCTTGCAACGCCACAAACATAAATTGCAGCGGGTAGTGCCGTTTTCAAGTTTTTCCTGCAAGCGGGTTTCAACCAGCTGATATTGTTCTGACATGCTAATAAACCGGTAGATGAATTGAATTAGAGTTTAGCAGTGAATGTCGTTATTAATACACCATCATTACAGGGTATATATAGCTTGTTAGCCTTCACTTCAGCGGCGGATAGACTGTCATTATTATCATAATCGATGGCCTTATCGAGCAAGTACTGATATGAACCGATACGACAGCGGTAGCCATGCCCAAACGCCTGGGTAGCACGCATGAAATTATAAGCATGCTGTGCTGTCCATGTGGTATCGATGGTGAAATCCGGCGCCTCTGGATAGGGATAATAACTGACCAGTTCAGGGCCCTGCGCTGTTGTGACAAGGCCGTCCGTTGACAACTCTGACAGTAACATCATCATTAACTCAGCGCCCTTTTCTGCCAACGTCTGATTTATCTGAGCGTAATCCAGTCCGTCATCCAGCACAACCTTCTGCTGGATGACGATATCTCCCGCATCAAGATCATGGATCACCCGGTGCCAACTCACGCCTATATCACTTGCATCTTTCATCTGCCAGAATATTGGCTCAGGCCCACGATACTGAGGCAGTAGCGAGGGGTGCAAATTAAAACACCCTTTACTGGCAAGTTTGACCAATTCATCAGGCAGCCGTTTACCGTAACAGGACATCAAGATGACATCGATGGGAATTTTTTTACACTGTTCAACGATCGCATCAATGGTTTGCGATAAATCGATCAGCGGGATGTTTGACTGACTGGCCGACAGTGCCAGTGATTCATTTTCCAGGGCAATAATTTTATTATCAAATACTATCGGCTTGAAAACGCCGACTGCAGTTATTGAATACTTTGAAGTTAACAGCTGTCTGAAGGGAATTAATGACAACGCGCCTGAAGAACCGATATACAGGATGTTCATCAGACACGTCTCACTGTATTACAAAGTAATAATCTGATCAGGCATATTACCCGATAACGCGCCATATAGATTTGGGAAACAACCGATACGCGCCCCCTCAACCAGCAGTCCATCGATCTCACGTTCGTAGGCACATTGATCACAGGCCATCAATAACATGCCCTTATCTGCAGCAACTTTTGCCAGACGTTCGCCGACAGGATTGCCCTTCTGTAATACGTAAGCATTGTCTTCAAAAAAGAACATACCAACCACTTCAACACCGTGTGTATCGTCTTCTAGCTGCGGAAGAATCATTTTACCCAGCTTGTAAGATACCGAGTGACCTTGTGTAGAGAAAATATAAGCAACTTTCATGTCTTTATCCTTTGTATTTATTTATTCAATTATTTAAAGCCGTTCAATAATAAATGATTACATAAATGTATGCCCACACAATATATACGAAAAAAATGCCAGTCATTGAGTGACTGGCATTGATAGACTACATCTACGCTTAGCTTATAGATTGACTACGTCAAGGCCAAGGTCACCTGTGTCTTCGTGTGTTGCTGCACTCGTTATCACTGCAACACTGGCTTCGCCATTTTTAAGATAAGTTTCAGTAACACGTTTTAAATCATCCAGACTAACTTCAAGCACACGCTTACGGAATTGCTGTAGCTTTTCTCTGGTCCTGCCATGTAGCGCATCATGATAGGCTGCTTTGGCTTCACCCGCTGGTGAACCGGGTTTATCCATACCCCCGATGACACCAAGAATCGCTTCTTCCAGCTGACGCGGTTCATGTTCATTTTCAAGCATCCAGCTGATGGCCTGATCAAAATCAGCCAGTGTTTCAGCCAGGCGTGGATCTCTATATGAGTAAAATTTAAAAGCAGCGATATTGGCATCATGTGTCGCACCGCCACCATAGGCGCCACCCTGTTCACGAATAGCCGTATGCAGAAAACCGTTTCTTAAGAAACCGCCAAGCACTGATAACGCCGCGGCATCAGCATGCTCCATGGTGACCGTCGGATAGGCTTTTGCACAGAAATTAACCTGCGTATTAGCGATCCACATCTGTTTAGTCTGTTGCTTTATCTCAGGCAAAGTAAAAGCTTCACTTGAAACACTTTCCGTCTGATGCCAGACCGAATCGAATTCGCTTATCGATTCATCGACCTTATCGGCCTCCAGTGTCAACATATAGGATTTAGCTGCAACTTTAATCTTCTCGTGTATGGAGGCGAATAATTTTGCCGTCTGTTTGATCGCAGCAGGATCTCTATGTGAATCATCCAGAGCTTTAATAGCTTTGATACCAGCGAGGCCAGAAAACTGATGATTCAGTGTAGCCATCGGGCTTAGACCGCTTGCTGCTGCAGTCATGGCCAGGGTATGACCGCTACCGGTAACACTGCGTTCACGGCGTGTACGCATCTGCGTGATCAATTCTGCGATACGCTCCTCTTCATCAAAACGGGCGTTGTTTATCATCTGCCACATCAACTCTGCCAGTTTTTTATTATTTCTCTGCAAGGCCTTACCGGTGAACAGATAATAAGCACGTGTCTTCTGTTCATCATCAGTATATGCACGGATGCTCTGCTGAGCATGGACGCCACCACTGACACTGGACTGCCATTCCTGCATCTGTAGATAATCTTTGTCACCACAACCAAGCTCGGTTAGACACGATGAATAATATGGCAGCACGGCCAGTTCATCGTCGCTCAACGCTGGCAGCTGACAGTTTATCTCATGATAAACGAGACCATTAGTGCCCTGTTTATAAACGGTCGATTCGGTGCCAGCTATCGTCATCTTTGTCGCGTGTGGAATTTTTACTTCAGCAGGTACATCATCGAGACTGACTTTCGGCAATAACTCAGGATCATCGACCTGTGTCTGACGTTCTGCTAAAGCCTGTGCACGCTGTATGATCATCTGCCTGTCATCATCCTTCAATGTGGCATTTATTGTCGCCAGGCGTGCTTTCTCAGCAAGCTCTTTACGTTGACTTAGAGTTTCGTCTGGTCGCAGCGTTAAACGTATACGATGTTGATTATCGAGCAACAATTCAGCAACCAGGTTTTTTATAAAATCAGGATCTTTGATGTCTTCTCGTAATGATTCGATAACAGGATCAAGGTTGAGTAAAGACGCTGGATCGCTACGATGAATTGCAGCAGTCAAGCCATTCAATATCAGCTGCAGACCAAAGGGATAGCTATCACCGCCGACTTCTCGCTGACTCAGCTCGAGCTGGTGTAATACGGCTTCAAGTTTCTCATGTGGCACACCGTTACTGGCAACATCGTTCAATACATCTAAAACCAGTTTTTCAAAAGCCTGAGCGTTTTCCACGGTACTGCCTTCGATGCCGCACAAAAAACACATCTCATAATTAGAATCTTCCAGCCCGCATAACGGTGAAGGTGCTGCGCCCAGATCGGATGTTTCTAATGCCTGGCGTAACGGTGATGAACTGTTATCGAGTAAGACCTGTGATAACAGGTTAGCTTTCATCATGTCGTCGAGTGATGTACATGGCCCAAGCAACCAGCTCATCACGTGATGGGTTTTATCTTCGATACTCTCGTCACCGACGATATCGTAAGCATAAGCTTCTTCGATCACCACTGGCGCCAGATAACGTTTTTCTGGTTTTACAGAAATCGTAACATCGAGCTTGTCAAAATGTCTCAGCGCCTGTTCTTCAAATTTCTGTTGATGTTCAAAAACAGGAACGTCACCAAAAGTCATAAAAATCGCATTACTCGGATGATAATGTGTTTTATGGAAATCTTTTAATTGTTGATAACTCAGGTCAGGAATATCCTGAGGCTCACCACCGCTGTTATAATGATAAGTGGATGTTGGGTAGAGGTATTTACTTACTTCCTGCCATAACACACTAACCGGTGAACTCATCGCACCCTTCATCTCATTAAACACAACCCCTTTGTATTCGAGCTCACTCTGGGCATTATTCACTTCTTTAAATTCTACGCGATGACCTTCCTGTAAAAAGTCCAGCTCATCGAGACGGGTGAAAAAAACCGCATCCAGATAAACGTCCAGTAAGTTATTAAAATCTTTTTTGTTCTGACTGGCAAAAGGATATGCGGTCCAGTCACTGCTGGTAAATGCGTTCATGAAGGTATTTAACGAACGTCGTATCATCATAAAAAACGGATCACGTACCGGGTATTTTTTACTTCCACATAAAGCGGTATGTTCCAGGATATGCGCAACACCCGTAGAGTCCATCGGCACGGTCCTAAACGCCACCAAAAATACATTCTCTGTATTCTCCGCTTCCATGTGATAATGCAAGGCACCGGTTTTTATGTGCTGGAACTCCTGTAAGGTTAGATTCAGTGAGTCAATACGTTCGCTGCGCACCCATCTAAATGAGGGGTGATGATTAATAGCCTTCTCATCAGTAAGCTTGCTTGCTGTTGGATTAATTGATGACATAAATTTTATAACTCTCTGAATTGCTTCTCAGCTTATTGTTTGTCTATATTTTTATTTAGTTTTGTTATTACGCGTTAATTTATACACTGTTTCGACCAGTGATGTTAAACCGCGATCTTGCATCCTGGGCTCGTTAGCGATAGTGTCTTTAAAACACAGTTTCTCGATCGAAAAATAATCCGAATATAACTCGTTGACATTGTCTTCAGACACAGAAAACGGCGGGCCATTCATCTCACTTTGATCATAGCTCAGCGTGACTAACAAGGTGCGGATACCAGGATTTTGCAACTCAGCCATTTTATCAGCATATTGCTTACGCATATCTAGTGGCAAAGCGATCAGTGAGGCCCTGTCATAGATGTCAGTTATATTATCCAGGTCATCTTTCTGTAAGGAAAAAAAATCACCCTGGAATATTTCAATTACTGTGTTTTGATCGCCGGTTTGATAAAAAGCGTGTTCATCTTTTTCTGCATATTTATAATTTAAGGCATTTTCTTCAAAAAAATCCTTAACCGCACGCTCACTGCATTCCACACCAAATACTTTATAACCATTCTGAGACAGCCAGAGCATGTCCCTGCTTTTACCGCATAGGGGCACAAAAACTTTTAATTTTTCTCGCTGTTCAGCAGAGGGGCCCTTGTCACCATAGAAATAGGCAAGATATGGATTCATCTCCTGCTGATGAAATCCTATTTCATTTTTGCTCCAGCGTTCTAACCAGAAATCGATTTCCATAATATTATTTAATGAGAGCGACGCGCATATTAGCTGTCACCTGGTTTCCAGATACCAAAGGCATCTTCAGCCGGTTTCATGTCCTGCTCGACCTGATCGACCACCTGAGCCATAAAATGGGACAGATCATTCAACAAAGCCTTTTTATCCATGCCAGGCTGATCCTGATGAGCCAGTACATAACCTGTTATAGCAGATAAATACTGCATAAAATATAGATCGTTATCAGCTGCCGGGTCATGCTTTGCAACAACAGTTTTGATGTCCGAAATCATCTCAGACGATAATTGAATACCACCACTCATTTTATTTTTTCCTGTATGTCTATTTGAATTTTGTACCTAGTTATAATGGTGCTAGTCTAAGCTATTTCAAGCTCACCGAACAGGACAAGCCATGTATAAAATCTGCGTATATGTCCCTGAAAAACATGTGGAAAAAGTTAAACAGGCACTGTTTGACGCTGGCGCTGGCCGAATTGGCAACTATGACAGTTGCTGCTGGCAAACCGAAGGTATTGGCCAGTTTCGTCCTCTGCAGAACAGCAACCCCACTATTGGCTCGCTCAATGAAGTCGAACGGGTTCGTGAGGTTAAGATCGAACTAGTTTGTACAGATGAGCTGGTCATACAGGCGATTCAGGCGATGAAGGACAGTCATCCCTATGAAGAACCGGCGTTTGATGTCTGGAAGTTGGCTGAGTTTTGATTTGGTATTTAATATTTTCCAGGTACTATCTATCGGTTAGGCATTGCGGTATTCGCACCGCGAGCGAGTTACTTTTCTTTCAGTAGCAAAAGAAAAGTAACCAAAAGAATGCCATCCCGCCTTGTTTGCCCCGAGAAAAACACTCGGGGTGCCTGAGTGATGCAGTGTAGCTAACGAGTCGCTCTGATGCACCATCCGGGTGCGCAGAGCTAAATTCGCCTTCCCTGGCGAATTTTCTCTACCTACACTGCATCACTCAGCAAACAAAAAGGGAACGTAAAACCGAAAAACAAAAAAACAGCATTTATGTAAGTATTTAGAGATCATCAATAACACCAGTTTTTGTTTTTGACTTTCCCTCCACCTTAGCAAGCCATCGAAAGGGTATTGTTAGCATGGGTTTTCTGTGCCTGCTGTCTGAGCGTTTTCTGCGAGTTCTGGCGCAGCATGCTATCAATGCCTTTTTGATGGGAACCCCGTGCTTTTTACGGGGCGCAGCTGACGTGGCGGCCTTTTCTGGTTACTCTTTTGGGCTGTTGCAAAAGAGTAACTCGCCCGCGGTGCGAATACCGCAAAGCCTAACCAACAACCAACTGTAAATATTACAAAAAGAAAAAACTAACGAATCCAGCCACGTTCACTGGAATCTATAAAATCCAGCATCAGCCGTACATTTTCATCGCGTCCGGCTAATTCCTCTACCTTTTCCAGTGCCACCTTGTGTGAACAAGTGGATTTAATCAGTAATTTAAAAGCTTCTTGCAGCACTCGAATCGTTTCTGTAGAAAAACCTCGACGTTTCAGTCCTTCCTTATTAATGCCTATGGCACGTGCCCGGTTTCCTGCCACCGTAAAAAAAGGCAAGACATCACGATCAATCGCTGTCGAAAAACCGGTAAATGCATGCGCGCCGATTCGGGTGAACTGATGCACTGTGGTATAACCACCTAAAATGACATGATCCTCAACAATAACATGACCAGCCAACGCCGTAGCATTAGCCATTATGATGTGATTACCCACTATACAGTCATGTGCGACATGACTGCTTGCCATGAACAAGTTATCGTTACCGATCCGCGTTACATTGCCGCCGCCAGGGGTACCACGATGCAAGGTGACATATTCACGAACAGTATTTCGGTCACCGACAATAAGCTCTGTCGGATCATCATCGAACTTTAGATCCTGAGGTTTTTCACCGACTGAAGCAAACTGGAAAATACGGTTATCCTTACCAATTTTTGTTGGGCCATTAATAACAACATGAGATGCTACTGTCGTACCCGAGTCGATCTCTACGTTCGCACCGATGACAGTGAATGGCCCAATAGTTACATCATCAGCAATCTTTGCAGAAGGATCAACAATCGCTTGCGGATGTATCATCGATTACTGCCCGTCTTTTGGTGATGCCGCACACAGTAAGTTAGCCGCTGTACATATCTCGCCATCGACACTAGCCTCGCAGGAGAATTTCCAGATAACTTTTGAGCGGCGTTCAATTTTTGCTTTTAAGGTTAACTGATCACCTGGAACCACCTGTCGTTTGAAGCGAACATTATCAACACCGACAAGCATATATAAGATATCTTCACTTGGCTCTTCACTCATGGTGCGAAAACCCAACAGACCTGTTACCTGTGCTAGTGCTTCTATGATCAACACTCCTGGCATGATGGCCTGATTCGGAAAATGGCCGGTAAATTGTGGCTCATTGATGGAGATGTTTTTTATCGCAGTTATGCTTTTGCCAGGTACACATTCGATCACACGGTCTACTAGTAAAAAAGGATACCGGTGTGGTAAAAATTTTCTTATTTCTTCTATATACATTTCACTCACAGAGTATCTCCAACGACCTTTCACTGTTTGATAACAGCGATTGATTAAATTTGTTATTCAGATTCTAATTTTTTTTCCAGGGCTTTTAAACGTTTTTCCATCTCGTTGAGATGTTTGAAACGCAAAGCATTCTTTCTCCAGTTTTTTACTGTATCGACCAGCATACTGGAGGCATATGTCCCTGGCTCTTTTAATGAAGATGAAACCAGCGTTCTACCATTGATGATCACGTTATCAACCACCTCAATGTTATCGCTGATGCCAACACCGCCACCGATCAAACAATAATCACCGACTATCGATGATCCTGCAATACCGGATTGACCAGACATTACCGTGTGTTTGCCGATAACCACGTTATGCCCAATCTGTACCAGGTTATCAAGTTTAACACCATCATTGATCACCGTATCACGTAGCGCGCCACGATCCACTGCAGAGTTTGCACCGATCTCGACATCATCTCCGATCCAAACATTGCCTAATTGCGGGATTTTTAGATAATAATCACCCTCTCTCTGATAACCAAAACCATCAGCACCGATAACTGCACCTGCATAAATTATACAGTTTTTACCGATCTGGGTACTATAGCCGATCGTCACGTTAGGATGAATAACAGTATTATCGCCAACGATTACATCGGATGAAATAACACTGTTCGCAAGTATCTGTACACCGTCTCCCAGCTTTACGCCGGACTCGATTACGACGTTCGGACCTATATAGACTGACCCAGGCACTGACACATCATTTGCTACATCCGCACTGCCGGAGATACCAGGTTTATACCTTTTTTCAGGATTTAATAGTCGCGCTGCTTTGACAAATGCCAGGCGTGGGTTTTCTGCGACAATTACTGACCTGGTACACCCGTCTGCCCATTCTTCTTTAAGGATGACAGCAGAAGCATTTGTTGTCGCCAGTTTATCCAGGTATTTAGAATTATAAATAAATGCCAGCTGTCCCTGCTCGGCTTCATTTATATCAGCAACATTCTCGATTAAACAATCATCGCCCTGTAGACGGCAGTTGATTTTTTCCGCAAGTTCAGAAAGTTTGATCGGCATAAATATTTTATTTATTTTTTCTTTTTAGCAAATGCTGTTTTCATTCGGTCCAGCACTTTATCGGTAATATCAAGTTTGTCATCAGCATAGGCAACACCTTCACTTAATACCAGGCTATATTTACCTTTTTTAGCGATATCATCGATGATACCTCGTACCTGTTGCTGCAATACCGCCAGTTCCTGATTTCTAACGGTAGTAACTTCCTGGGTTAAAACCGCTTCACGCTGTTTTAGCAACTGTATCTTACCGATGATCTCTTTCTTCAGATCATTCAATTTATCTTCGGTCATCACCAGTTCATTACGTTTGTAATTTTCCTGCATCTTGGTGATTTCAGTTTCTAAACTTTTCAGTTCATCACGCTGCGGACCAAAGCGTTCCAGCATGGTGGTATTCACGGCATCGACCTGTGGCGCCTCGGTTAAAATTCTTTCAACACTGACCACACCAACTTTTAGATCTGCAGCAACAACATTTGTCGATATAAGACCTGCTAAAAATATAAGACTAATAACTAACTTTTTCACTTTATTTTCTCCTTAGAAGAATGAACCAATACTAAACTGGAATGCTCGTAACCTGTCACCATAATCATCAACTGCACCGGTACCGCTACTCGATACGTTATTGATCGTTTCAGCATAACTGAAACGCAGCGGTCCGATGGGCGAAACCCACACCAGGGACAAACCATACGAGCTTCTTAACTGGTCTGCCTGGAATCCATCATCACCAAGAGGTGCATTATAGGTATTAAAATTATCCAGAAACACGTTACCTATATCCAAAAATGCACTTAAACGTACAGAGCTGGGCGGTTTTTCCATAAATGGTATAGGAAATATATAATCTGCGCCAGCAGTAACTCGCATATTACCACCGATAGGTGCACCATTATCAGGATCTCGAGGACCCAGAGAGTTGGACTCATAACCACGAACGGTACGAATACCACCGGCAAAATAGCGCTCGAAAAATGGTAAAGCGTCGGTATCGCCATAACTGTCACCATAAGCGAGGTTGGAACGCAATAATAAGGTTGTGGCACTGGTCACACCGATATAAGTATTTGTTATATAGGTCGCTTTATAGTATTCCAGATCACTGCCAGGAAAAGTCATATTGACGCCGATCGTATGTTGAGTACCTGCGGTGGCAAACACGGTACGATTGCGTGTATCATGTGAAAAACTGGTATTCAATGTTACGCTGGTAAATGAGGTCTGATCATTATTTTCTTCTAAAAATATGTCCACATCACGCGATGTCACCAGACCCGGTAATATTTTGATATAACTTAAACCATAACCCAGGCTCAGAGTATTAAATTCAGATAATGGAACACCATAGTTAATGTTCAGATCACCGGAGTTTGTCTGGTAATTATTGATCAATTCTTCCGCTGCATCCCTTTCCCTGAATGAGACACTGACCGTACGGCTGATGCCATCGATCGTATAATAAGGATTGGTATAGGCCGCACTGTAGATCGTATTGGCTCGGTCGGTATTAATATTTAAAGACAGGCGTTTACCACTTCCAAACAAGTTTTCCTGAGTTAAGCCAACATTGAAAAGCAGACCCTGGGTCTGCGAGAAGCCCGCGCCGATATTAAAACTGCCCGCCAGTTTTTCTTCCAGTGATACTTTCAGATCGACCTGATTACTTGTTCCGGGCACAGGAGTGGTATCGACATTAACAGTTTCCACAAATGGCAGTCGTTGGATACGTGTTTTAGATCGCTCCAGTAGATCACTGGCCAGCACCGAACCTTCCATCAGGCGCATCTCACGTCGGTAGACCTGGTCCTGGGTACTGTCATTACCGTGAATATCTATCCGACGGACATAGACTTTTTCACCCGGAATAGCATGATAGGTCAAGGCAACTTCTTTTTTTACATCGTCGATCACCGGGGTGATTTTTATTTCAGAAAAAGCATAACCGATTCGTCCCATCTGATTTTCCAGACGTTTTTTACTGGTAGTCATCAAACTGCGTGAGAAATACATACCCTGCCTGGTCAATATCTGCGACTGCATGGTCTGACGATTAACCACCAGCTCACCGGTGAGATCAGAAGAAGAGATCTTATAACGATCACCTTCAGTAACATTGATGGTGATGTAGATATCCTGCTTGTCCGGGGTTATAGAGACCTGTGTTGATTCGATGGAAAACCTGATATAACCTCGATCCAGATAGTAAGAGCGTATCTTTTCCAGATCACCATTCAGTTTTGGTTTGGAATATTCATCGATCGAAGAAAATAGTGCCCATGATGAGGGCACACCGGAGTCCAGCTCATCGAGCAGGATATCGTCATCATAAACATCGTTACCGACGATGTTTATATGTTTGATCAGTGCCACCTGTCCTTCAGAGATCGTTATTTTGATATCTACCCGATTCTGGTCAAGCTCAGCGACCTCGGTTTCGATCTTCACACCGTATTTACCCTGGCTGAAATAAACACGCTCCAGTTCAAGCGTGAGTTTCTCCAGCAAGGAGCGGTTATAAATCTGCCCACGTGTCACACCGATGTCGACCAGGGCGTCTTTTAACGCATCGTCATCGATGTCTGAATTACCTGAAAACTGCACATCGGCGATCGAAGGTCTTTCCTTCACCTTAACGACCAGGATATCGCCATCACGGAAAAACTTCACATCTGCGAAGAAGCCTGTTTTATACAATTCGCTGACAGAATAAGTGATCTGATTATCATCGACCGGGTCACCGACTACGATAGGTAAGTAATTTAATAAAGTTCCATCAGGCAGGCGCTGAAGACCTTCGATCTTTATGTCACTTACGACGAATGAATCTGCATGCACAGGTAACATGCAGACACTGCTGAGCATAATAATAAATAAAATACGAATGAATGACATACAGCGATGAAATCTCTAATTTAGTTCTGAGTCACTCAGATGCGAAGGAAATATGGCACAAAGCAAAGCACGAAAAAACTTGAACAGACATCTTATTCAGAATTTTCATAACGATACATTGCGGTGTTTTTACAGCCAGATGTTGATTCATAAGTTAATCGCGGGTTATCTTACCCGACTACTGCACCAGACGTTGTAGATCATTAAATATCGCCACACTCATCAATAATGCCAGGATGGCCATACCAACCTGCTGTCCGCGTAATTCAAATGCTTCTGAGACAGGTGAGCCCTTGATTATTTCGATAAAGTAATAAAATAAATGTCCGCCATCCAGCATAGGTACCGGTAACAAATTCAACACACCGAGACTAACTGAGATGACAGCAAGAAATGACAGGAACGACACCAGGCCAATACTCGCCGTTACCCCGGCGTAAGTTGCTATGGTGATCGGTCCTGAGATGTTAGACAACGACGCTTCACCGGACACCATCTTCCATAAGACACGAAGTGTTAATGTCGACATATCCCAGGTTTTTGCTGTTGCATTCATCAACGCTTCGCTCGGTGAATACTCTATATGTGTGATCAGCATCTGCATTACCTCTTCAGGCAGGTGTTGATACGCACCAATAAAACCCTGCTCGCCATCTTTCGTTTTACGGCTCTGCGGGATGACCGTAACTATCTCCTCGACACCATTACGCAAGACAACAAACTGCATCACTTTATTTGGTTTTTCACGAATCATATCAACCAGCGATGACCACTGATCAACTGCGATGCCATCGACCTGAAGAAAAACATCGCCTTTACGCAGACCCGCATTTTCCGCTGCGCTATTTTCCACGACGCCACCGATCTCGGCTTTTAACTCTGGCATCCACTGATTGAAGCCGATGAGTTTGAAGATATCTCCCTCGTTTTCCAGTAAACGCATATCGCCCAGTGCGAGCAGACGCGTATATTCATTATTGTCTCTAGCCCTGACTCTTATCTGAAGATCACCACCATCAAGCCCCTGATTGAGGATCTCCAGTCTGAATTCATTCCACGAATTAACCACCGCATCACCGACCATTAAGACTTCATCCTGAACCTCAAAACCCGCACTGGCAACGATACTATCGGGCTCAGCTTCGCCGACAAAAGGTCGATCGACCGTGGTGCCCATCATGAACACGAGCCAGTATAAAAATATAGCTAATATGAAGTTAAACGCCGGACCCGCAAAAACGATAGCGATACGTTTAGAGATATTCTGATTATTGAAGGCACGATTTTTATCACGCTCGGACACCTCGCCTTCACGCTCATCGAGCATCTTGACGTAACCACCCAGAGGAATAGCCGCAATGACGTATTCGATCTCATCACCTTCTGCTGTTTTTCTTCGCCAGCTGAATAATGGTTTACCAAACCCTACTGAGAAGCGTAAAACTTTAACGCCTGCTTTACGTGCAACCCAGTAATGGCCAAACTCATGAAAAGTGACCAGCACGCCGATAGCGACGATAAAGAAAAAGATGTTATGTATGACGTCCATAGAATTTTGTAATAATTATGATAATGAATATTTTAGTGCATTTCAGCGATGCATTTATTTGCAATCGTTCTTGCTGAAGCATCTGCTTCGAGAATCCGTTCAACCGAACTTACGTCTTCGCTAATAGTCGCCAGATTTAATGTCTGCTCGATTAATATTGCTATATCTGTAAAGCCAATTTTATCAGCCAGGAAAGCCTCAACGGCAATCTCATTTGCTGCATTTAAAACGATCGTTGCTGTGCCGCCCATGGTTATTGCTTCATAACATAATCGCAGACACGGGAATCGATCTAAATCTGGTTGTTCAAACTCCAGTTTTGCGACATCAAATATGTTCAGTGGTTCAACCCCGGAACTTATTCTTTCCGGCCAGGCCAATGCATGTGCGATCGGTGTCCGCATATCCGGGTTACCCAATTGCGCTAATACCGAACCATCGCTGTACGTCACCATTGAATGGATGACACTCTGCGGATGTATGACCACATCGATATCTGAAATATCCAGATCGAACAACCAGTACGCTTCGATCAGCTCCAGCCCCTTATTCATCAAGGTCGCCGAATCTACCGAGATCTTTTTACCCATATCCCAGTTAGGATGGGCTACCGCCTGCTCTGGCGTCACATCATGTAACTGCTCAGCAGAGAAACCTCTGAACGGGCCACCACTGGCAGTCAATAAGATACGTTCAATACCTGACTTCACCTCTTGGTTAGTCATTTTAACCGATGAATGATGCTGCGTCAGACAATCTGGCAAACATTGGAAGATAGCATTGTGTTCACTGTCGACGGGCATTAATACTGCATTATTCTCTCTCGCCGTATCGATGAATAATTTTCCCGTCATGACCAGCGCTTCTTTATTCGCCAGTAACACGCGTTTACCTGATCTGGCCGCTGCCAGTGTTGGCACCAGACCCGCCGCACCGACGATGGCCGCGACAACGCAGTCGACAGCCTTATCCTCGACCACCTGTAACAAACCAGGCTCACCAGTGAGAACTTCGGTCTGGATATCTTTGTTATGTAATCGCCCGGCTAAATCGGACGCTGAAATATCATCATTCATCACCGCATAACGTGGCGTCCATTTCTCACACAATTCCTCCAGCGCATCCACATTGATATTGGCTGTTAACGCATGCACATGATAACGTTCAGGATGTCGGGATATCACATCCAGGGTACTACTGCCAATACTGCCAGTTGCACCCAGTAAGGTGATTTGTAATGCGGCTGATTGCGTCATATTATGCCGGGTAGATCCACCAGTTAAAACCAAGCACAAACACCGGCATCGCAGCCAGTACACTATCTATTCTATCAAGGATGCCACCGTGGCCCGGCAAAATATTACCACTATCTTTTAACCCGGCTTCGCGTTTCAAAAAGCTGAAATACAGATCACCACTAACAGAGATAAAAGTTAATATCACTGATAACAAGACCAGTATGATGGCCCTTTCGCTACTCAGCTCAAAATAATAACTGGCGAGTAAGGTATATAAAGACGTTGCCAGCAAAGCGCCGAACAGTCCTTCCTTTGTCTTACCCGGACTAATATAAGGCGCCAGTTTATTTTTACCGAATTTTTTACCGGAAAAATAGGCACCGATATCTGCGACCCATACCAGGGATAAAGCGTAGAACAACCAGGCGGGCCCCTGCCAGTCAATACCCACATACATCGAATGTATCATTTCCATAGATAACGCAGCGGCTGGCAAAACGATAAAAGCAACAAACAACTTATCTGGCTTCAGCTCAGAAGTCGGTGATTTTGGTTTGGCAAATTTAAGGTAGTAGCTGATACTAAACCACCACATCACCGCTATATAGATCGCCCATAATGCATAATCGCCGGCATACTGTTTTAACGCCCAGGCGATAACCGTGATGATGAGCGCAAAGATATATCTTATATAAACATTATTGATGCCAGACAACTTTGCCCATTCATAACCGGCAATCAATACTATGAATAAGACAAAATAGAAGAACACCGAGGTCGGCTGGAAAAAAATCATCCAGCCGACGAATGCCGCGAGTGGTATAGCTGTTAATATTCGTTGGTACAACATTTTATAGTTTGTCTAAAGTCTTATTATCGTATTTATATAACGTATGTTTTACTGACAGATGATAACAACTACTGTATTTCGACTATCTGCTGCCCGGTTTTACCAAATCGTCTCTGCCTGCCAGCAAACCAGCTCAATGCTGCCGAAAAATCATCGTCGGAAAAGTCAGGCCATAATGTGTCAACAAAATATAACTCAGTATATGCTAATTGCCATATTAAAAAATTACTGATGCGCTGCTCACCGCCGGTACGAATAAATAGATCTGGTGGTGGAACATCACTCAAAGATACGAAAGAAGCAAACAGATCTTCATCGATCTCATCTATCGGTTTTTTATTGTTTTCCACCTCAGCCATTAATAACTTACAGGCATTCACAACATCCCATCGACCGCCATAATTTGCTGCGATATTTAAGCGCAGCCCTGTGTTCGTTTCGGTCAATGCTTCAGACTGATTGATGCTGCTCTGTAATTTCTCTGAAAATCTTGACCTGTCACCAATAAACTTTACGCAGACATTTTTTTTATGAAGCTTTTTTACTTCAGCACTTATCGTCGTTATGAACAGTGCCATCAAACTACTGACTTCTGCCTCTGGACGATTCCAGTTCTCACTGCTAAAGGCAAAGATAGTCAATGCCTGTATATTGCTTTTTGCGCAATTTTCGACGATTCTTCGTGTCGCATTGACGCCCGCTTTATGTCCTGCAGCGCGTGGCAGATGACGTTTATTTGCCCAGCGTCCGTTACCATCCATTACCACGGCTATATGCCTGGGTAACAACGGGCCATCATTTTCCATATCTATATTCATCGATTCAATTTGAAGATAGCGGTCAATTTCTGCTTACAAAAACACCGCGATATCTGGTTATAACTGCGACAGCTCGCAGCTTAAACCTCCATCAATTCTTTTTCTTTTACCGCGATGACTTCATCGACAATGGCCACATACTTGTCTGTAATCTTCTGTACTTTATCCTCTGCCTGATGACTTTCATCTTCAGAGATCTCTTTTTCCTTCAGCAGCTCTTTGAAATCACTGTTAGCATCCCGCCTGATGTTACGCACAGCGATTTTTGTATTTTCGCCATCATGCTTCACCACTTTAACTAACTCGCGGCGACGTTCTTCCGTCAATGGCGGCATGGGTATGCGGATCAGGGTCCCGGCGGTTGATGGATTCAGGCCCAGACCCGAATTCATGATAGCTTTTTCAACAACAGCAACCATCTGCTTTTCCCATGGTGCTACTGCCAGCGTTCTTGAATCTTCGACCGTAACGTTCGCCACCTGATTGATCGGCGTATCGGTACCATAATAATCAACCATGATCTGGTCGAGCAAACTGGGATGCGCACGTCCCGTTCTTATCTTGGTTAATTCAGAACGCAATGAGTCAACACTCTTACTCATACGTGTTTCTGCGTCAGCAAGAATACCATCAATCATTACTTATCCCCCATCACAACGGTTGTTCCAAGTGTTTTATCTTTCATAGCCGCAGGTAGTGCACCCACTTTATTCAAATTAAATATTCTCAGTGGCAGATTATTGTCGCGACACAATACGATCGCTGTGGCATCCATAACCTTTAAGCCTTTATCGAGCACTTCATCAAATGACAAAGATTCATAACGTACGGCATCAGGATTTGTTGCCGGATCAGAATCATATACCCCATCAACTTTGGTCGCTTTGAGCACGCAATCAGCGCCAATTTCTACTGCACGCAAACAACCCGCAGTATCAGTAGTGAAAAAGGGATTTCCAATGCCTGCAGCAAAGATTACGATGCGCCCTTTCTCAAGATGCCTGGTCGCACGCCGCTGGACATACTCTTCACACATGCGGTTGATTTTTATCGCCGACATCACACGACAGCTCATACCCTGCTTCTCCAGCGCATCCTGCATAGCCAGGCTGTTCATGACAGTAGCAAGCATACCCATATGATCACCGGTAACTCGATCGATGCCTGACTCTACCAGGCCCGCACCTCGGAATATATTACCACCACCGATGACCAATGCTACCTCGATTCCCATGTTGACGACTTCTGTGATCTCCGATGCTACGCGTTTCAACATTTCCGCATCGATACCATAATCAAGATCACCCATTAAGGCTTCACCGCTTAGCTTTAGTAATACGCGTTTATAGTTAATCGGCGTTGTCATCTTTCTGTCTACTCCTACATTATATTGAGGTTATATTTTTATTTAATTATTCTGCTCTGTACACAAAAAACCGGGAGATGTCCCCCGGTTTTTTTCACGATATATAGTGTCCATTGTGTATAAAGATATGCATGATATTTTTACACAGACAATCTATCTGTCCTCTATCTATATATGTGATCTGACTCATTGATAAATATTATTCCTTTATCTATATGACCTGGTTTAAGCGTCTAGACTTAACCGTTAACCTGAGCCATAACTTCATCAGCAAAGTTTTCCTGCTTCTTCTCGATACCTTCACCGACTTCATAACGAACGAATCTATTGACATTCGCGCCAGCATCAGAAAGAAGTGTCTCAACGGTAATATCGGGATTTTTAACGAAAGGCTGACCCAGTAATGTTATCTCAGCAAGGTACTTACGAACACGACCGGTCAACATTTTTTCGACGATGTCTGCAGGTTTACCGCTTTCCAGCGCCTGAGCACGTAAAATCTCTTTCTCTTTCTCAAGTACTTCAGCAGGTACATCAGCTTCGCTGACGCAGACAGGATTACTTGCAGCAATATGCATAGCAACATCTTTGATCAGCTCTTCGTTGCCATTTTCCATCTCAACGAGCACACCCATACGTGAGCCGTGCAGATAACTGCCAAACTGGCCATTTTCGGTCGAAAGCAACTCAAAACGACGAAGCTGCATATTCTCACCGATTTTAGCGATTTTCGCTTTACGTACTTCTTCGATAGTTTCAGAAGAACCCTCAAGCGTCATTGCTGATAATGCGGCAATATCTGCTGGCTGGTTAGCCAAAGCTGTATTTGCAATCGCTGTTACAAATGAAAGAAAATCGTCTCCGCCGGAAACGAAATCAGTCTCACAGTTTACTTCTACCACTGCAGCATTTTTTCCGTCTTCACTTATCGCGATCACTACACGACCTTCAGCAGCAACACGTCCTGACTTTTTATCAGCCTTTGCCATGCCGGCTTTACGCATATTTTCGATTGCCACATCGATATTACCTTCTGCTTCCTGCAGGGCTTTTTTACATTCCATCATGCCTGAACCTGTACGTTCACGCAGTTCTTTAACCATTGAAGCTGTAATTTGCATCACAGTTACCTCTTATAAATTTCTTAAAAAATAATATATAAAAAAAATTACAGATTTTTATTATTCCGCGTCCTTAGCTACTGCTTTCTTTTTAGGTGCCGCTTTTTTCTTTACTGCCGCTTTCTTTTTAGGTGCCGCTTTTTTCTTTACCGCCGCTTTCTTTTTAACGGCTGCTTTTTTCTTTGGTGCCGCTGCAGCTTTCTCTTCAGCTGGCGCTTCTGCAGCAGCTTCTACAACCACTTCAGGTGCGGCTTCTGCAGCAGCTTCTACAACCGCTTCAGGTGCGGCTTCTTCAGCTGCTTCTACTTTAGGCTTTGCCGCTGCTTTCTTTGGCGCTGCTTTCTTTGGCGCTGCTTTTTTAGGTGCTGGCTCAGCTTTACGCTGTATCACTGCAGATGCACGGCCTTCGATAACTGCATCAGCAATACCCTGCGCATATAACTGAATCGCCTTGATAGCATCATCGTTACCCGGGATAACATAATCAACGCCATCAGGTGAATTATTTGAATCAACAACACCAAATACAGGAATACCTAAAGTATTCGCTTCTTTAATAGCAATATCTTCATGACCTACATCGATAACAAAAATCGCATTTGGCAGACCTTTCATGTCTTTAATGCCGCCAATCACTTTTTCTTTTTTCTCCATCTCACGGGTCAACATCAACTGCTCTTTTTTATTCAAGCGGTCGAAACTGCCGTTTTCTGACATTTCTTCCAGTTCTTTCAATCGCGCTATTGATTGGCGAATGGTTTTATAGTTAGTCAACATACCACCTAACCAGCGATGACTAACATAAGGCATACCGCAGCGTTGAGCCTCTTCAGACATGATCTTTCGTGCAGCACGTTTGGTACCGACGAACAGGATGTTGCCGCGATCAGCAGCGATCTTACCGAGCATATTCACTGCTTCGTTGTACAGAGGCAGTGTTTTTTCTAGATTGATAATGTGGATTTTGTTTCGTGATCCAAAAATGTACTCAGCCATTTGAGGGTTCCAGAAACGGGTTTGGTGACCAAAATGCACGCCTGCTTCAAGCATCAGACGCATAGATACGTTAGACATAGATATTCTCCAGTTAGGGTTAAGCCTCCACATACCCCATGCAAAAAACTGTTTAAGCCAATACTTTCTTAAGTATTTTTGCTTAAATCAGCACCCAATCACATGTGTCGGTATATGTGCGTATTTAAATAAGATATAGTTAGGCCTGATAACAATATCTGACCAGGAATGCCGGTCAGAAATATTGCCGAAAGCATAAAAATACCGCTCGCTTACGCCAAGTTTTCTCAGCGCGGGCGCTTTATACCATAGGTAACAGAAATTAACAACGATATTTTACCGCCCCAATACCATAGATCTAACGATAACCTACTGATAATAAAGAACAATCATACATGGCCATATTAATTAAAAATTCACAGGAAATAGAAAAAATGCGTATTGCCGGTCGTCTTGCTGGCGAGGTCCTGCAGATGATTCGTCCGCATGTAAAAGCTGGCATTACCACCAACGAACTCGATAAAATATGTCATGATTATATCGTCGATGTACAAAAAGCCATACCGGCACCGCTAAATTATCACGGTTTTCCAAAATCTATCTGTACCTCCGTCAACCACCAGATCTGCCATGGCATCCCGAGCGATAAAAAATTAAAAAAAGGTGACATCATCAATATCGACATCACCGTGATAAAGGATGAATACCACGGTGATACCAGCAAGATGTTTTTTGTCGGTGAGCCCCCGGTACGCGCCAGACGTGTCAGCCAGGTCGCACACGAATGTATGAAGCTGGGCATCGAGCTGGTCAAACCGGGAGCACACCTGGGTGACATCGGCCATGTTATCCAGCAGCATGCCGAAGCTAGCAACTTCTCCGTGGTCAGAGAATACTGTGGCCACGGCATCGGCAAAGGCTTCCACGAAGACCCCCAGGTGCTGCATTATGGCAAAGCCGGTACAGGCGTCGTGCTTGAACCCGGTATGATCTTTACCATAGAACCGATGATCAATGCCGGCAAACGCCACGTAAAATTACTTAATGATAACTGGACCGTGGTCACCAAGGACCACAGTGTGTCAGCCCAGTGGGAACACACCATCCTGGTCACCGATACTGGTCACGATGTTTTAACACAATGCGAAGGCGATGAAGTCTGATGGCAACCGTGAAGGAAAAATATAACACCCCTGTTGCTGATACCAGCATCAACGAGCTGATTGATTTTGAAACAATCAATAAACAGCTTAATGACAGTGCCTCCGCAGCAGCACAGCCACTCATCACTCCGGCCATCATCAAACTGCTGAAAGATGCTGTTCTCGCTATTGACGAAGGTTTAAAGCAACTGTATCAGAACGGCTGTGACGTAAATACCATCGTCTATGGCCGAGCTGACTTAATCGATCAGTTGATCAGTGCGATATATGGCTACCTGTTTAAAGACCTGGATCAGGAAATTGCACTCATCGCTGTTGGCGGTTATGGCCGCGGTGAACTACACCCTAAATCCGACATTGATCTAATGATTCTATTAAGAGATGAAGAGAATCAACAGACAAAAGATCTACTTGAAAAATTTCTCATGCTGTTATGGGATATCCGCCTGGAGATCGGCCACAGCGTTCGCACCATTGACGAATGCGTGGAAGAATCTACCAAGGACATCACCGTCGCAACAAACATCATGGAATCGAGACTGCTTACCGGAAGCGGCTCACTGCATGTAGAGATGAAAGAGAAGACCAGTGCGGATCATATCTGGGATTCTAAATCTTTTTTTCAGGCAAAACTGGAAGAACAGATACAACGTAATGGAAAATTTAACGATACTGCGTACAACCTTGAACCCAATATAAAAGAAAGTCGCGGCGGCCTGCGCGATATCCAGATGATCGGCTGGGTCGCAAAGCGGCATTTTAATGCCGACAGTTTGCACGACCTGGTAAAAGAAAATTTTCTTCTCGAAGATGAATTAAATACTTTACTCGAAGGACAGCATTTACTCTGGCGGATTCGCTGCAGCCTGCATTATCTTTCAGGCCGTCGTGAAGATCGCCTGTTATTTGATTATCAGCGTGATCTGGCAAATGAGTTCGGCTTTAAAGATAAGGCAGAAAACTCAAAAAATGAAGCCATCGAACAGTTCATGCAATATTACTATCGAACGGTTATCGAACTGGAACGCTTGAACGAGATGCTGTTACAGCATTTCAGAGAAAAGATTATTTATGCCGATGTCGATACAGAAGCAGAGAAGATAAATAACAGCTTCCAGGTCAGGAATGGTTACATCGAAACCACAGAAGAATCTATTTTTAAAGACAATCCCTGCGCCATTCTTGAGATATTTATAATGCTGCAGGATTACCCTGAAATCCAGGGAGTGCGTGCAGAAACCATTCGGCAGATTCGAAAATACAGATATCTGATCGATGATAAATTCAGGCAATCACCACGTGCGCAACACTTGTTTATTAAAATGATGACCGGCTCTCGCGGCGTCACTCACGAATTGAGGCGCATGAATCGTTACGGCATACTCGCAGCATACATACCAGCGTTCGATTCGATCGTTGGCAGGATGCAGTACGATCTATTTCATGCCTATACCGTTGACCAGCATACGCTTTTTGTCATCAGAAACATGCGACGCTTATCGCTGCCAGATTATTGTCACGAGTTCCCGTTAGCCAGTGGCGTATTTCAGCACATATCAAACCCCGGACTGTTATATCTTTCTGGGCTGTTTCACGATATCGCCAAGGGCCGCCAGGGAGACCATTCCGAGCTCGGTGCGGTCGATGCGAAAGATTTCTGCGAGCTGCATGGCTTATCGGAGGATGACAGCGAGCTGGTCAGCTGGTTAGTCCGCAGCCATTTGATCATGTCGATGACCGCGCAACGAAAAGATATCAGTGATCCGGACATTATCAGTGAATTTGCCCAACAGGTGAAAACACTGGAACGACTGGATCATCTTTATCTGCTGACCATTTCTGATATCCGTGCCACAAACCCGAAACAATGGAATGACTGGAAAGATAAGTTACTCGCTGAGCTCTACAACAAAACGGCCTCGGTTCTAAATAAAGGGCTTAATCAACTCGGCGGCAAAGAGAGTAACATACTTGAAATTCAAACCGCCAGTCTACGCAAACTGGAACTACTGGGAATCGATTCACACCAGGCAAACGACTTATGGAAAACATTCAATACAGAATATTTCCAGGGTCACACCTATGGTCAGATCACCTGGCATACCTCACTGATCATCGATGCCATACAAAAACAGGCTACCGATAAACCGCTGATAGAATCGCGTGTACATATCTCCAGTAACAGCATCCAGTTACTGATTTACATGAAAGATCGAGATCGGATTTTTTATGATGTAGTCACGTCGCTAAACCGCAGTGAGGTCGATATCGTCAATGCACAACTCATCAATACCAGTGATGGTTATGCATTACAGACCTTTCGTCTGGCACCCCTCAATACAAATAATGAAGAGATGTCATTATTAGCTGAACAGATCGTCAAGCGTTTACAGGAAAGATTAAATAGCAGCACTGACACCACGCCGGTATCATTGATCAGCAGCAGTAAACATAAATATTTTTCATCCCCTACTGTTATAGGCTTTGAAAAAATGGATGATGCCAATACCACACTATTAAAGATCGAAACCTTTGACCGGACCGGTGTACTGGCCAACATCGCCAAAGCGTTCGTCGACTGCAAGATAAGAATCCTCAGTGCAAGAATTACCACAGCAGGTGAAAAAGCGATTGATTATTTCACCATAAGCACAGAGCTTGACGAGGCATTATCAGAACAACAGCAGAACAACCTACAACAACAATTAAAAGAACTACTTTAGTATAAGCAGCCTCTGATCAATTCATGAAATCAAATCTTGTATCCTTAAATATCCAGCTTCGGCGTTGCAATTCCTGGCAATAGCTGGATATTACGTCCTATTCACGCCTTGAATCAGAACATTTAGTATACAATCTGCTTCATTCAGAATTAATCAGAGGCTCCTTAAGGATAGATATGACCGCAACATTAGATCTAGCAAAACAGCTCATCAGCATTCCTTCTGTCACGCCTGATGACATGGGCTGTCAAAAAATCATCGCAGACAGGTTAAGCAAGATTGGATTCAAGATTGAAAACCTTCGTTATGGTGAGGTAGATAACTTATGGGCAAGATATGGCACGCAATCACCCCTGTTTGTTTTTGCTGGTCATACCGATGTTGTGCCAACCGGCCCGGTCGAAAAATGGCGCAGCGATCCCTTCACACCAACGATTGTCAATGATGTGATGACCGGACGCGGCACCGCTGATATGAAAAGCAGCATTGCCGCCATGGTCTGCGCCTGTGAAAATTTTCTCCAGGATAAAAAGGAAATCGTCGGCTCCATCGCTTTTCTGATCACCAGTGATGAAGAAGGGCCGGCTACTGATGGCACAGTAAAAGTCGTCGAGCAGCTACAGAATAACAATGAAAAAATTGACTGGTGCCTTGTCGGCGAACCATCGAGTACCAGCACCCTGGGTGATGTCATCAAAAATGGCCGGCGTGGATCTATCGGTGGCGACCTGACCATCCATGGTGTACAAGGTCACATCGCCTACCCTCACCTGGCAAAAAATCCTATCCATCTATTTGCCGATGCCATGCAGGCTTTATGCAATGAAGTCTGGGATAACGGTAACGATTTCTTTCCGCCGACCAGTTTTCAGATCTCAAATATTAATGGCGGCACCGGCGCCAGCAATGTCATACCGGGTGACTTACATGTTCAGTTTAACCTGCGCTTTTCAACAGAGATTACCGATCAGGCGATCAGATCACGTATAGAGGACATCCTGGATGAACATCAGCTTGACTACACGCTCGACTGGGCTCTGTCAGGACAGCCATTTTTAACCCCGGGCGGTAAGCTGGTAGAAGCGGCTAAACAGGCGGTAAAATCAGTCTGTGATATCGAAGCTGAATTATCAACCGCTGGCGGGACATCAGATGGCCGTTTTATTGCACCGACTGGCGCGCAGGTAGTCGAACTGGGCCCAGTGAATGACAGCATCCATAAAATAGACGAAAACATTAACATCACCGAATTAGAACGACTAACAGAAATATACACCGATATACTTCAAAGGTTACTGGTTTAATACTATTATAGTAATAACGCTGTTAGGGTTTAATGGAGGATTGAAGTGAGTGATCTAAACGAACGAATTTCTGTCGCACTGGAACATGGCGCAGAATATCTGGCAATGGGCGAAATCGCTGCAAATACCGGGCTACTCGTCAGTCAGGCACCACGAAATACAGATTACGACATCATCGTCAATAACATCGACCTTTCTAAAGGCTGCATGGTTGAAGTATCACATAGCCGCGACCAGTTCGAAGCTGAAGTAATAGGCTCCGATTACGATTTTCTATTATTTGTTTATGCGCCTAGCGAAATTGAAAACGGCATCGTTAAACCTTCGAGTGGAAAAAACACCGATGACACGAGGGGAATCTATGTGTTCCCCAGAGGTCTGGTTAGCGATACTATGGAGCATTCATCTACAAAACACTTTAATCCGAAACAGATAAAAGTTAACGGGCAGAATGATGATGAAAAATATAAAGAATATAAAAATGCATATCACTTAATTTTAGAGATGGTGCCAAACAGTCCATCCGACTTCATCCAGAATTAGTATTATAGCTTGCTACGCGCTACACTTTTAAAATGATAATTGCACAAAAATATGAGGGATAAATTATGAATCGTGAAAAGGTATGGTTTAGCTTTTTTATGATCCTTGCTCTGACGTTAAACTTTGGCTTTTTTTATGGTCAGATTGACGATCCGGTCCACCACAACGTTTACGAGTTATTTGCTGTCGTCGTGGTTAACCTGATAGCGACCATAATGAAGTTTGGTGATAAAACCCAGATGGGCGCCATGTTGCTCGCCACCAGTCTGGCGGCAATGGTACAGCTTGTCGCTGCATCTTTTGTCTGGATATTCGCCGCACACATACAGCATACCGGCCTGACACCTACCAGCATTTCAACCATCGTCGCTTTGAGCGGCGGTGCCATGGTAGCTAATATTATTTCAGTGATTCTGCTGATGATAGAAGCATCACGGTTTGAGCGTTAGGCAGATAACGTTCTTCTGCTAAAGCAAAACATTCAAAACGTGAAATCACACCATGAATGAAGTTACTGCATTATTTTTAAGGCGCATCAAAGCGCCATTGATATTAATCGTCAGTCGTTTACAGTATTGCCATATTGGGTATGATTTTAATACCCGGTATCGATGAAAATGGCAATCGCTTGCATATGAGCATATTCCATGCTTTTTATTTCGTCAGTTACACTGCAACGACTATCGGCTTTGGTGAGATCCCCTATCCACTGACTGAAGCACAACGACTGTGGACAGTTTTCATTATCTACATGACCGTTATCTCCTGGTTCTATGCCCTGGGAACAGTCATCAGCCTGTACCGGGACAAAGCCTTTCAGAATGAGCGAGAAAAATCCAGATTCAAGCGTGACGTCAAAAGTGTTAATCGTCCTTATTATGTCGTTTGCGGTTATGGTGAAACAGGCAAAGCCGTCGTTGATGCACTACTCGATGAGCATTTTGGTGCCGTTGTCATCGAACAGAGTGAGGATATAAATGAAATCAGCATTCGTGACAAGCTGATACAGGTCCCTTATTTAACTGCCGATGCATCCAAACCTGAAATACTGGAATATGCCGGCGTACAGCAGGATAAATGTCGAGGCGTTATTGCCGTAACATCATCTGATGAAACCAATCTGATCATTGCCATAAGCAGTAAATTATTGCATCCCGATGTGATGGTTATCTGTCGATCGGACGATAAGGAACATGAAGATAATATGCTTTCTTTCGGCACAGATCACATCATCAATCCATTTGAAAGTTTTGCCGAAGTTTTCAGCATGAGTCTACACTCACCCTCTATGCATCTGATCTATGACTGGTTAACTGGCGCACCGAATACTTCCTTAAGCACGCCGATAAATATAGAGCCCGGACACTGGATCCTTTCTGGCTACGGCCGTTTCGGAAAACGCTTACATAGGGAATTACGCAAAAAAAATATCCGCACAGTGGTTATCGATCCGCAAAAAAAATGCAAAAAGGAATTTCCCGATAACAAACAAAGTAACGATGATTTCATCATCGGTACCGGCACCGATGCAGAAACCTTAACTCAAGCCGGTATCGATACTGCCGCTGGCGTTATCGCGGGCACTGATAACGATTCAAATAATCTTTCTATCATCATGACGGCGCGTCAACTTAACAAAAAGGTTTTTGTTGTTGGCCGGGAAAATTCGTATAAACATGAATTGTTATACAATAAAGTGAATGATCACTACCAGAAAGATACCCAAAAGAATAATGATGAGCTTTCAACTGTCGCCCATCTGGTTATGCAACCCAGTGAGATCATCGCCAGGGAAATACGCTCCATTCTCATCGCGCCATTATTGATCGACTTTATTGACAAGGCATTAAATGAAGATCAGGAATGGGCAAATATAACCATAAGCCGGTTGAGTGCGGTCATCGGTGATAATCGCCCCTACATCTGGACAGTTAACATCACCAAAGAGAACGCCCCTGCTGTGGCACAGGCATTTGGGCTTGGTCGAAGCATTCAGATCAAACACGTCACAAGAAACCCGGTCATTCTCGGCAAACAACTTGATTGCGTTACACTATTATTAAAACGCGGAGATGAATCTATCCTGCTACCCGATGATGATACAGAACTAAAGGCCTTTGACCAGATCATGTTCTGCGGTCTGCGCAAGGTAAAATTCGCTATGGCACCAACATTAAATGATCTGAGCCTTTTAAATTACGTCATGACCGCTAAAAATGAACCACAGTCCTATATCTGGAAAAAACTCACCCATCTCCTGACAAAACAGGATAGACGCACATCTTCACGTTGAAAAACCGGCAGGTGCACGGTCGAATTTATTTCTAATACTGTTATAATTCGCGTTTTACTCCAGACTATGTCTCGATAGCTCAGCTGGATAGAGCGGCCCCCTCCTAAGGGGCAGGCCGGGGGTTCGACTCCCTCTCGGGACACCACTAAACTAATATTTAACCAGGAAATAACTATGTCTACAGTTACGCTAGAAACCACACTCGGTAATATCATTATCGAACTTAACGAAGAAAAAGCACCAGAAACAGTAAAAAATTTTTTGGCCTATGTTAACGATGGTTTTTTTGATGGTACTATCTTTCACCGTGTCATTCCTAACTTCATGATACAGGGTGGCGGTTTCATGCCTGGCATGGTTCAAAAACGCACAGAAGACGCTATCAAAAATGAAGCTGACAATGGTCTGTCAAATGATCGCGGCACCATCGCTATGGCAAGAACAAATGATCCGCATTCTGCCACCGCTCAGTTCTTTATCAATCACAATGACAATGCTTTTTTAAATCACACAGCACCGACAGATTCAGGCTGGGGATACTGTGTTTTTGGTAAAGTGACTGATGGCATGGACACCGTTGATGCTATCGCAGCAGTAAAAACCGGTAACGACGGCGGTCATGGCGACGTACCTGTCGAAACCATCACTATAAACAAAGCTAGCGTATCCTAAGCGTATAAAAAATTAAAACCATGGATGATATCGTTTTTATTTCAGACCTGCATCTTGCACCCGAGCGGCCGCAGATCATTGAACTGTTCCTTCGATTTACAGATGACGTTGCCGCTGAGGCAGATGCTCTCTATATACTCGGCGATTTCCTGGAATACTGGTTAGGTGATGACGACCCTGCACCATCACTATTACCAGTATTCGATAAATTGATCGAGTTAGATGAAAAACATGGAACAAAAATATTTTTCATGCATGGCAATCGCGATTTTTTAATTGGCCGCGAACTCGCACAGCGCTGTCACTTCACTCAGATCGACGACACATACAAAATTAAAATAAATAATCGGGATGCTCTATTACTGCACGGCGATACCTTATGCACCGATGATATCGAGTACCAGAAGTTTCGCCAGCTGGTCAGGAGCACACAATGGAAACAGGACATACTGAGTAAAACGCTCGAAGAAAGGATACAGATCGCAAAATCTTTACGAGAGCAAAGCCAGCAATCCAATACTGAAAAAGAAGAATACATCATGGATGTCAATCAGGACGCGACCGATGCTGTCTTTATAGATAACGATGTCGACCTACTCATACATGGACATACTCACCGCCCTGCTATTCATCATAAAACGATCAACCATCGTGAAACCACACGAATAGTATTAGGTGACTGGTTCAAAACTGGCAGTTACCTGAGAATCAAAGATTCCTCAGAACCAGAACTGCAAACATTTAACTAGATCGATTAGCATTTCCTGTCGGGGACAGATCTATTTAAATAACTAAAAAGATCGGCTCACTACTCGTTTATTCAAGAAATGTTTTTGAGTTTTTGTCGACCGAAAACTGACGATATTTTTCAGGCACGATAAACTTGCCCGGATTGATATTTACTTTTTTGTAAGAGGATAAGATTTTAAAACGTTCATTGCTATGCCATTCCTGAATGGGCAATCCTTTCTCATAGTAAGCACCACTATTGTATATCTGATCGACAAAATAACATGCTGTCTGCATATCACTGATCTTATTGTCAGTCATCTTTATCTGCTGACCAGAAACAACTTTCTGGTAGTTTTGTAATAGTTTACTCACTTCGGGCAATAGATTTTCGACCAGCTGAATTTCCAAACAGGTTTCTTCGTTATCACCTTCCCCTGTGTAGACACGATAATTAAAAATAACATTACCCGATACAGTCGGCGCATCGGCCAATTCTAAATATTCAGTCTGGTATTTGACAGGCAATTTGTCTTCAGAAAAGACGTGTTCTTTTATCACCAGTACCGACTTATCCTGATGGCTGACACTGTAGATAACCCTGTCTTTATCGTCATATACTATAAAACCGTTATCTTCGCCCGGCTGATCAATTCTTATATAACGTTCAGACACCAGCATGATTATTTCATAATCATCGATACCGGGCTCTCTTTCGATATAAGAAAGCTGGTAGACCTCCTGAGCATTTTTCACCTTATCATCACTCGTTTTTGCAACGCTGAATACTGGTAGTGAAGCTATAACTGTGAATAGAATAAGTTTGGGTAATATATTATTTATCATCTACTGCCTGCCTTATTTAAAATACTTTTATCGGGGACAGGTCTATTTGAAAAAACTAAAAAGATCTGTCCCCGATAAACTAAACCTAAAAGTGACTTAACAAACTTTGCAGCTCTTCTGGAGTAAAACCTGCATCGATACGCGCCTGTGTTTCAAAAGGACCAAATTTGGCGCCTTCCATAAACTCTTCGATCAATTGAAGAAATGTTTCCTGCGGATCCAGATCTCGTTCACTGCATAATAACTTATACCAGTACGAACCGATTTTGACATGACCGATCTCATCGGCAAAAATTCTTTCCAGGATCGATATTAACTCGCTATCGCCGGTGGATGTTAATTTTTCGATCATCGTCGGTGTGACATCAAGCCCCCTGGCTTCTAATACACGTGGCACCAGTGCCATTCTGACCAGCACATCAAAGTCTGTCTTTACCGCCATCTCCCAGAGTCCATTATGCGCTGACAGATCACCGTAGCGCATGCCATGGCTCTGAAGATAGTCAGATAACAGGGTAAAATGCAGTGCTTCTTCCGCTGCCACACGGCACCAGTCGGTATAGTATTGTTCTGGCATCTGCTGAAAACGATAAACAGCATCCAGTGCCAGGTTGATGGCATTAAACTCGATATGCGCGATGGCATGGACCAGCGTCAAACGCCCTTTCAAACTGGAAAAATTACGCCGTGGCACATCCCTGGCATCGACCAGTTCGGGCCTATCCGGACGCCCGGGCACAGGCAAGGGAACCACCTCAGCTAATGGCTCCAGGTTCATCTCGCCTGACAACCAGCCTTCCTGCAGCAAGCGCGTGGCGGTAACTTTCTGCGCTGGATCTTCGATCAGCAGGCACGCCAGTGCCTGCTCGAATAAATTGGTCTTTTTGTCGTTCATCAGGCCGCATTTTAGCAATAAAAAAGGCCTGATAATCAGGCCTTTTTTAAAATACATCAGCTGGAGAAGTTATAACCCTAAAGCACCTTTAGCCTTATCAGCATCGACAGACTCTTTGGCTTTTTCTTTATCAAGGGACTCAGCCGCCTGTTTAACATCAACACCATCAGAACTCACTGAACCTTTGAGCTTCTCCTGATCGACTGATTCACTGGCTTTTTCTTTATCAACAGAATCAGCTAATGTTTCGTAATCAAATGCATGTGCAAATGGGCTAAGCGCTAACAAGCAGGTAAAGATGTAAATCTGTATTCGCATAACATTTCCTTTTATATAATTTTTATCAAGCATGCATTTTAGCAGTTACGCTGATCGGGTATAGGACCATAATTGAAAACAATTGTGTCAGAAATTCTGCCATAGTTGCCTGAAAACTTCAGAGCTGAGCCAACATTTACATATAACAGTAGCTGATAAAAACCTGATCTATGTCAGTAGATGATGTTTCTCATCTGTCACCGCTGCTGTTAATTTTGTTAAACTAAAGAATATAAACGAGGGGAAAAATCATGGTTTCCGTCAAAAAGATTGTGCTCGATGTGCTTAAACCCCATCAACCAAATGCGCTTGAATTTTGTCAGGCCATCGCCACTTCCGGTGCTGATTACCATGTACGTCTGATCGTGCTCGAGGTCGATAAAAATACCGAAACCCTGCAGGTGGAGATAACAGCAAGCTCGATTGATTTTAAAGCGATCGAGGCCACCATCAGTGAGCTGGGAGGGTCGCTTCACAGCATTGATGAGGTCGAAGTTCACAGCGAACCGGCCGCGGATTAAAGCTTCATGAGTCTGTTACAACAGGCTAAATTTTTGCTGCTTATCACCAGTAGCCACGACATTATACGCCGCTATTTTATCGTCAACGGATTCGATGGCGCGCTCACCATGCTTGGGCTCATCATCGGATTTCTTGTCAGCAGCCCTGGCAGAATTATCTTTGATCATCAATGCCTGCCTGGGCGCTGCCATAGCTCTCGGGGTAAGCGGTGTGAGCAGCGCTTATGTCAGTGAATCGGCTGAAAGAAAACGCGCCCTGGGCAAACTGGAAGATGCGATGATCAGCGATCTGCAGGAAAGTGCACACGGTGAAGCCGCCAGGGTGGCACCCGTTTTAGTCGCACTGGTCAATGGTTCAGCACCGCTGATCATTTCCCTTCTCATTCTGACACCATTATGGCTGGCGAACGCCGGTATCCTGCTGCCGTTACCACCGCTCCATGCAGCCATCATCGTCGCATTGCTGCTGGTTTTCTTACTGGGTGTTTTTCTTGGTCGCATCGCCGGGGTCTCATGGCTGCGTAGTGGCATTCAGACCCTGCTGGTCGCCATCGTGACCGCCGCACTCATCTATCTGTTTGCCGGAGCCTAAGATGCAACCAGTGATCTGGCACAGTGTTGAGTCTGAAGAAACGTTACGACGTCTCGAGTCATCAGCATCTGGCCTGACCAAAGCCGAAGCACTAAAACGTTTGCGCGAACACGGCCCGAATACCCTTCCCGAAAAACAGCGTCGCTCCTTGTTAAGGATTCTGCTGGGCCAGTTTGCCGATTTCATGATCGTTGTGTTATTGCTGGCAGCACTGGTTTCAGGCTTCGTCGGCGAACCCCAGGACACCATTGCCATCCTGGTCATCGTGCTGCTCAATGCCATTATCGGCACGATACAGGAATTCAGGGCGGAACGCGCTGTCGCCGCACTGCGGGAAATGTCTGCACCGGAGGCACTCGTATTACGCGATGCTCAGGCTGTCACCCTGGCGGCGTCTGAGCTGGTGCCCGGCGATATCGTCATACTGGAGGCAGGTAATGTTGTGCCTGCCGATCTGCGACTGCTGGAAGTCGAGGAAATGCAGGCCGATGAGTCCGCCCTGACCGGCGAATCCCATGCGGTTGAAAAACACTCAGCCTGCTTAAACGCAAGCGACCTGCCAATAGGTGATCAGCAGAATCTCGCCTTCAAGAGCAGCCTGATTACCATCGGACGCGGCAAAGGGGTTGTCATTGCTACCGGCCTGGACACGGAGATCGGCCATATAGCAGAAATGCTGCAGACTGAGGCCGGTGTAAAAACACCGCTGCAGGTGCGACTGATCCGCTTTGGTCGTTACCTTGCCATCGCCGTATTAGCCATCTGCGTTATCGTGTTTACCGCCGGCTTACTGCAGGGTCAGCCGGTAATGCTGATGTTCCTCACTGCCGTGA
>CAVWAI010000022.1:0-132113 GCA_963752725.1 uncultured Gammaproteobacteria bacterium
CACCATCATCTTTTCGATCTGCATGTCTTTAAATAGTATGCGGTATGCCGCCAACTCCGTGACCGGAATGTTTTAAACCAGCGAAGGGCATCCAGTCGACACGAAATGCGGTGTGGTCGTTGACCATGACAGCTGAGGCATCGAGCTGTTTGAAGGCATGCATGCAGGTGTCGATGTTTTTAGAAAATACCGCTGCCTGAAACGCGACGTCTAAACTGTTTGCCCGGGCGATCGCTTCATCGATGTTTTCGTATTCATAAACACAGATCACCGGGCCAAAAACTTCGTTCTGTGAAATGATGGCGTCAGCTGGCGGGTTAAATAAAACGGTCGCCTGGTAACAGCTGTCAGAAATCTTCTTGCCGCCGGAGATTAATTCGCTACCTTTGGTTATCGCATCTTTTACCCATTCATCGATGCGTTCGGTTTCTGCATGCCGGATAAGCGGCCCGATCTCAGTCTCGGCTAATGTGGGGTCGCCGATCTTCATCTTGTTGCCGGCTTCGGCGATCTTTTCTGCAAGTTCCCGTGCGATGGATTTTTCTGCATACACGCGCTGTACGGAAACACAGACCTGTCCGGCATGGTAGAAACCGGCTTTGGCTAACAGTGCCACGGTGTCATCCATATCGGCATCGTGGGAGACGATAACGGGGGCAACACCGCCGTGTTCGAGAGCGCAGCGTGTGCCATTGGCAAGTTTCGAGCGTAACATCCAGCCAACACGGGCACTGCCGATAAAGCTGAAGAAACCGACCCGGTTATCTGCTACTAATCGTGTCGCGGCGTCGTGATCGGTGGTAACGATACCCTGACACCAGGCTTCAGGTAATCCCGCTTCATATAATATGTTGATCAGTCGGAAGCAGGACAGCGGTGTGTCTTCAGCAGGTTTGATGATGACCGGGCAGCCAGCGGCAATGGCCGGGCCGACCTGATGCACGGCGAGGTTGAGCGGGTGGTTAAAGGCGCTGACGGCAACCACCACGCCGATGGGTTCGCGCGTGGTAAAGGCGAGGCGATTCATCGAAGCGGCATTTCTGCTCATGGGAATCTCTTCGCCATGTTCACTGCGGATGACCTCGACACAGTTTTTCATGCCATCGATGGCACGCGCCACTTCTACTTTTGAATCGGTGAGAGGTTTGCCGCCTTCGCGCGCGGCTTCGATCGCCAGTTCATCAAAACGTGACTGCATGATGTCTGCGGCTTTTTCTAAAATGCTGATGCGTTGTTCGGCAGTCAGCCAGCTTTTTTTGTTGATAAATAAATCGTGCGCGTTGCTTAATGCAATTTCGACAGCCGTGGCATCACCGGTTTCGATGCTGGCGATGTGCGCGCCGTCGAAAGGTGCAGTAACGTTAACGCTGCCAGCCGGTTTTGCGCCGGGGATGAGGAGTTTGAAATGTTCGGTCATGGTTTTTCTCTTATATGATTTTTTTTAACCGCAGAGACGCAGAGGACTCGGAGATACTTGTTTAATTACACTTCACCGCAGGCGAAGCTAACATTAAAAAAGTTTTTCTTTGCGCTCTCTGCGCCTCTGCGGTGAATTGTTCTTAGATTTCTTATATCGGACAGGCAATATTACCCAGGCGCTCTGTCAGTATCATATTTTCACGGTAGTCGATCGGTACCACCACCAGGCTGGGGCCTTTTTCGTTAAAGGCGGCTTCTAAAGTATCGATAAGATCTTTGCTGTTTTCTACCTTGTGAGCCGACCAGCCAAAAGAGTCTGCCAGTTTTAACCAGTCCGGATTACCGAAAGACAGGTCGGTGTGTTTGCCAAATTCGTTTTGTTGCTTCCATGCGATCAGGCCATACATGTTGTCTTCCCATATCATGGTGACGATGTTCACGTTTAAACGTCTGGCGGTTTCCATCTCCTGTACGTTCATCAGGTAACCGGCATCGCCCGAAATTGAGAGTATGCGTTTGTCGGGATACACCAGTGCTGCCGATATGGCACCGGGCAGGGCAAATCCCATGGAGCAAAATCCATTGGGGATCAAACAGGTATTGGGTTCGTGACATTGATAATGCCGTGCGATCCACATCTTATGCGCGCCGACATCGGATAACAGGATGTCCTCCGGTCCCATCACCTGGCGGCAGTCCCAGAGCACTTTTTGCGGGCGGATGGAACCTTGTGTGTCGTCGTCTTTATGCATGGCGATTTCGTCCTGCATACTGTGACGTGCGGCTAATTGCTGTGCGGCGTCAAATTTAAAACCACCGTTGTTATCGACGCGTTCATTTAACATCCATAAGGTGTGTGCCAGGTCACCGACCAGTTCGGTTTCGGGATGGTAATCAGAATCTATTTCTGCGGGCTGAAAATCGGCATGAATGATGTGACGCTTACCTTCCTTGTTCCACAGGTTGGGGTGGTATTCCACCATGTCATAACCCAGGGCAAGAACCACATCTGCTGCTTCCAGCGCGCAGGCAATAACATCGCGTGACTGCAGGCCGATGGTATACAGGCAATAGTCGGCGTCCATATCGACACAGCCTTTTGCCATAAAGGTATTGATAACACCGATGCCGGTTTTCTCGCAGAACAGGCGCAGCTGTTTACTGGCGCGCCGGCGAATACAGCCATTGCCGGCAAGGATGATGGGGCGTTTGGCATGTTTTAAAATATTAAATGCCTGGTTGACTATCTTGTCGTCAGCCACCGGGCGTCTGAAACGTTGTGGTTTTAGCGGTTTGGTCGTGGTCGGTAACTTGGCGATGTCTTCAGGTAGTTCGATGTGTACCGCACCGGGCTTTTCTGAACGGGCAACGCGTATGGCTTTGCGGATGATCTCTGGAATGTTGTCCTGGTGTAATACCGTGGTCGCCCACTTGGTCACCGGTTCAAACATTTTCACCACATCCATGATCTGATGCGATTCTTTATGTAAGCGCTGAGATGAGCCCTGTCCGGTGAGTGCCAGTAATGGTGCACGATCCATATTGGAATCGGCCACCCCGGTGATGAGATTGGTGGCGCCGGGGCCAAGTGTGCCCAGGCAGCCGGCAGCATTGCCGGTCAGGCGGCCATAGATCTCGGCCATGAAGGCAGCGCCTTGCTCATGTCGGGTGAGGACGAATCGGATCTTGTCTGATTTTTCCAGTGAGATCATGAAATCAGCATTTTCTTCGCCTGGAACACCGAAGATATATTCTATGCCTTCTTCTTCCAGGCATTTTACGAACAGGTCAGATGCCTTCATAGCCTTTATTATCCTTCATTTATTCTTGTTTGTTTTATGAGAACGACTGCTTTATTTAGTTCAATGAGTACTGCCATACACTATAAACTTATCAGTATTGTTGTCCATTATTTTGTTGCGATTGGAGTGAATGAGTAATTGTACTCTGTGTTATTATTACGCCATTGAATAGATTAGTGAAAATTTAGAGAGTATAGCTATGCAAACACAGCATCTGAAAACCCGCATGATTACGATTACCGCGATAATCTTTGCCCTGGCATTATTTCGTTTATTGCCGCACCTGCCCAATGTATCACCGGTAGCCGCGATGGCTTTGTTTGGTGGCGCTTATTTTGCCGATAAACGCATGGCTTTCATCGTGCCTTTCCTGGCGCTGTTTATCAGCGACCTTTTTCTCGGTCTGCATAACTCGATGATCTTTGTCTATGCCGGATTTGCCTTGACCGTAGTGATCGGTTTTCAGCTGCAAAAAAGAGTTAACGTGACGAATACGGCCTTTGCTGTGGTGGCTTCTTCTGTGCTGTTCTTCCTGCTGACTAATTTTGGTGCCTGGCTGACATCAGCTTTATACGCTAAAACAGCCGCTGGCCTGATGCAGGCCTATGTTGCAGGTATCCCGTTCTTCCAGAATTCTTTACTCGGTAATCTTGTTTATGCCGCGGTGATCTTTGGCGGTTATCATCTGCTGCAGAAGAACATTACATCGTTGAAAGAGCCGGTGGTCTTAATAGATTGAACCACAGAGGCACAGAGTACACAGAGTTATTTGGTTTGTTGCGCCGTAGGCGCAACTAACCAATCAAATTTTTCTCCGTGTACTCTGTGTCTCTGTGGTGAATCATCCTTTAAGGCTTTAATCCAACCCCAATTCTCAACAGTCGCAGTGCAAAATAGAACAGCACGATGATAAACGCGATGATGATGACAAACGCCGTGGTCACGTCGATATCGCTCACTCCCAGTATGCCGTAATGAAAGGCGTTGACCATATACAGTATAGGGTTGACCAGTGAGAGGTTTTGCCAGAATTCCGGCAGCATCTTGATCGAATAAAAAACACCGCCGAGATAGATCAGCGGCGTTAATACAAACGTTGGGATGATGGTGATGTCATCAAAACTTCTGGCGTAGGCGGCATTGATGAAACCAGCCAGTGCAAACAGTATCGAGGTCAGGATAAACACCGCCAGGGTAACCCCATAGCTGTGTATCTGGATATCGGAAAAGAACATGGATACTACTGTTGCCACCAGACCGACGATGATACCCCGGGCTAAACCGCCAGAGATGAAACCGAGCAATATAATGTAATTCGGTAGTGGCGATACCAGCATCTCCTCGATACTGTGGTGAAATTTTGAGCTGAAGAAAGACGACACCACATTGGCGTAGGCATTGGTGATGACCGCCATCAGGATCAGCCCCGGTACGATGTAATCCATGTATTTGTAACCGTTGATGTCGCCGATCTGTTTGCCGATGATCTCGCCGAAAATAATAAAATAAAGCGCGATGGTTATCGCCGGCGGTAAGATGGTCTGTATCCAGATCCGGATAAATCTCAGATATTCTTTGGTCGCGATAGTCTTTAGCGCTGTCATCTGCTGTGAAAGATTCATCGTGAAGCTGCCTCGTTGATGTCGCTATTATTATTGTTCAGCATCGAGATAAACAGTTGCTCTAAACGGTTGGTTTTGTTTTTCATGCTGATCACTTTGATACCGCAATCATTCAGGATGGCGAACAGACCGCTTATGTTTTTTGTGGCGTTGATATCGGCTTCCAGGGTCGTGTCATCTATTTTTCTTACTGCATAGTCTTTGCAGTCAGGTATCTCATCGATGCTGTTGGCGAGATATAACACAAAGGTTTCCATATGTAAGCGGTCTAATAAGGTACGCATCCTGGTCTGCTCGATGGTGATGCCGTGGTCGATAATGGCGATGTTGTTACACAGGCTTTCTGCTTCTTCCAGATAATGCGTTGTCAGAATAATGGTCGTACCTTTGGCGTTCTGCTGTTTTAGAAACTGCCACATCGAATGGCGTATCTCGATATCAACACCTGCGGTGGGTTCATCGAGTATCAGTAATTTGGGTTGATGCATCAGGGCACGGGCGATCATCAAGCGACGTTTCATGCCGCCGGACAGCTCTTTTGCCATATCGAAGCGTTTCTCCCAGAGGTCGAGTTGCTTTAAATAGACTTCTGCACGTTTAGTGGCTTCTTGCCGGTTAATGCCATAATAACCTGCCTGATTGATAAGGATTTCGCCAACCGGTTCAAAGATATTGAAATTGAACTCCTGCGGCACCAGGCCGATATGCATTCGGACATCCGCGTAGTTGGTGTCCAGACTTTGCCCAAACACTTCAACATGACCGGCGGTTTTAGTTACCAGTGAGGCGATGATGCCGATAACAGTAGACTTACCTGCACCATTGGGACCAAGCAAAGCAAAGAAATCTCCTTCTTTTACCGTTAGATCGACACCTTTGAGAGCATTTACCCCGTTTTTATAGGTTTTTTGTAGGTTTTTTATGTTGAGTGCGTTCAAGTTATCGTTATCGTATGGTTATTAATGTTGTTATTTAGGGTGGCGTGATGTTACAGTGTTTACATTAGTAATACGACCGTCTAATATTTGTGGGTGTATTATTACCAGCTGACACTCACTCAATAGTGGCGGCTTTGCTGGTTTCAAGATGATGAGAGAGATTTATGGGTACGAAAGGTGAAGGTAATCGTCAACGCATTATAGAGGCTGCCGACAGCCTGTTTTACCGGCGCGGTTATAACCAGACCTCATTTCAGGATATTTCAGATGCGACTGGAATTCCACGCGGTAATTTTTATTATTACTTTAAAACCAAAGATGACATCTTAAATGCCGTGGTCGACACGCGCATCGCAGAATTGACGGTTATGCTCAACAACTGTGAATCAGCCTCTGATGATGCCAGGGAGCGTCTGTTGCTATTCAGTAATATGCTTGAACACAGGCAGGATGATGTCATTCAGTCCGGTTGTCCTATCGGTTCTCTTAGTACTGAACTGGCAAAAGATGAACCGGCACTTCATGAGAAATCCCGACAGGCATTTGTTTTATTGCGTAACTGGATCAAGTTGCAGTTTGAGTCTCTCGGTTTGACCAATGCGGATGATCTGGCGATGGATCTACTGGCGAAGTTACAGGGTGTTACTGTTATGGCCTGCGCATTTAAAGATGTTGACTATATAAAACGCAGTCACCATGAGATAAAAGACTGGATCAACACAAAAGTTTTAAATTAATGTATTCACTTGAAAAATGATTATGTGTCGCACGAGGTATATGTGATGGAAGTGTCTATAGAAGAAGATTACCTTTCTGCATTTAAAGGAAATTTTTCCTCGACCATGCGTTGGCACGATCTGGATGCTTTTTGGCAGACCTTGAAATCGTACGCTGATGACCAGTGGTATATCTATGCTATCGGTGAAGAACCACCGAAAGACACGGTTAAAAAAGAGCACCTGCTGAGTTTTGTCGATAAGGTCGATGAATTATTGCGTAAGGAACATGACGAAGATTACTGTGGTATCGTCTATGTCGACAATAAGGAAAAACCGGGATTCATCAAAATTTTTGATCCTAATAACCTGGGTGTGAGTTGTGGTTTTAGTGAAAAGCCGCCATTACCCGGCTGGATCTTGTCCAGGATTCCGCCGGTTGAGCTGGAGACGGCGTTGTACCCGCCAAAGAACCGCCAGCGCTGGTGGCAACAGTTATTTGCCTGAGTTCAGGTATTTGATTGCAAACGCTGAGAATTTTAGTACTATCGAGGTTAAGACCTAAGTTTAAGGAGAGTACGTGTGGAAAAGATGAGTGCTGGAATGAAGGCGTATTTTTTACTGATGTCTCTTTTTATCTGGGGAGGGATCTGGTTGACAGGTTTCGCTGTAGTTCACTGGCTTTTATATATACCGGCAGTGTTTCTTCTTATTGCAGCGGTAACCGGTATCTGTCCCGGAATGGTTTTTCTGGGAGTCATTTTTAAAGAAAAGAAACCTGGCGTTTAGAACCAGGTTTTTTTTGTCCGCTCTACTTTGAAGACGGCGGATCCTGAGTTATTTCCTTCCGGTTTTTTTCGTAGTCATGGTAGCTTTCATCTGACTGTTGTTGACAGTCATCAAATTCGGATATTGGTTGTTTCATGCAGTTTGCGGTTTTGGCTGATTGCGCGCCCTGATACCAGGCGGCTTTACTGCACGCGCTGAGTCCTAGCACGAGTAAAAAAGTTGTGATCATGGTCTGATGTCTGCTGTTCATAATCATTTTCACTGCTATCAATAAATGCCTTTTCATATTGACTGAACGCTCAGAAGATTTTATCCGGCTCAGTCAAATACACTGTGTACCTAATATAATTCCGTACTGCTGTAATTCCTGCAATGCATGCAAACCACCTTGCCTTACTATGTCCGGGTTAGGGTGGTTCATCTCTTTGATGATATGCGCGATAGCATCAACGCCGTTATATGATTCGTTGTCCTGCAATAAGCCGATCAGGCGAGCGCTGACTGGATTGATTTCGAGGAATTGTACATCATCATTTCTGTTGCGATAGACGACCAGGTAAGTTGCCTGCGCCGGTGCTTCGTCTGGCAGGTTTTCAGGCCCCATGGTGTGAACCGGAAATTGATATACCAGCGGCCAGGCCAGGGCTGAGAATACAGGGCGCTGTGTTAGCAGGTCACCATTGGCATCGATGTTATCCATGCTGATATTTTCATCAGAAACATGTAATGCCAGTTCTACCCATTCGTAATGCGCCAGTTCGATCAAGCCAGCTGGATCTTCACTCTGTGGGATTCTTTCATTTTGCAGGTAATCGATGAATTCCTGTGAGATCTCGAGAAAATACGGTGAATGACTTTTGTGTCGGGAAAAAAAATCACGGATCATGTTGTGCCAGTTTTCGTCACTGTAGATCTTGCGGATGACAGGGAAACCACTGGCGATGAATCCTTCGATGTTGTTAAACAGCAGTTCACGATAAATAGCCATGCGCCGATCTTCGATGCCTTCGGGTTTTGGATTTTTTTCCGGGTCACGAATATGCGCGGTGAATTCGTATTGATGCTTTTTGAAATCTGCTGAAGCCATGGATCAGGATACCTGAATTTTTTTATCGACAGCAGCTTGCTGGTTTAGCCACTTGTCCTGCATGTCGCTAATCTGTTTTACTTCTAGCAGTAACTCGTCGACGGGCGGTATGTTGAAATCGCGTTCTAACAGCGTCGGGAAGACACCAAAATGTTCATAGGCTTTATCGAGGATATGCCATACCGGGTCGATGACATCGGCGCCGTGAGTATCAACGATCAGATCTTCGTCTTCATTGAAATGCCCAGCGATATGACCATAGCGGATACGTTTTGCAGGTAACTGTTTTAAGTAATCGATGGGATCGTAACAATGGTTGATCGAGTTCACATATATATTGTTGACATCCAGTAGCAGACCACAGTTAGCTTCTTCGATAACCGCATTGATGAATTCGATCTCGGACATCTCTTTGCCTGGCGCCGCAGTATAATAAGACGCGTTCTCCATGGATATTTCCTGTTGCAAAATATCCTGTACCCGGCGGATACGTTCGGCGACATACTTTACGGCTTCCTCGGTAAAGGGGATCGGCAGCAGGTCGTAGAGGTGGCCATCATCCGAGCAATAGGTTAAGTGTTCACTGTAGTGTTTGATATCGTGCGTCTGCAGAAACTGGCCGACGTCTTTGACGAAGTCCTCATCCAGCGGCGAAGGGCTGCCTATCGATAATGAGAGACCATGACAGATGAAATCATGTTTTTCAGTGAACTCTCGGAATTTTTTACCCAGGCTGCCACCAACATTGATCCAGTTTTCTGGCGCAACCTCCATAAAGTTGACTGCCGATAGATCATGCGAACGCATCTCGTCCAGCTTTTCTCGACGTAGTCCGAGCCCGGCACCAGAAACAGGAAATTGTAAGTCAGTCATACTCATTTTTTCATGATGTGTTGATCGTAAGGTGAGGTTCTAACAGTTCGAAAGTTTTTTACTGATGAAGTAGTCGACACTGGCTTTACCCGGTCCAACAAAAAATAATACCAGCAGCATGATCGAATAGGTCGCAGCGAACTCGATACCATTGTTCAATATGACGATGCTACCATTTTCAGTCAGCCAGTCATAATTTCCATGTTCTCGTAATATATCCTTTGCCACGTCGAGACGCTCGATGGCGCCTGCGGTTCGTTCACTGGCAAAGAAACCGGAACCTTCTGCGATGGCCAGCCAGCCATTCTGCAGATGCACGGTGACCGCAGCGACGATCATGGTGACCAGCAGCGGGATGGATATCCAGCGAACGGCGATACCGAAGAATAATAAGATGGCGCCACCGGCTTCAGTGAGCGATGCCATCCATGCCATCAGTTCAGGAAAGGGCAGGCCGAGGCCCCAGTCAGGATTGCCAAACCATTCTGCAGTACTTTCGATGTTGGCAAGTTTTTTCGTCCCAGCCATCCAGAATATCGGTACCAGGTATAAACGCAGTGCCAGCGGGGCAATAAAGTCTACTGCCCTGGTTGTGTTTAACAACGATTGTGCTTTCGTCGCCAGCGAGCATAGTTTTTCCATAGTTTTAGGCCTTGAGGGTTTATTTTTATAAGCGGTTGCTCTGGTTGACCATGTGATCAGTGTATTAGTTCATTGGTCAGGGCAAAGCGCTATATTTCAGGTGTTTTGTCCGGGTAGATATCAGCCAGCAGAGTCGAGTTACCATTCTCCTGTACGATACGTGCGTGTCGGCGCCCGAGCTCACGTGGCTGGTGTACGCCGCAGGAGTGCGCGATCATGCCGACCTCGTAGTTTATGTTTTTAATGTAGTTGGCCACACGGATAGATTTTTGTTCGGCAACCAGGCCACGTTGTAATTTTTTATTATGGGTAGTGATGCCTGTTGGACAGGTGTTCTGGTGGCACTGTAAGGCCTGTATGCAACCCAGTGAGAACATGAAGCCGCGTGCAGAAGTAATAAAGTCAGCGCCGACACATAAAGCCCAGGCGACTTCGGCAGGGTTAATTAATTTACCGGAGGCGATCACCTTTATCCGGTCACGTAAACCGGCTTCGCAGATCTTGTCGATGACTCGAGGCAGGCTTTCATTGATAGGCATGCCGACATAATCGAGCAGGCTCATGGGTGCGGCACCGGTACCGCCATCAGCACTATCGATGGTGATAAAATCGGGTGCATATTCTTTGCCGCGTTTGTTGACCGCAGCAAGAAATTCGCCCATCCATGTTTTATCTCCGATCACCGCTTTAAAACCCACCGGTTTCCCAGTGACTTCACGGACATGGTTGATCATATCGATCAGGTCATCGTTGTTCTCTATTTCAGGGTGGCGGTTTGGGCTGATGGAATCTTCACCCGCAGAGATGCCGCGAATCTGTGCAATCTGCTGAGTGACTTTGGCGGCAGGTAATATGCCACCCTTACCGGGTTTGGCGCCCTGCGACATTTTTATCTCAAACATCCGCACCGTTTCATGCGCCGCGATCTCACGAAGTTTTTCATCGGATAAGCTCCCATCTTTATCTTGCACGCCGTATTTAGCCGTGCCGATCTGAAACACGATATCCGCACCACCTTCAAGATGATATGGTGAAAGACCGCCTTCTCCGGTATTCATCCATGCGCTGGCTTTTTTTGCACCGTAGGATAAAGCCTGTACCGCCGGCTTTGAAATAGCGCCGTAACTCATACCGGAAATGTTAAAAAATGAGTGTGCAGTAAAAGGTTTTCTTGCAGAGTTCTCACCGATGACGACCGGTTGTGATTTAACGGCATCTTTACCCAGGGTGGGAAACGCGGTGTTAACAAAAAGCACGGTACCACTTGGCTTGAGGTCGCGGGTGGAGCCAAAGGCAACGGTGTTTTCTACGTCTTTGGACGCGCGATAAACCCATGATCGCTGGGCGCGGTTGAATGGCATCTCTTCGCGATCCATGGTGAAAAAATACTGGCGAAAAAAGGTGCCTATGTGTTCAAAATAATATCGGAAATGACCGATAACAGGATAGTTACGTCGGATCGCATGTTTGGTCTGCGTGACGTCGGCGATGTAAACACCGATAAGAAAAAGTATGAATATGCCAACGACAAATATAAAAATAGTTGCCAGCCAACCGAGGACTTCAATTCCAAAAGAATCACCAGAAAACATTTTTTCTCCAGACTACTTTATGTGCTTATATTCAACTATTCTTATATACGCTTGCTTCGCTATTTATTCGCTAGCAAATGGTTTTATCAAAATAAACCATATCTGATTTATCGCTGTCAATAAAAAAGCCTCGACTAGTCGAGGCTTTTTTAATAACTGTTCAGCTTATGCAGACCTATTTTTTACCGCCGCATTTTCCTTCACCGCATTTAGCTTCTTTGGCTTTTTCGCTTTTGTTTTCCATGCCTTCGCCGCATTTACCTTCGCCGCATTTAGCTTCTTTAGCTTTACCTTCGCCGCATTTACCTTCTTTAGCTTTACCTTCGCCGCATTTACCTTCTTTGTCTTTACCTTCGCCACACTTACCTTCTGCAACTTGCAGGTAACCACTTTCCAGGTTCTGCATGCCAAAAGGGTTAGTATCAGCACTAGCGATTGGTGATGCAGCCATTGCTGTCAGGAAAGTTGCACCCATTGCAACTGATAGTGATTTTTTCATAGTATGTTTCATTAAGTTGTTCTCCAAAGGTTTTAATTCTGCCATAAAGGGCGCTTGAGTCTACAATGTAGTCGCATTCAAAGACAAGGGCTTAATTTGTAAGTTCAAATTTTTTATATTAATTTATTATTATATTTTTACACTTAGCTTCTTAACACATTCCAGGTAGGCGGTTTCATCTGGCATAGTCTGGTCGCGTTGCGCACGCCACAGTGCTTCGCCTAAGCATTCCATCATAGCGTGCTCTGCATCATGCGGTCCGCCATATTGCAGACATAACTTCTGATAGCAGTCGTTAATACCTTCTGGACGATTAGTGCTGATCTGTTCATGTAGAGCGATATGCATGCTCATGTGCAGAAAGGGATTACTCTCACCTGTTTCAGCTGAGAAATCTTTATCAACGATCTCTTCATCTTCTAATATATGGTGGTATTCAGGGTGAAGCTCTACGATATTAGCAACCACTTCCTGCATGGGATCCATGGGAAGTTTGTTCTTTTTTAGTTGCCAGCAACTCAGGTAGACCTGGCGTAATTCGTTTCTGTTGTTTCCTAACATGGTTATCTGCTTGGGTGTCTGAATGAGAGTAGGTGATTCTACAGGATGTGATGTTTGTTTGATAATTCGTCATTCAGGACCTAAGTATTACTAAGGCGTGATTATTTAGCATTAGTGTTCCCCACTGGGAGTACTCGCAATGACGGTTTAGCTATTCCGTTTTGTTTTTGTACTCACACAGATCCTCGATCAGGCAGGAGCCGCATCTGGGTTTACGTGCGACACATGTATATCTGCCCAGCAGAATGAGCCAGTGATGTGCGTCGACCAGAAACTCTTTAGGAATAAACTTAACCAGTTTTTTCTCAACTTCCAGTACATTTTTACCGGGTGCGATCCTGGTCCGGTTGGATACCCTGAAGATGTGTGTATCGACTGCCATAGTGGGATGGCCGAAAGCAGTGTTGCGTACGACATTGGCAGTTTTTCTGCCGACGCCGGGCAAAGCTTCTAACATGGCCTGGTCGTCAGGCACCATGCTGTTATGCTGTTCAATTAATATCTTGCAGGTTTTGATGATGTTGCTGGCTTTGCTGTTAAACAGACCGATGGTTTTAATGTATTTTTTTAAACCGGTCTCGCCAAGTCTGTAGATAGCCTCAGGTGTATTGGCGACGGGAGAATAATTTTGCCGTTGCGATATTGACGCTTTTGTCGGTGGCCTGTGCTGACAGGATAACCGCGATCAATAGTTCAAAGGTGGAATTAAAATTTAGCTCTGTGGTCGGTTTGGGATTATCTTTTTGTAGGCGTGAAAATATTTCGAAGCGTTTTTCTCTGTTCATTATTGCGGTCTGAATATTCTGTCATCACAGCATGTTGCTCGCTGCGCTAGTTGAGATTACGTTGTCACTGGTGTCGCGTCTGGTATGACAGCGGCCTGTTTAACTTTCTGCTGTTTATCAATGATATTCTTAATGGCAATGAGTAAACCGAGACCGATGAATGCTCCCGGTGGTAATACCGCGAGTAGAAAACCTGGATAATTTTCACTGAAGGTAATGGTCATCGATTCGCCAATACTGCCGAACATGAGTTGTGCGTTAGCAAGCAGGGTGCCAAAGCCGATCAATTCACGCATGCCGCCGAGTACGACTAAAACCAGGGTAAAACCTAAACCCATCATGAAACCATCGAGTGCTGAATCCAGCAAATTATTTTTTGAAGCAAAAGCTTCTGCGCGTGCGATGATGGAACAATTGGTCACGATCAATGGAATGAATATACCCAGGACAAGATACAGTTCATGAAACCAGGCGTTCATGATTAATTCGATCGTGGTAACGATCGAGGCAATGATAAGTACGAATACCGGAATTCGAATTTCTGATTTCAGCCAGGGGCGTATGAGTGAGACGATGCTGTTAGATAAGACCAGGGTCATCAGGGTGGCAATGCCAAGCCCGAGGCCGTTGATCACTGTGCCCGTTACCGCGAGTAAGGGACACAGACCCAATAATTGCACCAGTGCAACGTTATTTGTCCACAGACCGCTCTTGCTGATTTTTAAAGCGGCGGCGGTTTGAATCTCAGTCTTCTCGGTCATTTTCTTTCTGCCTTATCAGGCGGTGCGCTAAATAACATGTTCTGATTCTTGTCAAAGTATAGCAGGGCATTATGTACCGCTTTCACTACTGCACGTGGGGTAATGGTGGCACCGGTGAACTGGTCAAATACGCCGCCATCACGTTTAACTTTCCAGCCTTTCTCATCTGGCTGGCTGAGAGATTTGCCATCAAAACCCAGTATCCAGTTTGAATGGCTGATACTGACAACATCGCCCAGCCCGGGTGTCTCACGATGTTTGACTACTCTGACACCGGCCAGTTGACCGTCTGCTTTAATGCCGACCAATAGATGGATAGGACCATTGTAACCATTGGGAGCGATAGTTGAAAAAACCACGGCGATATTTTGCCTGTTTTTGCGGGCACGGTACGCCAGAGTGTCTTCCTCGGTGCCTAGTAAAGTATCCGGCTTGAGGGTTATGGTATCGAGTAATAGATCGTTATCATAGGATTGTGCTGGAATGATGTTGTTTAACTTTTTGAGTAAGGTAAGTTTTTCATTGTAGAGGATGTCATCTTCCGTCTGGCTAAACGTTAGACCTACCAGGACCGCACCAAAGGTTGCAAACAGCATGAGCAACGATGCAGTTATCAGGATATTTTTTAACTGTGTAGTAGAAAACTTCATGCTTTATCTGTTTGGATCGCCATACACTTTTGGCTGCGTGTAATAGTCGATCAGTGGTGCGGCGATATTCATTAACACGACGGCAAACGCGATACCGTCAGGGTAACCACCCCAGGTTCGAATGATGTAGACCAGGGCGCCGATGCTGGCTCCATAGATCCATCGGCCCCTGGGCGTAGTGCTTGCGGTCACCGGGTCTGTGGCGATGAAGAAAGCACATAACATGGTACCGCCACTGAAAGCATGAAACAGTGCAGAGCTGTAGTTTGCGTAATCGATGACAGAGAACAGGTTAGATATCAGAACTAAACTGATCAGGAATGCGGTAGGTATACGCCAGTCAGCAACCCCTTTTTTAACTAACCAGATGCCGCCAGCAAGAAATAACAGGTTGACCCATTGCCAGCCGGTGCCGCTGATGCTGGAGAATAGCGCACTGTATCTGACATTGTTTCGGGTCTCAGTGATATCGTGTAACTGGCTGAGCTGGGTTTTGATCAGATCAATGGGTGTGGCCATTGAGATACTGTCGATGGTTTCTGTTACCGGCAGGGTGCCAAGAAAGACCCAGTTAAATGTCGTGCTGAAATCAGGCCAACCAGCATTGACGCCCATAGGTGTAGACCATAATGTCATCTCGAGCGGGAATGAGATCATCACCACGATATAACCAACCATTGCCGGGTTGAATGGATTAAAACCCAGGCCGCCGTATAAGTGTTTGGCCACAGCGATAGCAAACACTGAGGCGATTACGGTTAACCACCAGGGGGCGAGTGACGGCAGAGCCAGTGCAAGTAAACAGGCGGTGAGTAAGGCGCTGCCATCCATCAGTGTGTGGTAAACATCGTGCTGACGTAATCTTAATATGATGGCTTCGGTTATCAGGCAGACGCAGATGGCAATGATAAGATTAAATAGAACACCCCAGCCAAAAAAATACATCATTGCCAGTGCACCCGGGATTAGCGCGTACAACACCTTGAACATCATATCCTGTACGCTGATGTTCGCTTTGATATGTGGCGAAGGTGTCTGTTTAAATAACATTTAATTTAGCCGGTTTCTTCGTTTTCATTGCCCTTACCTTTATTGCGTTCGGCTTTCTTCGCCTGTGCCCGTGCAATCGCTTCGGCGATGGCTGCCTGTTTATTATCCTTACCACCGTCCTTGTTACCTGCTGCGTTGTCATCATTTTTCTTTTTTAGTAACTCGCGTTTTTGACGTAATTTTTCTTCACGTTCGAGCTTTATTTTTTCCAGTCTCTGCTGGTGTTTCTCATGGCGTTGGCGAGCAATATCTGATGCTTTACGTTCACGTTCCTGCTGCCAGATCGTTGTTTTGGCATACCGGTAATATTGTACCAGTGGAATATCACTCGGACAGACGTAAGCGCAGCAGCCACATTCTATGCAGTCAAACAGATTATGTTCTATCAAACGGTCAACGTTCTTGCTGCTGGCATACCAGTATAGCTGTTGCGGTAACAGACGTACCGGACAGACTTCAACACATTTGCCACAGCGGATACAGGGCAGATGTTTTTGTTTATAACTGTTTTCTTCTTTAGCAGTAACCAGTAAGCAGTTGCTGGCTTTGACCACGGGCAGCGTATCAGAGTTAAGTGAAAAGCCCATCATCGGCCCGCCCATGATGAGTTCATCACTGTTTTCGGTATAGCCACCACAGTGTTCGATACATGCTCGTATCGGGGTGCCGATCAGTACTTCAATATTCTGTGGCTGTTTGACACCATGGCCGGTGACAGTGGTGATACGCGATATCAGTGGTTCGTCTAAATAGATCGCACGATAGATGGCATAGGCGGTCGCCACGTTATGACATAACACGCCGATTTCAGCAGGGTATCGGCCTCTGGGCACTTCCTCGCCGGTAATGATCTGTATTAGTTGTTTTTCACCGCCACTCGGGTAGATAGTGGGCACGACCTGGATGTTAAAAAAGCCGGTGCCATCATTATCGATAGCGGACTGTATCGCTTTGATGGCTTCAGGTTTATTGTCTTCGATGGCGATAATGCACTGCCTGGCTTTGATGACATGACCGATGATGTCCGCACCGGTTAAAACCTCTTGAGCATGTTCACGCATCAGCACATCATCACAACTGATATAGGGCTCACATTCCACAGCATTAAGGATCAAGGTTTTGATGTTAATTTCAGTCTGTTTGACTGCGGACGGGAAGGCGGCGCCACCGAGGCCGACGATGCCCGCGTCACGAATAATTTTACGCAGTCCGGAAGAAGTCGCCTGGTTATAATCGTCCGCCAGGGGATGGCGTTCTATCCATTCATCTTTGAAGTCATTTTCGATAAAGATACACAGATCGGGTAAGCCTGAAATGTGAGGAACATCATGCTGTTTGATATCACTAACGATACCTGAGACCGGTGAATGTATCGCTGCACTGATCATGTTGCCTGGTTTGGCCAGCATCTGTCCTTTTAATACCCGCTCGCCTTTTTTAACCAGGGGCTGGCTGATAATGCCGATATGCTGCTGTAACGGGATAATGAATTGTTTGCTTTGCTCCATGCTTGATATTGCTGAGCCCGTCGACAGATGTTTATAGGCGACCAGTGTCAGGCCGCCATCAAATTTTGAAATTGTGTCTGTCTGAGTCATGGCAATAATTTAACTGGCATGGGGCGCAGCATAATCAACATCGGGTAATTCAGCGGTCCACGTGCGTACCGTGGGTTGAACTTCAAAAATATGGATACAGTCAACCGGACACGGTGGTATGCATAAATTACATCCGGTGCATTCAGATTCGATGACGGTATGCATCTGTTTGGCCGCACCTAATATGGCATCGACGGGGCAGGCCTGGATGCACAGGGTGCAGCCGATACATGTCTGTTCATCGATGCGGACTATCGTCGGTAACGCTTTAACATCACCGTGTTCAGCGTTTAGCGGTTTAACCTCGACGTCGAGCAGATCAGCCAGGGCGATGATCGTTGCTTCACCACCGGGTGGACACTGGTTAATTTCAGCTTCACCTTTTGCTATGGCTTCTGCATAGGGGCGGCAACCAGGAAAAGTGCACTGGCCGCATTGTGTCTGCGGTAACAGGGCATCGATCTTGTCGACTACCGGGTCGCCCTCAACTTTAAAGCGAACGGCAGAATAGGCGAGTATCAGTCCAAAGATACTGGCGATTATGGCAAGAGTGATAATAACGGTAAGCATGTGTATTTTATGATCTACAGTCTATATCTTTATGAGACCGGCAAATCCCATAAAAGCGAGCGACATGATACCGGCAGTAATCAGCGCAATCGATGTACCCTTAAAAGCTTCCGGTACGTCAGCAACATTGATGCGCTCACGTAATGCTGAAAATAAGATTAATACCAGTGAGAAGCCGACGGCCGCGCCAAAACCGTAAAACAGGGATTGCAAAAATCCGTGTTGCTCCTGAATGTTGAGTAGAGCAACGCCGAGCACGGCACAGTTGGTGGTGATCAGAGGCAGAAATATACCGAGCACGTTGTATAACAATGGACTGGTTTTGTGCACCACCATCTCGGTAAACTGTACGACCACCGCGATCACCAGGATAAACATGATAGTGCGCATGTATTCGAGCTCCAGCGGAGCCAGGATGTATTCATTGACCAGGTAACTGCTGACCGAAGATAGTGTCAGTACAAAGGTAGTCGCCAATGCCATGCCGATGGCCGTTTCCAGTTTTCGGGAGACGCCCATGAAAGGGCACAGGCCAAGAAATTTAACCAGGACGAAGTTATTGACCAGTATGGTGCTTAGCAAAATGAGCGCGTATTCTGTCATGCGCGCATTCTATCAGATTGCCGTTCTGAGTTTTGTTGATTTAACTTAAAGAAAAGCGAATAAAATCAATGAAGAAAGTAGGTTTTTTACCGGTGAACCTGTGACGGTTTAAAGGAGTTTATTGATTGCTGACATGGTTTAGCTCGGTATTTTCCAAACTATGAGGGTCTGCTGTTACCTGGTTACGGCCATTCTTTTTTGAGGTGTAAACCGCACAATCAGCGGCTTTGTACAGCTTGTCAAAATCTTCATTATGATTTTTCATTAATGAAGCAATGCCGATACTGGCAGTAACCTTTAAGTCGCCAGGCTGAGACAGCTCTATCATGGAACGAATGTTTTCTGCCTTTTGCAATGCATTTGTGATGGTGCAATGGGGCAACAGGATTAAAAATTCCTCACCACCGATCCTTGAAACAATGTCGCCCTGGCGACAGGTTGCCATTAATAATTTGCCGATCTCCTCAAGTACGATATCGCCAGTGGTATGACCAAACTCATCATTAATGTTTTTGAAAAAATCGAGATCAAGAATCATGATGCTCAGCGGATAATCGTAACGCACCGCATCTTTGATATATTTGGGTGCGTAATCTGACAGGCTGTGACGGTTGTGACAGGTGGTCAACTGGTCGGTCATAGCAATATTGAATAGCGAGCGTTGTTGCTGTCTTACCTGATCGGCCAGTCTTTTATTGGTGATCAGGTTGTTAACGCGTGCAGCCAGTTCTTCTTCGATCGGTGGTTTAGTTACGTAATCATTTATACCTGCATGTAACAGATCAATGCGAAGCTGTGAGTCATCGTGACCGGTCATCGCCAAGATGGGTATTTTTGCAGAATGTGAATTTTGCGCGCGGATCATGCGGATCAGTGACAGGCCATCCATCGTGCCTTCGAGCATTACATCGGTGATCACCAGGTCATAATCATTATCGATAAAGGCATGGAAAGCTTCTTCTGCGGTAGAAAAATGTGTTACTTCAAGGTTAAGTTTTTTGAGGTATTTAGTTACGATGTGTGCGACAGACGCGCTGTCTTCGATATAAAGGATTCTTCCACCCTGAATATCAAACGTGGTCTCACCGTGAATATAGTAACGGATACTTGATTTCAGGTAGGTGAGATTGGTCTTCGGGAAAATATCTTTTATGCCTGCAGCGCGAGCATTTTTTAGCAGGGTATCGTTTGGTTCAGAAGTAAGCAGAATGATGGGTGTATTACGCTCTAAATTTTTACAATGTTCAATAAATTTGGCGCCAGATTTATCGAAGATATGTTGTGATGCAATGATCAAGTCGTATTTGGTTTCGTCCGTGGTGCTGACTAATAGTTCCAGACCTTCTTTACCTGTGCGCACGCAGCTGACCGTACAGTCCAGCTCGATGAGTAAGTCCTGTAAGATTTTTTGAAATAAACGTCCGTTTTCTAATATAAGTACTTTCATTGACTACCAGTATAATTTAGTCGGGTTTAAGACTTGAGTATATATGATAAAACGTCGTTTTTTACGGATAGTCGGAAGAACTCAGTGAATGTTTAAAATTAGTCTTACCAGGAAAATGACATATGTCGTTATTTGACTTTCATTCCTACAGCGGCGCCTTCATCAGGGTTAAGGATAAATAGCTCTTTTCCGCCGGGTCCAGCTGCAAGAACCATGCCTTCGGAGAGTCCGAAACGCATCTTACGTGGAGCCAGGTTGGCAACCATGACGGTCAGTTTGCCTTCCAGATCTTCCGGTTGGTAGGCAGATTTGATGCCGGCAAAGACGTTACGTGTCTGACCGCCGAGATCCAGTGTGAGTTGCAGTAATTTATCGGCGCCTTCAACATGTTCGGCTTTGACTATTTTAGCGATACGAAGATCGACTTTGGCAAAATCATCAAAGCTGATCTCAGCAGCGATCGGGTCATCGGCCAGCGGTCCGGCGATAGTTTCTACTTCAGCAGGCATGTTTTCTGTGGACGCGGCGTTTTCGATTGAATCATGGGTCATGGCTTCGATCTGCTCTTTTTCGATGCGGGTAAGCAACGGTTTAAATTTATTGATGCGGTGGGATAGTAATGGCTGATCGATGTTTGACCATTTCAATTCTGTATTTAAAAAGGCTTCAGATCTTTCAGCCGTGGCTGGCAGAATAGGTTTTAAATACGTCATCAACAGGCGGAACATATTCAGGCCCTGGGTGCAGATCTTCTGTACTTCGTCTTCGCGGCCTTCTTCTTTGATCAATACCCAGGGTTTGTTTTCGTCGATATAGACATTGGCTTTATCAGCCTGCGCCATGATCTCGCGAACGGCTTTATTGTATTCACGGTTTTCATAATGTTCGGCGATCTGCTCACCGGCGGCAACGATGTCATCATAAAGTGCAGGTTCGGCTAATTCCGCAGACAGCTGACTATCGAATTTTTTGCTGATAAAACCGGCGCAGCGACTGGCGATGTTAACCACTTTGCCGACCAGATCAGAATTAACCCGTTGCATGAAATCTTCAAGATTCAGATCGATGTCATCGACACCAGACGATAATTTGGCGGTGTAGTAATAACGCAGATATTCCGGGTTCAAATGTTCGAGGTAAGTCCGCGCCTTGATAAAAGTACCGCGTGACTTCGACATCTTCTGGCCATTGACGGTAAGGAAACCATGACAGAACACGGCTGTTGGTTTACGGTAACCGGCACCGTCTAAAACCGCTGGCCAGAACAAAGTGTGGAAGCGGGCGATGTCTTTACCGATAAAATGATACAACTCGTTTTTACTGTTTGCTGCCCAGTAATCATCAAAGTTGATGTTCTGTTTATCGCACAGGTTTTTAAAGCTCGCCATGTAACCCATCGGCGCATCCATCCAGACATAAAAATATTTGCCCGGCGCATCGGGAATCTCAAATCCCCAGTAGGGTGCATTACGCGAGATATCCCAGTCCTTTAATCCTTCTTCAAACCATTCATCGAGTTTGTTGGCAACTTCTGATTGTACGTGACCTGCTTTTAGCCATTGTTGCAGCATCTCGGTGAAATCACTGAGTTTGAAAAAATACTGTTCAGAATCTTTTTCGATGGGAGTCGCACCGCTGACAGCGGATACCGGATTTTTTAATTCAGTCGGGTCGTAGGTGGCGCCGCAGACTTCGCAGTTATCACCGTACTGATCATCCGCGCCGCATTTAGGACAGGTACCTTTGATGAAACGATCCGGCAGAAACATTTCAGCTTCCGGGTCATAGGCCTGTTTGATCGTCTGCGTGCGGATATGGCCGGCTTCGCGCAGTTTTAGATAGATGCTGGAGGCAAAGTCCTTGTTTTCATCTGAGTGCGTACTGTAGTAATTATCAAAATCAACAAGAAAATCAGCAAAGTCGGCTTCATGTTCTTTTTGAGTGGCAGCGATTAATTCTTCCGGTGTAATGCCGTCCTGACGTGCGCGCAACATGATCGGGGTACCGTGGGCATCATCCGCACAGACGTAATAACAGTTATTGTCACGTAGACGCTGGAAGCGGGCCCAGATATCGGTCTGGATATATTCGACCAGGTGGCCAAGATGAATGGGACCATTGGCATAGGGAAGTGCGCTGGTGACCAGTATATTTCGTTTGTCTGTCATGGTTTACGGAATGTGAGCTGCGTTGAGCAAAGGGCGCACAATTTAGCATTTTGCCGAGTTTAATGCACTAAAAACCCGTGGTGCTAGCATTTTGAACTGGTTTCTATATGAAAATATCGTATCAAATATGACAGCGTCATTGAAATCTATAAATATGCCCACATGTTAGCAACCTACCTCTTTAGGGTTAGGCTGTGACCAATCAGCCTCCCCTGAAAAGTTAAGGTTAAATCAGGGCGTATTACTGTAGAATGCGCCATCAAATTTTAGAGACAGGTTCTCGGCGTGACTAAGCAGGTCCGTACGCTGAGTATCTAGCCAATGTGGAGTTCGCCATGAGCGTTACAAAAGAACAAGTTGAATCAGCCCTGAAACAATATATTGATCCGTATCTTGAGAAAGACCCTGTCACTGCCGGTGTGGTTAAAGATATTGCGATAGACGGCGGTGACGTTAAAGTCAAAATCGTTCTTGGTTATCCGGCTTTTGGTTTTGTGGATAAATTATCTGCTGATCTAAAAGAAAAAATTGAAGCTGTTGATGGTGTAACTTCCGCTGAGGTTGATGCGTCATGGCAGATTGGCAGCCACAGTGTACAGGGTGGTATGAACCCTCTGGAAGGCATCAAAAATGTGATCGCCGTGGCATCGGGTAAAGGCGGTGTGGGTAAATCGACTACCGCTGTTAACCTGGCGCTGGCGCTACAAAAAGAAGGTGCTCGCGTTGGTGTGCTGGATGCTGATATCTATGGCCCAAGTATTCCTCGTATGTTAGGTATCGAAGGCAAACCTGAATCATCTGATGGCAAGTCTCTTGAGCCTATGGGTGGTCATGGACTACAGGCGATGTCTATCGGTTTTATGATCGATGACGAGACCCCGATGATCTGGCGTGGCCCGATGGTTACCCAGGCACTGGAACAGTTGTTGCGTGATACTCGCTGGAAATCACTGGATTACCTGATTATCGATCTGCCACCAGGTACCGGTGATGTACAGTTAACCCTGGCGCAAAAAGTACCAGTCAGTGGTGCCGTAATCGTCACTACACCTCAGGACATCGCCTTATTAGACGCACGTAAAGGTCTGAAGATGTTTGAGAAAGTAGAAGTGCCTGTATTGGGTGTGGTCGAGAACATGAGTATCCATATCTGTACCGAGTGTGGCCATGCAGAGCACATCTTTGGTCAGGGCGGCGGTGAGAAAATGTGTGATCTACACAATGTTGATTTTCTTGGTGCGTTACCACTGGATATCAACATCCGTATCAATGCGGATGAAGGTCATCCTTCTGTGGCTGATGACCCTGAGAGTAAAGCATCGATGATCTACCGTGAGATCGCTCGTCGTACTGCGGCGAAACTGTCACTGAGAGCAAAAGATTACACTGCCAAGTTCCCGAATATTGTTATTCAGAATAATTAATTCTGGGTTTATATTTTGGAATAAAAAAAGCAGCCTTCGGGCTGCTTTTTTTGTGGGTGGGTGTTTTGTATTTACGGTTGATTTTTAGTTAGGCATTGCGGGTCTCGCCCCGCTGGCGAGTCACTCTTTGTCAACAGCCACAAAGAGTAACCAGAAAAGGCCGCCACGTCAGCTGCGCCCTGTAAAAGACACAGGGTTCCCATTTAACCGGGGTGGTTATCATGCTGCACCAGAACTCGCAAACAACGCTCAGACATGCTGGTACAGAGAGCCCATGATAACCACCCCGGTTAAATGGCTTGCTAAGGTGGATTGTGAGTCAAAGTCAAAAGCAAAAACAGCTGTCACTGTATGACCATAAATGTTGATATTAACGCTGTTTAATCTTTTCGGTTTTTAATCTCCCTTTTTGTTTGCTGAATCTATCGCTATTGGTAGAGCAAATTCGCCAGGGAAGGCGAATTTAGTCTTGTGCGCCTGGACGGCGCATCAAGACGGGCTCGTTGGCAATAGCGATAAATTCAGGCACCCCGAGCGCTTCTCTCGGGGCAAACAGAGTGGGATAGCATTCTTTTGGTTACTTTTCTTTTGCTATTGAAAGAAAAGTGACTCGCCGTAAAAGGCGAAACTCACGTTACAAATACACGTACCAAGGCAGCGTCAACAAAGAGAAAAAACAACTCGCCAGTGGGCGAGACCCGCAATCCCTGACTAAAAATCAACCGTAAATTCACAGCAATAAACTATTCGATTAATCTAGACTCTTCTTGAAGCGTAAAGACGCCACCGCCAGACCCGCCAAAGTGAACAGCGCCAGCCAGTAAACATCAAAAGACATATCGATAATCTCCACATCACGTAAAACCACACCTCGGATCAGACGCATGAAGTGCGTTGCTGGTAATGCTTCGGCGATATATTGTGCGGCTAAGGGCATACCATCATAGGGAAACATAAAACCGGATAATAATATTGACGGCAGCAGGATAAAAACGGTCATCTGCATGGCTTGCAGCTGGTTTTTTGCGATGGTCGAAATGACTAACCCTAAGGTGAGACTGGCAGTAATAAATAATGTAGTCGCCGCTGTTAACTGCCACAAGCTGCCGTTGACCGGGACATTGAATACGATATTTCCCAAACCTAAAATAATGGCGACCTGTATGGCGCCAATAAACATATAGGGAATAATCTTCCCCAGCATTAATTCGATGGGACGTACCGGGGTCGTTATCAGCATCTCCATATTGCCGCGTTCACTTTCGCGCACGATGGCGGCCGAGGTAAACATGATCATGGTCATGGTCAGGATCACTGCGACCAGTCCCGGAACGATGTTTACCGCAGTGCGCTGTTCCGGGTTATAAAACAGGGCAACTTCGAAGGTTGGCGTGTTACGGTTTGCGGGTTTGCTCAGCAACTCGGTCAGCGGCATAGCCTTCAGGCTTTTTATGGCTGCAGCGATCATCGTGTCTGAACCGTCGACCAGCCACTGGGCGACGGGGCGGCTGGTCTCTATATCAGTCGATGGCGGCGAGCCGAAACCTACGGTCTGATGGCGTGCCAGACGCTGACTGACATCTTTCGGTATCACCAGCACGGCACGCACCTCAGCACTGGCAATCGCAGCTTCTGCCTGTTGTACATCGATATAGTGCTCGGTGAATTTAACCACCTGGGTCGCACTGATGGTTTCTATCAGCACCCGGCTTAACCCGGTTTCACTGTAATCCACCACGCCGACCGGGATATGACGTATGTTGGTATTGATCGCATAACCGAACAGCATCAGCTGTATCAACGGGATCATCACCACCATGCCGAAGGTCATCTTGTCGCGTCTGAGCTGAGTGAACTCTTTGCTAAGGATGGCATATATTCTTAACAGTACGTTCATTGCCGGCCCTCACCGGTACAGGTAACAAACACATCTTCTAGGCTCGGCCTCACCAGGGTCAGCTCATCCTGTGAGCCAATGCCTTTTTGCTGCATTAAAAAAGCCAACGGGTCGGCGATGCTGTCTTTAACTAAAACTCGCAAGCGTGCGCCCAGCTGGGCAGCAGTGATTACCTCGGACAGGCCTAACAGCTGCTGTTTTAGCTGGCGCAGGTTTGTTGAAGCGATCTCTACAACATGTGCGCCCATCTGCTGCATCAAAGCTTCCGGCGTTCCGTCGGCACGCTTGATGCCGGTTTCCAGTATCGCCAGTTTATGGCAGCGTTCTGCTTCATCCATATAGTGGGTTGATACCAGTATGCTGGTGCCTCGATCACTGAGGTCGAATAACTGCTCCCAGAACTCACGGCGATTTTCAGGATCGACCGCCGAAGTGGGTTCATCTAAAAATAGCAACTCGGGTTGATGCAAAACAGCTGCGGCCAGACCGAGGCGCTGTCTTTGCCCGCCACTCATAGTGCCGGCAAACTGGTTCTCTTTCTCTTCCAGTCCATAGACGTCGAGCAGTTCATCGATACGTTGTTTTCGTGAGCGGGCAGATAAACCATATATCTTCGCGACAAATTGCAGGTTTTCTTTTACCGTCAGATCATTATAGAGTGAAAATTTTTGCGTCATGTAACCGATATGGCGCCGCAGTTTTTCTGCATCTCGTGGCAGCTTTAGGCCCAGTACTTCAACTTCTCCAGCGCTCGGTTTTAGCAAGCCGGTGAGCATACGGATGGCGGTGGTTTTGCCGCTGCCATTGGGGCCTAAAAAACCATAGATCCTGCCTTTCTCTACCTCAAGATCCAGCTCCTGTATAGCTTTCAGATCAGCAAAATTTCGGCTTAACTTTGACGCTTTGATGACATATTGAGTCATGGCAGTTCGACTTGTGCCGGCACCCCGTTGGGTAAATGCGCCTCACTGTCAGGCAGCTGTACTTCTGCCAAATACATCAGGCGGGCACGTTCTTCCTGGTTTAGTGCGTAATACGGGGTAAAGGCGGGCTCTGTTGCGATCCAGCGTAACTGCCCGGTGATCGGTTTTTCAAGACCGTCAACATGCACGACGAGTTCATCACCCACTTTAACTTTCACACGGTAAGGTTCGGGCACATAGATCCGGGCAAAAGGCGCTTTACCGGCAAGCACGATGGCCAGAGGACTGCCGGTGGTGACGCGTTCGCCCAGGTTCCAGGGTAGATTATCGAGGATGCCATCCCGGGTGGCGAGAATGGTTAAATCGGCCAGTTTTTTCTTTTCACTCACCAGCGTCGCTATAGCGGCATCCAGTAGCGCTTCGGCTTCGCGCAGCTCTTCGACACGGGTACCGTTGGTTAATTTGCGTAACTCTTCCTGGGCACTTTGTAAGCTGGCAAGGTTGGCATCACGTGATGCCAGGGTCTTATCTCGTTCAGCTTCGCTAATGGTTTTTGATTTTCTCAGTTCGATCGCACGTTTATAATTCGCTTCACTTTCGATTAATGATGCTTTAGCTCCTGCTACTTTAGCAACGGCAGCGGCGACGTCTTCTACCCGGGCACCGTTGCGTAACAATTCAAGATGGGCTTCAGCCTGGGCAACCTCTGCCTCCGTTCTGCTGACCTGTGCTTTTTGTATGGTGTCATCCAGCTGCACTAAAAGCGTGCCTTTCGTTACCAGGCTACCCTGGGTAACAGGCAGCGCCACGACCACTTCATTGATGGTTGCGGTGTGTGCCACACGGTCTCGTTCCAGGGTACCAAGCGCGATGTTTTGAGGGCGGCCATCACAGGCAGTCAGTAATACAAAAAGAAGACAGATAAAATAGCGCATGACTTCAGTCCTTTAATCTTTGGTAATAGAGTTTATGCTAACAGTAAATTGTTTCGAAGTAATTTTATATATTGAGCGTGGCTTTGCTTGAAATTCTAAATAAACTATAGTCAGTAAAACTTTCAATAAACATTGGCAGCGATGGAGCTATACATGGAAACCTCAACAATTGTGACACTGGTCGTTATCGGACTGGCTATTTTTTATATCATCAATATTTTTAATCAGCTGGTATCACTACGCAACCGTTATAAGAATGCATTTGCGCAGATCGAAGTGCAGTTAAAGCGCCGCTATGATCTGATTCCCAACTTGATTGAAACCGCTAAAGGTTACATGAAACACGAGCGTGAAACACTGGATGCTGTCATCACTGCACGTAATGCCGCCTCTTCGGGGCTGGAAGCCGCAAAAAATAATCCAGGCGATGCCGATGTTATGGGCGCACTGGCACAGGCAGAAGGAAAGCTTTCAGGTGCACTTGGCCGTTTTAACATGGTGATGGAAGACTATCCCGATCTAAAAGCGAATCAGAACATGATGCAGTTAAGTGAAGAGCTTACCAGTACGGAAAACAGGGTGTCTTTTGCCAGGCAGTCCTTTAATGATGGCGTAATGCAGTACAACACTTACAAGCAGTCTTTCCCGCAAAACTTTTTTGCCGGTCCTTTTGGCCATGCAGCGGATGCGAGTCTACTGGAGTTCGAAGATAGTGCTGAGATTCAGGCGGCGCCTAAAGTCTCATTTTGAATACATTGCATGTGGCATATTTTCGCCATGGCTGCGTTATAAATAGTCTCAAATTGTTCGAATGCTCAAATGTAAATTCAGCATTTTTTGACTAGCTGTGCATGCCCTAACGAAAACTCCAGCTCATGCAAAGTACTCTGGTTTTTAAAAGACCCTGTATCATAAAACCTATAACTAACAAGTCATGAATTTTTTCGAAGCACAGGACTCGGCTCGTCGCAGCACAACACTGTTGATTATTCTATTCGTACTGGCTATCGCCGGTTTGCTGGTATTGAGTAACCTGATCGTTTTTGATTTTTTATATTTTACTGAATATGGAACACTGACGTTTTCACTGTCGCAGCTCGAGCTGGTTTTTGACGCTGATCTCTCTATCCTGATTTCGGCAGCCATCATCGGTTTTATCCTTCTCGGCAGCCTTTATAAACTGGCAGCACTCTCTTCAGGCGGCTCTGCTATCGCGCAATCACTCGGTGGTGTTATCGTGCCGCGCAGTAGCAGTGATCCATTACATCAAAAAATATTGAACATCGTCGAAGAGATGGCGATCGCTTCCGGTGCGCCCGTACCGCAGGTTTATATTTTAAACGAGCAGGGTATCAATGCTTTTGCTGCCGGCTGGAAAACGACGAATGCGGTCATCGGTATCACCCAGGGCGCGTTAGAAAGATTAAACCGTGACGAGTTACAAGGGGTGATCGCGCATGAGTTCAGCCATATCTTTAATGGTGACATGCGACTGAATATCCGTCTGATCGCAGTTTTACATGGCATCCTGATGATCGGTATGCTGGGTCGAATGATATTGCGTTCGATGCGGTATGCCAGAACCTCGCGCAATAATAAAGATGGTCGCGCCATGCTGGTAATTTTTGGAATTGCCGCAACCTTGATGGTGGTCGGTTACAGCGGCATGTTTTTTGGTAACTGGATAAAATCTTTGATTAGCCGGCAGCGAGAATACCTGGCGGATGCATCAGCAGTTCAATTTACCCGCAATAGTGAAGGCATTGCCAATGCCCTGAAAAAGATTGGTGGTGCAGTGCCTGGCTCAGCTTTATTGGCCGCTGCTGTCGATGAATATAGCCATGCTTATTTTGCCAGGGGTGATACCGGGCTTAGTCTTTTTTCTTTTTCAACGCATCCACCATTGAAAAAACGGATCTTGCGGATTCAACCTGGCTGGGATGGAAAATATCTTTTTGATAAAAGAAAACCTGTTGAGCAGGGCCGTACAGATGAGCAAAAAGATATAGATAAACAGCGTAAGAAAAAGCTGGCAACGAGTATCGCCGCCAGTATCGGTGCCGGGGTGGCATTAGAAGATGCGATCAGCGCGATCGATAATGTGGGTGAGGTGACACAGCAACAGATGGATGCGGCTCATCTCTGGCGTCAGCAATTGCCTGACCTGGTGCTGGCAAATGCAGAAAATCCTTATGGCGCACAGGCATTGATCCTTGCATTATTGTTACATGAAAAACCGGAGATAGAGAGCAAGCAGTTTGATGTCCTGAGTGAAGCCATCGGTGAGCTGCATACGCAAAATGTAGAACAGGTTCAGCGGGTGGTTGCTGAGCTGGAACGAAGTCAAACTTTGTCGTTAATTGATCTGACATTACCAACCTTGCGGGAGATGACGCTTGAGCAGTACACGCGTTTCAAATCATGTGTTCAGCAGTTGATTGCAGCAGACAATAAAGTGGAACTGAGAGAATGGGTGATTCAACGCGTGGTAGTGCAGCATCTGGATGAACAGTACCGCCTGCGAAAAAAACCGATAGCTAAATATTTTGTTCTCGGTTCAGCTAAATACTCCAGTGAGCTTATTTTATCCTTACTGGCTTATCTCGAGCATCCTGCAGCAGATCAGCAGGATGAAGCTCCGGCGCAACGGGCATTTGATGCGGCAAAACGTTCGGTCGGTGCGGGCGCATTAAAGATGCTGCCGAAATCGACGGTATCGCTGGATAGTTTAAATACCGCGATGGATGAGCTGGAGTTTTTGAAACCACCGTTAAAAAAACGTTTTTTACAGGCCTGTGTCAGCTGTATTGCTCATGATGGCAAAGTAACTGTTCAGGCCTATGAGCTGACACGTGCTATCGCCAGTTGCCTGGATTGCCCGATGCCACCGGTTTTGGTGGATAAAAGCTGATTCACCGCAGAGGCGCAGAGACGCTGAGGAGAAATATCTTATTTGTTAGTTATGCCGCAGGCATCACTAACTAAAAAAGATTTTCTTCTCAGCGTCTCTGCGCCTCTGCGGTAAAAGTGTTTTAGATTTTCGCCAGTTGCTGCAGAGTCTGCTACAATCTCCCCGTTTTTTAAGTCTCTAAATCTGGGGTAAGTAGTGAGTATTAAATCTGATAAGTGGATCCGTCGAGAATCTGAAAAAGGCATGATCGAGCCGTTTGAGCCGGGACAGGTAAAAACCAATGATGCCGGTGAACGACTTATTTCCTATGGCACCTCCAGCTACGGTTATGATGTGCGCTGCTCGGATCATTTTAAGATATTCACCAATATCAATTCGGCGATAGTCGACCCGAAAAATTTCTCTGAACACAGTTTTGTCGATTTCACCGGTGATGTCTGCATCATTCCTCCTAACTCTTTTGCACTGGCTCGCACGGTGGAGAATTTCAAAATCCCGAGAAATGTATTAACCATCTGCCTGGGTAAATCGACCTATGCGCGCTGTGGAATCATCGTCAATGTGACGCCGCTCGAGCCTGAGTGGGAAGGGCACGTGACGCTGGAGTTCTCCAATACGACGCCGTTGCCAGCAAAGATTTATGCCAATGAAGGCGTCGCCCAGATGCTGTTCTTTGAGTCTGATGAAGTATGTGAAACCTCATACGCTGACCGTGGTGGTAAATATCAGGGCCAGCAGGGTGTGACTCTGCCAAAAGCCTGATTATTTCTCAGGCGGTTCATTAGGTGAAAGTATTTTTTGCATTCTTTGTTTTTCTCGCCGTGGTACTGGCGATATACCCTTTTGTGGATCAGTCTGAAAATGCAGACACATTAACCGGTCTACCATGGCAGATCGAAATTCTTCCTGATGGTACGACGCAGGTCTTTGCTTTGCATATCGGTGTCAGTCGCCTGTCAGACGCTTATCAGATGCTCGGCAGTGATATGGAACTGGCGATCGTCGCAGCCTCAGACGAGTTGGGTAACCTGGAGATGTATTATGGCCATTACCAGGCGGGTCTGCTCTCTGGAAAACTGGTGTTGCAGACCAGTGCCAGCGAGCATGATCTAAAAGTCTGGCGTGATAATGCGGCGAAGTCAGAATATATGGCTTCGGGTCTGGCAAAAAAATATACGCTGTCAGATGATGACGTTATCCAGGTCCTGGATGAAGTCATCACTGCTATAACCTTTATTCCTGCCGTCAATCTGGATGAGGAAGTGATACTGGCACGTTTCGGGGTGCCGGATAATCGTATTGAGCTGGATGGCGTGACGCATTTTTTATATGCGGCTAAAGGGCTCGATGTTGCACTGCATGATCATTCTAAAGAAGTCATACAGTATGTTTCTCCCGCTTCCTTCCAGCAGCTGCTACAGCCGCTTCAATAAAGTTGTTTAATTTAGATCTGATGAGTACGTCAGTTTCTCGAGCTTTAAAATTAGCCAGTAGGCTAGGGTCGTGCAACGGTGATAATTCTCCTCAGCGGGCATCGGTCTTATCTGTTTCAGTGCGCATTGTTTTACTACCGGTTATTGACTGTACAGACGGTTATCTAAAACTGCGTATTTCCCAGTTTCTTGCTAATGCCATCGTTTTCAATTCATCATCGGGATCAACGGCCACAGGGGTAGTGACGATTTCCAGTAGTGAAATATCGTTATGTGAGTCACTGTAGAAAGTACTGTTGTCGAGGTTGTGAGAAGTGTTCTGCAGCCACTGCTTCAGACGCGTTATCTTGCCTTGCTGAAAACAGGGAGTGCCAGCGACTTTTCCTGTGTACCGGCCATCAATAATTTCAGGCTCAGTGGCAATCAGATCATCGACCTTGAATGCCTTCGCGATAGGACTCGTGACAAAGCTGTTGGTTGCGGTAATGATGACCGTCACGTCACCTCTGTCGCGGTGAAACTGTACCTGTTTTTTGCCTTTTTCTGTCATCACCGGTTCGATATGTTTCTGCATGAACTCAGCATGTAAAACATCGAGTTTTTCACGCGGATATTGCGTTAATGGTTTCAGTGAAAAGGCAAGAAACTCGAAGATATCCAGCGTGCCCTGTTTATATTGCTCGAAAAAATGTTTGTTAGTTACGTCGTAAGTTGATTTATCCACCAGGCCCTTGTCGACAAGAAAGCAGCCCCAGAGAAAATCACTGTCGTCAGCAAGTAAGGTGTTATCGAGGTCGAAGAGTGCCAGGGCCATTTTTATTATAGGTTTCTGAAGAATTGCGAAGCACGGCATGTTACGGGTTTATTGCCTGCGGCTCAATCTAAAAGCAGATCAGGCCTCAATAGAAATAGATTGGGCCTGGCTGAATATTGTATTAGACAATATTAATATCCTGCTGATTTTTCATAGGATAATATAAAATTTCCAGTGATTAAACTTTTATTATTTAATTGGTCTGTTATTATTAAAGTAATTAAAATTTATGTGGCATGTTACAACCAAGGTTCTATGATATGCCCTGATGGTGTTAACAAGTGATTGATTCTAAAGGTTTTAGAGCAAACGTTGGCATTATCCTGAGTAATTCTGAAGGTAAGGTGTTCTGGGCGCGTCGAGCCGGTCAAAAAACCTGGCAGTTCCCGCAGGGCGGTATCGACAGAGATGAATCGCCGACAGAAGCCATGTACCGTGAGTTACATGAAGAAACAGGATTATTGCCAGAACATGTTGAGGTTATTGGTAAAACGGATGACTGGTTACGCTACCGTATTCCAGATCATTTATTGCGCCGGCGATCGAAACCCCTGTGCATAGGACAAAAGCAGATCTGGTTCTATTTGCGACTTACCGGTTGTGAAGGTGATTTCGATCTGTGTTGTAGTGACAAACCGGAATTCGACAGCTGGCGCTGGGTGGATTACTGGACGCCGGTCGATGAGATCGTTGCCTTTAAGCGTAAAGTCTATAAGCAGGCATTGAGCCTGCTCGAGCAATACTCCTAGCCAGGACGTCTGTTTTTCTGATGTGATCATTGGGGCTGTAATTCAACCAGCAGGATCACCGCAATCAGTATGAATACCGGGAACTCATTAAACCAGCGATACCAGACATGGCTGCGCTGGTTGTTGTCGTGTTTGAAGTCGATCAGCAGTTTTCCGCAGTAAATATGGTAAATCACCAGTATCACGACCAGCAGTAACTTGGCCTGTAACCAGAAGCTGGACAGGATGGCGTATCCTATCAGGTGTATCAGCCAGAACCCCAGAACGATCGTTATTAACGCGCCAGGGGTGGCAATACCATAAAAAAGTTTTCTTTCCATGATTTTGAAGCGCTGATTACTGGCGTCATCACTGGCATCCGCATGATAAACAAACAGGCGCGGCAGGTAAAATAATGCTGCAAACCAGGTCACCATGAAAATAATATGGAAGGCTTTAACCCATAACATAAGAAGTCCGTCTAAAATAAGCTTTAATAGGTATTTAAATGCTGATGGCAAGTGCCACCTGGGCATATTAACGCGCTTTATATAAAACTAAAATATTAATCGTCAAAATGAACAATAAATATAAAACTGGGGAATTTACATGTTAGCGGTAGGAGTTGTCGGTGGAACCGGATATACCGGTGCTGAATTATTGCGTTTGCTGGTCATGCACCCACAGGTTGAATTAAAACATGTGACATCACGTTCTGAATCAGGCAGCAAGGTGGCTGATCTATTCCCGAACTTACGTGGTTTTACCGATATCTGTTTTACTGAGCCGGCGGTAGAAACACTGGCTGAATGTGATGTGGTATTTTTTGCGACGCCTAATGGTACCGCGATGAAGATGGTACCAGAACTCATTGAGAAAGAGGTACGGGTAATCGATCTGGCGGCTGATTTCAGGCTGCAGGATCCTGCTGTCTGGAAACAATGGTATGGCATGGATCATGCCTGTGTGGATGTGCTGGCAGACGCGGTTTATGGCTTACCTGAAATCAATCGCGCCAGCATTAAATCTGCCCAGGTAGTGGCTAATCCGGGGTGTTACCCAACGGCGACCACACTGGGATTCTTACCGCTGATCGAAAACGCACTGGTTGATGACCAGCACCTGATTGTGGATGCTAAATCCGGAGTCAGCGGGGCCGGCCGTGGTGCCAGCGTGGCAACCTTGCAGGCTGAGTCGGCTGAAAATTTTAAAGCCTATGCAGTCGATGGCCATAGGCATCTGCCGGAGATCAAGCAAACCCTGAGCCATGTGGCTTCACATGAGGTTGGTTTAACTTTTGTACCTCACCTGGTGCCGATGATTCGTGGCATTGAAACAAGTCTGTACGCGGTATTACGGTCAGACTCAAGTGTCGACCTGCACCAGCTGTATGTGGACCGTTATGTCAATGAGCCTTTTGTCGATGTGCTGCCGGAAGGGACGATGCCAGAGACGCGTTCCGTGAAAGGTGCGAATACCTGTCGTATTTCTATCTTCAGGCCTCAGCAGGCTAATACGGTGGTGGTGTCAGCGGTGATCGACAATCTGGTGAAAGGCGCAGCGGGACAGGCAATCCAGAATATGAATATTATGTGCAAATTTGATGAAACTTTAGGGCTGAACCAGGTCGCCTTATTACCATAGGCGAAATTATTATGAATTTTAAACCACTACAGACAAAGCAGATTATTACCGTACAACAGCCTATGTTGTGGCTGCTTAGCTTCGTTATTATATTTTGTATAATATTGATTTCACTATGGATATCATTTGAATATGGTCGTAATGTTGCTGGTTTCCATAGTGCGGATGCGGATGCTTACATTGGTCAGTTGCAAGAACAATTAGAAGAATCTCAGGCTCAAATCATTGAAAGTAGTCGACAAGCGACTATGCTTGAACGTAATAGTCGAATTGATGGCGATGCTTCTGTACAACTAAAGGAAACTTTGGCTCAGGCGCAGAGCGAAGCGCTGGAACTTAAAAAGGAGTTGTCATTCTATAAAAGTATCGTTTCGCCAGAGCAGGGTGGTCGAAGTCTGGCAATACAGACAATTCAGCTAAAGAAAAATGAAGAGGGTGGTTATAGCTACAAAATAATGGTTAGCCAGCGTGGTCGTAATGATCATTTCGCTCGCGGTACGATGGATGTCAGTATCGAAGGGGTGGATAAAGGGCAACCTGTAGTCTTTAAGTTAGCGGAAGTTTCAAAAGATACAAAAAAACCGATGAAATTTGGTTTTAAATATTTTCAAAATTTTGAAGGGGTGATGAATTTACCAGCGGCATTTCAACCGGATTCTCTTCACGTCATAGTGAAGCCGAGCACTGGCAAGATCAAAACTGTAGATGAGCAATTTGCGTGGTCTGATTTGACCGCCGGGGGAGTATGATTATGTTTGGTAGTAAAAAGATTAAATCATCTAAAATAGATACTTTGGTTGGTCAGGGTGTAGAGGTTACTGGCGATATCAAATTTCAGGGTGGTTTACACCTCGATGGTAAAGTTACAGGTAATGTGACGACGGCGGATGATGCTGAAGGTACTGTGCTGGTGATCAGTGACCGTGGCTGCGTAGAAGGTGATGTACATGTTGCCTATGCGGTGATCAATGGTGAAGTGATCGGTAATGTATATGCTAGCGAGAAGCTGGAACTGTCTGCCAAAGCGCGCATTTCTGGCAACGTTGAGTACAATCTGCTGGAAATGGCTAGTGGCGCTGAGATCAATGGTCAGATGCTTCATAACATTAACGAGAAGAAAAGGCTGGAGCATAAAAAAGATGAGCCAAAAGTTAATGTCCATCATCTGGATGATTCGACAGCGGCACAGAGTTGATGCCTCAACAGGTTTAGATGTAGACCAAAGTGAATACTTGACTAAATTACTAGGTTAATGCTAATTTAGCACAATCTAATATTGAAAATTATTCTAAATAGGTCTATCTAATGGATATACAAATAAACTTTGCGCCAAAGCCTAAAGTTATCGAGGGTGCAACGGTTGGTTTTACAGAATCGGCAGCCAATAAAGTAAAAAAACTGGTTGAAGAAGAAAAAAATCCAAATCTGAAATTGCGTGTATCGGTTGATGGTGGTGGTTGTTCTGGCTTTCAATACGCCTTTGCTTTTGATGAAAATGTCGCTGATGACGATACAGTAGTCGAAGTGAATGGCGCCACGATGATTGTTGATGTAACCAGTATGCAGTACCTGAACGGGTCAGAAGTGGATTATCTGGAAGGTCTGGAAGGTGCGCGCTTTGTCGTCAATAATCCCAATGCAAAATCAACCTGTGGCTGTGGCTCATCATTTTCGGTTTAACTCGTAGTTGATTAATATCGAAGTTTTCTGAAAGGCGCCTTATTCGATAGAATAGGGTGCCTTTTTTATTGCCGTAATTGTTATCTTAAAGCATATGTTCATAAACATTGGCTGTATAGTTTGTTAAGCTATCGAACTGATTTTAAAGGATGCTTGTATGAGTAGTGAATATTTACCTGGTCTGGCAGGCGTGCCAGCCACCAAATCAAACATTTCATCAATTGATGGTGAAAAGGGCATTCTTGCCTATCGCGGTTATGACATAAAAGAACTTGCCGAAAAGAGCACCTTTGAAGAAACCGTGTTATTGCTGCTTGATGGCCGCCTGCCATCAGAGGCTGAACTGGATGACTTTGATTGCCAGTTACGTGCCGAGCGCCGCCTCAAGTATAAGATCCGCAGTATCATGAAAAATCTGCCGAGCTCGGGTCACCCGATGGAGATGCTGCAAACAGCGGTAGCCAGTTTGGGTATGTTCTATGGCGGTGAAGAAGTGCTTTCTGATGGTATAAACGGTAACGACATTGAGTATATTCACAGTATGTCAGTGAAAATCATCTCACGCATGGCTACCATCGTCGCGATGTGGGAGCACGTGCGCAATGGTTACGATCCTATCGAACCGCGTGATGATTTAAGCCATGCGGCAAATTTCCTTTATATGCTGGACGGTAAAGAGCCAGATCCATTAGCGGTGAAAATCATGGATGCCTGCCTCGTATTGCACGCCGAACACACCATCAATGCTTCTACCTTTGCTGCCATGGTTTGTAGCTCAACATTGGCCAGCCCATTTCTGGTTATTGCGGCAGCGATCGGTACGTTAGCGGGACCGCTACATGGTGGTGCAAATCAGCGTGTGGTGGAAATGTTAAGAGAAATAGGTCGTCCGGAAAATGTACAAGACTGGCTGGATAAGCAACTGGCAAAGAACAAAGTTGTCTGGGGAATGGGACATCGTGAGTATAAAACCAAAGATCCCCGTGCCACGGTGTTGCAGAAATTGATGGTTGAGTGGGGTGAGTCACGCGGTAACCTGAGCCCGGAATTTGAAACCGCATTAGTACTGGAAGAAGCCTGTGAAAAAGCTCTGGGACCAAAAGGGGTATACCCAAACGTGGATTATTATTCAGGTATCTTATATACCGAGATGGGCATAGCGCCTGATCAGTTCACGCCTATCTTTGCGATCTCGCGAGTCGCGGGCTGGCTGGCACACTGGCGTGAGCAGCTATCAGATAACCGTATCTTTAGGCCTACGCAAATTTATACAGGCGAACCAGTCCGTGGTTATGTAGATATCAAGCAACGTTAGCAGTTCTTGACGCTGATAACAAGGTACATTAACTCATGATGCCTGTTCTAGCTTGAATGCTTCGTGAGTTCGCCCAGGATCACCGCTTTTTTTGCACCGGTTACTGATGGTAGATTGCCTGTCTGCTGGTGTCTGTTACGGTAGGCCAGCCAGGCAAAAGCCATCGCTTCGACCCAGTCAGGATGACTCCCCAGGACTTCTGTGCTCAATACAGAGCACTTCGTTATTCTCTGTAGCCGGCGCATTAACTCTTTATTATGTATGCCGCCACCGCAGATATAGATCTCATCGGTGTTTTCTGCATACTGATTAATGGCGCGTATGATCGATGTTGCAGTCAGGTCGCATAAGGTGCTCTGAATATCAGAGTAGTTGATTTCACTGTCGATATGTTGGTCTAACCATTCCACATTAAAATATTCAAATCCGGTGCTTTTCGGCGGTTGCAGTTGAAAATAGTCATCCATCAGTAGATTGGCTAGCAGTCGCGCATCGGTTTTTCCACTTGCAGCGAGTGCACCGTCAGCATCATAGTGCTGTTGTTGATGTCGCGAAATCCACGCGTCCATCAATGTGTTGCCGGGGCCACAGTCAAAGCCGATGACAGCGGGATTCACTTCAGATTGATGAGCATTGCCGGGTAGAACGGTTATGTTCGATATGCCGCCGATGTTAACGATAACGCGATTTATTCGCTCATGTTGAAATATGGCCTGATGGAATGCCGGTGCCAGGGGCGCGCCCTGGCCACTGGCTTCTATATCGGCGGTGCGAAAATCTGAGATGACATCGATAGCCGTTATCGCGGCCAGTTTTGCTGCATTGCCAATCTGTAATGAAAACGGGGTGCTTATATCTGGACGATGACGAATAGTCTGGCCATGGTTACCGATGGCGATAATGTCCTGTGCCTGATGTGAGGATTTTTTTAGTAGCTCAAAGCAGGCATCAGCAAATATCTCCGCGGTTTGCAGGTCCAGTGATGACAGGGAAGAAAGTTGTTCGTCCGGAATCTCGCGTGCTGCAATTAATGCCTGCTGGACATCATCAGGCCATCGATGACTATGCGTACTGATCAGTTCGGGCTGCGCCCCGGAGAAGTCGACCAGCACGGCATCGATGCCATCCATGCTGGTGCCGGACATCAAACCTATATACAGCTCAGGTTGTGATGAAGACATGAGTGATTATCGATCTAAGTTACCGGGTTTTAGTTGTTGATTTCTGTCTCTGCAAGCGCTACCTGTTGGTTGCGGGCTAACAGGTCAAGCTGGGCAAATTTGGGTGTGGTCGACAACTCGAAATCTGCCATATAACGTTTTGGAACCGGTTGCGATGCAGGCAGTTTCACGGTTAAAGGGTTTCTATGCACGCCGTTAACGCGGAACTCATAATGCAGATGCGGGCCGGTCGCCAGGCCTGTTTTGCCAACGTAGGCAATGGTCTGTCCCTGTTTTACTTTTGAGCCGACCCTGAGTTTACGGTTATAGGTTTTCAGATGGGCATACAGCGTGGTGTACTTGCTGCCATGCTGCACGATCATCACTTTGCCGTAACCACCTTTTTTGCCTTTGAAGATAACCTTGCCGTCACCTGCAGCATAGATCGGCGTACCGCTTTTTGCTGCGTAGTCCACGCCTTTGTGAGAACGGACTTTATGCAAAACCGGGTGGTAGCGTTTAACGGTAAATTTTGAACTGATTCGAGCGAAATTCACCGGTGTGCGTAAAAACGCCTTGCGCATGCTTTTACCGTCCGGGGTATAGTATTCGCTAACATTGGTCTGTGGGTTGGTATACCTCACCGCACGATAGGTTTCGCCGTCGTTGATGAATTCGGCGGCAAGTATATTGCCATCAGAAATCTTTTCACCATTACGAAATAGTTCTTCGTATAACACGGTGAAACTGTCACCTTTACGAATATCCAGAGCGAAGTCGACATCCCAGCCGAAGATATTGGCCAGTTCCATAATGATATTCTGAGAGATACCGGCATCTTGCGCAGCCAGAAACAGTGAGGAGTCGATTACACCGCTAGCATGTGTCTGGCGTGTTTCTATCTGGTGGTTATAGGTTTTTGCAACCAGTTCTCCGTTCTCACGTTCTACCATCAGATAAGATTTATGATCGATGTCATAACGCAGTGCCTGCAATATGCCATCATCGTCAGACAATACGCGGATAAGGTCTTTTGGATATATGCGGGTAAGTTTTTTTACCTCGTCGCCTGACTTCATCAACTCATCGAGTTGTTGAGGTTTTATTTTTGCCCGTTTAAACAGACCGGCAAGGTTATCACCTGACTTCACTTTAAATTCACGCCATTGTTTCGGGGCGAGGTTATTAGCATTATCGATGATTTTTTGTTTCGCCTGTAATTCAGGCAGACTGAGTGAAAAACTTTCGCGTGCCAGTTCATCTGTGGTGGTAGTGACTGACTCGAAAACTGGCAGTGAATCACTAGCGATAGTGCCAGAATTTTGTGTTGTAGTATTTGTGCTGGCGAGTACGACGCCGATACCGGCACCGGCAATAACTAACAATGCCCAGCGCAAGCGCCCATGACGATGGTTATGGGTCTGGCTCTCGTTTAATCGAAAATCTTTACTAATCAGTGACATAGGTGTAATTCTGGTCTGTGAAAATATTGAAAATATAGTTTAAATGTAGTCGTAAAACATTAACCAGTCAATGAAATGGCCGGTAAATGGGCAGAAAAATATTCATGTATTTGAAGCATTTATTCTATATTGCTAATGAGTAGTTGAGAAAGCATCAAAGCGCAGGTATCTTATACACCTTTTTAGCGTAACACCAGTCAGGAAACCTTATGAAATCGATAGACGAGCAACTTGAAATAATCCAGCGTGGAGCCGATGAAATCCTCGTGGAAAAAGAGCTGCTAGCCAAGTTAAAGGAAGGTCGACCACTGAGGATCAAGGCGGGTTTTGACCCGACAGCACCTGATTTGCATCTTGGCCACACCGTACTAATCAATAAGTTACGCCAGTTTCAGGACCTGGGTCACGAAGTGTTATTTTTGATTGGTGATTTTACCGGCATGATTGGCGACCCAACGGGCAAGTCAGCGACACGACCGCCATTAACGCAGGAGGATGTTGAAGAAAATGCAAAATCATACCAGCAGCAGATTTTCAAAATTCTCGATAAAGATAAAACCAGGGTCATGTTTAACTCTCACTGGATGGGGTATATGACCAGTGTCGATATGATTAAACTCGCCGCCAGCAGCACGGTGGCGAGGATGCTGGAGCGCGATGATTTCAGCAAGCGTTATAAAGGCGGTCAGGCGATCGCGATCCACGAGTTTTTATACCCGTTGATACAGGGTTATGATTCAGTGGTGATGGAGGCAGACGTTGAATTAGGCGGCACCGATCAAAAATTTAATTTATTAATGGGACGCCAGCTGCAGGAGCAACATGGCCAAAAACCGCAATGCGTCCTGACCATGCCAATTCTTGAGGGTCTGGATGGTGTGCAGAAAATGTCCAAGTCGCTTAATAATTACATCGGTATTGATGATGCTCCGAAAGATATGTTCGGCAAAATCATGTCAATTTCTGATGAGCTGATGTGGCGTTATTTCGAGTTGTTAAGTTTTCGCCCAATGAGTGAAATTGAAGCGTTTAAACAGGAGATGGAACAGGGAAAAAATCCACGAGATATCAAATTCCTGCTGGCGGAAGAAATTATCGCGCGTTTTCATAGTGAGGCTGAAGCGACTGCAGCACGTGAGGGTTTTATTGCCCAGTTTGCAAAAAATAAAGTGCCTGATGATATCCCGGAGCTAAGTTTTGATGCACCGGAAGAGGGTTATCCGATCGCGAACCTGCTTAAGGATGCGGGTCTGTGCGGCAGTACCAGTGATGCGATGCGTATGATCCAGCAGGGTGCGGCTAAGATCGATGGTGAAAAAATTGTTGATAAATCAGTGAAGATCAATAAAGGCACGGCAGCCGTATTTCAGGTGGGTAAACGTAAATTTGCCAGAATAACCATTAATTAAATCCTTTTCGTCATTGCCACCCTGCGCTCGCAATGGCGGCAATTAAAGAATAAAATTATCTCATGATAAATAATCTCTTTGCAGTTCGTGGCTACTTAATATTTTCTATCCTTATATTCATTACAGCCTGCTCCCCACCGAGCAGTGATCCCACCCACGTCGAGATGTCTGATCTTATCGGCCTGTGGGATAGCTCAGAAAATAAAGCGGGGAAAATAGATGTGATATACACTCGGATTAGCAGTGATGGCGCGATCATGGAATATGATTTCGACGGTGATGAAGTGGATAAGGGGTTGCCGTGTTATCAGATCGACACCGGTTCTTTGAAAAGTATTGAAGCCAATCGTTTTATCGTCGGTGTTGATATGCATGCTAAAAAGCAGTTTGAGGTTGAACTGGAATTACTCGATGCAGGGCACGCCCTGAAGATCTACTTTCTTGATGCTGAGGACCCAGCTAAAACTTTGAAGTCTCAGATCTGGACGCGAGTTTCTGATGAATCATTACTGGATAACGAGCCCTCATGTCGAAAAAAGTAACCTGTCAGTGGGTTTGACGGCATATAGATTATTAACTGGGCGATCCATTTAAGCACTCTTTAGACATGCGGCTCCTGCATTTTGTCTCCCTCAGATGATGTCTATTTTGCGAAAGTTTTTACTGGTAGCCACGTAGATTGTCTTAATTTTGTACTCAGACGGTATTTCAGGTGCTTACGCTTAATGGGCTTCAGTAGAAAAATTACGCTGATCAGGACCTATTTGCCTTCATCCTAAATGACAAGCGGCATCTGTCAACTATACTAAACAGACCTAAAAGATGAATCTTGTTATCTCGAAAATGCAGTAGGCGAATCGGGATTGAGGCATCACCACAATAATTTGAATATCAAACAGGCAGCTCATTGAATCAGCATCGACGACTTTATTTTTCTGTATTTATTGTTTTTTGTTTTCTGCTGGCGTTATTATCCTCACAGAATAGTACCGTTCGCTGGTTGGATGCGCAGATGTTTCGCTATGCCAGCTTATTGTTACCCGCGCAGTCTGAAATAAATGATTTTCGTGTAATCCAGCTGGACGAGGCACGTTTGCAGAAACCTGAAGGCATACGTGAGTTCCGGTTTTTTCTGCGCAAGCTGAGGAAGTCACAGGCCGCAGAAATTGTCTGGTTGAGTGATGATTTCCCACAGATGGATTATCTGCCGGTCGAAGATGAAGTCACCGAGCCAGCAGCCAGACGCAGCAAAACTAAAGCTTCGGCAGCCGAACAATCTGCAGCAGAGGATGAGAATGAGGGTGAGCAGCAGTGGCAGCCGACACAGGGGGAGCGAAATAAGCTGGCCTGGATGCTGGAACACCAGCGTGTATTTTTAACCCAATATACCAATGTGCCTGATCAGCAAAATTATATTCCTTATGATGAATCATTGTTATATCAGGATGGCTGGCGACAATATATTCCCACTGTCTTTCTACCGGAAGCGCAGACGTTCAGATTAACGAATACGCAGTTACCCTATCGAGTCTATCCTTTCAATCCTTATGTTACTGACCAGCAGTCGCTGATCTGGTATGACGAGGCCAGGGATTTTTCTTTGCCGAATCTAACGCTGGCAGTATTTAGTCGTTATCAGAACAGCGAGCAATTACACTGGAGTGAAGAGGGGGTGATCCGACTGGATGGCTTGAATATCCCGGTTGATCTTTCCGGCAAGGTGTTTAGTTACTTCTCCGATCTCACCGGACGTCATACAGAAATAAAGGCGCTGTCCTTGCAGGCTGCTGCTGCAAAGCCAAATGATTATTATAAAGATAAACTGGTGTTGATCGGTCAGGATGCCAATCGCCTGCAGATACTGGCTGATGCGCTCAGTAGTTTAGAAGCGAATGCAACTTACTATACGCCTGCTGAAAGCTGGTGGTTACTGCCATCATTATTAGCATTGGTGGTTATTTATCTATTATGGTTATTGCCTTTGTTATCGAAACAAAGCGGTTTGTTTCTGGGTGCGTTTCTGCTCATGGGGATAATTTCAGTACAGCCAGTGCTGTTGATACTGAAAGGCATCTGGTGGCCGACGATCAATATATTACTGCTCATGATTATCGGGCAGATAGTGGTATATATCTACACGTCTGGAAAGTCTATTCTCAATGACCTTATCAAAAAACAGCATGATGCATGGTTTCAGCTGGGGCATTATCAATATGAGAAAGGTGATTATGAAACCGCGATTACCAGTTTATTAAAATGCGGGGCTGATGATGCGGCGCTTTCTGATCTCTATAAAATCGGCTTAAGTTTTGAACGTAAACGGCAATATGATCGCGGGCTTCAGGTGTACTCGGAAATCAGCATCCGCCGAAAAAATTATAAGGATATAGATAAACGCATTAAATCTATCGTTGGTTTCTCTTCGTCGCAGACTAAGATCTCCTCGCCTAACCAGTCGCAAAAAACACTGGTGATGTCACAGATGGAGCTGCCGGAGTTTGGTCGTTATAAGATAGAAAAAGAATTAGGCCGCGGCGCTATGGGTGTGGTGTACCTGGGAAGAGATCCGAAGATCAATCGACAGGTGGCGATCAAAACACTGGATTATTCACAGTTTTCAGAGAAAGATATAAATACTTTTAAAGCGCGTTTTTTCCGTGAAGCCGAAGCCGCTGGTCGATTAAGTCACAGTAATATTGTTACCGTTTATGATATGGGCGAAGAGGAAGATTTTGCTTTTATCGCGATGGATTATGTTTCAGGTGTGTCCTTGTCTGAATATGCAATGCCCGGCGCTTTGCTGCCGGTACAGGAGGTTTATCGTATCGTTCAGATCGTTGCGGAAGCGCTGGACTATGCGCATAAGCAGAAGATTGTTCACCGTGATATTAAACCCGGTAATGTGATGTACGATGCAAAGAATAAGCAGGTAAAAATTACTGACTTTGGTATAGCGCGGATCACCGATTCAGTTAAAACCCGAACCGGCAGTTTTATGGGGAGCCCATCGTATATGGCACCAGAACAGATGACCGGGTCACGTGTTGATGGTCGCGCGGATCTATATGCACTTGGTGTTACATTCTACCAGTTGCTCACTGGCACTTTGCCTTTCAAGGCAGATAACCTGGCTAATCTGGCCTATAAGATTACCAATGAAAAGTACCGGCCGGTTCGAGAAGTAAGAGCTGACTTGCCGGCAAGTGCAACACGGATAATCAATAAAGCGATGCAGAAAAAAGCAGAAAAACGTTTTGCTACCGGCGCTGAGATGGTGATCGCGCTTAAGCGTGAAACATTTCAACAGAATTAGCTGGAATTTGATCAGCAGAGCTTAAGAGCATTAAACCTGCTCATAAGCTCTGTTTTTTATACCCCGGTTTTACCTGGATTTGAGAATCTGTTCGATCTTTTGAACAGAGATATCCAGCATTGCTTTTAAAAAGCAGCCGATCTCGCTGCTGACGTATTTAAGTATATCCATATTAACTCTCCTTGTTTTGCTGAAATAACTCGCTGCACCGGTGATGACTGAGGCAGCGTGTATGACCTTAACAAATGAGAACTATTTTTGAAGACCCGGCCTGTCAGTCAGTAACGTTTATTGATGTAAGGAAATGCTTATAGTCTGTAGTCGCAGGTTATGCATTCTGTTTATCGAGTTTCGCCCAGGTGTCACGCAGAGTTACCGTTCGGTTAAACGTTAAAGCTTCAGCTTTGATATCTCTGACAAAGTAACCGGTACGCTCGAACTGATAGTGAACCTCAGTGCCGGCATCGGCAAGGGCTGCTTCAAGCTTGCAGTTATTTAACACGGTTAATGATTCCGGGTTTAAATGTTCGGTGATGTCATCACTGGCAGCCGGATCAGGGTGAGTAAACAATCGATCATATAAATTGATGCTGGCATTGATCGCATGTTCGGCTGAGACCCAGTGGATGGTGCCTTTTACTTTTCTGCCATCCGGTGATGAGCCGCCTTTGGTCTCAGGGTCGTATCGGCAGATTAATTCAACAATTTCACCCTTTTCATCTTTCACAAAATCCGTGCAGGTGATGTAGTAGGCATAACGTAAGCGTACTTCACGGCCGACGGACAGGCGGAAGAATTTTTTCGGTGCATCCTCCAGGAAATCATCGCGTTCGATGTAGATGACCTTGGAGAAATTGATGCTGCGCTCGCCCATCTCTGGTTTTTGCGGATGGTTCTGGGCGATCAGTTCTTCAACTTTTCCATCGGGATAGTTTTCGATAGTGACTTTCAATGGATTTAAAACGCCCATGACGCGAGTAGCATGTTGGTTCAAGTCTTCACGGATACAGTTTTCCAGTACCGCCATTTCGATAAAGCTGTCTTTTTTGGTAACACCGATGCGGTCACAAAAATCACGAATCGCTGCAGCCGGGCAGCCTCGGCGACGTAAGCCGGAGATCGTCGGCATGCGCGGGTCGTCCCAGCCATCAACGTGCTTGTCTGTTACCAGTTGATTAAGTTTGCGTTTACTGGTGATAGTATATTTGAGCTGCAAACGGGCAAATTCAATCTGCCGTGGATGGCAGGGGGTTTTTACTTCATCCAGCACCCAGTCATACAGTGGGCGATGGTCTTCAAATTCGAGTGTGCACAAAGAATGCGTGATATTTTCGATGGCATCTGAGACACAGTGTGTATAGTCGTACATCGGGTATATCGGCCAGTCATTACCGGTGCGCTGATGATGCGCGCGTTTAATGCGATACAGCGCAGGGTCGCGCATATTGATATTAGGCGAGGCCATATCAATTTTAGCCCGTAGCAGGTATTGACCGTCTTTAAATTCACCGGCTCGCATGCGGGCAAACAGGTCGAGATTTTCTTCGATGCTGCGATTACGGTCCGGACTTTCTTTGCCGGCTTCGGTCAGACTGCCGCGATATTCACGAATCTCTTCAGCAGAGAGTGAATCGACATAGGCTTCGCCCTGTTTAATCAGCTCAACAGCATAGTCGTATAACTGCTGAAAATAATCAGAGGCATGATACAGTCCGCTCCATTCAAATCCCAACCACTTAACATCTTCCATAATGGCATCAACGTATTCGACATCTTCTTTTTCGGGATTGGTGTCGTCAAAACGCAGGTTGCACTGACCTTTGAAATCTTCTGCTATACCAAAATTCAGGCAAATAGACTTGGCATGGCCGATATGCAGGTAACCGTTAGGTTCGGGTGGAAAACGGGTCTGTACGGCTTTGTGTTTGCCGGAATCCAGGTCATCCTGAATGATGTTACGAATAAAGTTCGTCGGTGTAGTGATTTCGTCTTCAGCTGACATAAAATTGTTCTGTGGCTATGAGGTTATTTTTTATTGTGCTGTATCTAGTAAGCCGCGTATTCTACCGCTGAAATAAAGCTTTTGCTGGTTTTTTATTTATCCATCCTGATTTTTCAATTTGCATAGTATGTAAATACTTTTCTGTTCCTGATCTTTGTTGCAATGGTTTAATCCAGGGTAAAAAAACGGCCAGATAAACTGGCCGCTTTTTTGTTGGCACTATTATTAGATTATTTTTTTGACTTCAGGTGAGTATTTACTCTCGCGGCCATCGGTATCAATGGTTGTTATCACAAAGTAGTAGGTACCAGAAGAAAAGCTCGTGAAAGTATGGCCAGTAGCAGTGCTGTCATTGATGGCGACACTGTTAGTGTACTGACCTTGCGTCGAACCATAATATATCTTGTAACTTGCAATCTCCGATAACGATAACGCCGTATTATCCTCACGTTCAGCAGGCGCAACCCAGGACAAACTAACGTTAGCGAGTATGTCATCGACCCCGATGATGGTGATCACTACGGTATGTGCGGTACCGTCAATGCTGCGTACAGTCAGGTTGTCCTTTAATATCGCGCCATTTGCCAGGTTCTGGATTGCCGCCTGGCTGTTGTTTGCGGCATAGTTCCAGTTACCGGTGGTGTTGATGGTCAGACTGCCGTAGTTACCATTGCTCGTTGTTGTCACAAAGGCTGCCTCACCGGCATCACTGTCAGTGATGTTTAACTTGCCGCCAACTTCTAACAGGTTGTCGCCATCAGGATCAACATCCTCGGTAACGCTACCGGTATTAACACCGCTAATGATGGCTGGACTATTAGGAGTAGGCTCAGGAGTAGGCTCAGGAGTAGGCTGAGGAGGTGTGATAATTTCATCCACACCCACGATAGTAATCACTATATTATGCGTGGTGCCATCAACACTACTGACAGTCAATGTGTCCGTTAATGTCTCGCCACTGGCCAGGTTCTGGATCACGGCCTGGCTATTGATTGCGGCATAGTACCAGTTTCCAACCACGTCGATAGTAAGATAGCCGAGGTCACCGTTGATCGTCGATGCAATAAAGGCCGCTTCACCGATATCACTGTCAGTAATGTTCAATTTGCCGTCTTGTTCTAACATGTTATCGACCGTTGACCATCTCCTCGGTAATACCCGGTATCAACACCACTAATGACGGCTGAAAGATTGGCGTAGGCTATACATGGCGACCTGATTAGTCTCGTCAGCTCCCATGATAGTAATCTTTATCGTATGCGTGGTGCCGTCAACGCTGCTGACAGTCAGGCTGTCTGTTAATGTAGCGCCGTATGACAGGTTCTGGATTACAGTCTGGTTATTATGGCGGCATAGTTCCAGTATCCAGCGGTATCTATGGTAAGACTGCCGAGAGTTACCGTTGAACGTCTTTGCAACAAAGGCAGCTTCACCGGTATCACTGTCAGTGATGTTTAACTTGCCGCCAACTTCTAACAGGTTATCGCCATCAGGATCAAGATCCTCGGTAACGCTACCGGTATTAACACCGCTAATGATGGCTGGACTATTAGGAGTAGGCTCAGGAGTAGGCTCAGGAGTAGGCTCAGGAGTAGGCTCAGGAGTAGGCTCAGGAGTAGGCTCAGGAGTAGGCTCAGGAGTAGGCTCAGGAGTAGGCTCAGGAGTAGGCTCAGGAGTAGGCTCAGGAGTAGGCTCAGGAGTAGGCTCAGGAGTAGGCTCAGGAGTAGGCGCAGGAGTAGGCGCAGGAGCAGGAGTAATAGGTGTTATTCTGACATTAATGCTGAAAGGGACAAAGTAAGTTATCTAGTCCACTACCATCAGTACGTGTTGCCTCAGTATAAAATTTCCTTGTTCCAGTAGTAGAGTATTGACTGAGGTCCACGGAATAGACGAAAGGTGTAGATGAATCGCGTACTGGCGTTTTGTGTGCTTCACCAGTGCTTGCGCCATCAATTCCTTTGCAGCAATAAAAGTTCATGCTGGAATATTGCGACGTGTTAGTGAAAAACATGTATACCGTTGTCTGCTCTAATACGGCGTCAACGAGTGGTTGCGCATCTGAAAGATTGGCGTTGTAGCTATACATGGCGACCGGGTTAGTAACGGGATCTGTATTAATGTTAGAACCGATATTGGTATCAGTCGCTGTATCAGTCGCTGTATCAGTCGCAGCAGTAATATCTTCGGAACCACATGCGGTTATCTGTAGTGTTATTAATAAAGTAAACAGGGTTGATATAAAACGGGGCTTCAGTACATAAAAATTTATCATGGGCGCTCTCTAACTTACGGGTAATACGCATCTGTGACAGTAAGAGCCGAGCTCAAACTGAGTGCATTAAATAATGGGAATTTAACTTTTAGTTTTTGAGCATTTAGGAATTGATTAGCCTGATATTTTAAGTGCTCGGGCAAAACTTCATCGCCTTGTATTGGCGTAACACTTAGTGGTGCCGAATATTTTTGAATCTGGTAGCAATTGATTCAAAGCATCCGGCACCAACAGAAAAGTAGTGGACTAACTTAAATAGATTTTATAACTTCATGCGAATATTTACTCTCGCGGCCATCGGTATCAATGGTTGTTATCACAAAGTAGTAGGTACCAGAAGAAAAGCTGGTGAACGTATGACCAGTAGCGGTGCTGTCATTGACAGCGACGCTGTTAGTGTTAGTGTACTGGCCTTGCGTCGAACTGTAGTATATCTTGTAACTTGCGATCTCCGATAACGACAGCGCGGTATTATCCTCACGTTCAGCAGGTGCAACCCAGGACAAGCTAACGTTAACAGGCAGCAGGCTCAGGAGTAGGCTCAGGAGTCAGGAGGCTCAGGAGCAGGCTCAGGAGCAGGCTCAGGAGCAGGCTCAGGAGCAGGCTCAGGAGTAGGCTCAGGAGTATGGAGTTAATAGGTGTTATTCTGACATTAATGCTGAAAGGGACAAAGAGCTTATCTAGTCCACTACCATCAGTACGTGTTGCCTCAGTATAAAATCTCTTGTTCCAGTAGTAGAGTATTGACTGAGGTCCACGGAATAGACGAAAGGTGTAGATGAATCGCGTACTGGCGTTTTGTATGCTTCACCAGTGCTTGCGCCATCAATTCCTTTGCAGCAATAAAAGTTCATGCTGGAATATTGCGAAGTGCTAGTGAAAAACATGTATACCGTTGTCTGCTCTAATACGGCGTCAACAAGTGGTTGCGCATCTGAAAGATTGGCGTTGTAGCTATACATGGCGACCGGGTTAGTAACGGGATCTGTTATAGTGTCAGAACTGATATTGGTATCAGTCGCTGTAGCAGTCGCTGTATCAGTCGCAGCAGAACCAGAACCACATGCGGCTATTTGTAACGTAATTAATAAAGTAAACAGGGTTGATATAAAACGGGGTTTCAGTACACAAAAATTTATCATGGGTGCTCTCTAACCTGCGGGCAATACGCATCTGTACAGTAAGAGTCGAGCTCAAACTGAGGGCATTAAATAATGGGAGTTTAGATTTTAGTTTTTGAGCATTTAAGGATCGATCGATCCAATCTTCCGAGCAATTATTGGGAAACCTTGCTTAACCAAAAGATGGTCGAACTGTAACATATTCTAATCAGCGCTGGAAGTGTTTTGTTGAAAAAATGACAGTTTTTGTTGAGAGAATGACAAAATATATTGAAAAACAAATGGTTGTAAAATATAAAACATTATCCGCAATCTGCATACTGTATATCATCACCTTATACTGACGTAATATTTAGAGATATTGGATGTTTTGAGCCGAATCCCTTTCGATTCAAAACATCCAATATCTGTAGAGTGGTAATGAACTAACTTAAATTACTTTTACAACTTCAGGTGAGTATTTGCTCTCGCGGCCATCGGTATCAATGGTTGTTATCACAAAGTAGTAGGTGCCAGAAGAAAAGTTGGTGAAAGTATGGCCAGTAGCGGTGCTGTCATTGACAGGGACGCTGTTAGTGTACTGACCTTGTGTCGAACTGTAATATATCTTGTAACTTGCAATCTCCGATAACAATAACGCCGTGTTATCCTCACGTTCAGCGGGCGCAATCCAGGACAAGCTAACGTTAGCGAGTATGTCATCGACCCCAATGATGGTGATCGCTATGGTATGTTCGGTGCCGTCAATGCTGCGCACAGTCAGGTTGTCCTTTAATGTCGCGCCATTTGCCAGGTTCTGGACTGCCGCCTGGCTGTTGTTTGCAGCATAGTTCCAGTTTCCAGTAGCGTCTATGATAAGACTGCCGTAGTTACCATTGCTCGTTGTTGTCACAAAGGCAGCTTCGCCGGCATCACTGTCAGTGATGTTTAACTTGCCGCCAACTTCTAACAGGTTGTCGCCATCAGGATCAATATCCTCGGTAACGCTACCAGTATTAACGCCACTAATCACCGCTGCATTATTAGCCTCATTAACGCCTATGATCGTAATCACCACAGTATGTGTGGTGCCATCAACGCTGCTGACAGTCAAACTGTCCGTTAATGTGGCACCGTTTACCAGGTTCTGGATGATGCTCTGTCCGTTATTAGCCGCATAGTTCCAGTTTCCAGCTGCGTCTATAGTAAGGCTGCCGTAGTTACCGTTGACGGTCTTTGCATCAAAGGCAGCTTCACCATTATCGCTGTCAGTGACGTTTAACTTGCCGCCAACCTCTAACAGGTCATCATTATCTGGATCACTATCTTCAATGACACTAGCGGCATCAACCCCACTGATCAAAGCTGGATTATTAGTACCAGAGGCTGATCAAAGCTGGATTGTTAGTACCAGGAGGGGGTGTGTTAGTCTCATCAGCACCCATGATGGTAATTACCACCGCATGTGTTATGCCGCTAACACTACTGACCGTCAAACTGTCGGTTAATGTAGCGCTACTTGTCAGGTTCTGGATTACGGCCTGGTTGTTGTACGCGGTATAGTTCCAGATTCCAGCAGCGTCTATAGTAAGGCTGCCGTAGTCACCGTTGACCGTCTCTGTAATAAATGCAGCACCACCGGTGCCGCTGTCAGTAATGTTTAATTTGCCGCCAACCTCTAGCAGGTTATCGCCATTGGGATCAACATCTTCAATAACGCTACCGCTATCAACCCCGCTAATAACAGCCGTAGAGTTTATATTGGGGCTGGTTATAGTGCCTGAATCAATAGCATCAGTAACGGTAGCTGCAAATTCTTCAGTGGTGCATGCGGACATCTGCAGAGTCAGTAATAAAGCAATTAATGTTGATGTGAAATTATGTTTGAGTAGCTGAGAAATTATCATTGGTGCGCTCCACCTACGGGTAATGCACATAGGGACAGTAAGAGCAGGGCTCAAGCTGAGTGCAATTAAATACGGGAATAAAACTTAGGTTTCGGAGCAATTAGGAATCGGTTGGCCTGGTATTTCGAGCAATGTTGAAAACCAGTACTTAACCAAACGATATAAAGAACTATAGCAGGGTGTAAAATATTCTTACTGTTTTTGTTGAAAAAATGACAGTATTTGTTGAAAAAATGACAAATTTTATTGAAAAACAAATGCTTACAAAGATAATAAATATTTAAAATTGGTTAAATTATAACCACTTTAGTGATAATCATGACCATGAAGTATGCTGTGCCCTTTAACTTCACCTGTCTCTGCCCTGTGTAATGTTCAAGCAGCTATTCAATAAATTTATGCCTGTACTGTGATATAAAGTGCTTTTGATAGATAACAAAATTTATTGTGGTAGAGCGGGTGATGGCAGAACGGGTGGTGAAAACACAATTACAGGCAGGCATATTGAAAGCTGGTGTTGCTAATAAGGGGCATGTGGATATGTCTGTGGTTGTGCACCAATCAATTGATTCGACTAATAGTTGGTCGTTACAGCAATGCAAGGTGGGGAAGCGGTTACCCTTTGCCTGTTTTGCTGAAGAGCAAACACAGGGTAGAGGGCGGCGTGGAAAATACTGGCATATGACGCCGTATTCCAACGTCGCGATGAGTATCGTCTGGCCATTTGCCTTAGCTCTCCAATCATTACATCTATTACCTTTGTGTGTTGCCCTGGCAATTGTTGAGACATTGGAAAGTTTTAACCTGAGACAGGTGCAGATCAAGTGGCCGAATGATGTTTATGTGCGCGGTAAAAAAATTGCTGGAATTTTAATTGAGACACAACCGCTTAAAAATGGGCCGAAAGCTGAAAGGCGTGTTGCGGCAGTTATCGGGGTGGGTGTGAACTATGACACTGTCATCGTTGGATATTATTAGCGAGTTGCCGGATTTTACCGATATCCTCGATGAGACAAGGGCGCAGGCAGTTGGGCAGCAGCCTGAAAGGACAGTCGTGGCAGCAGCATTACTGAGGAATATTGTTGACGTGTGTCAAAATTTTCAGGAAAACTCAGCGTTATACCTGGAAAAATATCGTACGCAATACGATTACTGTAAAGCAAAAGATGTTGAGATTATTCTGGATAATAGAGAAGTGTTATCAGGTATCGCGCAAGGTGTAAATGAACAGGCAGAGTTAGTGGTCATGATTGATGGTGAAAAGCGGGTATTCAATAGTGCGGAGGTCAGTGTGCGCGTAGCTAAAGGGTCTGTTACAGCATGATACTAACCGCTGATATAGGCAACAGCCGAATTAAATGGGCATTATGGCAGGCCGAAGTTATTGTTGCTCGAGGGGTCTCGGACTATGATGTTAAAAATAGTGCTGCCGGCTTTGATGAATTACTTTCACCGGTAGAAAAGCCAGCTCGTGTTTTTGCGGTGTGTGTAGCTGGAGAAGGCGTGCGGCAATCCTTGAGTGAATGGGTCAAGCAGCGCTGGCAACTGGACGTTGAATATCTAAAAACACAAAAACAATATAAGAATATTATTAATGCTTACCCTGATCCTGAACAATACGGTGCTGATCGATGGGCTGCGGTTGTGGCGGCTCATGAAAGTTTTCCAGCTTCGCCCATCTGCGTGATAAGTGCGGGTACAGCCATTACTATTGATCTGGTCGATAAAAAAGGCCGACACCTGGGTGGTTACATATTGCCGTCTTACGCTAGCATGCATGCAGCGTTACTGGCAGACACGGCGAATGTGAAGTCAACTGTTAATATACGGCCCAATGAGCAAAACGTTCCAGATAATACCGATGACGCTGTCAATCAAGGTCTGCACAAGTTATTGCAGGCAGGGATTCGAGAGTTTTGCCGGACTTCACAAGACAGGCTGGGAGAGTCTATGCAGATCATTCTTACTGGCGGTTTTGCTAAAGTGATTATGGCTTATCCCGATATGCCGGTGATGTACCATAAGCCCGATTTAATCATGCAGGGTCTGTATGACATCATGAAACAGCAGGAAAGTGGGGATGGTAGTTAACATGCGCTGGTTGTTTCTAATTGTATTGTCATTGAATCTGGCTTATATCGCATGGCAGACGCTCAAGCCGGATGAAAATTTGTATGCGTATGTAGCACCATTAAAAAATGTTCAACCTATCGTCCTGTTACGGGAATTGCCGCTGCAACAAGCGCAAGTGAGCGACAGCGCTTCGCAGCCACAGGAAACCGTTGAAAAAGTGAATGCAGGCAGTCTCGCCGTTGCTGAGAACAAAACCATAGAACAGGAAAAAGTTGAACCGGTATCGGAAGTCGTTGCAGAAGAGCTGCCTGCTGCAGAGATCAAGCCAGTGGTTGCTGATATTGCAGAAAAGCTGGCGCTAGACGCTGTCAAAGCTGGTTCTTTAGCATCATCCGTGCGTCCGATAGCCGAATCAATGTGTTATACCCTGGGGCCCTTTCGTAACCTGGATGAGTTACGTGGTTTTACGCGTGAGATTAAATCGTACGTGGTGGAAGCTGATTTTCGCGGTAAAGAAGAAAAGGAGCAGTCTTTATTCTGGGTCTATGTACAGCCAGAGACGAGCAAGAGAAAGGCTATTGCGACTGGTAAGCGGTTGAAAGAGAAAAAAATAAAAGATTTTTATCTGATTCGTGAAGGTGAGAAGATTCATGGTATCTCGTTGGGACACTTTAGAAATAAAAGTGGTGCCTACGGACTGGCGAAAAAGGTTCAGAAGTTAGGTTTTGATGTGCAGGTTGAGCCGGTATTCAAAACCTATACGGTTTACTGGCTGGATTATCAGCTTGCTAGCGGCGCGAGTATTCCTCAGTCGATTTTTGATAAACAGATCAAAGTCGGTCAAAAAGATAACGTCAGTCTCCTGAGCAGGGATTGTGACCATTGAGTTTTCGTATTTACCCTGTTCTGGGTAAGAAACCGAGTAATTTTGAAAAAAATGTCTGATTTGAGCTAAATCGAGTTGCTTTCAGTCGGGTGATTCCCTACAATTGCGCCCCGTGCCGGTGTAGCTCAGTTGGTAGAGCGCCTCACTTGTAATGAGGATGTCGTGGGTTCAACTCCTGTCACCGGCTCCATATATATGCCTATAGCCATTAGTGTTATGGGCGTTTTTATTCCGCGGTTTTTTTTGTTGATTTTATATTGCCGCGGTTGCTTGAGAGATAACCATAGCCTGTAACTTTGCTGGGTTAAAAAATATTCGCCGTATCAGCGTGTTACGGTTGACAGTTGCGCTGCGCTCAAGCAAAATACGCGGCTTGATTTTTGGAGGGGTTCCCGAGCGGTCAAAGGGGGCAGATTGTAAATCTGCTGGTTCTACCTTCGGAGGTTCAAATCCTCCCCCCTCCACCATAAGGTATAGTTGTGCAGGCAAGGTTAACTAATTTTGCAGCGGGTAAGCTCTCTCAGAAAGGGAGGGGTTGAACCGATAAGAGGTTTAACAAAATTGCTGGTTAGGACAGGAGTCCGTAAGTAGAGCAACGCAGGAGCAGTTGCCGAGAGCAATTTTGAATAGCGTTTTTTTGGCGCTGACCCGAAGGGCGGAAGGCAGGATGCCTGGAGTAATCCTCCCCCTTCACCAATAAGTTTGAAGATGGGAAATGTTCGCAGAGTTTGTGCGGGTGTAGTTCAATGGTAGAACTTCAGCCTTCCAAGCTGAATACGTGGGTTCGATTCCCATCACCCGCTCCATATTATTTTAGTGGGGCCAGGTTTGATGATCTCCTGGTTTTATAAGTCAGGCAGGTGGCGATTGGGCCGGAGTGATTAGGTAAAGTTTTGCTCATATAGCTCAGTCGGTAGAGCACTTCCTTGGTAAGGAAGAGGTCACCGGTTCAAATCCGGTTATGAGCTCCAGTTAAAGTAGTATAAATATTTTTATAAATTGTTGTTAATTTAGTTATTAATACCTTCGGGGGAGACACTAGACATGTCTAAGGAAAAGTTTGAAAGAACCAAGCCACACGTAAACGTGGGCACAATTGGTCACGTAGACCATGGTAAAACCACTTTAACCGCGGCGATGACGAAAGTTATGGCAGAAGCGCAGGGTGGCGAAGCGAAAGCCTTTGATCAGATTGATAACGCGCCTGAAGAACGTGCACGTGGTATCACCATTGCGACTTCACACGTAGAGTACGAAAGTCCAAATCGTCACTATGCTCACGTTGACTGTCCTGGACATGCTGACTACGTGAAGAACATGATCACCGGTGCAGCGCAGATGGACGGAGCGATCCTGGTTGTATCGGCTGCAGACGGCCCGATGCCACAGACCCGTGAGCACATCCTGCTGTCACGTCAGGTTGGCGTTCCATACGTGCTTGTTTACATGAACAAGGCAGACATGGTTGACGACGAAGAGTTGTTAGAGCTGGTTGAGATGGAAATCCGTGAGCTGTTAGATGCTTACGAATTCCCTGGTGATGATACACCGATCATCATTGGTTCAGCGCTGAAAGCATTAGAAGGCGATACCTCAGAAATTGGCGCGCCCTCGATCATCAAACTGGTTGAAGCGATGGATAGCTACATCCCGCAGCCAGAGCGTGCAATTGATCAGCCGTTCCTGATGCCAGTTGAGGACGTATTCTCAATCTCAGGTCGTGGCACCGTGGTAACCGGCCGTATCGAGCGTGGTGTGGTTAACGTTGGTGAAGAGATCGAGATCGTTGGTATCCGTGATACCCAGACAACGACCTGTACCGGTGTTGAGATGTTCCGCAAGCTGCTGGATCGCGGAGAAGCGGGTGACAACGTCGGTCTGCTGCTACGTGGTCTGAAACGTGAAGAAGTTGAGCGTGGTCAGGTATGTTGTAAGCCTGGTAGCGTAAAACCGCACACCAAGTTTGAGTGTGAAGTATACGTATTGAGTAAAGATGAAGGTGGTCGTCACACACCATTCTTCAACAACTATCGCCCACAGTTCTACTTCCGTACCACAGACGTAACAGGTGCATGTGACCTGCCGGAAGGTACCGAGATGGTCATGCCGGGCGATAACGTAAAAATGACAGTGACCCTGATCAACCCGATTGCGATGGAAGAAGGCTTACGCTTTGCGATTCGTGAGGGTGGCCGTACCGTTGGTGCGGGTGTGGTTGCTAAGATAATCGAATAATTGAATTAACGAGTAATAGATAGCATGGCTAATCAACATATAAGAATTCGTTTAAAAGCATTTGACCATCACCTGATTGATAAATCAGCCAGTGAGATCGTCGAAACTGCCAAACGTACCGGTGCACACGTTAAAGGTCCAATTCCGCTGCCGACGAAAAAAGAACGTTTCACTATTCTGATTTCACCACACGTGAACAAGGATGCACGTGATCAGTACGAGATCCGCACGCATAAGCGTATGATGGATATTATCGACCCAACAGATAAAACCGTCGATGCTCTGATGAAGCTGGATTTATCTGCTGGTGTCGATGTGCAAATTAAATTGAATTAATCGTATTTAATTTAATTTAGCACTATCGCTAAGAAATAAAACTGTTTATAATATCCGGCTTTGCTGCCTGGCTAATAGCTCAGCATCTTTTTTGAGATGATTCGCTATTAAAAGTTACGGCGCAAGTACCAGATTATCGTAAGTCCTTGTTTTTTTATAAGGGATACTGCGAAAACAGCAATAGAGCATCACGTGCTCAATATTGCATTAGTTAAGGTTCGGTATAAAAAATTTAATTCATTGATTTCGATCGTGCTCGAATAGGGCCGAACGTGATTAGACGACTAGCTTTTCCTGAAGATTTGTCAGGGGACTGGTTTTTAATTGGTAGGTTTTAATATGACTATTGGTGTTGTTGGTAGAAAAGCGGGTATGACACGCGTATTCACTGAGGATGGTGCATCTATTCCTGTAAGTGTTATTGAAGTTACGTCAAACCGTATTACTCAGATTAAAGCTGATGAGACAGATGGTTATCAGTCAGTTCAGATAACAACCGGCTCCAGGAAGGCGTCACGTGTAAACAAGCCTATGGCTGGCCACTTTGCAAAAGCAGGTGTTGAGGCAGGTAGGGGTTTATGGGAGTTTCGTCTTAATGGTGATGAGACTGCGGAGTTATCAGTTGGCGGAGAGTTGTCGATCGAAATGTTCGAAGCGGGTCAAAAGATTGATGTGACTGGCACGACCATAGGTAAAGGTTTTCAGGGCGGTATCAAACGCCACAACTTTACTATGCAGGATGCTACTCATGGTAACTCGATTTCGCATCGTTCGAATGGTTCGATCGGTATGTGTCAGACACCGGGTCGAGTGATCAAAGGTAAAAAAATGTCAGGCCACATGGGTAACGTGCAACGTACGATCCAGTCGCTTGAGTTAGTAAGAGTTGATGCTGAGCGTGGTCTGTTGCTGGTTAAGGGTTCAGTGCCAGGTTCAAAAGGCGGCAATGTGATTATTAAGCCTGCTGTTAAAACTAAAGCATAAGTTTAAAGATAAGATTTTATAGAGATTAGATATGGATCTGCAATTACATAATAGTAAAGAAACAATCACTGTATCCGATGCGGTGTTTGGTCTTGAATACAAAGAGAGCCTGATTCATCAATTGGTGACTGCGTACATGGCTGCTGGTCGTGCCGGTACGGTGGCGCAGAAAAACCGCTCTGCTGTAAGAGGCGGTGGTGCAAAACCCTGGAATCAGAAAGGTACAGGACGTGCGCGTGCTGGTACTAGCCGTGGTCCTCTGTGGCGTAGTGGTGGTGTAACCTTTGCGGCACAACCACGTGACTACACGCAGAAGCTAAATAAAAAAATGTATAGAGCAGGTATGCGCTCTATGCTGTCTGAGCTAAATCGCCAGCAAAGATTAATCATCGTTGACGACATTGCAGTTGATACGCCAAAGACTAAGCAGATGTCTGCAAAGCTGGCTGATCTTGGTGTAAGCAAGACCTTGATTATCACTGAGACTGGTGATGAAAAATTATATTTATCAGCTCGTAATTTGCCTCATGTTGAAATAACCGATGTCGCTGGTATGAACCCAGTGAATCTTGTTCGTTATGATCATGTTGTGGTTACCGTCGGTGCAGTACGCGCGATTGAGGAGAACTTGTCATGAATCAGGAACGTATGTATCAGATTATACTGGCTCCTCATGTTTCAGAGAAAGGCTCTCTGTTAGCTGAAGAGCAAAATCAACACGTTTTTAGAGTGTTAAACACTGCCTCTAAGTCAGAAGTGAAAGAGGCTGTTGAAGGTATGTTTAAAGTTAAAGTGGAAAAAGTGCGCATATTAAACGTTAAAGGTAAAACTAAACGTTTTAGTGGCCGCATGGGTAAACGTTCTGATATGCGTAAAGCATACGTTACCTTGATGTCGGACAATGATATTGATTTCTCTAGTGCGAACTAGAGTAATACGAGATAAAACGGGTTAGTCATGGCAATAGTAAAAACCAAACCAACATCACCTGGGCGTCGCTTTGTCGTTAAGGTTGTTAATAAAGAATTACACAAGGGTGCACCTGAGCGTTCACTGACTGAAAGTAAAAGTAAGTCTGGCGGTCGTAATAATGCAGGTCGTATCAGTGTCCGTCACGTAGGTGGTGGTCATAAGCAGCGTTATCGTTTGATTGACTTCAAACGCAATAAGGATGGTATTCCAGCTCGTGTTGAACGTATTGAGTATGATCCAAACCGTACCGCAAATATTGCCCTGCTGGTTTATAAAGACGGTGTTAAATCTTACATAATCGCGCCAAAAGGTGTGAAAGCAGGTGATGAGCTGCTGTCTGGTAGTAATGCGCCGATCCGTGCAGGTAATACACTACCGATTGCAAATATCCCTGTCGGTTCGCAGATTCACTGTATCGAGATGAAGCCAGGTAAAGGTGCGCAGATCGCACGCAGTGCGGGAACCGCCGCGCAGTTACTGGCTCGCGAAGGTATTTATGCAACATTGCGTTTGCGTTCAGGTGAGATGCGCAAGATTCATACTGACTGTCGTGCCACTATCGGTGAAGTTGGTAATTCTGAGCATTCATTGCGTTCGCTGGGTAAAGCGGGTGCATCACGCTGGCGTGGTGTTCGTCCGACCGTCCGTGGTGTTGTGATGAATCCGGTTGATCATCCGCATGGTGGTGGTGAAGGCCGTACATCAGGTGGTCGTCATCCGGTATCACCTTGGGGTATGCCAACAAAAGGTTACAGAACACGTAGTAATAAACGTACAGATAATATGATCTTACGTCGCAGAAATAAGTAGTAAAGCCTAAATAGTCGAGGAAATAAGAGTGCCACGTTCATTAAAAAAAGGTCCATTTATTGATCATCATCTGATCACTAAAGTGAACAAAGCGGTTGAGACTAATAATCGCAAACCAATTAAAACCTGGTCGCGTCGTTCAACAGTTTTCCCTGAGATGGTTGGTTTAACCATTGCAGTACACAATGGTAGACAGCATGTGCCTGTACTGGTTAACGAAAATATGGTTGGTCATAAGTTGGGTGAGTTTGCTTTAACCCGTACTTATAAAGGTCACACTGCAAACAAGAAAGCGAAATAAAGGTTTACAGCAAAGGTAATTATTGTGGAAGTAATAGCTAAACATAGATACGCGCGAATCTCGCCTCAGAAAGTTCGTTTGATTGCTGACCAGATTCGTGGCTTGCCTGTTGATAAGGCATTAGATGCATTGAATTTTGGTGTGACTAAATCATCGGATCTAATGAAGAAAGTGCTGGAATCTGCCATAGCCAATGCAGAACATAACGAAGGCGCTGATATTGATGAGCTTCATGTTGCAAAGGTATTTGTAGATGAAGGTCCAACAATGAAACGCATTCAGCCACGTGCCAAAGGCCGTGCTAACAGAATTTTAAAACGTACAAGCCATATTACGGTTTGTGTGTCTGACGCATAAAGAGAGATAACGATGGGCCAAAAAGTACATCCAGTAGGTATACGTTTAGGTATTTCAGCAGATTGGAATGCGAAGTGGTATGCGTCAACAAAAGATTTTCCGAATCTTTTGAATGCAGACATCCAGGTACGTGAATTTTTACGTAAAAAACTGGCAAATGCCAACGTCAGTCGCATTCAGATAGAGCGTCCTACGGGGTCGGCCAATGTCACCATACATACAGCTCGTCCTGGTGTGGTTATCGGTAAGAAAGGTGCTGATATCGAAGTGCTACGTAAAGATATTGCCAAGATTATTGGTCTGCACGTTAATAGCGTGAAGGTGAATATCGAAGAAATTCGCAAACCTGAGCTTGATGCAAAACTGGTTGCTGAGAGTATCTCGCAACAGCTTGAGCGTCGTGTGATGTTTAGACGTGCGATGAAACGTGCCATTCAGAATACTATGCGTATGGGTGCACAGGGAATCAAAATTAAAATCGGTGGTCGTTTGAACGGTGCAGAGATTGCCCGTAGTGAAATGTATCATGAAGGCCGTGTTCCATTGCATACTTTACGTGCAGATATCGACTACGGTACACATGAAGCTTTAACGACTTACGGTATTTTAGGTATTAAAGTTTGGATTTATAAAGGTGAAGTTTTTAATCTTTATAAAGATTTAGAAACAAAAGACGCTGCTAATGCAAGCGCTGGCACCGGTGCTAAGTAACACCGAACCAACGACATAGTTAGAGGATAAAATAGTGTTACAACCTAAGCGTACTAAATTTCGTAAAATGTTTAAAGGCAAGAACCGTGGTCTTGCACAAACTGGCAATAAAGTTAGTTTTGGTGAGTACGGTTTAAAAGCTGCAGAGCGTGGTCGTGTATCTGCTCGTCAGATCGAAGCGGCTCGTCGTGCGATGACTCGTAAAGTCAAGCGTACTGGTAAAATCTGGATCCGTATATTTCCTGACGTGCCGATATCAAGTAAACCACTTGAAGTTCGTATGGGTAAAGGTAAGGGTAATGTTGATTTTTGGTGCTCTAAAGTTCAGCCAGGTACCATGTTATATGAGATGGAAGGTGTGTCAGAAGAAATGGCAAGAGAAGCTTTCCGTCTGGCAGCAAACAAGCTGCCTATCAAGACAACTTTTGTAATACGTGCGGTGATGTAATGGCTTCTGCTCAAGAATATAGAAAAATGTCTGAAAAAGACTTAACAACTGAATTGTATAATTTGCGCCGCGAGCAGTTCAATCTGCGCATGCAGATGGGTTCAGGTAATACACCAAAAATTCATCGTTTTAGTATGGTTCGTCATGATATCGCACGTATTAAAACAGTACTGACTGAAATGGGTCAAGCAACTAAGAAAGGTGATTCATAATGACCAGTGTTGATACAAACACAGCTGTTAACGAAGATAACAAGCGAACATTGCAGGGTGTGGTTACCAGCTCTGCTGGTGACAAGTCTGCAACTATCATGATCGAACGTCGTATTAAACATCCTATCTATGGAAAGTTTATTAACCGTTCTACCAAGATACGTGTGCATGATGAAGCGAACGAATGTAATAAAGGCGACACCATCTTAATTGAAGAGTGCCGTCCCATGTCCAAGACCAAGTCCTGGAAACTTGTAAAAATTGTTGAAAAAGCTCCTGAGCTTTAATTGATCAGGCACAAGAGTTAGGTATATACCATGATACAAATGCAAACCATTTTGAATTCCGCTGATAACAGTGGTGCACGCAGCATGATGTGTATCAAAGTATTGGGTGGATCACATCGCCGTTATGCGCGCGTTGGTGACGTTATCAAAGTTAGTATTAAAGATGCGATTCCACGCGGCAAAGTAAAAAAAGGTGAAGTGTATAACGCAGTCGTTGTACGTACGAAAAAAGGTGTCCGTCGCTCTGATGGCTCATCAATTCGTTTTGACAGCAATGCGGCAGTTATTTTAAATGCAAACTTACAGCCTATTGGCACACGTATTTTTGGCCCGGTAACTCGTGAACTGCGTAATGAAAAGTTCATGAAAATTGTCTCGCTAGCACCAGAAGTGTTGTAAAGGTAAATAAGCATGAAACGTATTAAGAAAGGTGACCAGGTCATCGTTATTACAGGAAAAGATAAGGGTCGTCAAGGCACGGTGTTAAATGTCTCTGATGAAAAGATTCTTGTCGAAGCTGTGAATATGGCTAAAAAGCATACTAAAGCAAATCCAATGGCTGGTGTTGAAGGCGGAATCGTAGAGAAAGCTATGCCGTTAGATATATCAAACGTTATGCTGTTTAATCCAATGACCAATAAAGGCGATCGTGTTGGTTTTAAATCTCTGGAAGATGGTCGTAAAGTACGTTATTTCAAGTCTAACGGCGAAGTCGTAGACGTTTAAGGTATATCTAAGGTAAATATAGGTCATGTCAAGATTACAAGAATATTATCGTGATACAGTTGTTAAGAATTTAATGACTACTGGCGCATTCAAAAATGTTATGGATGTTCCTCGTATTACAAAGATCACTATCAATATGGGTTTGGGCGACGCCATCGGCGATAAAAAAGTCCTGGAAAATGCTCTTAGTGATATGGAAAAAATCGCTGGTCAAAAACCAGTGACTACTTTAGCGCGTAAATCAGTCGCGTCATTTAAAGTGCGTGATGGTTATCCTATTGGCTGTAAAGTGACTTTACGCAGTGAAAGAATGTATGAGTTTCTTGATCGTTTAATCAGTATCTCTGTTCCTCGTATACGCGACTTCCGTGGTCTGAATCCAAAATCATTTGACGGTCGTGGTAACTACAACATGGGTGTCAAAGAGCAGATTATTTTTCCAGAAATCGAATACGAGAAAATAGACAAGATCCGCGGTATGGATATATGTATTACAACAACTGCAAAAGATAACGCAAGTGGTCTGGCATTGTTAAAAGAATTTAATTTCCCTTTTAAAGGCGAAAGCAAGCAGGGTAGTAAATAATATGGCTAAGAAATCTATGGTAGCTCGCGAGCACAAACGTACTCGCCTGATTGAGAAATATGTTGAAAAACGTGCTCAATACAAAGCTGTGTTAATGGATCAAAACGCTGGTTTTGATGAAAAGATGGAAGCACAACGTCAGCTTCAGACTTTACCTAGAGATTCAAGTCGTTCGCGCCAACGTAACCGCTGCCGTATAACCGGTCGCCCGCATGGCGTATTTCGTAAGTTTGGTTTATGTAGAAATAAATTACGTGAAGCTGCAATGCGCGGCGACATTCCTGGCCTAGTTAAGGCTAGTTGGTAGAGGTATTTCATTATGATGACAGATCCTATAGCAGATATGCTAACCCGAGTGCGTAATGCACAAGCAGCATCAAAATTTGATGTCACGATGCCATCGTCAAAATTAAAAATTGCGATCGCGAAAGTATTACAGGAAGAGGGTTACATTTCTGGTTTCTCCAGCGACGATGCAGTTAAACCTACTCTGACGGTTACTTTGAAATATTATGAAGGTCGTCCGGTTATTGACGAATTGAAACGTATCAGTCGTCCTGGATTACGTATTTATAAAAACAAACATGAATTACCAACAATCTTAAATGGTTTAGGTATCGCCATCGTGTCAACATCAGCTGGTGTGATGACTGATCGTGCAGCACGTGCTGCTGGTCGCGGCGGCGAAATTATTTGTACTGTTTCTTAATAATGGCATTAATGCTTTTTAATTATTAGAACACAAACTTTTTAGAGAAAAATAATGTCACGTATTGCTAAAAAACCCGTCGTAATAGCACCTGGTGTAGAACTCAACATCAGTGGTCAGTCGGTTACCGCAAAAGGTAAACAAGGCAACTTGTCAATGGAATTACATGAAGCTGTCAGTATTAAACAGGAAGAAGATGGCACGCTTACTTTTAAACCTAATGACGACTCAAAAGGCAGTATGGCAATGGCCGGCACCATGCGCTCACTGGTAGATAATATGGTGACAGGTGTTTCTGAAGGTTTTAGTAAACAGTTACAGCTTATCGGAGTTGGATATAGAGCGCAGATGCAGGGTAAGGTTCTTGATCTGTCTTTAGGTTTTTCGCATCCGGTTAAATATGCGATACCAGAAGGTATTACTATTGAGACCCCAAGCCAGACAGAGATAAATGTAAAAGGCGCTGACAAGCAAAAAGTTGGTCAGGTTTGTGCAGAAATTAGAGCGTATCGTCCACCAGAGCCATATAAGGGTAAAGGTGTGAGATATTCTGACGAACGCGTAATTCGCAAAGAAGCGAAGAAGAAATAAGAGCTAGGTTATTACCATGATATCTAAAAAAACAAACAGAGTACGCCGTGCAAAAAGAACACGTGCGAAAATTAGCGAGTTAGGTGCACATCGTTTGAGTGTACATCGTACACCTCGTCATATTTATGCTCAGGTAATTAGTCCTGACGGCAGTAAAGTTATAGCTGCCGCATCAACCGTACAGAAAGATGTGGCTGGCGATACCAAATATACTGGTAACGTGGAAGCGGCATCATTAGTTGGTAAAGCAATTGCTGAAAAATCAAAATCTGCAGGTGTTACATCTGTAGCGTTCGATCGTTCAGGTTTCCGTTATCACGGTCGTGTTAAAGCATTAGCTGACGCCGCACGTGAAGCTGGATTAGAGTTTTAGTCTTTATTGTATCTACTATATCGATACTATTTGATTAACTTTTTAAATATAAGCATTAAAGAATAAACAGGGTTTAAGCATGGCACAACAAGATAACGCAGCAAATAAAGATGATTTCATTGAAAAATTAGTTGCTGTAAATCGTGTGGCGAAAGTAGTTAAAGGTGGTCGCCAATTTGGTTTTACTGCACTAACCGTCGTAGGTGATGGTAACGGTACGATCGGTTTTGGTTACGGTAAGGCGAAAGAAGTACCACTGGCTATTCAAAAAGCAATGGATAAAGCACGTAAAAACATGAAAGCTGTTCCTCTAAAGGGTGACACTTTACAGCACGCTATTACCGGTATTCATGGTGCGGCTAATGTATACATGCAACCTGCATCAGATGGTACCGGCATTATTGCTGGTGGTGCGATGCGCGCAGTTTTTGAAGCTGTGGGTGTAAAAAACGTACTTGCTAAAATTAATGGTACACGTAACCCGATCAATGTGGTCCGTGCCACGATTAATGGTCTTTCGTCAATGTCTTCACCAGATTATGTTGCAGCAAAACGCGGCAAAAAGATTGAAGAGATACTGGGTTAATTAGCCCGCTAATAAGATCCACTAAATAGATTATAGATTTAGGTATACAGCTCATGGCTAGCAAAGAATTAAAAGTTACGTTAACTAAAAGCACAATTGGTCGCTTGAAGTCTCATAAGGCTTGCGCGCGAGGCTTAGGTTTATTACGTACAAATCACTGTGTTACGGTTCAGGATACACCGGAAAATCGTGGCATGATTAATAGAATTTATTACATGGTTAATGTTGAGGAAGTATAACAATGCATTTAAATACACTTCAACCTGCTCCAGGTAGCAAAAAGAACACAAAACGTGTTGGTCGCGGAATTGGTTCTGGTACAGGTAAAACATGTGGTCGCGGCCACAAAGGTCAGAAATCACGTTCAGGCGGATTTACAAAAGTAGGTTTTGAAGGTGGTCAGATGCCTTTACAACGCCGTTTGCCTAAATTTGGCTTCACTTCACGCTCAGCACAACGAAACGCTGAAGTGCGACTGGGTGAGCTTGCTATTGTTGACGCTGATATTATTGATTTAGCAGCATTGATCAAGGCCAACGTTGTTCCAGCAAGAACGCTAAAAGCAAAAGTTATAGCATCAGGTGTAATAACCAAAGCAGTGCAGCTCAAAGGTATCAAAGTAACACCTGGCGCACGTACGGCAATAGAAGCTGCCGGTGGAAAAATCGAGGACGCTGAATAAAGGACCTTGGGTCCCTTAGCAGTTAAAGGCGGAAGAATTAATGGCAGGTGAGAGTAATCTATCGGAATTGAAGCAGCGCTTGTTGTTTGTTATAGGTGCATTAATTGTTTTCCGAATTGGTACCTTTATTCCTGTGCCGGGTATTGACCCTACTGTACTGACATCATTATTTGACCAGCAGAAAGGCAGTATCCTGGGTGTGTTTAATATGTTTTCCGGTGGTGCGTTGGGACGTATGTCACTGTTTGCACTGGGTATCATGCCGTATATTTCGGCATCGATTATCATGCAGTTATTAGCAGTAACCGTACCTTCACTGGAACAACTGAAAAAAGAAGGTGAGCCTGGTCGCCGTAAAATAGCAATGTATACACGCTACTTTACCCTGGTGTTAGCTACGTTTCAGGCGATCGGTATATCAACTGCGCTGCAGAGCCAGTCTATGGGCGGGTCAGCACTGGTAATGAACCCAGGTGCCAGCTTCATATTTACCTCGGCAGTTACCCTGGTTACCGGCACCATGTTTTTGATGTGGTTAGGTGAGCAGGTAACAGAACGTGGTATCGGAAACGGGATTTCGATCATAATTTTCGCTGGTATCGTTGCAGGTCTACCATCTGCCGTTGGCGGTACACTGGAACTGGTACGTACTGGAGAGTTGCATACTTTAGCAACCCTCGTACTGTTCGTATTAGCAGTAGCAGTAACAGCATTTGTTGTCTTCATTGAAAGAGGACAGCGTCGTATAACAGTAAATTATGCGAAGAAGCAGCAGGGACGTCGTCTGTACCAGGCGCAGAGCAGTCATCTGCCTCTGAAACTGAATATGGCAGGTGTGATTCCGCCAATTTTTGCTTCAAGTATTATTCTGTTCCCGGCAACGATGGCGAGCTGGACTGGACAGACAGAAGGTATGGAATGGTTGTCAGATATCGCGAGTAAGATATCACCGGGACAGCCGATCTATATCATTCTATTTGCCATTGCGATTATATTTTTCTGCTTCTTTTACACGGCATTGCAGTTTAATGCGCGTGATACAGCAGATAATCTGAAGCGTGGCGGGGCGTTTGTTCCGGGGATTCGTCCTGGTGAACAGACTGCAAAATATATTGATAAGGTGATGACGCGTTTAACATTTGTCGGTGCGTTGTATATAACATCGGTGTGTTTATTACCTGAATTTTTGATTTTATACTGGAACGTGCCATTTTACTTTGGCGGTACATCGTTACTGATTATCGTTGTTGTAGTAATGGACTTTATGGCGCAGATACAATCGCACCTGATGTCACACCAGTATGATGGTATTATGAAAAAAGCCCATCTTGACGGTTATAAACGCTAAGTACGGCATTGTAGATATTGAAACAGGGTTAAGAAAATGAAAGTACGTGCATCAGTAAAAAAAATGTGTCGCAACTGTAAAATTGTTAAACGTAGCGGTGTAGTACGTGTGATATGTACTGATCCCCGTCACAAACAACGTCAGGGTTAGTCAGTAGAACTGATTATAGCTCTGGTTGATGCTTTCCTATTGATTTAGGCCCATATTATTAGTAAAATTGCGCGCTTTGTCGCGATAACACGGTAAACAAAATGGCTCGTATTGCAGGTATAAATATTCCACAAAATAAGCACACGGTAATTGGCTTAAGGCACATCTATGGTGTTGGCCAGACGCGTGCTCAACAGATCTGTGCAGCAGCTGGTATAGCTGAAGATGCAAAAATCGGTGAACTTTCCGAAGAGCAACTGGAAACATTGCGTACAGAAGTTGGCAAATACAGCGTTGAAGGTGACTTGCGACGTGAAGTTTCGATGAGTATCAAACGTTTGATGGATTTAGGTTGTTACCGTGGTATCCGTCATCGTCGTGGGTTGCCGCTTCGTGGTCAACGCACAAAAACAAATGCACGCACACGTAAAGGTCCTCGTCGTCCGATTACGCGATAACTTGGCAATAACTTAATATAGAGTATTCACATGGCGAAGCCTGAAGCAAAGAAAAAGATAAAACGTACCGTGATTGATGGTGTTGCACACGTATATGCAACATTCAACAACACCATAATTACAATTACAGACCGTCAGGGTAACACGCTGTCATGGGCGACTTCTGGTGGTTCTGGTTTCCGTGGTTCACGTAAGAGCACCCCATTTGCTGCACAGGTTGCTGCTGAGCGTGCCGGTACCCGTGCTAAAGATTACGGTATGAAAAGCCTTGAAGTAATGGTTCGTGGCCCAGGCCCTGGACGTGACTCTGCTATTCGTTCTTTAAATAATATTGGCTTTAAGATTACCAATATTTATGATGTAACACCTATTCCACATAACGGTTGTCGTCCTCCAAAACGACGTCGTGTATAGATTCAGATCTGAGATAATTTTATGGCTAAATATACAGGACCAAAATGTAAACTCAGTCGCCGTGAAGGCGTTGATTTAGACCTTAAGTCTTCGCTACGTCCGCTTGATAGTAAATGTAAGCTTGACCAGGTACCTGGTCAACATGGCGCGCGTCGCACACGTCTTTCTGACTACGCTTTACAGTTACGTGAAAAACAAAAAGTACGTCGTATATACGGAGTACTGGAAAAACAGTTCCGTAATTACTACAAAGAAGCGGCTCGCCTGAAAGGATCTACTGGTGAAAACCTGCTTCAGTTGTTAGAACGTCGCCTCGATAATGTTGTTTATCGCTCAGGTTTTGGCGCTACACGTGCAGAAGCAAGACAGATCGTTAACCATAAATCAGTACTGGTTAATAATGTGGTGGTTAATATTCCTTCTTACCAGGTAAAAGCGAATGACGTTATTACCATACGTGAAAAGGCGAAAAAACAGACACGAATTGCTGATTCGATGAATCTTGCTAAGCAAAAAGGCATCGTTGACTGGATCACTGTTGATGACTCAAAGCTTGAAGCAGTATATAAAAATGTTCCTGAGCGTGCTGATTTACCAGCAGACATCAATGAACAGTTAATTGTTGAACTTTATTCTAAGTAGTGGAGCAATAAAAGCATGTCAGCGACTGATGAACTTCTTACACCGCGTACTATAAACGTACAGTCTTATAGTGACACGCACGCAAAAGTGGCGCTAGAGCCCTTAGAGCGTGGTTTTGGCCATACTTTGGGTAATGCATTACGCAGAATTCTATTATCTTCTATCGAAGGTAGTGCAATTGTCGAAGCGCAGATCGAAGGTGTTGTACATGAATACAGCACGATCGAAGGCGTACAGGAAGATGTACTTGAGATCCTGTTAAACCTTAAAGGCGTGGCATTGATCGTGCATGCTGCTGATGAGCAAGTTATCACTATCAGTAAATCTGGTGCTGGTGTTGTTACTGCAGGTGACATCGAAACAGGGCATGATGTTGAAATCGTGAATCCTGATCATGTGATCGCTAACGTCAATGGTGATGGTAAATTAAATATCACTATGAAAGTTGCAAAAGGCCGTGGTTATGAGCCTTCTAATGCACGTAATATCGATGCTGAGTCAACCACTATCGGTACACTGCAACTGGATGCTTCATATAGCCCTATCCGTCGTGTTTCATATAATGTTGAAAGCGCACGTGTAGCACAGAGTACTAACCTGGATAAACTGATCATTGATCTACAGACCAATGGTACTGTTGATCCGGAAGAAGCTATCCGTACCGCAGCGACGATCCTGCAGGCTCAACTTTCATCGTTTGTTAATCTGCAGAGCATGGAAGATGTCGTAGCAGAAGACGAAGAAGCTGATATCGATCCAATATTATTACGTCCTGTTGATGAACTTGAATTAACAGTACGTTCTGCAAATTGTTTGAAAGCAGAGAACATTTATTACATTGGTGATCTGATCCAGCGTACTGAAGTTGAACTATTAAGAACGCCAAATCTGGGCAAGAAATCTTTAACTGAAATTAAAGACGTTCTTGCATCTCATGGATTGTCACTGGGTATTCAGTTAGATAACTGGCCACCTGCATCGATTCGTGAAAAAGAAGAAGCAGCAGCAAGTTAATTTAAAATTACTGGTAGTTGATAAAATTTCAAATACCATTTTATAGATAAAGGTTAAATACAATGCGTCATAGTAAATCAGGCCGCAAATTAAATCGAAACAGTAGTCACCGTAAGGCGATGTTTAGCAATATGACTAACTCACTGTTCGATCACGAAATAATCAAAACGACTCTGCCTAAAGCAAAAGAGTTACGTCGTGTTGCAGAACCATTGATCACGCTGGCCAAAAATGATTCAGTTGCCAATCGACGTTCAGCATTTTCAAAAATGCGTGATAAAGAGATGGTCGGTAAACTGTTCAGCGAACTGGCACCACGTTACAAAGACCGTCCTGGCGGTTATACCCGCATCTTAAAATGCGGTTTCCGTTCAGGTGACGCAGCGCCGATGGCTTACATCGAGCTGGTTGATCGTCCTGAAGAAGCTGTTGCGGAAGATGTTGAATAGTTAATAGCAATATAGCTGTTTGTTATAAAAAACCAGCTAAATGCTGGTTTTTTTTCGCCTATAAGAAGGTGGTCTGTAAGACCGGTGTCGACCCATAAAAGTCATTCAGTAATCTGTAAAAATCCTGAACCCTGCCTGACAACAATGACAGTGGTAACTGTCATTGTTGTCGCACAACCATGACAAAATGTCATGAACAGTATTTGTTTATAAGTATCTGTTTTCTTTTATCTTATTGATTAGTTTAGAATCATTACAAAATGGCATGATACTTGCTGTTGTTCGTTTTGCGCTGATCCATTAATCATGGTGTAACACGGAAGTCAGACTATCGATTTACGGATTCACGCAAACCACTAAATGCTACAAAACACGGAGAACAAATATGAAGCGTCGAGACTTCCTGACACTCAGTGTCAAGGCAGCGATGGCTGCCGGCTTTACAGGTGCAATTCCTGCATCACTATTAAAAACCCACACTGCACATGCTGCAATACTTTCAGCAGGATTATCTGATCCTGCTGCACAACCACTCTTTGTCAATCCTGTTCCCAATGCTCTGTCTGCCGGCTTTAAGTATGTACCCAAAGCCAACAAGCTGCGTATCATTGCAGGGCAAGCAGTACAGATGACAGGGCTGGTCGGTGCTGATGGCGTCACGCCTGTTCCAACGACTATCTGGGGTTATGGCGAGAACGGTGCCGGTGTGACCTGGCCGGGAAAGACTATAGAGCGACATGTTAATGATAAACCGCTCGATATTACCTGGCAGAACAAACTGAACGATGCTGCCGGCAACCCATTAACTCATCTGCTGCCTGTCGATACCAGTCTGCACTGGGCTTACGCTCTGCACGGCGAGAGTTCGGTCAACGGTGTGGATTACCGCCAGTATTCAATCGAGCAAGATGGTGTACCCCTGGTGCCGCACGTCCATGGCGGCAAAAATGACAGCCCGGTTGATGGCAACCCTGAGTATTTCTTTTCACCGGGTTATGGTGTACGCGGACCACGCTGGCAACGCAAAAGATACAGATATGGCGGTAGCGACTGGAACAATACGGCAGGTATGATGTGGTACCACGATCATGCATTAGGTATTACACGTCTTAATGTTTACGCCGGGCTGGCAGGTTTTTACCCCTTGCGTGATGACAATGATACAGGCAAAGAAGGCAACCCCGCTGGTCTGCCTGCTGATCCTTACGAACTCGGCTATGCCGTGCAGGACCGCATGTTCCGCAATACCGGTGAATTGTTCTACTCAGCGTTCCCGGGTGATCCGTTCTACGATGACTTCATTGACGATGAGGGCCTGGTACTTGCCGCCTGACATCTTCCCCGGCGGTGGACCTACCGCACTGGCGGAGTTCTTCGGTGACCACATGGTCGTCAACGGCCTGATCTGGCCCAAGGCCAGTGTCGAGCAGCGCCAATACCGGGTGCGCTTTCTCAACGGCACCGACAGCCGCTTCATGCGTCTCAAGTTGAAAGTCATCGCCGGCGGTGCCAGCAACCTGGCGGCTACTGATCCTGCAGCCGGCTATGATCTGCCCTTCCTGTGTGATCGGCTCGGACCAGAGCCTGCGCGCCAGTGCCAGCCACGGTAAATGAAGTCGATTTCTTACCGGGCGAACGTCTCGACCTGGTCATCGACTTCAAAAATGTGCCTGACGGCAGCCGCGTCATTGTCGAGAACCTGCTGGGTGATTCACCGTTCGGTGGCGATCTGCCAGGTCCTGATGACGTGTTCCCGGATCGACGTACTGACCGTGTGATGGCGTTTGATGTGGAGATTCCCTTAAATGCAATGGTGGCTGACACCAGCGTTACCGATGGCATTACCTTGGCGGTGGCGTGAATATTCCAACAACACCAGCTACACCTGTACGTAAACTTGCATTGTTCGAGGGTACCGACGAGTTCGGCCGCCTGCAACCGCTGCTGGGCACGGCCGAACCAGTGCAGTCGATGTGAACGGGAACACGGTTACTGGCTCACTGACCTGGTTCCAGCCGATTACTGAGAATCCGATGCTGGGTTCCACGGAGATCTGGGAAATGTACAACGCCACCGGCGATGCCCATCCAGTGCACGTCCACCTGGTGCACTTTGAGGTAATCAACCGCGAAGGTTTTACTTCAGATGTGATCGAGCAACCGACCCAGCAGCATAACGGCACGCAGGGGTTGGCTTTCGGCTGGAGAATATTGTTACAGATGGCAATGTGAGAGCACCGGATCCGTCAGAACAGACGCGGCGTGACATGGTTATGGCGCTGCCGGGTGAGGTTACACGTATCAAGATGACTTTTGACAAACCTGGACGTTATGTCTGGCATTGTCATATCCTTTCCCATGAGGATCATGAAATGATGCGTCCATTCCATGTTGGTCCAGTGCTCATCTAAGGTCTTTTCTGGTCAGCTCATTAGTATTTTATGAGCATAAAGGGCTGCGTAAAGCAGCCCTTTATCGTTCTTATTGTGCCTATGCTCATAGATAAAGAATGTGAGCAGCGATGAGTCAACAATGAACGACCCTGTTACTATAAACAAAGGTCCGCTGTTAACGGCGGACACATAACAATCTTTGTTAATAAGGTTTATCCTGCTTTTCTTGATAGTTTGTTGTTATCCAGTATGCGTTTTATATATTTTCCGGTAAATGAACCGGCGATCTCGGCGACTTCTTCCGGTGTACCGGTGGCGATGATCTCACCACCTTTGTAACCACCTTCAGGGCCAAGATCGATGATCCAGTCCGCCATCTTGATGATGTCGAGGTTATGTTCGATGACGATGACCGTGTTGCCATGATCACGTAATCGGAGCAATACATCCAGTAGTTGCTGCACATCATAAAAGTGCAGACCGGTGGTCGGTTCATCGAGGATGTATGCGGTTTGGCCGGTGTCTCGTTTGGATAGTTCTTTCGATAATTTGATGCGCTGAGCTTCACCGCCTGAAAGGGTAGTGGCGCGCTGACCCAGGGTGATATAGCCAAGGCCGACATCGATCAGGGTCTGTAATTTGCGTTTTATTACCGGAATCGCCTCGAAGAAAACCAGCGCGTCTTCGATGGTCATATCCAGAACCTGGTGGATATTCTTACCTTTGTATTTTATCTCCAGAGTTTCACGGTTATAGCGTTGTGATTTACACACATCACACTCGACATAAACATCAGGCAGGAAGTGCATCTCTACTTTTATAACACCGTCGCCCTGGCAGGCTTCACAGCGTCCGCCTTTGACATTAAAACTGAAACGGCCTGGTTTATAGCCGCGAGAACGTGATTCCTGGGTGGCAGAAAATAACTCACGGATGGGGGTAAAGAGCCCGGTGTAGGTTGCAGGATTAGAGCGAGGGGTACGACCGATGGGTGATTGATCGATATCGACCACTTTATCGAAATTTTCGATGCCTTCGAAAGATTTGTGAGGCGCTGCAACGATCGAGTTGTTATTGATTGCCTTGGCGAGTATGGGGTACAGGGTATCGTTTATCAGGGTTGATTTACCTGAGCCAGATACGCCGGTAATGCAGGTGAATAATCCGACAGGTATATCGATATCAACATCTTTTAGATTGTTGCCACTGGCACTTTTTATACTAAAAATATCACCGGTATGTTCAGTTCGTGATTTTGGTATTTCGATCCTTTTGGCGCCAGACAGATATTGTCCGGTAAGTGACTGCTTGTTATCCATGACTTCCTGCGGTGTGCCGGAGGCAATCACTTCGCCGCCGTGAACGCCGGCACCGGGACCGATATCGATCACATGGTCAGCACTTAAGATGGCGTCTTCATCATGTTCGACCACGATCACGGTATTACCGATGTCACGCAGATGATTGAGGGTGTTGATCAAACGGTCATTATCACGCTGGTGCAGGCCGATGGAGGGCTCGTCAAGGATATACATGACGCCGACCAGGCCGGCGCCTATCTGACTGGCCAGGCGGATACGCTGTGCTTCACCGCCGGATAAAGTATCAGAGCCGCGGTCAAGTGTCAGGTAGTCGAGCCCGACATTGACCAGAAAATTCAGCCGGGAAGAGATCTCACGGTTAATTTTTTCTGCGATCTCACCGCGGTGACCTTTTAAATGCAGTTGGTCAAAAAACTCATAAGCATGCTGGATAGGCATGGCGGTCAGTTCGGCCAGAGTTTTATCCTGGATAAAGACATGGCGGGCAGCTTCATTTAAGCGCGTACCCTGGCATTCAGGGCATGGCTGAATAGATAGGAATTTCGCCAGTTCTTCACGTACCAGGTTTGATTCGGTCTCGCGGTAACGCCGTTCCATGGTGTGTAACACGCCTTCGAAAGCATGCGTACGCTGCTTGCCTCGACGACCGGCGTGTCCCGGGTATTGGAAGGTGATTTTTTCTTTACCACTGCCATAGAGCAATATTTTTTGCGTGCTTTTATCCAGTTCCTGGAAGGGGATGTCGACGTCAAAATTATAATGTTCGGCTAACGATTGAATGATGCTGAAATAATAGGCGTTGCGGCGGTCCCAGCCACGTATCGCACCACTGGACAGGCTCAGGTGAGAGCTGATGACCCGTTCCGGATCAAAGAAGTGGTTATTGCCTATGCCTTCGCATTCCGGGCAGGCGCCAGCAGGATTGTTGAATGAGAACAGACGCGGTTCCAGTTCCTGCAAGTTGTAGCCGCAGTGCGGGCAGGCAAATTTTGCAGAAAAGACCAGCTCGGCATTGCTGCTGTCCTCGTCCATCCAGGCGATGGTGGCGATATCATTTGCCAGCAGCAGGGTGGTTTCGAACGATTCAGCGAGACGTGTTTTCAGGTCCTCTCGCACTTTGAAACGATCGACCACGACTTCGATGGTATGCTTCTTTTTGGCGTCGAGTTCAGGTACGTCGTCTAATTCATAGACCACGCCATCAACACGAACCCGGATAAAACCCTGTTGTTTGAAGTCACTGAACAGGTTCAGATGCTCTCCCTTGCGATTACGGATGACGGGCGCCAGCAGCATCAATTTACTGCCTTCGGGTAAGGCCAGTACCTGGTCGACCATCTGACTGATCGTCTGTGCCTGCAGTTCGCTATCATGGACAGGACAGCGTGGCGTGCCGGCGCGGGCGAACAGCAAGCGAAGATAATCATAGATCTCAGTAATCGTGCCGACGGTCGAGCGTGGGTTATGAGAAGTGGTTTTCTGTTCGATCGAGATCGCTGGTGACAGGCCTTCGATAGTGTCTACATCGGGCTTTTCCATCATCGACAGGAACTGGCGGGCGTAGGTCGATAAAGACTGTACGTAGCGGCGCTGGCCTTCAGCAAAGATGGTGTCAAACGCCAGTGAGGATTTACCAGAACCCGATAAGCCAGTGATGACTATCAGCTTGTCGCGTGGAATATCTAAATCGATATCTTTTAGATTGTGGGTGCGTGCACCGCGTATTTGAATCGTATCCATAAAATATCAGTGTATTGTAGGCAATCTGCTAGAATGCCGTCTTTTAGCTTTCTCGGCAATAGCAATAACCGTTTATTTTATCAATGCCTTCATCTTTTTCTAACAATCTGGCAGCGCAGGAGCGCCGTGCCGCTATATCGCTGGCCATGATCTACGCATTCCGTATGCTGGGTCTGTTTATGATCCTGCCGGTGTTTGCCCTGTATAGTGATAAATTACCCGGCGCTACCCCGTTGCTCATGGGTATTGCGCTGGGTATATATGGTTTGACACAGGCGCTTTTACAGATACCGTTTGCTATGTGGTCAGACAAAATCGGCCGTAAGCCAGTGTTATATATCGGATTACTGATATTTGCTGCTGGTTCCATGGTGGCCGGTTCGGCTGAGTCGATCGAAGGCATTATTTTCGGTCGTGCCCTGCAGGGTGCCGGTGCCATTGCGGCGACTTTGATGGCACTGGCAGCTGATCTGTCACGTGAAGAACACCGTTTAAAAATGATGGCGGTAATCGGTGCCAGTATCGGTGCCGCTTTTGCATTGTCGATGGTCATCGGTCCGATGATGAATGCCTGGATAGGGATCAGCGGTATCTTTTATAGCACGGCGGTACTGGCGTTGATCGGTATGTTGATACTGTATTTCATCGTCCCCGATCCTCTGGTCAGCTATTTTCATCTTGATGCCCAGCTGAAACCTAGCAGTCTTGCTGATGTATTTAAAGATAGAGAATTATTAAGACTGGATGCAGGTATCTTTATCCTGCACTTTGTGCTGATGAGCCTGTTCCTGGTGATGCCGTTGCTGCTGCGTGATTTTGTCGAATTAGCTCCCGAAAAACACTGGCAGCTCTACCTGCCGGTATTTGCTGTATCACTGGTGGTGATGTTGCCGTTTATTATCCTGGCAGAGCGCAAGCAGGCAATGAAACCGGTCTTCGTCGGCGCTATCGTCGCGAGTATTGTTGCCACACTGGGGTTCCTGTTTAGCAGCTCGGTCACATTCTTCATCATCAGCCTGGTGCTGTTTTTTGCCGGCTTCAACCTGTTAGAAGCCTCCCTGCCTTCATTGATTTCAAAAACAGCCAATGCGACACAGAAAGGCACCGCCATGGGGGTGTATTCCAGCAGCCAGTTCTTTGGGGCTTTTGCCGGTGGCACCGTGGGTGGATTCGCGCATCAACACTGGGGTGTGCAAGGCATATATTACGTCGTTTTATTGGCGTTATCGCTCTGGTTGTTGTTAGCTCTGAGCATGAAAAAGCCACTATATTTAAGTACTTATCTGCTAAATGTTGATAACGTCAGTGTTGAGCAATTGCTCGCGGTCGAAGGGGTTGTCGAAGCCACATTGATCGACGATGAGAAACAATCTGGTGTTGTGGCCTATTTAAAAGTGAAAAAACGTATCCTTGATGAAGAAAAATTGCTATCGTTAGCGACTTCTGATCGGGCTACCGGCTAGTAACGAGCAGATGTTATAAAGCATAAGTAAACAATAATACGACGATAAATATAAGGTGAAAAAACATGGCACAACGTGGAGTAAACAAGGTAATTCTACTTGGTAATTTAGGCAAGGATCCGGATATAAAATATATGCCTAACGGCAATGCAGTGGCGAATATCACACTGGCAACTTCAGAAACATGGAATGATAAAAGTTCTGGAGAAAAAAAGGAAAAAACCGAATGGCACCGTGTTGTGTTCTTTGGCAAGCTGGCAGAGATCGTCGGGCAGTATTTAAAGAAAGGCTCGAAAATATACATTGAAGGCAAACTTCAAACCCGTAAGTGGCAGGGTCAGGATGGTCAGGACAAATACACCACCGAAGTGGTGGTAGACATCGGCGGTACCATGCAGATGCTTGATGGTCGTGGTGAGGCAGGCGGTTTTGCGCCAGCACAGTCAGCACAGCAACAGTCGGCACCGGCGCAACAGAAAGCGGCACCGGCGATGGTCGATGACGGTTTTGATGATGATATTCCGTTCTAAGAATTAAAGAAGAATCAAGGAAGGATTAAGAATATGGAAGTAAACAAAAAAAGCCCTCAATAGGGCTTTTTTTGTTTACAGAATTAAAGGGGACGGAGGGATTAAATAATGACCAACACTAAGGAGTGGTTAAAAAATAATCCCTCCGTCCCCTTTAAATTATTATTTACCAACACTCTATAAGAATTATGTGCGGTCGATTTGCCAGTGCCCTGAAACCTTCTGATGCATGGCTGGAGCTGATGCAGGAATGGTCGGATGAATTATTCAACCGCTACAATGTCTCGCCTGCCTCACAGATAGGCGCTTTTGTCGAAGGCCGGTGTCATGCCATGCGCTGGGGACTGGTGCCATCCTGGTCGAAAGAGATCTCCAATAAATATGCGACCTTTAATGCCCGGATCGAAAGCATCGAATCAAAACCGGCATTTCGCAGTGCCTGGCGCAAGAACCAGAAATGTTTGATCCCGGCACTGGGTTATTATGAATGGCAGTTGGAGGAGGGTGCCAGGCAGCCTTATTTTGTGACCTCCGCCGATGGCGAGCCGATGGTGTTTGCCGGGCTCTGGGATGAGTGCCAGTTCGGCGATGCTGCGCTGCAGTCCTGCACCATTATCACCACTGAATCCAGGGCACACCTGAAAGATCTGCACGACCGGATGCCGGTGATGTTAAGCGTGGATGCCGCGAAACACTGGCTGGCTGCGGATGCAGATAAAGAGGTTCTGCTTGGCGAGAACCTGACGGATTTTGAGATCTACAAGGTCGATAAGCGTGTCAACAATTCACGGCAGGAAGATGAAGAGTTGATCCTGCCGCTGTGACCGATTGAAATTTCAGTATTAAGGTGAACCTAATGTTCTATTTCAAATGATTCGCCTCAGGTGTACACGATTCAAAATAGTCATAGATTGTGATGAATACGATTACTAGTATGATTTTTAAGTTGATGAATTTAATATAATTATCTTAATTCGACATTATAGGCTGTAGACTTGATTTATAGATCGTCCGTCAAGTAAGGAATGCTCTATATACTTTCTCACAATCTTATAAGGAAAAATTCCCATATCTACTGCTGAATACATCGTCTATAAATTAGTTTCTTGTTTAGTTATTTAAATGATAATGTGAAAGGTTCTAGGCGATTGTCAGCATTATTCCATCACAAATATTTAAATTTCATTAACACTTTATATTGTAGGAATGATTATGGGCAATGTGCAAGAGTTTAAGATATTCCCTATTGGGATTTCTGATGAAGATAAGAAAAAGCTTCAGAGAGTGTTCAGATTATCTTCTGGATCGCTTAGACAGTACGTATTGATTGATGATATGGAGGATTCGACGAGTAAATTGATCCTTGTGAATTCAGATGATGCTAAAGCTGTTGCTTATTGGTGCAAATACTTTTTACGTGCAGACAAAAAAACAGATGCTCCTACTGTTTTTGCGGGCAGGCGAAAGGTCAAAGGTGATCATATCTATAATCTGAGCTTGCCATTTGTAGCTACACAGGTTTTAAGTGTGCTTGATGTTATAACAGTTAAGGAGTTTAACTTTATTCCTGAATTGAAAATCGGTGAGATCCTGGATGAAAGCAGTTTATCGCAGAGCATGCTCGAAAATATTGTAGATTCAGAACTCACCGATAAACGATTGTTTACAGCATTGGTGGTTGATGATAGTCAGCCAGTAAGGAAACAACTTGAAATAGAATTAAAGATGTTAGGTGCGAAGGTCCAGTTGTCTGAAAGTGGTGAGCAGGCTATTGAATTATGTAGAGAAAACAAATATGACATTATTTTTCTGGATGTCATGATGCCAGGAATTGACGGTTTTGAAGTCTGTAAATACCTGAAAAAAAATCAATATTCAAAGAATACCCCCGTTATCATGTTAACTGGTAAGTCTTCCCCGATATCAAAAGTTATGGGTTCACTATCAGGCTGTGATAGTTACCTTACCAAGCCATTGGAACGTGAGCAGTTTCATAATGTGACTGGTAAATATTTAGAGAGTATTAAGCAAGCACTGTAAATGTGAATAAGTCCTATATGAATAAGTTGGTCAGTCGACTATGATTATTATAAAGGACGAACTGATTTCAGTTAAGCCGCTATAGATTAAATGAGGTAGTTTACATGGCAATTAACAAAGTATTAATAGTAGATGATTCACCAATGGATCTTGCTCATATCAGAGAGATTGTTGTTGATGCTGGTTACTCAGTATTAACTGCGACTACAGGATTAGAGGCAATTCAAATGGCGAAATCTGAGTTACCAGATTTAATATTTATGGACATCGTGATGGAGGGTGCCGATGGATACGATGCTTGTCGAGAAATTGCACAAGATGAGGATACCTGTGGTATTCCAGTGGTTTTTGTCAGCAGTAAAGCTCAAAAAGCAGATCGAGTATGGGCGGAGTTACAGGGAGGTAAAGCCTTTATAACAAAGCCTTTTACTCCGGAACAAATTCTTGATCAGATAGTGGTTCATAATTGAAGACTATGCTATGGATATTATTTACATTTTGGTTTTAGTTTCTTATGACAGATAAAGCGAATAACTGGTTGAAACCAGAAGAGGCGTTGAGCAAGGTTTAAAAAACCTGAAAATGTCCTGTTGAATAAGCCGGAATCTGTTTTCACAGAACAAGCACTTCGTTATGGTTTTGTTATTAAAAATATGGGTTTTTTAATTGCTGAAAATACGCTCAGTGAAGTTGTTAAAAACACAAAAATTTATCCTATACCACATACAAAGACATGGATGAGGGGGTTGATCAATCTGCGTGGCAATCTAGTTCCTGTGTATGATTTTTGTTTACTACTCGGATTATCAAATGAAAAATCTCAGTATGACAATTTGCTTGTATTGGGTAAGGATAGTCACTCAGTTGGTTTAATAATCGATAATATACCTAAGTCATATGATATAGGGGATTGGCAAAAACTTGTTCAGATACCCTATCATCTTGCTGGTCTTGAAGATCACGTTATAAATGCTTATTCATATGAAGATATTATCTGGATGGATTTTAATCATGAAGATTACTTTGAATCCATCAAGGATCAGGTTGTAATTTAATGCCTGTTGCAGTGATATGTTTTGGGATGTTTGTAAGGTCATTTTGCGTATAAAAATATCGTATCAAAGTTTATGTATAAACTTACATCTGAGAATCGTTTTTTATACATGTATGTAAGTTATTTTTGGAGAAATTTATTATGAAATCATTCAAACAGAGCTGGTTGCCGAGCAGATTTACATCCATAGGCGACTTAAAGATAACTCAAAAGTTGACCGGATTACTGTTAGGTTTATTTATTGGCTTCGTGATCACTGGGCTAGCTTATCAACAAGTATTGCTTGCTGAAGATGAAGAGGTGAAAATCTCCAATAAAATGTCGACTTTCGAAAATGGAATACATGAAATCCAGCTTGATCTGCTCAATGCTCGTCACAGTGAGACTGAGTTTTACCTGAAAAAATACCCTATTTATCTCGGCAAATTTGATACTCGCATAATTGTTGCAGGCCAAAAATTAAAAGGTTTAACTACTCTTGTAAAAAGTGAGAAAAAACTTGATGTGGTGGTTAAGCTTGGTGAAGCATTTGAGGGTTACAGGGAGAATTTTATCAGGGCTGCAGAATCACAGGTAGAGATTGGTCTCGATGAAAATAATGGTTTGAATCTGGCATTAGCTACGACCTCAGACAAAATGGAAGAAATTCTCAAAAAATACAATTCTCCAGTATTGGATCGTTCACTATTGAGGATGCGACAGTTAGCGAATAATTTCATTAGCTTTGAAGATGCTAAATATGGTGATGCGCTAATCGTCGAAGTTGGTAATTTTGAGGAATATATAAATCAATCAAAATTACCAGAGAACGTTAATCTTAAAATAAAAAAGACGCTGGAACTTTACCAGGTTGACTTGTTAAAGTTAATTGACACGGTTTCGCTGCTGTCGCAACAGAAAAAAGAGGTGAAGCAGTCGCTCAAGGTTATTACACCACTATTCGATGAAATGATTATGATCAGTAATGAAATCATTGCTGATAACCGCACAAAAGCGACCGAAAAACGTAACCAGATTACTACTTTCTTCTTTACAGCTACTGTCACAACCGCTCTGGCAATTGCCTTCGGCTTGTTTTTTCTAGCTAGAAGTATTATTAAACCGATGAAAGTTTTACAAGATACGGTGGTTAGGGTAAATGAAGGTGATATGACAGCAAGAGCAAACCTTAATCGGCATGATGAACTTGGTGAACTTGCGGAAGCATTTGATACGCTTCTGGACGATCGACTCTCTACTATGGCGGAAGCTGAAAAGCAAAGTGAAAAGTTAAATGATTCAGTTATCACTTTAATCAGGGCGGTAAGTAAACTGGCACAAGAAAAGAATCTTGCGACAAAAATTCCAGTGTCAGAGGATATTACGGGAGCAATTAGTGACTCGTTGAACTTAATGGCAAAAGAGACTGCTAAAATTATGAGAGAGGTGCAGCGTACTTCTTCTCAGGTTGCGGATGTTTCGTCATTCGTAAAACAGCAGTCTGAAAATGTAATTTCTGTAGCCAATACTGAACGACTTGAAGTGGAAAATACAGCCTTGATGCTGGAGAGTTCTGTTAAAGCAATGAATGAGATCGCATTAGATGCGACTGATGCTAACAGTAAAGCCGACAACACTATGAAAAGTACTCAGCAAGCATTGGAGACGGTATTATTATCTGTGGAGGGTATTAATTCTATCAGGAGTACTATTGGTGAAACTGAAAAACGTATCAAACGTTTGGGAGACCGATCACAGGAAATATCCGGTATCGTTAGTCTAATTAATAACATCGCTGAGCGGACTCATATCCTGGCATTGAATGCGAGTATGCATGCTGCTTCTGCAGGTGAAGCAGGTCGAGGTTTTGCAGTCGTTGCTGAAGAGGTGCAGCGGCTTGCTGAAAATGCGCGTGAGGCAACTTCTGAAATATCAACGGTTGTGAATAATATACGTGTAGAGACTGCAGATACGGTAACCATCATGAACACTGTAATCAGCCAGGTTGCTGAAGGTACTCGTTTAGCCAATCAAGCTGGTGAGAATATGAAGTTGACGCAACGGACAACGCATGATCTGGTTGATTCAGTGCAGCATATCGCCAGGAGTTCAGAGCAACAGATCGATATTAATAAACAGCTATTAGATGGTGCAAGCAGAATTAAAAAAAGTACTGAGCAGACTGGCCGCGAGTTATTAGAACAGATGAAGAGCATGGATAAATTAGTAAATTATTCAGAAGATCTGGTTACGATAGTCGGGGTTTTTCAATTGCCTGAGGATGCAAAGGGAGAGCCTGACGATACCAATTTGACTCATATCGGGGCAGGGATTAAGCGGGTAGTTTAATAGCTCTGTTGCTAGAATAATTACAGTTATTTATATTTGTAAAGCTATGCGGGTATCCAGCAATGCTAGATCGTAACATAGAGTTCAGTGAATTTCGAGAACAGGAGATAGATGTTCTGTCTGATATAGCATCATCTTTAATAGCAGAAGATAAGAATGCTGCTGAGCCTGTTATGGCTTACGAATTACAGATACAGAATGTTCAGGATTTAATAAAATCGAACGAGTGTGTGGTCCTGTCAGGTTTACTGGATATGTTGTTAGTAGGTTTAAAAAAGCTTCTCGATGAGAATAAACCGCTTACTACAGATGATTGTCAGTTTCTTAAAAAAGTACCGGATATATTATCTGAATATCTTTTAATTCCTTCCAGCAGAATCCCGGATGCGCATTTTTTTAGTCATTTTAAAAGCGCTGACTGGCTTAGGCTATTAACTGAAGAAGAAAAAATATTTTTACAATCACTTAAGGTTGATACTACTGGGTATGATAGTGAAAAACTACAGGTTTTTGAAGGCGATGCTGGTGGCGATGATAAGCTTGAAATCGATCTCTCAGATTTGTTAACTACTTGCACTACAGAACAGGATTGTTCTGATATGGAAGTGTTTGACGGGCTGTCCTTAAACAAAGAGGAGCCTGGTTTGAAGCAGGAAAATGTTGACGATGATGAGGAGGTTCTCGATATCGCTGATCTTTCCAGTTGCGTAGACACTGATAGCCGGGCTGAATATTCTGAACCAGAGACAGGTGACCTGGATATTGCTGACAATGTTATTGACTCTGTTTTACCTGAAGAGATTGAGAAGATGACTGGGCATGACAGTGTGTCATCTATTGAGGCTGCGACAGTAAGCTTATTTCCTATAAGTGATGAACAGAAGGAACTGGTTGGCCTGGTCATATATGAGATAGATGAGATTGTTAGTGACAAAAAATTAATTAACGCTGATGATGTTCGAGAATTAAAAATTAATTTAATAAGTATTGCAGAACAGATAGAAAAAATATGTAATGCAATCGAATTGATTGGCTTAGAAGGATTGGTATATGTCTGTACGGGTCTGTCTAGTAATATGCGCATGCTGTCTGTCAGTGAAAGCACTATTACAGGTGAACAAATAAGATTAATTGAAGCCTGGCCAATGATGGTTATATCGTACCTGAATAATATTGCATCTGTGAAGTCCTCTGATGATTTGATTGCTTATGTTAATGATCCTGCCTGGCCTGAACCCGTGTCTCTTGAGTCTCAAACTCGTCTGGCAGCACTACTAAAAAAACCTAAACTACCTGTTGAAGAGAAGAGGTTACGGCAAAATACAGCAAATTCTGTCGACATGTCTCTGGATTTGCCTGAAGATGTTAATCCAGAATTACTGGAAGGCTTGCTTCAGGATCTACCTGTACAATCCGGCGAGTTTTCTGCTGCAATTGAAAATTTAAGTGATCAGGATAATCTGGAATATTTAGAAGTCGCGCAACGTATTGCTCATACCTTAAAAGGGGCGGGTAATGTAGTAGGTGTTAGAGGTATCGCAAATCTTACTCATCATCTTGAAGACATTCTGGAAATACAGTCAAAAGCGAATAAACTGCCATCAGCGTCTTTATTGACCGTATTGATCGATGCTGCAGATTGCCTGGAAACGATGTCTGAGGCTCTGCTGGGAATAAATGAAGCGCCAGATAATAGTGTGTCAGTTTTTCAGTCCGTACTGGATTGGGCAAACAAACTCGATATGGAGGGGGCGACAGATTTTAATGAGGGAGTTATCGATCTTAAAGAGCCCGACCAATTCGTATCAGCACAGACACAGAGTGAGCCTATAGAAAAATCTGCTCTCAACGTTCAGGATTTACAGTACCCTGTAAAGCGACCTGTCAAAGTTGAGAATATGTTAAGAGTGCCTGCTAGTTTAGCCGATGATTTACTCAGATTGGCGGGCGAGAATATGATATCTACATCACAGATTCAGGAATATATCAAAACAATTCAGAGTCGGCATATCGGCTTGAAATCACATAATCAAACTCTGCAACAACTGTCTTTTGATCTAGAGCACATTGTCGATGTTCAGGGTATTGCTAGTAGCAATAATCGACAAATTACCGACAGTGATTTTGATCCACTGGAACTTGATCAATACCATGAATTACATTCAATGAGTAGAAGGCTGGTTGAGATAGCTGCAGACTCAATCGAGCTTGCCAATGTACTGGTCAAGGATATTAATCAGTTAAGTGGTCTGGTAATTAATCAAGATCGATTACAGAAAGAAAATGAGACGCTTGTACTAAAAACGAGAATGGTACCGACTAGAACCATTACGCCAAGATTAAAACGAGGCGTGAAGCAGGCTTGCCGTTTAACCAGCAAAGAGGTTGATATCGAGATAGCGGATAATGATACCTATATGGATAGTGAAATCCTTAATAGTTTGATAGAACCGTTGATGCACCTGCTTAGAAATTCAGTGGATCATGGAATTGAATCAGCGGAAGAAAGGCAGCGGAAAAATAAAAGCAACCGAGGATCGATTAAACTGGTCTTTTCTCGCAAAGGCAATCAGATCGTTATTGATATAAAGGATGATGGTAGAGGTTTGAATCTGAAAAAGATCAAGGAGAAGGCTGTGTCAAAGGGCATGGTGAATTCTGTGAGTGAGGTAACGGAAGCTAATCTGAAAAGTTTTATACTACAACCGGGATTTTCTACTAGCACGGAAGTTAGTCATATTTCTGGTAGAGGTATAGGGCTTGATGTTGTGCACAGCAAAATTCGAGATTTGAAGGGTAGTATTGAAATCAACTCGGTAGAAGGTTCGGGTTGCCATTTTTCTCTAACCTTACCGGTTTCATCTTTTTCTATTCATTCGTTATTGGTCAGGGTAAGGGAAGATGTATATGCCTTTTCAAATCGTGGTATAGAGGAGGTCCTGTACCCGGGTTTAGGTGATATTGAAAACGTTGGACACGAGACGGTGTTTAAACTTGATGATCAAGTGTACAAAACACTTCCGATAGAAACATTGCTAAGCATGACTGAGGACAGGCGAGAAGGTGATAGAAATTATCGCCCAGTGATATTAGTTAAAGATGATTCAGGAGGCACAGTTGCAATCCGGGTGCAGGAATTGATTGATAGTCGAGATGTGGTGGTTAAATCAATGGGTTCGTATATTCCTAAGATTCAAGGTGTTATAGGAGCGACAGTATTAGGTGATGGAAGCATCGCACCAGTTATCGATTTACCAGAGCTAATACAGTCAGGATCAATCATGGAAGATAAATTAATACATAATGATAAAAATACAGATATAAATATAGAATCAATCGCAAAACCTCCTTATGTTTTAATCGTGGATGATTCACTAAGTGCCAGAAAGTCACTAGCTCAATTTGTACAGGATATGGGTCTTGAGGTCAGGACGGCCAGAGATGGACTCGAAGCTGTATCATTAATCGATGCACGTAAACCAGGTCTGGTCTTAGTTGATATGGAAATGCCGGGGATGAATGGACTTGAATTGACGAGTTATATAAGAGCCAGTGATGGTCTTCGAGAGCTGCCAGTCATAATGATTACATCACGTTCTACCGACAAGCACCGTCAGGTAGCAATGGATAAAGGTGTGAATCATTTTATGGTCAAGCCATTTATTGAAGATGAATTGGCATCGCACATTAGTTTAGCGTTGAAGATAGCCTGAAATGTTTAATCTCGAATCAAAACAACAAATAGTAAATCCGGGTGCTGCATATCATGTATCAAAACTATTATTTGGTGGTATTGAAGTAATTATTCCACAGGATGAGGTTGTATCAATTGAAAGCGTATATGAATTGAAGCCTGGGATAGAAAGCAAAAGATATATTGGGGAAATTTATAAGCAAAAGGCTAAGGTGCCGGTATATTGTTTTTCTGATTCAATGGAGATCTTGACACAAGCACCAGGAGATAGGCCTAAATGTGTTGTTATCAGGCATATCGATGGTGATTTTTCTGTTTTATGCCATGACATTCAAAATGTTGTGTTCAGTGATATGCGTTTACAAGCAGTGCCGTCATGTATGAAAAAGCCTGTTATGCCATTGACTCATCTGTGTCTTTATAAAGAAGCCGGTTTATTGAAATTGGGTTTGGTGACCAATGCAGCATGTTTGAATGAATATATAAAAAACGTCTGATCTATGGGCTCTCTAATTGGAACTGGCATAACAAATATGGAAACTGAAGTAGATGGTGTGACCACCTGGCTATTGCCATTAGATCAAGCGGTGAACGTGGCTGTAGGTGAGTATGAGTTTATTCATATCGTCGATCAACCAGAATATATTTCAATACCCCAGACGCCGGAATATTGTAAGCATGTTATTTTATGGAATGAAAATATCGTACCTGTAATAAATCTTTCATCCTGGTTCTAGGTCATGAGCAAAGTGAAGATGCTGGAGTTGTTGCTATTCTTATATATAACAATAGCGAGGGAGAATTGTTATATGGTGGCATCAAGCTGGTCAATATACCTGTGTTAGATAAGGTTAAAAATGACCAGGGTTGTTCACTGCCTGGCAATGCAGATAAATGGAAAGAAATATCTTTATCGTGTTTTAAATCATGTAATGGTGACGTCGTGCCGATACTTGATGTGGCAGCACTATTCTTACATGGAGCGGAATCTTGAGCTTGTATTTTAAGTTGTAGCTTTTTTGATAGATAAAGCGGGTGATTAAATCGGCTGTGTGAGAAGAGCGAAGCGCAAGTACTGCTTTGATCATATGATCATAGAATGCTCAGATAATGAATGAAAAAAATAGTATTTTTAAGGTGTTGAATAATAAGTAAAAATGACAGTTTCTGGTAAAAACGCAGAAAAAAACTAATAGATTTGCTGGTTTTGTTTCTGGCTACTGTCTACTATAACTTGGCTAAACAACATAGAAACTCGATGTCTTTCTCAAATCAATAGATGTAAGGAGTCGCTGCTTTTATTTGGAGTATGATATGAAGCCTAATACTGAGAAAATCAAACTATTATTAGTGGATGACCACGCTATTGTCAGGGCGGGGTTCAGGCACTTGTTAAAAAGTGATGCTGATTACGATATTAAGGAGGTGGATTCAGCGGAAGAAGCTTGCAAGGTTTATGGAGACTATCAACCGGATGCCGTGATTATGGATTTAATGATGCCAGGGATGGGTGGTCTAGAAGGTGTGAGGCGTCTGCATGCCAAAGACAGGAATGCAAAAATTTTGGTGCTTAGCATGAGAGATGATCTTGCCTATGTGACTCGTGCAACTTTGGCTGGTGCAATAGGTTATCTGACTAAACAAAGCGCGCCTGAAGAGCTGGCGCGGGCAATAAGAGTGATTATCAAGGGACAGAAATACCTAAGTGCTGATATCAACAATATTACCGGAAACAAGTCCTGGGTGTCTGATGAAGAAAAGATTAAAAGTTTATCAGAACGTGAATTCGAAGTATTCTGCATGCTGGCAGAAGGTCTTACAGTGTTAAAGATCTCGACAGATTTGCACTTAAGTCCGAAAACTGTAAGTAACCATAGAACACGTATTCTTAAAAAATTGCAGGCTTTAAACTCCGTTGAAATCACTCGTTTGGCGATCAGAAACGGTCTCATTGAGGCTTGATTGATCTGTACTGGCTAGTACTTGTGATTGTAAGCTATTTTGAGTGCATGCCTGTTAATGCTCAAAAAAACGTTGTTTTGAAAAGGCAACAAGATTGTATTGGTGCAGATGGTTATTCTTCATCTGTGTGATTCTGACATTAGTACATTACAGCGTATCTCTGTGACCAGTCTATCTTTCTATCATCGTACAATCGATGGTATTTTACTGACAGTACCATTTTTAGTGTAAAAGTAACTAGCTGTATCGGCTGAATTACTGTCGCTTGATGGTGTGTATATGTGAATGTTTTAATAAATAGCTGATAATTTTATCGACAGATTCTTCGATGTTTAACTTTGATGTGTCAATTGTTATTTCTGGATTGTTGGGTTCTTCGTATGGAGATGCAATACCAGTGAAATGTTTGATTTCTCCTGCCCTGGCTTTTTTGTAAAGTCCTTTTACATCTCGTTGCTCACATACGTCAAGAGGGCATTTAATATAGATTTCAATAAATTCTCTCGTCCTGACAAGGTTTCTGACACGACCTCTGTCATGTAGAAATGGAGAGATAAATGTGGCCAGTACCATCACGCCTGCATCAATAAATAATTTTGAAACTTCACCGACCCGCCTTATGTTTTCCTGTCGGTCACTATCGCTAAAGCCTAGATCATTGGTTAATCCATGACGTATATTGTCACCGTCAAGTAAATAAGTTCGAAAATACAGGCTATGCAACTTTTGTTCGAGAGCATTGGCTATGGTTGACTTACCAGAACCAGAAAGGCCGGTGAACCATATGATGGCAGATTTTTGTTTGTTGAGGTCATCCCTTCTATCTTTGGTGATTATAGATTCACTCCAAACCACATTGCTTGATTTCACAATAGCGATATCTAATTGATTATTGTTCATTTTTACACCTCCGAAGTAAAAGATGTCTATAAACCTAACAGTAAAACAGCTTGGGTGGGATAGGAAAAAGTCCTATTTTGAATAATGTTCGGGCTCTTTTTTAGATTGGATATGTTTTGTGAGTTTTTCGTATAGGTAAAATTCCCTATTTAGTAGTAAGGCATATTAATAACTGGAGGAATCCTGTATTAATGAAAATATTGATTATGCTTAAACCGGTGAGACAGATGAAAAATAATTTTAGAATTTACGTTAAGCATTTTTTACCATGTATAAGGACTGTACAGTTATGAGTGTTAACGCTGAAGAGTACCTTGATATGAAGTCACCTTCGTTGCTATCTCTATTTTGGACGTTTCTTAAAATTGGCAGTACGGCTTTTGGCGGATTTATGGCACTCATATCTGTAGTGCAAAACTATCTGGTTGATAGAGAAAAATTATTGTCTGATGAAGATATGTTGGATGGGATATCTCTGGCAACGGTGTTACCCGGCCCTGTGGCGGTCAATGTTGTGGCGTATGCCGGTTATAAAATTCGGGGAATTTCTGGTGCGGTTGTTTGCGCAACAGCGGTTATCCTGCCATCCTTTTTTCTGATATTGTTTTTGAGTTACGCATATTTTACCTGGGGTGATATACCTGCGGTAAATAATATTTTTCAGGGTTTTTTGCCTGCGGTAGCCGCCATTATTGCTGCTACCGCAATAAATATGGGGAAAAAGGCTTTATCCGGTTATACCGAGGTGGTTATTGCTGTTTCAGCATTGATAATAATCACCTTCATTGGCGGATTTTATAGCACTTTATTTGTCATTTTCTCAGCGGGTTCGCTGGGTTGGCTTCTATTTAGAAAAAGTATTACCGATGATGTACCAAAGATAAAAAAGACAAGTGTCGTTGAATCTAAGCATAACCTTAAATATCTTATGGCACTGGTAGTTGGATCCATCCTTGCTGTTATTCTTCTCAGTAAATACACAGGCACTTTTAAATATACAGCCACATTTAAATGCGCAGATACTTTTAGCAGGTAAGCTGTTCGCAACGTTTTCTGGTATGAGCGTACTGCTTTTTGGTGGCGGCTTTGTCTTTATTCCTTTAATGCAGGAATCAATCGTAGAAGGTTATCATTGGGTAACACATAAAGAGTTTGTTGACGCCATTGCTATGGGTCAAATCACACCTGGTCCGATATTGATTAGTGCGACATTTATTGGGTACAAGGTGGCGGGAGTTCTTGGCGCTACTCTGGCAACGATTGGTATCTTCGCACCTCCAGCAGTAATCATGCTGATCTGCACACATTATCTGCAAGCGCTGAAAACCTCGCTCAATATCAAGGCAATTCTAAAAGGTGTCCGTTGCGGTGTGATAGGCATGATTGCAGCGGCATCTTATGTCGTTGCTATGTCTGCAGAAATCAACCTTATTACGATAGCAATATTTATATTTGCTATGTTCGCATTGTTAAAACTCAAACTTGAAGTGATCTGGATTATCCCTGTTTCAGGGGTAGTTGGCTTATTAGCATTTTCATAAGTTAAAGGTTTTAATGCGCGAAAAAATGTACCAAAAGAATAAGTTACTTCACCCAGAGTGAGTTGTATTTATTCATTTTTTTAAAATGAAATTTGTGCCTTGATTGGCAAAATATAAAAATCAGAGGAAAAAATTATGACACCTGTATTTATGATTGGTACACAAAGATCCGGTTCAAATTTATTGAGACTAATGATGAACCAACTGAAGGATATTTCATCGCCTCATCCTCCACATGTTCTGGAACGTATGGTTCCTTTGATGGAAAACTATGGTGACCTAAAATCAGATGATAACTTTAAAATATTGGTTGATGACGTTTGCCGACTAGTTGAATTAAACCCGGTAGAGTGGAGCGGTATGGTTTTTGATCGTGATGTGGTTATGTCAAAAGCGAAAGAGAGAAGCCTGATGAGTGTCTATGGAGTGATCTACGATCTATATGCAGAGAGTCAGGGTGCAAAAACATGGTGTTGTAAGAGCTTGGCTAATATTAACTATATAGATAAAATTGAAGAATATTTTGATCGTCCAAAATATATTTATTTATATCGTGATGGTCGTGATGTTGCATTATCATTTAAAAAAGCTGTGGTTGGTGAAAAGCATATATACAACATTGCAAGAGAGTGGGCAGATACTCAGGCCAGGGCTCTCGATTTATGTAATTTAATAGACGAAGAATGTTTTCATAGTGTTAGCTATGAACAGTTGACTCAACGACCAGAAGAGACGGCTATGTCTCTTTGTGATTTCTTGAATACTGACTATGTGCCTGCAATGCTGGATTTTCACAAAACTAGTGAAGCGCGGAATGCTGCTGAATCCAGTGATCTGTGGGGTAATGTCATTAGTCCCATAATTAAAAATAATAGCAAGAAATATAAAAAGGAATTGTCCTATAATGAAATTAGTATCTTTGAATCGGTAGCCGGTCACATATTAGATCAATTAGGTTATAAGAGGGACTTCGTGGCTAGCGGTAAAGAGCAGGTGTTCTCCAGTCAGGATATCGATGAGTTTAATAAACTGAATATGACTAAAAAACATACAAGTTCATTAAAGGTTGACGAGAAAGATAAAGAGCGACGTGAACGGCAATTAGGTTTATTGCATGAGATAAAAACCAGGTCAGTTGCATAGCTCAGGTTTTTTCGTCAGATAAGACGTTGGAGAATGGATGATGTTAAAAACTAAATTTAAGCCTGTTTTGCTTTTGGCGCTGGTGACTATTTACCCAGTGGATGCTCTATCAGATTATTTGTTTATTGCGCCACCAAGAGAAAGTAGCGAACGAGGGGTTGAAATATACAAACCTATTGCAGATTTTCTGACTAAATCTACAGGTGAGCGATTTACCTACAGGCATCCTAAGGATTGGGCTGAATATGGCCGTGGAATGCAAAATGGAGAATACGACCTGGTATTTGATGGGCCACACTTTGTTAGTTGGCGTATACATAACGCTGGTCACGATGTAGTCGTAAAATTACCGCAGCTGCATATTTGGCGAGTCATTGTGAAAAGTGGTGAAGATGATATCCAAAGTTTGACCGACTTGATAGGTAAGCCAGTGTGTGCACCGAAATCCCCAAATTTTGGCATGCTTACAATGATGAGCCATTATACCAATCCAGAAAAAGAACCTGTCCATGTAATAACAAAAGGCTGGAAAGACGGGTTTGATTCGGTTGTTCAGGGAAAATGCGTGGCTACAGTTTTACCTATAACGAATCATAAGAAGTTTGACCCGGAGCAGGAAAAAACCAGGGTGATTCATACCCATTTGCCTTATCCTAACCAGGCGTTTACCGTAGGGCCTGGGGTTCCGCCAGTCCTCAAGTCAAAGATAACCAGGGAATTGCTCTCCGATGAAGGACAAAATGCGTTGCGGATGTTGCGTGACAGATATGCTGGAGGGGTAAAATTGGTTAGTGCAGAAAATGAAGAGTACGAAGGAATTAGTATGATGTTAAAAAGGGCGGATAACTTTAGAGATGCTGAAAATTAAGTGTGTAAATAGTACTTGATATTATATATAGGTGATTCACCTGTTGAGCGTCACTATGGATATCACCTGGATCTAAATTCTTTGTTGAGTATAAAAAGCCTCTGATATCAGAGGCTTTTTCATTTGTATAATGAAGTTTCTGCTCTAAAGTTAGCTGGATTATTGGTTTAACTATTGTTTTTAATGAACTTGCCGTAAAATCATCGATATAAATGATGGTTGGATCATGTCCATAGCAAGGTGTTTCTTGAAGTTCAATAGTGATGTCTAGAGATCGTATTCAAATAAATGGGCACCGTCCTCTCGAATAGTACGTGCTGATTATCGATAACGAATAAAAATGTTGGCGATGTTCAGGTGTATCTTATTTCTCAGCTACATGGGTTTCTGATATATGACCGAAGAGGGTATCTGCAAGGTTTAGCTGATTTTAATCAATGGTCTTTATTTTATGGTTTTTGCTTCTATTATTGTGTTGTTATTGAATTGAGTATATTTATATAGGGTTGATTTATGTGTGGAATTGTCGGCGCGGTTGCCGAGCGTAATGTAACGCCAATTTTGTTAGAAGGACTTCGACGCCTTGAGTATCGCGGTTATGATTCAGCAGGCCTGGCGGTGCTCGATAAGGATGACTGCATCAGTCGCGTGCGTCGTGTCGGCAAGGTGAAAGAACTCTCGGATGCACTGGATAAAACCGATGTCCGCGGCCTGCTGGGAATTGCGCATACGCGCTGGGCAACACATGGCGAGCCCAGTGAAAAAAATGCACATCCTCACGTCTGTAACCAGTCCGTGGTACTGGTTCATAATGGCATCATAGAAAATCACAGTAAACTTCGTGCGCAACAAAACCAGGATGGATTTAGCTTTACCTCAGAGACAGACACCGAAGTGGCTGCTCATCAGGTGGAGTACTATCTGAAACAGCAGGGTAATCTTCTTGACGCCGTACGTCTGGCAGTCGCTGATTTTGAAGGTGCTTACGCTTTAGGCGTGATTTCGAATAGTGATAATAATCGCCTGGTGGCAACACGCAAAGGCAGTCCATTGGTGATCGGCGTGGGTATCGGTGAATACTTTATTGCTTCAGATGCCGCTGCTCTATTACCGGTGACCCGGCGTTTTATTTATCTCGAAGAAGGTGATATCGCCGATATCCGCAGCCATTCCCTGGTTATATATAACGATAAAGGCGAGGTCGTTGAACGCGAGATCAAAGAGTCAGAATTAAGTGCGGATGCGACGGCAAAGGGTGAATATCGCCATTTTATGCTGAAGGAGATACATGAGCAGCCATCTTGTCTGGTCGACATCCTCGAAGGCCGTATCGTTGATGGTCAGTTACTCGATAGTGCCTTTGGCATCGGTTCAGAAAAAATTCTGGACCAGGTAAAAGCCGTGCAGATCATTGCCTGTGGTACCAGTTATCATGCCGGCCTGGTTGCCCGTTACTGGTTAGAGGCCATTGCGGGTGTGCCCTGTCGTGTCGAGGTGGCGAGTGAGTACCGTTATCGAAAAACAGTATTGATGGATGATACCCTGGTGGTAACTATCTCGCAGTCAGGTGAAACTGCTGATACGCTGGCGGCATTGCGAGAGATCAAGAAGAAAACAAATCTGACGCTGTCGGTGTGTAATGTGCCTGAAAGCTCGCTGGTGAGAGAAAGCGAACTGAAATTAATGACACGGGCAGGCCCTGAAATTGGTGTCGCTTCTACCAAAGCGTTTACTACCCAGCTTGTTGCGCTGTTGATGCTGGTGGTTGCCCTGGGTAAACGCCGTGGTTTATCGGCTGATAAAATAAGAGCGCTATTTCAACAGGTGCAGTCATTACCTGTTTTGATCGAAGCGGTGTTACAGAATAAAACAGCGATAGAGGCATGGGCAGAGATGTTCACCGAACTGAATAATGCCATTTTTATCGGCCGCGGCACGCTGTTTCCTATCGCTCTGGAAGGTGCATTAAAACTTAAAGAAATCTCCTACATTCATGCCGATGCTTATCCGGCCGGTGAGTTGAAACATGGGCCTATTGCTTTGATCGACCAGGATCTGCCAACCATTGCGATTGCTTCGATGGATGGTTATGAGGGCAAGATTAAATCCAATATCCAGGAGATTCTGGCGCGAGGTGGTGAGGTCTACCTGTTTGCCGATGAGCGCATGGATGTGTCTGATCTAGGCGAAAATTGCCATGTTATGAAGATTCCTGCGGTGGATGCTGAGCTTGCGCCAGTACTGTTTTCTATACCGCTGCAGCTGTTTTCCTACTTTGTAGCGGTACACAAAGGCACCGACGTCGATCAGCCAAGAAACCTGGCAAAATCGGTGACTGTTGAATAGGGTGAAAAGTATCGTTATGCCGATAAAGCTTCATCCGGGAATGGAAATGTGCCGTAATGATGTCTAAAAGCAGTGCTAGATAAGGATGGCTCTAGCAAGGTATAATTAGCACTTGGAAACAAACCTTTATCAGGCACGAATGTCACCTAAACACACGACTACACCCACTCGAAAGCTATATATCAAAACATATGGATGCCAGATGAATGAATATGATTCATCACGTATATCCGATGTGCTTGCCGATTCCCATGACCTCGAGTTGACAACCAACCCAGAAGAAGCCGATGTGCTTCTGCTGAATACCTGTTCGATCAGAGAAAAAGCTCAGGAAAAAGTGTTCTCTCAGCTAGGCCGCTGGAAAAACTGGAAAAACGATAAGCCGGATCTGGTTATCGGTGTCGGTGGTTGTGTTGCCAGTCAGGAAGGCGCAGAAATACAGAAGCGAGCGCCTTACGTTGATGTGGTTTTTGGTCCGCAAACGATTCATCGTCTGCCTGAAATGATATCCGGTGTTAGTGAAACCCATAAAAAAGTGGTTGATATCAGTTTCCCTGAAATAGAAAAATTTGACTGCATGCCAGAGCCTAAAGCCGATGGCCCCAGTGCTTTTGTTTCGATCATGGAAGGCTGCAGTAAATACTGCAGTTTCTGCGTCGTGCCTTATACCCGCGGTGAAGAAGTCAGTCGCCCATTTGACGATGTGCTTGCCGAAGTGGCTGGATTAGCAGAACAAGGTGTGCGCGAAGTAAATTTACTCGGTCAGAATGTCAATGCTTACCGGGGTTTAATGTACGGTAGTGATGGTGAAGAAAGCAAAGCAGATCTTGCTCTATTGATACATTATGTTGCCGCCATCGATGGCATCGAACGCATACGTTTTACCACTTCACACCCGATGGAATTTAACGATGATCTGGTCGAGGTGTATGCACAGGTACCAGAACTGGTAAGTTTTTTACATCTGCCAGTGCAGAGCGGTTCAGACAAAATTCTTGCTGCAATGAAACGCGGTCATACCGCAGAGCACTATAAAGATATCATCCGCCGACTGAAGATAGCGCGGCCGGATATCTCGATCTCATCTGATTTTATTATCGGCTTTCCAGATGAAACAGATGAGGACTTTGCCGCTACCATGAAGTTGATCGAAGAGGTCGGTTTCGATCATTCGTTCAGTTTTATCTATAGCGCACGGCCTGGCACACCAGCGGCATCTCTATTCGATAATACCACTGACCTCATCAAAAAACATCGACTGGGTATCCTGCAAGATGTCATCTCGTCGAATGCTGCGGCAATCAGCGAGCAGATGGTAGGCACGGTTCAATCCGTTCTGGTCGATAGTTTTTCGAGAAAAAGTGAAACACAGATCTCTGGACGCACTGAAAATAATCGTGTGGTTAATTTTGCCGGAGACAAAGAACTGATCGGTCAGTTCGTCGATGTCAGAATTACCGAAGCATGGAGAAACTCTTTACAGGGTGAGTTGCTGGGTCTCTCTGATCTGACACAGTTGAATAATCAGGACAGGCGTAAACGTGCCTAACCCCATCCGCGCCGAGATATGGAATCATAACTTTTAATGCACAATTCTGAAAATCAAGTTTCACCAAACACTAGTAGTATTCAATTTGAACTAACGCCTGCGGATAATCAAAGGCTGGCTAATCTGTGTGGCCCTGTTAATAAACATCTGCATCAGATCGAAGAGTTTTATGGTGTCAAAATAAACTGCCGCAGTAATCAGTTTGAAGTGACTGGCGAAGGGCGCAGATTAAAGATGGTGAAGAATATAATTCTTACGCTTTATAATGTTGCCGGTCATGACGCTCTTTCACCGGCAACAGTGCAATTATATCTAAATGATAATACTGAGGATGAGCGGGAACCATCCTCATCTTCTGATTCAGCAGATGAGGATGGTTCCACAACTGGTATCAACAACCGTCGCGGTAAAATTCGTGGTCGTGGTAAAAGTCAGCAGCAATATCTCGAACAGATCAAAACCAATGATCTGACTCTCGGTGTAGGTCCGGCAGGTACAGGTAAAACATATCTCGCTGTTGCCAGTGCCGTTGAAGCACTGGAAAACGATCTGGTTGACCGTTTGATCCTGGTGCGTCCAGCCGTAGAAGCGGGCGAGCGTTTAGGTTTTTTACCTGGAGATCTGGCGCAAAAAATTGACCCCTATCTACGGCCGATGTATGACGCTCTGTTTGAAATGATGGGGCAGGAAAAAGTCGCTAAATGTATCGAACGTAACGTGATCGAAATTGCACCACTTGCCTATATGCGCGGCCGTACACTCAATGATGCTTTTATCATCCTGGACGAGGCACAAAATACCACCATAGATCAGATGAAAATGTTTTTAACCCGTATCGGTTTTGGTTCAAAATCTGTGATCACGGGTGATATTACTCAGGTTGATCTGCCGCGAGATAAAACCTCTGGTTTACGCCATGCCTTAAAAATATTATCGGATATCGACGGTATCGGTATTACAAGATTTCACAAAGACGATATAGTCAGGCACCCTCTGGTGAAAAAAATAGTGCATGCTTATGAAGAGGATGAATCAAATTAATGATTCAACGACCATGACAGTAACGGTTGAAGTGTCGATTTCAGATGGCCTGGCTGCAGAAATGCCCGGCGCTGAGGATGATGTTCCTGAGCCGGAACAAATACAACGCTGGGCAGATAGCGCTTATTTGAACGATACTCCTGCGGTTGCCAGCGTTTATATAGCAACAGCAGAAGAGATACAGCAGCTCAATAAACAATACCGAGATAAAGATAAACCGACCAATGTTTTATCTTTCCCTATGTCGTCACCTGAAGAAATCGATGTTTGCCTGTTAGGCGATATTGCTCTGTGCGCGTCTGTTATCAAACAGGAGGCAAAGCAACAGTCTAAAGTCGAGTTGTCGCATTGGGCGCACATGGTGGTACATGGCATGTTGCATCTGCAAGGTTACGATCATGAGATAGATGACGATGCTGAAAAGATGGAACAACTGGAAGTAGATATCCTCAATCAATTGGGTTTTCCAAACCCTTATAAATAATCAGACTGTAACAGGCAAATGAATAGCAATAACGACAATAAAGAAAGCTGGCTAACTGCTTTGAAAAATAAATTTTTCAAAGTCAAAGATGAGCGTGCTCAACTATTACAGCACCTGCGTGACGCACAGCGTAAGGGAATAATTAATCTCGATGCATTGATGATGATCGAAGGCGTGTTTCAGGTCTCTGAGATGCAGGTGCGTGACATCATGGTGCCGCGTTCTCACCTCGTGGTTATTCAGGAAGATATGGGTGTTGAGGATATGCTGGCTATCGTTGCAAATTCAGGCCACTCACGTTTTCCTGTGGTAGACGAGAGTATCGATGATGTCGTTGGTATACTGCTGGCAAAAGATCTTACACATTATAACGACGAAAAAAGTCGTGAAAATTTTGAGTTGAAAGATATCTTGCGTTCCGCCGTATTTGTCCCGGAAAGTAAACGTTTGAATGTTTTATTAAAAGATTTTCGCGAAAGCCGGAATCACATGGCGATGGTGATCGATGAATATAGCGGCGTAGCGGGTCTGATTACGATCGAAGATGTGTTAGAACAGATCGTTGGTGAGATCGATGATGAGCATGATGCAGCGGATGTCACTAATATACGTCGTAGTGGCTTTAAGCGTTATAGTGTGCGCGGTCTAACACCACTGGAAGAGTTTAATCAGTATTTTGATTCCAGGCTAACACATGAAAAATTTGAGACCATCGCCGGTCTGGTGACGTTTGAATTAGGGCATTTACCGGCACGTGGTGAAGAAGTTACCATCGCTCCGTTTCACTTTAAAATCATTAGTGCAAATTCACGACGTATCAATAATATGCAGGTGTCTCTGTTAACAGACAATGAAAACGAAGTGGATTATGAAGCAACCATCGAGACGGACACCAGTAAGTTAACTGATGCTGAATAATGTTCTTTTTCGTCCAGGACAGCTGTCCTGGTTACTGTCATGGCCGTTGCTCAGTTTCTTTGCAGGGGCATTAACGACGCTCGCTTTTGCGCCGTTTGATTTCAGCTGGTTAGTTTTTTTAACCCTGGCTTTTGCGTTTTATTATTGGCACCGGCTGCCATTAAAGCAGGCAGTGATCAGTGGCTGGCTTTTTTCCTTAGGTTTGCAGTGCAGCGGTGTTAGCTGGATCTTTCATAGTTTGTATACACACGGTAGTGCACCTGCTGTTTTCGCCGCTCTTCTCATCTTCTTATTGTGCTGTTATCTCAGTATATATATCGCACTGGCCGTCTATGTGGTTAACCGTTTCCTGCCTGCGAAGCCGATCCTGCGTTTGATGCTTTTTTATCCAGCAGGCTGGGTGGTCTTCGAATGGCTGCAGGGTTACGTGATGACCGGTTTTGCCTGGATGCAAATAGGCTATACGCAGATCGATCTTCCACTCTCTGGTTTCGCGCCGTTATTCGGTAATCACGCGGTAGGCGGCCTCGTTGCTTTATGCGCTGGAAGCCTGGTTGTGTTGTTCAACTATGGGCGAGCAAAACAATACAGACAGGGACTCATAATAATCATTCCTGTGATTGCATTATGGCTAGTCGCTGGCCTGTTAAAAACAATAAGCTGGACTCAGGCTGATGGTGAAGCGATTAATGTCAGTGTTATCCAGGGCAATATAAAACAGATAGATAAATGGAAGTTGCAGATGAAACAGCCGACGATGAAGCTGTATCGTGAGCTGTCGTTGGCGCAAAAAGATGTAGATCTGTTTGTCTGGCCGGAGACTGCCGTACCAGATTACCAGCATCGAGTGAGACCTTACATAAAACAGTTGCGTGCTGACATGAAGCTGCAGGATGCTGATCTGCTGTTGGGTATTTTTGTAAAAAACGAACAAAAACGGGTCCTTAACAGTGTCTTGAATATCGATGGCCAGGTTTATCACAAACGCCACCTGGTACCACTGGGAGAGTTTATTCCGCTGCGCTTCCTGATCGAGTTCTTTAACCGGTTCGTCAAGATACCGATGTCTGACATCGCCTCGGGTGATGAAGACCAGCCATTGCTAACGGCAGCAGGAGTACCCCTGGGGCTGTCTATCTGTTTTGAAGATGCCTTTGCACGAGATGTGATCAAAGACCTGCCTGAGGCGAAACTGCTGGTCAACGTCAGTAATGATGCCTGGTTTGAAGATTCACACGAGCCGCATCAACATCATGCTATCGCACGCATGCGCGCACTGGAGGCGGGCCGTTACATGATCCGTTCGACCAATACCGGTATTACCTCTTTTATCGGACCGCACGGCGACGTCATAAAACAACTGCCGCAGTTTGAAACCGGGGTATTGAATGGGCAGGTATTACCGCTTGTCGGCGCCACCCCGTTTGTGCGCTGGGGTGATGGCCTGATCGTGGTGATGAGCAGTCTGTTATTAGCTGCTTTTGCTGGCTGGAATGCTAAATATCGCTCGACTGCCGGCGAATAAAGCGAGTATGGCCACATTTTAGGCAGTCCGTGATCTCATCACTACTGAGAAACGGTTTGGCTTTTCCGCAGCTCTCGCAGATAAGGGTTCCCGGGCCGGTTATTTCACCGCTTTTATAAACGGTGATCTGTTCAGTCAAGCTGGCTGGTTGTTTGAACTGCTCGAGTTCTATCCGGGTAAAATCAGCGACAGACAAAAACAGCTCCATCACCTTGTGCTCTATTACCTCGATATCCAGCATTAACCAGTCATAAAATTCAGCGCTTGAGTCCATCATATACTCAGCGGCATCGTTTATGTCACGTTTGATATACTCGCCGATCTCATAAGCCTCTTCGGCCGTGATCTGGCCAAGGTGTACTGCCTGATTTCTGGCTTGATCCAGGGCTTTCTGCAGTGAGATATCGCTTGGCTCTGAATGTTCAAATGCATCACGCATTTCTTTCATCATCTGGTTGTAGGCAGAGATGAGGTGGTTTGCCGGTTTTTTCTGTAATCGAATCATGATGTCTTTTGTTATGAACCCTGTCTTAGTTGAAATGACCATAAAATACTCATGAGGGTGAAACGAATCCTTTATGTAGTCTCGACGCTGGTGTATCCTTCATGACTTATTTATAGCCCAGAAAAATACGGCATGTGAAGTCATCCGACGAACTGCACGTTTAAATAAAAAATTTATGAATGAAGAATACCAAGCCCAGAAAATAGAAGAAAAAGTTCAAAAGATCTGGGATGAAAAATCCATCTTTAGAGCAGTAGAAGATCCTGCAAAAGAAAAATTTTACTGCCTTGCCATGTTTCCTTATCCCAGTGGCCGTCTGCATATGGGGCACGTGCGAAACTACTCGATTGGTGATGTGATTTCACGTTTTCAGCGCATGCAGGGGAAAAATGTACTGCAGCCGATGGGCTGGGATGCCTTTGGTCTGCCGGCTGAAAATGCAGCGATGAAAAACAAGGTGGCGCCGGCAAAATGGACCTTTGAAAATATTGATTATATGCGCGAGCAGTTAAAACGTCTGGGTTTTGCTTATGACTGGGACCGCGAGCTTGCTACCTGTACACCGCAGTATTACCGCTGGGAGCAGTGGCTGTTTACCCGTCTGTTCAAAAAAGGCCTGGCTTACAAAAAAACAGCAGGCGTTAACTGGTGTCCGCATGATCAGACGGTACTGGCAAACGAACAGGTGATCGATGGCAAGTGCTGGCGTTGTGATACCGCGGTAGAGCGCCGTGAGATTGCCCAGTGGTTCATGAAAATCACTGATTACGCCGATCAGCTGCTCGATGATCTCGATCAGCTGGAGGGCTGGCCGGAGCAGGTGCGCACCATGCAGCGTAACTGGATCGGCCGTTCTGCCGGTGTCGAATTACAGTTTGAAGTCGACGCTGAACCGCCGTTAACGGTCTATACCACGCGTGCGGATACCCTCATGGGAGTCACCTATGTAGCCGTCGCTGCCGAGCATCCGTTGGCAAAAAAAGCGGCCGCAGATAACCCGGAATTACAGGCCTTTATCGAATCGTGTAAGACCACCAGTGTCGCTGAAGCCGATGTCGCCACCATGGAAAAGAAAGGCATGGCAACCGGCCTGATGGCGAAACACCCGATTACGGGTGAGCAGGTGCCCGTCTGGGTGGCTAACTTTGTCCTGATCGATTATGGCTCGGGTGCGGTGATGTCAGTTCCGGCGCATGATTCACGCGATTATGACTTTGCCAAAGCGTATGGTCTGGCGATCAAACAGGTCATCTATCCTGCCGACGGCAGTGATGTTTCAGTGGATACCGAAGCGTTTGTGGAAAAAGGCGTACTAAAAAATTCGGCTGAATTTGATGGTTTATCTTCCGAGCAGAGCGATCGAAGCCATCGCCGATAAACTGGTTGCGTTGAATAAAGGTGAAAAACAGATCAATTATCGCCTGCGTGACTGGGGCGTTTCCCGGCAGCGATACTGGGGAACACCTGTCCCCATCATTCACTGTGATCAATGCGGTACGGTCGCGGTGCCGGAAGACCAGCTACCGGTCGTGTTGCCGGAAGATGTGGTATACGGCGATGATGTCGGTTCGCCGATCAAAAAGATGCCGGAGTTTTATCAGACCAGCTGCCCTCAATGTGGTGGACAAGCGGAACGTGAAACGGACACTTTTGATACCTTCTTTGAATCCTCATGGTATTACGCACGTTTTGCCTGTCCCGATGCTGATGTGATGCTCGATGACAGGGCGAAATACTGGGCGCCGGTGGATCAGTATATCGGCGGTATCGAACATGCGGTATTACATCTGCTGTATGCGCGTTTTTTCCATAAATTAATGCGTGATGAAGGCCTGTTAGACAGTGATGAGCCGTTCACTAATCTGCTGACGCAGGGCATGGTGCTCAAAGACGGCAGTAAGATGTCCAAGTCCAAGGGCAATACCGTTGACCCGCAGCAGTTGATCGAAAAATACGGTGCGGATACGGTGCGTTTATTCATCCTGTTTGCGGCGCCCCCTGAGCAATCACTGGAATGGAATGACGAAGGTGTCGACGGCGCCTCGCGTTTTCTGAAGCGCCTGTGGAAACTGGTCGCTACACACCTTGCCGAGCAGTCTTCGCTACCGGTATTGAATGTCAGTGAGCTAAACGCGGAACAGAAAAACATCCGCCGGAAACTGCATGAGACTATCGCCAAGGTTAGTGATGATATTGGACGCCGGCACACCTTTAATACCGCGATTGCAGCGGTGATGGAACTGATCAATGAACTCAGCAGGTTTAACGATAACAGTGAGCAGGGTGCTGCGGTGGTTCGTGAAGCGGTGGAAAATATCGTGCTGCTGTTATCACCGATCGTGCCGCATATCACCCAACAGTTATGGAATGAGCTGGGGCATGATGAGTTATTAGCCAATGCCGCCTGGCCAGTGTGCGATGAATCAGCCCTGGTGCGTGATGAGATCGAGATGGTGGTGCAGGTGAACGGCAAACTGCGTTCAAAGATCAATGTCGCGGTCAATGCTGATAATGCCTCGGTCGAAGCCCTGGCGTTAGCAGATGATAAGATTGTCGCGAATATAGAGGGTAAGATGGTGCGTAAGGTGATCGTCGTGCCTGGCCGGCTGGTCAATATCGTGGCAAATTAATATGTTTTTTAGATCTTTTAATTTTTTAATCTTTTTATTGCTAATGCTGGTTATCCAGAGCTGCGGTTTCCAGTTGCGTGGTGCGTTAGATATATCCTCGGATATATCACCGCTGTATCTACAACAAAATAGCGTGTTCGAACTGGCGCGGGAAATAAAATCGCTGCTGGCAACCAATAAAATTGCGCTTGCTGAGAATGCTACACAGGCAAACTCCCAGCTGGTATTGTTGAATGAGACAAAGCAGCGCCGTGTATTGTCTGTTGACGGCAATGGCCGTGCCAGAGAGTATGCAATAAGCTATACGGTAAATTTCACCATCAACATCCGAAAAGCGGACAATCAGTCAGAAGCTAAGCCGGTAGAACCGAAAGCGGAATCTATCTCTTTAACGCGTACCCTGGTATTTGAGCCTGATGCGGTGCTCGCGGTAACCAACGAGGCGGAGATCTTATATAACGATATGCGACGTAATGCCGCACGTTCGATCCTGTTACGCTTGCAGGCGCGTTCACGCCAGCAGTCAGTGTCAGTCAACAAAGATGTTGTCGCTAACCCAGACGTGAAATAAGGCTCGATGAACGTACGTCCTGATCAATTACCGTCGATGATAACTAAAACGGTATACCCGGTTTACATGGTGAGTGGTGATGAACCATTGCAGCAGATGGAATCACTGGATCTGATCCGTTCTTTTTTGCGTGATGAAGATTATTCTGAAAGAGAAGTGCTGGATGTCGATGCCCAGTTTGACTGGCAACGTTTAATGGATGAGGCGGCGAACATGTCTTTGTTTGCCACGCGGCGTATCGTTGAATTACGACTGCCGTCTGCCAAACCGGGCAGGCAGGGTTCGCAGGTACTAAAAGATTATTTATCACGGCCACCGGAAGATACCGTGCTGATTGTCAATGCCGGTAAAGTTGACGGCAGTGCTAAAAAATCGGCATGGTTCAAAGCCATCGAGCAGAATGGACTGGTGGTGCAGTGCTGGCCGGTAGCGGTAGACAAAGTTGGCCGGCTGGTTACAGCAGCGATTTAAAAAACGCGATATGGATGCCGATAATGAAGTGCTGGCTTACATCAGTCAGCATGTCGAAGGTAATCTGCTGGCAGCCGATCAGGAGATCGAAAAACTCTACCTGTTATTAGGTCCCGGAAAAATCACCTACGCAGATGTCGCAGAAGCCGTCACCTCGCAATCGAGATACAGCGTGTTCGAACTGGTCGATGTGTTACTGAGCGGCAATACAAAACGCGTCATCAAGATCGTCGCCGGGCTAAAAGCAGAAGGCGTTGTACCGGTGGTGGTCAACTGGGCGCTGGCAAAAGATATCCGGTTATTAGCCAAAGTTGCGCAAGACCCATCATCGGTGGATTTTAATCTGAAACGCTCGGGTGTCTGGCAAAGCCGCATCGCTTTATTTAAATCCTGTCTGTCACGTCATGCTCAGCGTAGCTTTCCTGTGATGTTGAAACGTTGTGCTTATATTGACGCGGCCAGCAAAGGCATGATCGATGCCAATGTCTGGGATGAGATCGAAACGCTCTGTGTGCGGCTATCCAGCAAGTCGAGGTCAGCATAAGCTGGAAATTAGCTGTATTGTTTCTCACAGCAACTATTTCTGAATCTGTAGGTATTGCAAGATAGCACTGAATAATACTTTATTAGAGTAATTTCGCAGGAAATGGCCATGCCGGCGTTTATTGGTTGTTTAAATCTCAAGAATGATTTTAAAATCATTCTGCAAGCGGAAGAGGCATTGGTTATAATATTAGTTCTTAATAAATAGCCTATTGCATGGCAACGAATTCCATGAATGCAAATATAGAATCACCAGTCCTTGATATCACTCGCTACATGTCTGAGGTGGGGCTAGCCGCTCGTGTTGCCTCCAGGGCTATCGGACGTGCCTCAACAGCGCAGAAAAATCAGGCGCTTAGCGCTATTGCTGATCGTATTAGTGAGCAGGCTGACGTGCTTAAAAAGGCAAATGCACTGGATTTAACGTCAGGTAAGGAAAAAGGCCTCGATGCTGCTTTGCTGGATCGGCTTGAGTTAACCAACGAGCGCATAGATTCGATGGCTGAAGGTCTGCGCCAGATTGCTACTTTACCAGATCCCATTGGTGTCATATCTGACCTGGCCTATCGTCCATCAGGCATACAGGTAGGCAAGATGCGCGTGCCTTTAGGTGTTATCGGTATCATCTACGAGTCTCGTCCCAATGTGACGGCTGACGCGGCAGGATTGTGCCTTAAATCCGGAAATGCAGTGATCTTGCGTGGCGGTTCTGAGGCCATTCATTCTAACCAGGCGATCGCCTTGTGTATCAAACATGGACTTGAGGTTGCCGGGCTGCCTGCCACAGCAGTGCAGGTCATCGAGACCACCGACCGTGCCGCAGTGGGTGAACTGTTGCGTATGAAAGAGTCTGTTGATGTCATCATCCCCCGTGGTGGCAAGAGTTTGATCGAGCGTATCAGTAACGAGTCAGAAGTCCCTGTGATCAAACATCTCGATGGTATCTGTCATGTTTATATCGATGATGATGCGGATAAAGAAAAAGCCCTGAGTGTCGCGTTTAATTCCAAGACGCAGCGTTACGGCACCTGTAATACCATGGAGACTTTATTGCTTGCGGAGTCGGTTGCGGCTGATATCCTGCCTGATCTGGCTAAGATGTATCTCGACAAAGGTGTGGAATTACGTGCCTGTGAGAAGACTCAGGCGCTGTTAAAAGCCAACAATATTGAAGTTAATGCAGCTGTTGAGGATGACTGGTCGACAGAATATCTGGCACCCATTTTGTCGATCAAGATGGTGCAGGGTATCGATGCCGCAATAAGCCATATCAACCAGTACAGTTCGCAGCATACGGAATCGATCGTCACCGAAAATTACACCAAATCGCGTCAATTTCTACGTGAGGTGGACTCCAGCTCGGTGATGGTTAATGCTTCTACGCGATTTGCCGATGGTTTCGAATATGGCCTGGGCGCTGAGATAGGTATCAGTACCGATAAGTTGCATGCCCGCGGTCCGGTTGGTCTGGAAGGTTTGACCAGTCAGAAATATATCGTCCTGGGTGATGGCCATATCCGTCAGTAGGTTACTTCGGCCACATACCGCAACGACGCTAACATGATAGGCATATTTGGCGGCACCTTTGACCCGGTACACTACGGTCACATCAAACCTGCGCTCAGTGTTAAACAGGCGCTCAACCTAAGCCAGCTGCGTTTTATCCCTAATCGCATACCGCCGCATCGTGCGCCTCCCTGGCTGAGTATCGAGCAGCGTCTGGCCTTGTTGAAAACCGCATTACACGCTTATCCCGATATCGTTATCGATGAGCGTGAACTTAATCGTGAAGGCCAGTCTTATATGGTCGATACGCTGAAGTCACTGCGCGACGATTTTCCTGATGAAGCTCTGTGCCTGATCATCGGTATGGATGCGTTTATGGGGATCAGTTCATGGTACCAGTGGCGTTCATTATTCGATCTATGCCATCTGGTGGTGACGACGCGGCCAGGATTCGAGAAAAGCGCCATCGCAGAGCAGATGACGGCCAGTGATTATCAGTTTCTTAGTGAAAGGATGACAGATGATATTAATGAGATTACATCAGGAGCGAGCGGTAAAATCCTGCTAAAATCAGTTCCACAACTGGATATTTCATCGACCCAGATCAGGGCGATGTTAATGGCCAACAAAGATGTAAGTCAGTGGATGCCCGAAGAAGAGTATCTGCAATTAAGAGGTTTTATATAGATGACGATTGATGAACTTAAACAACTTGCGATTGATGCCCTGGAAGACCTCAAAGCAGAGGACATTCTGGTGCTTGACGTAAAAGGCAAAACCACCGTGACTGACTGGGTAATCGTCGCCACGGGTTCGTCTAGCCGTCATGTCAGATCGATAGCGAACAACGTCGCTGTTGAAGCGAAAAAAGCCAGGGCGCCGCATCTGGGTACTGAAGGGGAAGAAGATGGCGAATGGGTGCTGGTCGATCTGGGTGACGTCATCGTACACGTCATGCAGAAACAGGCACGTGAATACTATGACCTGGAAAGTCTATGGTCGGTCGATATTGCCCATCGAAAAGAGCAGGACGCTATTTGATCGGTCATTGATCAGGGGTTCATAGAGTTATCGTGAAAATAAATCTGATAGCGGTTGGAAACAAGATGCCAGACTGGGTGGAAGTCGCCAGCAACGATTACGGTAAACGACTGCCTGCCGAGATCAAAATAAACTCGATCCTTTTACCGCTGATCAAACGCGGTAAAAACCCGGACATCCCTCGGATCATTCGTGACGAGAGCAGGAAGATACTCGCGGCAGTACCTAAAGGTTCCCTGCTGGTCGTCCTCGACGTCGTCGGCAAATCGATAAGCACGATGAAACTGTCTGCTATTCTAGAAGGCTGGTTACAACAGGCGCAGGATATCTCGATCGTTATCGGTGGACCGGATGGTGTGTCAGATGAGTTGTTAGCTGAAGCATCTTTAAAACTTTCGCTGTCCGCGTTAACTTTCCCCCACCCGCTGGTACGAATTATTTTACTGGAGCAGATCTATCGTGCATGGAGCATATTGAACAATCACCCATACCACCGCGCCTGAGTCATTGAGCGCGAGCCGTAATATATGACTGCATCTGCCCAGGTAATTCTTGCTTCTGCCTCGCCGCGACGACGTGAACTGCTGGAACAGATCGGTGTCAGAGCGATAGTAAAATCGGTCGATATCGATGAATCAAGAAAACCAGGTGAACCGGTAAAAGAGTATGTGCAACGTCTAGCGATGGAAAAAGCAGAGCGTGGTTTTTCGACAATAAAAAATAGTCAGAAGCTGCCGGTAGTGGGTTCTGATACCATCGTGGTCATTGACGGCATCGTTTTGGGTAAGCCAGAAGACCGGCAGCAGGCAAAAGAGATGCTGCAGCAGCTATCTGGCCAGAAACATACGGTTCTCACATCTGTGGCTATAGTTACTGAAGATAAAAAAGTTATCGATACCAGCAGTAGTGAGGTCTTGTTCAACAAGCTAGAGCTGCAGGAAATCGAAGATTATGTCGCGACTGGTGAGACAGATGATAAGGCCGGCAGTTATGCGATCCAGGGCCTTGCTGCGCAGTTCGTAAAAAATTTAAACGGCAGTTTTTCTGGTGTTATGGGGTTACCGTTATTTGAAACAGTGCAGTTACTTAAGCAATGTGGCATTGATCCATTAAGCAATAATAATAATAAAAATAAAATATGATAAGAACTATGAGTAAGGAAATATTGATTAACATTACGCCCCAGGAGACACGTGTTGCGATTCTGGAAAATGGCATGTTGCATGATCTCTATATAGAACGGAGCAGAAGTCGCGGGCTTGTTGGTAATGTGTATAAAGGCAAAGTGGCGCGTGTGCTACCTGGTATGGAAGCGGCATTTGTTGAGATAGGTCTTGAGAAAGCTGCGTTTCTTCATGTTTCTGATGTTGCCAATAAAAGTAAAAACTTTGATGACGCTGTGCATATCGGTCAGGTATTGAGGGAAGGACAGGAGATACTGGTGCAGGTGCTTAAGGATCAGTTAGGGACGAAGGGTGCAAGGTTAACAACCAATATTACGATTCCATCACGTTACCTGGTATTTATGCCTAATGCCGATAATATCGGCGTATCTTCGCGTATCGAAAAAGAAGAAGATCGTGAACGCCTGAAAAACATTTTACTGGAGCAGGAGCATCGGATAAAAGAAGCCGGTTATATTCTGCGAACGGCAGCAGAGGTTGCCGATAAAGAAGCCATAGCCAGCGATATTAAATACCTGAATCGTTTATGGGAGAACATAAACAATAGCGCAGAGATCAAAGCTGGCAATGTTGTTCATAAAGACCTGCCTTTGTTTTTACGCGTACTTCGAGACATGGTTGATGAAAGTCTTGATGAGATCAAAGTTGATTCTCGGGAAACCTATCTTGCTATGATGGAATTTTCAGAAAAATATGTCCCCGAGATTGCTGGATTTATAGAACATTATCCTGGTGAGCGTCCGATCTTTGATCTACATGGCGTAGAGGATGAAATTCAAAAAGGACTGGAGCGGAAAGTTCAGCTCAAATCAGGCGGCTACCTGATCATTGATCAAACAGAAGCCATGACGACGGTTGATGTGAATACGGGCGCATTTGTCGGTAGTCGTAACCTTGAAGAAACGATATTCAAAACCAACCTTGAAGCGGCGCAGGGAATTGCACGCCAGCTAAGGTTACGTAATCTGGGTGGCATCGTAATCCTCGATTTTATCGACATGAATGAAGAAGAGCATAAACGTCAGGTCATGCGGGCATTAGAAAAAGCGCTGGAAAAAGATCATGCCAGAACTTCTATCACTGAAGTATCATCTTTAGGTCTGGTGGAGATGACGCGCAAACGTACGCGTGAAAGTCTGGAACATGTTTTATGTGGCACTTGTCCAACCTGCGAGGGCAGGGGGTCGATAAAGACAGCTGAAACCATATGTTATGAGATTTTCAGAGAGATCTTACGTGAAGCCCGCCAGTTTGATGCACGCGAATTACTGGTGCTCGCGGCAGAGGATGTTGTCGATTTACTGGTGGATGAAGAATCAAGTAGCCTGGCTGAATTAGAGGGTTTTATCGGTATCCCGATACGCTTTCAGGTCGAGGTGTCTTTTACTCAGGAACAATATGATGTTGTGATCCTGTAACAATGTTGTACCTGTTTTAAATTAAATGAATTTGTAACGCTTATGCAATGGATATTACGCTTCAGAATATTTATTATCATCTCTCTTGCGGTGGCGTTGATATCTGTCGCGATAGTATTTAGTGTATTGCGTGCTGTCCTGCCTTATGCGACGGGTTATAAAAATGAAATACAGCAGGAGCTCAGCCAGCAGATTGGCCTGCCTGTTGAAATTAATACTATCGATGCAGCGATTCACTGGTTCTCACCCAGATTGAAACTGATCGATGTCTCTGTCTTTGATAAAAAATATAAAGTTCCATTGTTTAACTTTCATGAGGCATTCGTAGAACTGGATGTGGTCTCTTCGATCCTTCGTGGAGAGTTGATCGTCGATGACATTGGGCTTATTGGTACGGATCTATCTATAGAAAAACTGTCCGACAATGAGTGGCTGGTCCAGGGGGTCAAGTTTACCAGTGAGGGCTCGAGCGAACTGCCTGATCAGTTCCTGTATATGGTTAAAAACTCGGATTATCTTTTGCAGGACAGTAATATATATTTTCGGGACCATACGGGTGAAAAGCTGATCTTGAGTCTGTTAGATGTAAATATTGTGGTGAAAAATAATTTTAATAATCACGACATCAAGTTCACGATGAACTTACCTGAAGAATATGGTGAGAGTATCTCGGTACTGGCAAATTTAACTGGCGATATAGGTTCACTCGAGGGTGATGTCTATGTCGAAGCTCGTCAGGTCATAGTCAAACAGTGGAATGATAAATTTAAATTCTTGCCTGATTATCAGCTTGATGCTGTCCTCGATATTAATGTTTGGGGAGAGCTGGATGATAATAATGCGCAGCAGATACTTGCCCAGTTGACGGCAAAAAATGTATTTGTAAAAAACAAGCTCACGAAAAAATTCTGGAAAACAGATTACCTGTCAACCAACGTTCGCTATGAGATGGATGACAGCTCTCGCAGTGTTACCGCTTCTGAGTTCCATTTTGGTGAAGAAGAAAAACCTGCCTGGGATCAGGCTGTTGACATCATGGCCGGCGAGGACGAAACAGGTTATCACCTGAGTGCGAATTTTCTACGGCTGACTGATCTACAGTCTATGGTTGAGGTTTTTTTAACTAAGGAACAGCAGCTGGATTTAGATAAGTATAAGTCCTACCAAGTACGGGCTGACATATTCAACCTAAATCTCCAGTACCCAAAAGACATCTCTGACGATGAGCTAATGGAAAAGCTTTATCTTGATGCCACGGTAAAAGATTTCTCAATGCGAGAGGATGGCAAGGGCATCAGTCTTGCCGGGGTTGATGCATCAATACGGTATGCTGATAAACATGCTGATCTTGATCTGGCAACGCAAGATGCTCGCCTTGAGATGAAGAAATTATTGAGAGAACCGATATTCGTCGAGACGCTTCAAGGTCAAATAACGTTGGACTATGATGATAGTAACTGGCATTTAAATACTGATCAGTTGCAGTTAAAAAACCGCCATATCAATTCATTCTCTCGTCTAGATATCCTGTTTTCTGCAACGGATAATATATTTGTTGATGTGCAGACTGATTTTTACCATGCCTATGCAAAATACGCGCATCATTATTTACCTGTCGGGATAATGAAACCTGGTCTTGTTAACTGGATAGATATGGCAGTGACTGATGGTTATATACCCAATGGTACTTTTATCCTGCATGGTAATTTGAGTGATTTTCCCTATCGTCAACATGATGGCGTCTTCCAGGTTCTGTTCTCACCTCAAAACGCCAGTATGAAATATCTTGAAGACTGGCCTTTGTTAACCGATATGTCGGCAGATATAAAGTTTAATAACCTCGCTCTCTATGTGCGTAACGCAAAGGGTAAAACAAATGGTGCCACGTTATTTGATGGTTATGCTGAGATACTAAATTTACCTGATCCGCATTTAACCATAAGCACTAGATCATCTGCCAAAAATGTCGACGCTCAGTCGTTCGTCTGGAATAGTCCGCTGGATAAAATCCTTGGTCCTGCGATGCGCTTATTTCAATTCGATGGTAATAGTAATTTAAACCTGAAGTTAGATGTGCCGCTTAATCAGGTACCGGTCGAAGTCGGCATCGATGGCACATTGAGTCTTGTCGATACTGAGATCTATTACCCTGCAATGGGTTATGAATTCACCCACATGAGCGGTGCTATCGAGTTCACAAAAGATAGTGTATTTGCTGATTTCGTCAAGGCGAAAGTACAGGGTAGAAATGTAAGCATTAATGCTTTTACCCGTGAGGGGGAATCCGGTCCGGAGAATGTTTTTCACTTTGATGGTGTTATGGATGCGGATTACCTGCTGCAACATTATAATATGGTACCCAGGGACTGGATCTCAGGGCATTCCCGGTGGTCGATAGACCTGGAAGTCCCTTATCATCCAAAAGACTACCTCGTACATATAAAAGCGAATTCATATTTAGAAGATGTTGTGCTTCAATTGTCAGATAAAGTCAATAAACCCGTTTCAGCTACAGTTAATTTTACTTCAGAGATGGATGTTTTAGACAAAAATGGTTTGCATCTTGTCGCCAGGGCCAGTCCCGTTACTGATGCTGTCGACAAGCAGGATGATATATTAAACCTGTATGCGTTTCGTAATGCGGAGAGTGTCTGGAACTTTGATATAAACTCTGAATATATGACTGGTAAAGGCGAATTTACTGAAGGCCTTGGCAGGGATACGCGCATCAAGCTGGATCTTGAAAATGTTGATCTGCATGCATTATTTGTTACTAAGAATAAGAAAAATTCTGAGCCATTAAAACCATATGATTTTCCACCGTTAGACTGGAAAATTAAAAAGCTCAGTTGGGATGACTGGCGGTTCACCGATGTGGTCGTGCAGACGAGCTGGCATGAACACGGCATGTTGATCAATAAATACTCATTGAAAGGTCCAGCCATGACCTTTGATGCAAAAGGTACCTGGTTAACTTCGTGGCGTGGTGCACATGAAACAGTGTTGGAGGGTAATATAACTAGCAGTAATCTTGGTGATACCTTAACCGGGCTCGGTTTTGAGCGCAGTATTGATCGCTGCCTCTATAAAGCCACATTTGATTCTAGATGGCCAGCAGAACCTTATGGTTTTTCATGGGCGAACATGAAGGGAAAAACGTCTTTCGAAATGGAAAATGGTGAGATACTGGAAGCAGATCCTGGTGCTGGCGGCCGTATATTGGGGATGTTGAATATATTTAAACTTGCCAATCGATTAGCATTTGATTTTGATGATGTTACTCGTGAGGGCTTCTCATTTGATACTATTAACGGAGATTTTGAGTTTGTTAACGGTGACGGCTCATTGAAGAATTTTGATGTTGCCGCGCCTGCAGCCGATATTAATATGTTTGGTAGTATTGGTCTTGTTAAGCGAGATTATGGTTTGTTGATGCGCGTTAAACCGCATACGGATACACTAACATTTGCCGGTGGGGCGTTATTAGGCGGTGTCGTCGTCGGCGCAGGACTCGCGCTCATCCAGAAAGTTTTTGATCTTGGCATTATTGGCCACAATGTTTATTCGATAACAGGTAGCTGGGATGATCCTAAGATCGAGAAGATTGTTGAACGAAGCTCAACCACGGATAATACAGAAGAAGATGACTTTTAAAATACCCGACAGAGCTTATTTGTCTAGATATCAATCTTTGTTTGGTCTGGTCTTATTTTTGATAATGAGTGCTTCAGATGCTCAAGTATCAGTAAATAATATTGAAAAAAATGATAAAGTTACGACTACGGTCGTACCTGAATTCACTGATAATAAAGAATCGAGGATCTGGGCATTATCTGCAGAACAATGGGAGCTGGCTCGCAATGGAGAGTCCATACTGTCATTGCCTGCTATAAACAGCTTAATGAATGCCTGGTTATCAGATAAACAGAAAAAAATAGAAATACGGTATCCAGGTGGTGAAGAAGGTGAATTTTGGGTGCAGGAATTGACTGACTGGCTGGTTTCGCTGGGTATTCCATCAAATCATATGGTGGTCGTTACTGGCAGTGGCGCCGGTGATATGATTAAGTTTGATCTAATAAAATAATAGTTATATTAAGTTATATTAAGTGAGCAGGAGATTGTTTGGTGAGTAAAGTTGCAGCAATACAGATGGCATCTGGTCCTAATGTAAAAGCGAATCTGGCCGAAGCTGAGAAATTAATCAATATAGCGGTGCAGCAGGAAGCCGAGCTTGTTGTGTTACCAGAAAATTTTGCCATTATGGGAACGGCCGAAACCGATAAACTTAAAGTTGCAGAGGAATATGGTTCCGGGTTACTGCAGGACTTTTTGAAAGATCAGGCGATCAAACATAAGATCTGGCTGGTGGGAGGAACCATTCCTCTACGTTCAGGTGAAGAAGGTAAGGTATCTGCGGCCTGTTTGCTGCTTAACCCTCAGGGCGAGATAGTCGTGCGTTACGACAAGATTCACCTGTTCGATGTGACCATCGAGGCTAGCAATGAAAGTTATACCGAATCAGAAACGATCAGCCCTGGCGATAAGATAGTCGTCGTTGATACGCCGTTTGGCCGGCTTGGTCTTGCGGTATGTTACGATCTTCGTTTTCCAGAATTATTCCGCGCGATGGTTGAGCAGGATATGGAAATATGTGCTTTGCCTTCAGCTTTTACCAGCCTGACAGGCAGGGTTCACTGGGAGTCGTTATTACGATCTCGTGCTATCGAGAACCTCTCATTTATGATCGCGGCAGATCAGGGCGGCTATCATGTCGGTGGTCGTGAAACACATGGTGACAGTATGATCGTTGATCCCTGGGGCCTGGTGTTAAATCGCTTGCCTCACGGCACCGGTGTCGTGGTCGCAAACATCGATATCACCAAGCTCGAACATACCAGGAAAATGTTCCCTGCGCTGCAGCACAAACGCTTTCATTGTGAATTAGCTGCAAAATAACATTGGATAATTGTCAGCGCATTAAACTGCATTCATAGATGGAAGATCAAAATATAATTTTCCAGTTTGTAGTGATATTTGCCGGCGCGGCAATATTTGCAACGGCATTTTTATTTCTTAAACAGCCCATAATCCTGGCCTACATCGGTCTTTGGCGTTGTTGCTGGCCCACTGGGTCTGGGTTTGATTACGGAGCCGGAGCATATAGAGGAATTATCGCATGTAGGCGTAATACTGTTGTTGTATCTGCTCGGTTTAAACCTGGTGCCTGAGCGTTTATATCATCTCTTCAGTAAAACGGCGGTCGTCACCTTGCTGACCAGCCTGGTGTTTTTTGCTGTAGTTTCACTCGCAGCATCGGCCTTTGGCTTTGGTTTTATCGAAAGTATCATTATCGGCGCTGCCTTAATGTTTTCCAGCACCATCGTTAGTCTCAAGCTTATACCGACAACAGCGTTACATCACAAACATACTGGTGAGATGATGATCAGTGTGCTGTTAATGCAGGATGTGATCGCGATAATATTAATCGTCATGTTGACCGGCGGGCAGGGTGAAAACATCACGATGGCCATTGCTATGTTGATAATCAAGCTGGTTACACTCACGGTAACAGCATTTTTATTGATCAAATTTGTGCTGAATAATCTGCTGACTCGTTTTGATATCATTAATGAATATATCTTTTTACTCTCACTGGGCTGGGGTCTGCTGGGAGCAGGGGTCGCGGAACTGCTGGGCCTGTCATATGAGATGGGTGCTTTTATAGCAGGGGTAACCTTTGCTTCATCGCCAGTCGCACTGGTGGTTGCCGAAAACCTGAAACCACTGCGTGATTTTTTTCTGATACTTTTCTTTTTCTCTATCGGTGCGCAATTTGATTACCTGGTGACACAGGACGTGTTAATCGCGGGCGTGGCCATTGCGCTATTGATCGTGGTTGTTAAACCGCTTGTGTTCAAGCAGGGATTTCAGCTGATCGGCGAAGACAAGCGGTTTTCCATGGAACTGGGCTCAAGGTTGGGCCAGGGCAGTGAGTTTTCATTACTGGTGGCCTATAGCGCACTCGCTAGCGGCCTGATTGATATGCGGGCATCCTACCTGATCCAGATGGTTGTTATTGTTACTTTTGTGCTGTCTACTTATTGGGTGGTATATCGTTATCGAACACCGATTTCCAGCATAGAAAAAAATCGGATGGATTAATCGACGGAGCTGGACATATTAGTTCTGCGACTCTTCTAGTTCGCGAAGATACTTGAATAGTTTTCGAGCCGCAGCCGGCGCTTTATCGTGTTTTTTCTCCTGCTGCGCAGCGCGTATCAGTTGATTGATATGCTGCCGGTCGATATCAGGAAAATGTGTGATCACCTGATTGAGGCTTTCTTTGTCTATTATCAATCAAACTGTCACGCCATTTCTCCAGTCTTTTAAATTGTGCAGTATTGGTATCGTGCCGGTGTTGAATCTTTTTTAACTTTACTTCAATTATCTCGCTATCGACCGATCGTAATAACTTGCCTATGTATTGTCTCTGTCTTTTCAGGCCACTTCGAGATTTTATCTTCAGTGCAGTCGAGACGGCGGCTTCGACATCTTCTGGCAGATCTAGAGTATGCCTGTCTTCTGTTGTTAGTTTTAAGATCTGTTCACCGATATCAAGCAGGTGATGACACTCTCGTTTTATCTCTGATTTGCTTGGTCCGTAATCAATATCATCATCCTGTTCTTCGTCCTGGTGATTTGATCGTGATTTATTGGATTTAGAATTCATCGTTCTCGTCCACCAGCTGATCTTTCAGTGCGATCTCATTATTAAACTGCACGCTTTCGAGTTGCGCTCGCGAGTGCTCTTTGCCATCACGGTAATTTTCAATAACGATTGGGATATTGTGTAATTCTGGTACTAACCAGACATGTAGCTGTCTGTTCTTATCTGGATCTGTACGCACCATCTGTAATGCCTGATATTCTTTACCGGCAAAACTGATTTTTTGAATCGAGGTTAATACGAAATTATAGTTATCGATTTCACCTTTTAATATGGCTTTATATGGATACTCTTTTACATCTTTATTCGCTTCGATCATCAAGGGGATCTGGAACGACAGGATATCCCAGATCTCCGTATTGGTTTTAAGATTTATCTCTTTACTTCTAACCGTACCGGTAATTTTCCCTTCGCGTGTATTCTTGTACGTCTGCCACTGAATATTTATATCTTCATCTCTGTTTTTTTCTCGACCAGTCTGTCTTGTATATGTTTTGTTAGTAATAAGTTGTCACCAACCTCATCGACGAAACTGGTGGCGAGTGACGGTGTCCTTGCGAACATGCCGGCAACTCCATAAAGTTGGTGTTTTGTGAGAACTCATAGCCAGATTCTGTATAGCGTAATTGGTAGTCTGTCTTCAGCCAGTTTGATATCAAACTTTTGAATAGCGTACTTAGCGCTAAACACAGGTAGTGCATGTGCGGCAAAAAGACTGTTGCTAAATAATGCAGTAATAAGAATAGCAATGATTTTTAATCGGTATGTTTGTTGAGTAGGCATTGGTTATATATTTATCTAGTGAGTTTGTTATCTTCCCATAACAACGGTTTTTTTAAAGGCTCATTATCAAGCTTTAACTGACCGTTATCAAATCTTCACACGACCGTTTATGTGCATCTGTATAGCTATCGGGTATATTTCGTGTTCTTCTGTAGAACACGTGCGGCCAATGTTTCTGCAGTATCCGTGGCAAGCACGGGGACTTCTGCCTGTATGACAACCGGACCGCTATCGAGTTCGAAATTAACGTAGTGCACGCTAGCGCCATGTACAGCATCATGGTTTTCGATGGCCAGCTGGTGTGTGTTCAGGCCTTTATATTTTGGTAGTAGTGAAGGGTGGATGTTGATCAGACGGTGTTGATATCTGGCGATGAAGTCTTTGCTCAAAATCCGCATGAAACCGGCGAGAACGACCAGGTCAGGTTTTATCGGCTCGATGATCTGCATCATGGCCTGGTCAAATAATTCTCTGGATGGATACTGCTTATGGTCAACGACATGTGTCGAGATGTTTTCTCTGCTGGCGTGCTCAAGACCTGCCGCTGTCGCCCTGTTACTGATGACGGCTTTTATTTTGGCATGTAACTGATTGTTTTTAATAGCATCGATAATGGCGAGCAGATTACTGCCGGAGCCGGATATAAGTACGACGAGAGACGCTTTTTCCACCTTAGCCTCTGCTGCTGTAATTATTTGAAAACAACCTGCTGTTTATCGCCGGTTTCTATCGTGCCAAGAGTCCAGGCAGTTTCATCATTTTTCTTAAGCTCTGAAATGATGGCATCAGCCTCATCGGCACTGGCGATTAATACCATGCCGACACCGCAGTTGAAGGTACGGTACATTTCAGTTAATTCGACATTGCCATTTTCCTGTAACCACTGGAAGACTTCCGGTAATTGCCAGCTATTTTCATCGATTACCGCCTGTGTGTTTTCAGGTAAAACACGGGGAATGTTTTCTAGCAGTCCGCCACCGGTGATATGTGCCATGGCATGGATATCAAACTTTGTCAGTAGCTGGTGTATTGTTTTGACATAGATTCTTGTCGGCGCCAGCAGGGCATCACCCAGGGTGCCGCCGCTCTCACCAAAGCTCGCATTGATGTCGGCCTGACTCACTTCGATGATCTTTCGTACCAGGGAGTAACCGTTTGAGTGCGGGCCACTGGAAGCAATGGCGATCATAACATCACCGGCCTTTACTTTGGAGCCATCGATGATGTTCTGTTTTTCGACGACGCCAACACAAAACCCTGCCAGGTCATAGTCGCCCTTGCCGTACATGCCTGGCATCTCGGCTGTTTCACCACCGATTAATGCGGCATTAGACTGGCGGCAGCCTTCTGCGATACCTTCGACAACACTGGCAGCAACCTCGGTATTTAGTTCACCTGTTGCGTAATAATCCAGAAAGTACAATGGCTCTGCACCGAGCACCAGGATATCATTGACGCACATCGCCACCAGGTCAATACCGATGGTGTCGTGTCTGTTCAGATCGATCGCCAGTTTCAACTTGGTGCCGACACCGTCAGTGCCGGAAACCAGCACCGGTTGTTTATAGTTTTCGGGTAGTTCAAAACATCCGCCGAAACCGCCAAAACCACCCATTACACCGGGGCGGTTAGTACTGGCAACACTGGCTTTTATTTTTTCGACAAAGGCATTGCCGGCATCGATATTAACGCCAGCATCTCGGTAACTTAAGGATTTTGATTGATTGGTAGACATCGGATGTAAGGACTATTGCGACCAGTGTGGCAGTGTATTAAAAAGATGTGTTATTGTACACGCTCTATTGGTTTTGTTGCTACAAATTTGCATAATACGGGTCTCAAATGTTTAACTTTATAACGAAAATATTCCTTTTCGTCAGTCTGCTACTTACATTCAATCAGGTCATGGCCAAGCCGGTAAGTGGGCTTTATGATGTTGATCTCCTGGTTAAAGATGAATCTGCAGGTGTACGCTGGGCAGCATTAAAGCAGGGAATGGACGAGGTGTTCGTGCGTATTGCGGGTGATAGCGTCATCATGGACAAGTTAAAACGTCCAGCAGCAAGTACCTATGTTAAACAGTACCGTTATGAACCCGTGCCGGTCTCAACCACTGTAGCCCCGGCAACAAATAAGGCCGGGGACGTGCTGACACATCATATAAAAATTCACTATAACGGCAGCGCGATGGAAAAATACCTGCTGGACAATGGATTTCCAGTATGGGGAAAACATCGTCCAGACGTGGTCGTCTGGCTGGCAGTTAGAGATGGCACCAATGAGTACGTATTAAAAGATGCCGATCAGTCACTGTTGAAAACGGCCGCTAACGAAGCATTAATCAGACGCGGTATCCCGCGGCGCTGGCCTTTATATGATTATAAAGACAGGAAAAAACTCAGTGTTGCAGATATTCGCGGTGGTTTTAAAGACCAGATTATGAATGCATCAAAACGTTATTCCAGAGGGCCTGCGTTGACCGGCAGCATTATCTGGAATGGCAAACAGTGGCAGAGCAGCTGGAACCTGTTGATGGAGAGCGGCAATCGCCACTGGAGCCTGGTGGATGTTGATTACAGTCAACTGATCAACAAGGCGATTGATCAGGCAGCCGATGCACTGGGGGTTGTCTTTGCGGTTAACAGTAAGATGAATATGCAAGAATTAGCCACGATTCGGCTGCATGTTCAGGCAGTTGACTCGATCAAAAAATACCTTCGGGTAGAAGATTATCTGACAAACTTAAGTGCGGTTGAAACAGCAGCGCCGCTTAAGGTCGACGGTCAAAATGCTGTTTTCGAAGTGAGACTGCGAAGCACAGAAGACGATTTTCTTAATCAGATAAAAAATGGTGCAGAACTTATCAAAGTTGAAGCACCGCTAATGCCTGAAAAGAAACCGGCGGTTGATATTCAGCCGCCGATGATTGATTCAGGCAATGAAGCTGAAAAGGACATCGAGGTAATATCTTCTGATGAAATCACTACCGAGAAAAGCGATGAAGCCTCTCTGGCGGCAAACCAGCAGGACCAGTTGCCGGTTTATTATTACAGGTTGAATAAGTAGTATTTTTCAGGCATCAGCAATCAGTAATAATTAATGACTTCATTAATTCATCCGCAACTGCCGTTAGGTTTTGAGCCTGGCGAACTGTTTACTTTCGAAAGTTTTGTCGTCGGTGAAAACGCTGTGGCCGCAGGCCTTGCTCAGCAAACTGCAATCGGTACAGGTGAAAACCAGTTATATTTCTGGGGCGAGTCGGGTCTGGGTAAAAGTCATCTATTACAGGCGAGCTGTAATCTTGCGGCAAAAAATCATCAGACAGTGTGTTACTTAACGCAGGTTGAGATTAGCAGTCAGTCGGCCGATATGTTCGATGGCCTGGAACAGGTCGACCTGATATGTCTGGATGATATTGAAACATGGTTGCTCGATGATGTCTGGGAGACGGCTCTGTTTAACCTGATCAATCGTGTGCGTGAAAATAATCACCGTTTGATCATGGCGTCAACACAGCCACCCGATGAAGCCTTGGTCAAACTGCCCGACTTGCGTTCGCGACTGGCCTGGGGACCGGTTTTTCAGTTACAACCGCTCTCTGATAAAGAAAAATATCATGCCTTACGTTATCGGGCTAAACAAAGCGGTTTAGAGTTGCCGGAGAATGTGGCTGATTACCTGATGCAACGATATCCCCGGGATATGTTTGGTCTGTTTGAACGCCTCGCCGTGCTCGATAAAGCCGCGATGGCAACACAACGGCGTCTAACCATACCACTGGTCAAGTCAGTATTTGCTGGAGAGTAAGTAGCGGCTTAATCCTTATGCCTGGAACTATGTCAACTCGAATTCGGCCAGTAACGGGGTATGGTCGGACAGGCGGCTCCATGGCTGGCCATGCAGCCGTTTGCAGTTGATAACATCAAGCCCGCGATAATAGATACGATCCATCGATAATACCGGTAATGCAGCGGGGAAGGTGAGTGCGTGCGAACCGCGGGTGTCTTTGAATACTTCCCTGACTCCGAGGTCGTGATGTAAGTGACGTTCAGCACGACCTCGCCAGTCATTGAAGTCGCCGGCAATGATCAATGGTTCATCAGCAGGAATATGAGAGTTGATACGTCTGGCCAGTGTTGCCAGTTGCGATTCCCTCTCACGCTCAAACAATCCCAGGTGAACGCAGATAATATGAACTTGTTGACCGGTTTCGGGTATCAGGATAGTCCCATGCAGCAGGCTGCGGCTGGCTGAGCGCATGATGGATACGTCGATATTTTCCCAGTTGATAAAAGGGTACTTGCTTAAGATCGCGTTACCGTGATGTCCGGATTTATAGATCGCGTTTTTACCATAGGCATGGTGGTCCCAGACCTGGTCGGCAAGAAATTCAAACTGTTTATTGTTAGGCCAGTCATCGAAGCGGTTTTTGGAGATGTTGCGTTCACCCTGTATCTCCTGCAGAAAAACCACATCGGCATCAACATGGCGCAATGAGTCTTTTATGTCATGCAGGATGAAACGAAGATTGCTGGTGCTGAATCCCTTGTGGATATTGTAAGTCAGGATTTTAATCGGTGTACTGGTCATAATCTTCCTGAATTTTGTCTGTATGTTTTTGGTTTGCGTTTATCCTGATAAATTATAGACTGCATAATAAGCAAACACCTGAGTCGCTCGATGACTGTTGAATTATTACAACTTCTGTTATTAATTATAATCGCAAATGGTGCACCAATATTGATTCGTGTGCTGCTAGATGACAGTTTTAACCTTGCGGTTGATTTCGGTCAAAAACTGCCAGATAACAGGCCAATATTTGGGCCTTCAAAAACGTGGCGGGGAGTCTTTGCTGCACTCGCTGCTACTTCAGCTACCGCATGGTTATTAGGTTATCCTGCAGAAACAGGGTTGCAGGTAGCTGCTTATGCCGTTCTTGGTGACCTGTTGTCCAGTTTTACAAAACGTCGGTTGTCGATGCAGCCAAGCAGTATGGCGCCCTTGCTTGACCAGGTGCCTGAATCATTTTTACCTGCATTTATGCTAATGGGAGTTTTTAATCTTGATATTTCGGCGGTGATGCTGCTTGTTTTGACCTTTGTCATCATAGAGTTGCTGCTTTCTCATATACTCTATAAATGGGGTATACGTAATAGGCCCTATTGAAAGTTTGAGAATGACGATTTATGAGCCATGCCAAAGAGCAAATAGTTAATCTGCCTAACCTGGTCAGCCTGATAAGGATTCTGATGGCACCGGTATTGCTCTACTTCGCTTTCATGCAGCAGCCGAACTGGTTTATGGGGACGCTGCTATTTGCTGTATTCACTGATGTGCTCGATGGTTTTTTAGCCAGGACTTTAAACCAGATAACGACGATGGGTTCACATCTCGATAGCTGGGGCGATTTTGTCATCTATAACACCATGGCGGTCTGTGCATGGATCCTATGGCCGGATATCCTGCAGCGAGAGCTGCTTTATTTCATCATTATCGTACTCAGTTTTATCCTGCCGGCGATTATCGGTTTTATCAAATTTCAGCGGTTTACCAGTTACCATACATGGAGTGTGAAAGTCGCGGTTTTCGTTACAGTGGTAAGTTATGTGTTACTTTTTACCGGATTGGTCGACTGGCCCTTCCGGGTGGCAGCGGTTTTCTGTCTGTATGCAGCGATAGAAGAGATCGCCATTACTCTGTTGGTCCAGCGTGAGTATGTTGACGTTCGCTCGTTATGGCAGGCTTTAAAGTACAACAGGGAGAACAGGTGACCGTTTATATCGTCGTTTTTGATCAGGCATTGCGGGTCTCGTCCCGCTGGCGAGTTATGGTTCTTCTGGTTTTATCAGGTTCCCTTGTCTGCATGACCGACTATTCTGAATTTGCTCGCGAGTTTCGCCTTTTACGGCGAGTCACTTTTCATCAGCCCAAAAAAGTAACCAAAAAAGGCCGTCACTACGCTGGCGCCCCTGTAAAAGACACAGGGGTACCCATTGAGTCAGCACAGCTATCATGCTGTGAAAAAACTCGCAGAAGTCGCTCAGACAGTTTTCACAGAAAATCCATGACTGCCGCACGACCTCAATGGCTTGCCTAAGGTGGAAGGACGATCAAAAGAATAAAACAGCGTTAATTTCAAATGTGTACTTCAACAATGGCTTTTTTTGTGTTTGTTGTTCTTTTGGCTCCCCTTTCGTTTGCTGAATGCACAGGGGTTGGTAGAGTAAATTCGCTAGGGATGGCGAATTTAGCCTTGCGCGCACGGATAGCGCGTCAAGGCGGGCTCGTTAGGCAACACCTGCATTCAGGCACCCCGAGCGATTTTCTCGGGGCAAACGGAGCGGGATGGCATTCTTTTGGTTACTTTTCTTTTGCTATAGAAAGAAAAGTGACTCGCCGTAAAAGGCGAAACTCACGATACAAATTCAAAATAGTCGGTCATGCAGACAAGGGAACCTGATAAAACCAGAAGAACCGTAACTCGCCAGCGGGGCGAGACCCGCAATCTCTTAGAGTGATGTGATATAAATTAACTAAAATACCGCTGAATAAACATAAACAATCAATCAGACGATTCCTGCGCCTTCATCTGCTTCCCCATGAACCGCGTATAAAGCACGGTACCCAGAAAAAATACCAGGCTGGTAAAGATAACATACAGTCCGATCATTAAATCATCACTGTTGCCTGCATACCACACACCCACGATAAAATAGAAAATAGCGAGATACATCGACCAGGCATGGGTGTACAGCTTGCCATTGAGCAAACCAAACAGAGCGAACATTAAAGGTCCTATCTGCAAGAAAATAATGACCGATATCAGATGCTCCGCAGGGGGCCTCAGGATGAGGTGCCAGGCGAATAAGCCGAATAACAGTGAAAAATAACCGGACAGGGTTAGCCAGCGTCCCAGTTTTATATATTGTTGCTGGTTCATGAGGATAATTTTTTCGCAATGGTGGCAACACGTTTACCTATCGCCAGACAGAGTGTGCGCTCATCGTCACTCAACGGCGTCGCCTCCAGATCGTCGGTCAGCCGGGTTACTCCGTAGGGACTGCCGCCGGTTTTGGTATCAAACAGTGCCGTTTCAGTATACGGCAGGCCAACGATCAGCATACCGTGATGCAATAGCGGCAGCATCATGGTCAGCAGTGTGCTTTCCTGGCCACCATGCATACTGGTGCTGGCAGAAAAAACCGCAGCAGGTTTACCGGCCAGTTTGCCACCCATCCATAATGCACTGGTGCCATCGATGAAATGCTTCATCGCTGCCGGCATATTGCCAAAATGCGTCGGGCATCCCAAAATTAGTCCGTCACATTCGATCAGATCGTCGGTGCTGGCATACAGGGGGCCACTGTCAGGGATGCTGGAGGCTGATTGTTCAGTAGCAGAGGATACCGCTGGTACGGTTCGTACACGTGCCTGCATGCCGTCTATCTCTTCAACGCCGCGAGCAATAATATTTGCCATCTCGGCGGTGGTGCCACCCGGGCTGTAATATAAAACCAGGATTTCCTGTGATTTAGATGATTGTGACATTATAGAATTTCCAGAACTTTTTCTGGTGGGCGACCAATGGCTGCTTTATTGCCTTTGATAACAATGGGGCGTTCGATCAAAATAGGGTAGTCTATCATTGCCTGAATGAGCTCTTCGCGACTTAGATTCGGGTCGTCCAGGTTGTTTTCTTTATAGGGTTTTTCATGCTGACGCATTAATTCTCGTGGTTCAATGCCCAAAATATCCAGAATCTCAGTTAATTCGGCATGATCAGGTGGCGTCTTCAGATACTCCACTACGGTTGTGTTAGCGACTTTTTCATTCAAAATATCCATAGTCAGTCGGCATTTGCTGCATTTAGGGTTGTAAAAAATTTTGACTTCATCACTCATAAATTAGTCCTGATTTTTATAGTTGCTGAATTTTATCTGAATTTAGCTATTTTGGTGAAATACATTTGTGTCATATTCTTGACACTAAAAGCTTACATTGTTACTTTTTAGGTCTATAATCCCCTCACAATAAATAAAATAACACTAACAATTACAACTAACATCCAACATTGGAGATATTATGACCATGCGTACAACTGCCCGACTGTTTAGCGTAGCCCTCTTAAGCTTAAGCCTGATTACAGGTTGTGCATCAACTGGTGACACTGATTCAGCTTTAGCTGAACAGGCTATCGCTGAAGCAAAAACCGCTAATGCTGCAGCAAAAGCAGCAAATTATGAGTGGCGAGATACTGGAAAAATCATTGAACAAGCTGAAGCAAAATTGGAAGCCGAAGGTGATGAAGAAGGTGCAATCGCGCTTGCTAATAAAGCGAAAGCTCAAGCAGAAGCTGCTATAGCTCAAGCTGAAGAAGAAAATAAAAAGTTCCTTAACGCGAATAGTGATGCTGCAGCAATGGCTGCTTCATCAGCATCATCTGGTGCAGCTGCTGGTGTAAGTAGCTACTCGGTGGTTCGTGGCGATAATCTTTGGAGCATTTCTGGAAAAGATGACGTTTATGCGGACCCTTACCAGTGGCCACTGATCTACAAAACTAACCGTAACAAAATCAAAGATGCAGATTTGATCTACCCAGGACAGGTTCTGGATATCGACCAAAACGCATCAGCATCTGAAATTGATGCAGCGATCAATCACGCTAAAACTCGTGGTGCATGGTCAGTAGGTGATACTGAGCAGTCAGATCGTGATTACCTGGCAAAATAAATCTGTTATAACTGTTATCAGTTATATTTAATCAGATGAAAAAGGTCCGCTTGCGGACCTTTTTTTATGCCCATGGATGGGCGGTATTGCGCAAGGAGCCATGGAAGGCGGTGCGCTTATGCCCATGGATGGGCGGTATTGCGCAAGGAGCCATGGAAGGCGGTGCGCTTATGCCCATGGATGGGCGGTATTGCGCAAGGAGCCATGGAAGGCGGTGCGCTTATGCCCATGGATGGGCGGTATTGCGCAAGGAGCCATGGAAGGCGGTGCGCTTATGCCCATGGATGGGCGGTATTGCGCAAGGAGCCATGGAAGGCGGTGCGCTTCATGCCCATGGATGGGCGGTATTGCGCAAGGAGCCATGGAAGGCGGTGCGCTTATGCCTACATGGATGTAGGTAAGGGGCGTGAGCAGGAGCGGAAGCTTTGCCCATGGATGGACGGACAGATATTTGCTCCTCGGCAACTGCTCGACTTTATCTCCTGAGTCGTTCTACCACTTACATCCGTGTAAGTGTCCTGCGTTGCTCTATTATGTTACATCCATGTAACGATGCAATATCTGCACTTCCACCATCCATGGTGGTCGTATTGCGCAAGGAGCCAGGGAGGGCGGTGCGCCTATGTCTTAATTACAGTAAAGAATTGAATTTGGTTAACGTCAATGGATGTCTATAAACAGATTTTTGTCAGTGGCAGGGTTCAGGGTGTGTTTTTCAGAGACAGCACCAGACAGCTGGCGACTAGATTAAATCTCTCCGGCGGTGTTAGAAATTTAGCTGATGGCCGCGTCGAAGTGCAGGTGACCGGTGATGAAACGATGGTACAGGAGCTAATTAAATGGCTGAAAATTGGACCGAAATTGGCAAAAGTGTCTACTATTGAGGTAGTAGATTTGGCGGATAATATTCTACAGGGCCAGAAAAAGGGGCATTTTGAGATCTGGTCGACATTATAATTATTAAAATATTATCGATGAGTAATTAAAGAATGAGCGCAGTGTTCGACAACAACATAAAACAGAATCAGCATCTTGAAGTTCATGACATCTTAAAATGGCTTGAAGAAGATGAGATGGTGGATGTCGAAAATGCACATATGTTGCGTATGCTGGCTGTGGGCAATGAATACAAGAAAAAGAATCCACTGGAGATCATTGCAGACCGAAACTGGGTCAATGCTAAAACTGAAAAAGTATTAACCCTGGAGTCACTTACCCAGTGGTTCGCCGAACGTGTCGACTTACCTTTTATACGCATCGATCCGCTGAAAGTTGAAGTTGCTGAAGTTACCGAGGTGATGTCCTATGCATATGCGGCACGATACAATGTGTTGCCGATAAAAGTAGACGCCACCAGCATAACAGTCGCTACAGCGCAACCATTTGAACGTGACTGGGAAATCGAACTGTCACGTATCCATAATAAAGAATTCAAACTGGTCATTGCCAAGCCGGATGATATCCGTCGTCTGTTGCTGGAATTTTATACTATCGCCAAATCCGTTCACGGCGCAAAAACCTCGGCAGACTCCGGTGGTAGTAATATTCAAAACCTCGAGCAGTTAATGGAGTTGGGCCGTAGCGGCAAGCTCGATGCCAATGACCAGCATGTGGTTAATATCGTCGACTGGTTATTTCAGTACGCCTTTGAACAACGTGCCAGTGATATTCACCTTGAGCCGCGCCGCGAGATGTGCCCGGTTCGTTTTCGTATAGACGGTGTTCTGCAAGAGGTCTATCAGATTCCCACTGCGGTGATGAAAGCGGTCACCAGCCGCATAAAGATCATCGGCCGTATGGACGTGGCTGAAAAACGTCGCCCACAAGATGGGCGCTTAAAAACACGTACAGAAGATGGCAGGGAAGTTGAGTTGCGATTGTCCACTATGCCCACCGCTTTTGGCGAAAAGATGGTGATGCGTATTTTTGACCCTGATGTGCTGGTAAAAAATTTCACGCAATTAGGTTTTAGTAAAAATGATAATGAAATCTGGCAATCGCTGATCGAACAGCCGCATGGCATTATCCTGGTAACCGGACCGACTGGTTCGGGAAAAACCACAACTTTATACTCCACCTTGAAGCTGCTGGCAAAACCAGAGGTAAATGTCTGCAGTATCGAGGACCCTATCGAGCTGGTCGAACCTTCATTTAACCAGATGCAGGTGCAGAAAAACATCGATCTGGACTTTGCCAGTGGTGTGCGCACACTGTTACGACAGGATCCGGATATCATCATGATCGGTGAGATTCGTGATCAGGAAACGGCTGATATTGCTATACAGGCGGCTTTGACCGGTCACCTGGTGCTCTCTACTCTACATACTAATGACGCGCCTTCGGCGGTTACCAGAATGCTCGATATCGGTGTGCCGCCCTATCTGATCCAGTCTTCCGTATTAGGTATCATGGCGCAGCGTCTGGTGCGGACGTTATGTCCTCATTGTAAACAGGCTACCGAGATCAGTGATGAAGTATGGCGTGAGTTAGTGCACCCATGGAAAGCAAAAAAACCTGAAAAGGTGTATGAGCCAGTTGGTTGTCTCGAATGTCGTGATACGGGCTATCAGGGGCGTAAAGGCATCTATGAGATGTTTAAATTTTCCAATGAAACCCGCTTGATGATCAATAAAGATACTGACATACATGAGTTGCGACGTGCGGCAATCAAAGATGGCCTGCAGCCATTGAGATTGAGTGGCGCTAATAAGGTGGCCAAGGGTGAAACCACGGTTGCAGAGGTGTTGCGAGTTGCCCCACCGCCGCTGGACAACTGATCCTCGCTGGTTACGGGGCAGGTAAACCCACTGACCAACCCTATGATTTATAAGCTTAAAATATATCTCTCTAGTTAGGTTTTGCCGGTTAGCATTAGCAGGTTATAATATGCGGCTAATTATCCCCTGCTTTTTATAAAACTGAGGTTTTATCCATGAGTTATTATTTTTCTAAAATTGTAGATGACAATTTTGATGATGCCATCGAACGAGTCACGAAGCGTCTGGCTGATGCCGGTTTTGGCGTGTTAACTACCATCGATGTAAGTGGTACATTAAAAAAGAAAATCGACGTCGATTTTCAGCGTTACACGATTTTAGGTGCCTGCAATCCGGGTTTTGCTCATAAAGCATTGCTGGCTGAAGACAAAATAGGCACCATGTTGCCCTGTAACGTTATCGTGCAGGAAACCAGTGACGGTAAAGTAGAGTTCTTGTTGTAGTTTATCCAGCAATACGCAACTGAACCAAAGAATAATGTACATAACAAAAAGAAGAAGAACAACATGGCCGAAGCTTCGGCCGAAGCTTCGGCCGAAGCT
>CAVWAI010000023.1:0-7277 GCA_963752725.1 uncultured Gammaproteobacteria bacterium
GCTGCTTTTCATCATCGACTGGTGTTCATGCTGACCATGGATATCGATAAGCATCTCTGCCAGTTCACGTATGTTCTGTAGATTGACCGGTGTGCTGTTTACATAAGCACGAGAGCGTCCGTCTCGTGAGATGCGGCGGCGTAAGATGCATTCTTCATCGGCATTTAATTCCTGTGATACCAGCCAGCTTGAAACGTGGTCCAGCTTTCGAATGTCAAACTCTGCGACGATCTCAGCGTAATCACAGCCCTGTTTGATGCTGTCGTTATCGGCGCGGTCACCGAGGACGAGATTGAGTGCGCCGAGCAGGATAGATTTTCCAGCACCGGTTTCACCTGTGAGCGCGGTCATGCCGGAATTAAAATCCAGTTCGAGCTCATCGATGATGGCAAAATTTCTGATGTACAAGTGTTTTAACATGAGTAGTAAACGATAACCTGTTGATCAGGTATGTTCGCTCCAGTGTAATTTAGCGCGTAATATTTCAAAATAATTATGTCGCTTCGGATGCAATAAAGTAATTTTTTCAGCTTTTCTCTTAACCTTGATGTGATCACCTACATGCACATCTGTCGAGAGATGACCGTCACAGGTTGCCTGGGCGATGCCATCTTTGGTATTGCATATCAGTACGTCGATCTGAGAGTCGGAATGGATCACCAGTGGTCGACTGCTAAGTGTATGTGGCGAAATAGGCACCAGTGTGATCGCGTCCAGCGTGGCGTGTAATATTGGACCACCTGCGGACAGGGCGTATGCGGTAGAGCCGGTAGGGGTGGAGATCACTATGCCATCGGCGCGTTGATGATTGACGAACTCATCGTTGATCCTGGTTTCAAATTCGATCATCCGGGCAACGTCACGGATGTGTATCACCACATCGTTGAATGCATCGCCTTCAAAGATAACTTTGTTATCGCGTAATACCTGCATCTCCAGCAGTAGGCGTTGTTCCTCGCGGTACGAGCCATTGAGGATCTCTTCGAGTGAACTTTCGAGTTCATCGGGTGAGATATCTGCGAGAAAACCTAAACGACCGACATTGATGCCAACCAGTGGCACATGTGCGTGGGCTAATGAACGTACGGCATTTAAAATTGTACCGTCACCACCGACGACGATGACGAGATCGCATAGTTTGCCTATCGTATCGCGGTCAGCTTTTTTGTGATTACCATTATTAATGATATCCGGTATCTGTTCATCAAGGATGATGTTGCATTTTTTATTAATTAAAAACTCGAACAGTGAGTGCATCGTCTGTCTTGCAGACCCTGCCTCTGGTTTTATTATTATGCCGATGGTGTTGAATTTCATCTGCTTACACTAACATTGAAATCTAATGTTGGAAAGATAGTTGTTGTCCCTGCGGTACAATAGTTGACTCGTTATTGTTATGCGGAATGCGCTCGCATGGTTGAAAAGTTCTGTCATTTCTGGACATCACTTTTTAAACGGTAGAGCAGGTCAAGTGCTTCTTTTGGGGTTAATTCATCGACATTTAATTCCTCTAACTGTTCGACAACCGGATGTGGACGGTCACTAAACATTTCAAACTGGCCGGATTCATGATGGTTGCTGACGCTCAGGTTTTCCAGCTCGATGAGTTTATTTTTCGCCAGTTTGATTACCTCAGTCGGCACGCCGGCTAGTTGAGCAACCTGTAAACCATAACTCTGATTAGCTGGACCGGGTTTCACACTGTGAAGGAAAACAATTTTTTCACCATGCTCGACCGCATCGATATGGATGTTGTTGATGCCGCGTATCTCATCGGGTAAAGCGGTGATCTCAAAATAGTGAGTGGCAAATAAGGTGTAAGATTTATTCACGTTGCTGAGATGATAGGCGCAGGCCCATGCCAGAGAGAGGCCGTCAAAAGTACTGGTGCCGCGACCGATCTCATCCATCAGTACCAGCGAGTTTGGTGTTGCATTGTTAAGTATGTTTGCCGCTTCGGTCATTTCGACCATGAATGTCGAACGGCCACTGGCCAGATCATCAGAGGCGCCGATACGTGTATAGATACGATCTATCGGGCCCAGCACAGCACTCTCAGCCGGCACATAACTGCCGATGTAAGCGAGTAAAACAATCAGCGCAGTCTGGCGCATGTAGGTAGATTTACCGCCCATGTTGGGACCGGTAATGATGCTCATGCGTTTGCTGTCACTTAATAATGTATCGTTAGGCACGAAGTGTTCGTCGACAACGCGTTCGACCACTGCATGACGCCCCTGTTTGATATTGATGCCGGGTTTGTCGTTTAATTCCGGACAGCGATAATCCAGCGTTTGCGCGCGCTCTGTCAGGCAGCAGATGCTGTCTAATTCGGCGATGCCCTGTGCGCAGATCTTTAGTGCCTGTAAATATTTCTGTAGTTCGGCGAGCAGGTCATCATAGATAGATTTTTCTAAAGCCAGTGCGCGTTCCTTGGCACTTAATACTTTGTCTTCATACTGTTTTAATTCATCGGTGATGAATCGCTCAGTGCTCTTTAGGGTTTGTTTGCGTGTGTAATGTGCAGGCACATTTTCGGATTGCAGTCGACTGATCTCGATGTAAAACCCGTGCACCCGATTGTAATTAACCTTAAGTGTTTTGATGCCGGTCTCTTCACGCTCACGAATTTCCAGCTGCTCCAGGAAAGCATTGGCGTTTTTACTCAGGGCGCGTAATTCGTCCAGCTCCTGGTTATAACCTGCGGCAATAAAACCGCCATCGCGTGTCAATACTGGCGGGTTTTCACAGATGGCAGAAGAGAGCAGTTCAACAATTTGCGGGTGACTGGTGATGTTGGCTGATAATTGCCGGGTGAGCGGTGCATGGCATTGTTTCAGTAAAGCCTGTAACTCGGGTAATACCATCAGCGAGTTTTTCAGCGTTTCCAGGTCACGAGGTCGGGCTGATAACAGCGCCAGGCGGCTCATGATGCGCTCGATATCACCGATAGAATTTAGATAAAACTGGATGTCTGTGGTGAGCTGGTTATCTAATAACTCACCGATCGCCTGGTGTCGTTGTCTCAGTATGTCCCGATTGCGTAAAGGTGAATGCAGCCAGCGGCGCAGGCAACGGCTTCCCATGCTGGTGGTGGTGTGATCAATGATAGAGGCCAGGGTGTTTTCAGTGCCGCCGGATATATTGATCTCGATTTCGAGATTACGGCGGCTGGCAGCGTCGAGCACGATGACATCATCGGTATTTTCGACATGCAGGCCGGAGATATGCGGCAAAGCGGCACGTTGCGTGTCCTGGGTATACTGTAATAAACAGCCGGCGGCCATCACGGCTGTATCTAGATCTGCACAGCCAAAACCCGATAAATCTTTGGTGCCAAACTGGGCGTTGAGTAAACGGTTTGCGCTCTCAAGATCAAACCACCATGGCGGTTGCTGCCGTAAACTTATATTGTTATTTAATGTGCTGCTAAATTCGTCGTACAGTGGGTTGTCTTCAGACAGCAGAACCTCAACCGCCTGCAGGCGTTCTAATTCGGCATAGACCTGGGCTTTGTGTTTTATTTCAAACACGTTAAAGCGGCCCGAGGTGATGTTCAGGCTGGCGACGCCATAGCGATCATTGTGATGATGTATGCATAACAGCAGATTATCTCTGCGTTCATCCAGCAGAGCTTCTTCGGTAACGGTACCAGGGGTGACGATACGCATGACTTCACGATTTACCGGCCCCTTGTTTTCTCCCGGTTTGCTGGTCTGCTCACAGATAGCAACCGACTCACCACGCTTGATCAGGCGTGATAAATAATTATCAGCCGCATGATAGGGAATGCCGGCCATAGGGATCGGTTTACCAGCCGATGATCCGCGAGCAGTTAGCGTGATATCAAGAATTTTTGCCGCTTTTTTAGCATCATCATAAAATAACTCGTAAAAGTCACCCATGCGATAAAACAACAGGGTATCGGGGTGGTCAGCCTTGATGCGAAGGTATTGCTGCATCATCGGGGTATGGCTGTTGCTGTCAGCTTTATGGTTATTTTTTATTGTCGCTGTGGTCATGGATTGATCCAGATCTCTCATCAGGATTTGGTATTTTTGAAACAGGCTTTAGTCTACAAGATTTACTGGTGTGATGGCATGCCGTCCTATAAAGTACAGCAAATATTTTTTAATCATAAACACGGTCATTGCGCGCAGCATCGCATGGCAATGACGGTGTTTAATGAGTTTTAGTCCTTTAGAATTTTTAACGGGTATCAATGATGAGTCCATCAGAACAGGAATTAAGGGATCTGGCTGAACAGCTGGGCGAGTGTTTAGTGGCACGAGGTCTGAAACTGGCATCGGCTGAATCCTGTACTGGCGGTTGGCTGGCAAAAATTATTACCGATATTCCAGGCAGTTCTGCCTGGTTCACCGGTTCGGTGGTGAGTTATAGCAATGAGGCTAAACAGAGTCTGTTAGGCGTGTCTGAAAATACCCTGAAGGAATTCGGAGCAGTCAGTGGAGAAACGGTGCTGGAGATGTCTGACGGCCTGTTCGCTCATACGGATGCTGGTGTCGCGGTGAGCGTCAGTGGTATCGCCGGGCCTGATGGCGGCAGTGAGGATAAACCGGTAGGGCTGGTCTGGCTGAGCTGGGGGAAACGAGATAAATCTGTGTTTGCCAATCCTTATAACTTTGATGGCGATCGAGAAGCCGTGCGCAAACAGTCGATTAAGCAGGCGTTGAATAATTTGCAGGACCTGCTGATCTGCTAGAAACTTTTGCACCGCAGAGGCACAGAGCACACAGAGTCTTTACTTTTTTATTAAACAAAGAAGCAAGCTTTTCTCAGTGCTCTCTGTGTCTCGGCAACTGCTCGACTTGGTCTCCTGAGCCGTTCTATCACTTACGTCCATGTAAGTGTCCTGCGTTGCTCTATTTACGGACTCCTGTCCTAATCTGTGGTTAAAATTACTCATTCCGTGTTAATGATTTCTGTAGCTGTTCTTTATTAATTGGGTATTTAAGTATGTCGTGTAACTCAATGATTTTATTTAGTTTGTCGACGTACTGAAATTCGCTTTTATCTACCAGCACGATGACCCTGGTATGCTCTGAGTACTTTTGCAGACTGTATAGCAGGACATCCAGATTGCTGATATTTACCCCCGCATAGTTATTGCCGTAACCATAAAAAAACTCTGCTACGATATAATCCGGTTGTTGTTTCTTCAGTGCCGCAATGGCTTTTCGCATCGAGGTGATTTTCGTTTCTTTGATTCCCAGGGATTCATATAACTCGGAAGCGTTTGGATGTCCGGAAGATTCAATAATGGAAAATAAGGTTTTCATGGTTATAGCGTAACGTTTTTTAACTCTTTGTAGAATATTGCATATTTTAAGTATTCGTCACACCGCCATCAAGATTAGTCATTTTCACCACAGAGACACAGAGAGCACAGAGTCTTTAATTTTTTATTAAACAAAGAACCAAGCTTCCCTCAGTGCTCTCTGTGTCTCTGTGGTTCAAAGTTTCTAACAGACACAATTTCCTGATTATTGGTTTACTTACAGTCACAAGACTGTTCTGTTGTGCTTACAAAACAGACTTATAGTCGAGAATACGCTTTGAAAATAACATTTTCAAGGCTATTTTTATGCTGGCATTAAAAATACTTATTCACTTATTTTTTGTAAGGAAACATAAACCGAAAACTTTTAAAAATACTGCCACTTTCAGCAGATGAGGGCTATCTGCTCGCATATATCTATGTGATAATCATTCGAATTATTATTACAACAAAACACCACCAGAGGAGTTATTAATGGACGACAATCGTAAAAAGGCACTCGCTGCCGCTTTAACACAAATTGAACGTCAATTCGGCAAAGGATCTGTCATGCGTATGGGCGATGAAGGCGCAATCCCCAATATTGAAACTGTCTCTACCGGTTCACTGAACCTGGATATTGCTTTAGGTATCGGCGGCCTGCCCAGGGGCCGTGTAGTAGAAATATACGGACCTGAATCATCCGGTAAAACAACATTAACCTTGCACGTTATCGCCGAGATGCAAAAAATTGGCGGTACTGCCGCGTTTGTTGATGCAGAGCATGCGCTGGACCCGCAATACGCTGAAAAGCTGGGCGTTAATATTGACGAATTACTGGTCTCACAGCCAGATAACGGTGAGCAGGCGCTGGAAATTACCGACATGCTGGTGCGTTCTGGTGCAGTCGATATCGTGGTTATTGACTCGGTGGCTGCATTAACCCCGAAAGCTGAAATCGAAGGTGACATGGGCGATTCTCATATGGGCCTGCAGGCACGTTTAATGTCACAGGCATTGCGTAAGTTGACCGCGAATATAAAACGTTCGAATACACTGGTTATCTTCATCAACCAGATCCGTATGAAAATCGGTGTCATGTTCGGTAGCCCTGAAACGACTACTGGCGGTAATGCACTTAAATTTTATTCATCTGTGCGTCTCGATATTCGCCGTATCGGCGCAATCAAGAAGGGTGATGAGATCGTCGGTAATGAGACCAAAGTGAAAGTGGTTAAAAACAAGGTGTCGCCACCATTCAAACTGGCGCATTTTGAAATCTTATACGGAGAAGGTATCTCACGTGAAGGTGAGCTTATCGACCTGGGCGTTGAGCATAACCTGATCGAAAAGGCCGGTGCCTGGTACAGTTACAACGGTGACAAGATCGGTCAGGGTAAAGAGAAAGTACGTGTCTTCCTGAAAGAAAATCCTGATATTGCCAGTACCATCGAGCAGACATTACGTGATAAATTACTGGTCAAACCGGTTGTTAGAGGCGAAGAAGAGGCTGAGGTCGGTGCGGTTGAAGAAGGCGTGCTGGAAGAGGCGTAGGAAAAACAGCCTACCGTTTTGTCATCCTGAGCGAATGCGAAGGATCTTAAAGCTCAGTGTGCAAGATCCTTCACATTCGCTCAGGATGACAGGATTAAACGATAGTAAAAACTCCCGCATCGCGGGAGTTTTTATTTATAAGATTTCAGGTACAGGTCTTGAGTGCTAAATCCGTTGCTGTAAGGTTACTTTCTCGTCGTGAGCATTCAGCGTTCGAGATTCGCGACAAGTTGCTGAAACGTGATTTTGACAGTGAAGAGATAGCTCAGGTCATCATCGAACTGCAGCAGGGTGGCTGGTTGTCTGATGAACGCTTTGCAGAAGCTTATATCCGAATGCGTCAGCTAAAAGGATTCGGCCCGGTGCGTATCGCCATGGAGTTAAATGAGCGTGGCGTGAAAGAACACATCGTCGATGATTATCTGCATGCCGATGATGATGGCTG
>CAVWAI010000024.1:0-169082 GCA_963752725.1 uncultured Gammaproteobacteria bacterium
TTCCTGACCCACCTGATAATATAACCGGCGTTAACATTTAAATTTCCTGATTAAATTTTTATTTATTGGCAGAGTATAGAGAGAAAAGCGTTATTTTTAAGGAATAGTCCTTTAAACACGGCAAATCGCCCTCTTTATCGATACCGATTCCATTTCCAATGATAAACAGATTTTTGTATCAATTATTTTTATCCATAGAGATTAAGCTTAATTATCAATGGAAAAATTTCAGCAAGATTATACATTAAAAACAGTAAAGATTATCTTACAAAACTGTGTTGAAAAAATGACACCAAATCATGCCAAAAGCTCACTTTTGTCACTTCAACATCTATAATACACAGTGTAATTAATCAGTTATTTAGGGACACCCCTCGTTAATCCATGCCAAATCATAAACTTACAACAAAACTAAGTATTTGTTTACTTCTCCTGTTCAGCAGCCAGACATATGCACAAAAAGCGCCCACATTTGTGCTCCCGGGTGATAAACAGACGATTAATCTTGAGAAACTGAAAGGTAAGGTGGTCTATCTCGACTTTTGGGCGTCATGGTGCGACCCTTGCCGGAAATCATTCCCCTGGATGAATGACATGCATTCCAGATACGACAGTAAAGATTTCACCATTATTGCGGTTAATCTCGACTCATCTAAAAAAGAAGCCGCTAACTTTTTAAATAAAGTACCGGCAAACTTCCCTATTGCCTACGACCCCGAAGGCACTGTCGCAACCAAATATGATTTAAAAGCCATGCCAACCTCCTACCTGATCGATAAAAGAGGTCAGCTGGTGATGACTCATAAAGGCTATAGAGAAAGCGATACAGCTTCAATTGAGACCAAAATAAAAAAATTAATAAACAGCAAATAAACAGACATATACCATGATGAAATTAATAACACTATTAGTTTGCTTACTCATCTCTGCCTGCTCAACAATGAAAAATATGAGCGTCGGTGAAGAAGTCAAACCCTGGGAAAAAGATGTGCTGGCTCAACCAGCTATGCAGTTTCCGCAGGACAAAATGTTCTCCTACAGCGACGACCATATATTCTTCAGTAAAGAAGCGGCAACCGGTGGTACTGGGGTTGGCGGCGGCGGCTGTGGCTGTAACTAAATCACCCCTAATACTTCATAGGAACGCGTTAAATCTTACTTAACCTATGTTTATTATGAAATATAACCGTATATTTAAAAAATACACAATGTACCCGATACCGCTATACAGCTTTTGGAAAAATGTTAGTGAGTCAGTTTGAAATATTCGGGTTAAGGATATCTAATGAAATCGATTAAAAATAAATTAACCGTTGCGACATGCACGTTATTATCTCAACAGAGTGGCAATGCACTGGCGATTGAGAACGCATGGGAAGTCGACAGCTCTTTTCTCTATTATAGTGAAGCCGACGATCGTGTCAGTGTTGCGAAATTCGTTGCCGGTGTTGGTGGTGATGTTACCGACAGAGACCGGGTAAGTATCTTAGCGGTATTAGACACCATGTCTGGCTCTACCCCTTCGGGCGCAGTGAAAACCAGTGGTGGCGGTGACACCACAACCGGCGCTTCCGGCGGTGGCGGTACTGGGGTTTCCGACCCAAATGCCCAGGCATTGGTCAAATTTGATGATACCCGTCTTGGCAACAGCTTAACCTGGACACATGCGCACGATAACAACTGGACGGTCGATTATAACGGTGCGGTTTCGATAGAAAACGACTACCGCTCATATAGTGCCGCCGCGACCGTTAACAAAGAAACTGCCAAAAAGGACTACCGTTTTACGCTCGGCCTGGCAGGCACATATGACGAAATATTTCGAGTTGGCGCTGGCAGCACACCGGTACCGCTAACTCAGATTGCCGATAATGAGTTTGCCGGAGAAGGCGAAAAGAATACGACTGATCTCATACTTGGTGTAACCCATATAATAAATCGCAGAACCGTTGTTCAGGCTAATCTTTCTTTTAGTCTTTCACAAGGTTATCTCACCGATCCTTATAAAGTATTCAGTGTGGTTGATATCGCGACCAATCTGCCGATCGATGACTCGAGTTATTACGAAAGCAGACCAGACTCCAGGCAGAGGATGAGCGTCACGTTTCTGTTGAACCACCAGACCTTTCCAAGCAATAACATCATTCATGGATCCTACCGTTATTACACTGATGACTGGGACGTCGACTCACACACACTCGATTTTAATTATCGTATAACTTTTGCTAACACAAATTATATAGAACCCAGTCTTCGCCTCTACCAACAGAGCAAGGCATCGTTCTACCAGAACCAGTTTTATGTCAATAACACGGCGGGTTTAGATCCAACGACATTATTCCCCGAATACATCAGTGCCGACTATCGGCTTGATGACATGACCAGCGTAACACCAGGGATTCGCTATGGTAAAGAAGTCGGTAAGGATGGTCACATACGTGCACGCCTGGAATACATGTACCAGTCGTTTGAACATTCAGAGTTTGATACCAATAAAGCGATCATATTCCAGATTGCCTACAGTAAACGGTTTTAGTTAATAACCATATTGTTCATCAGCTACTGGTTTAAACCGCAGGTTCTGGCATCGCGGAATGTAAAAAATCCACTCCTACAAAGTGGGTGGTTTGAAAAAATCGAGGATAGACCTTAGGTCTGTCCTCTTTCATACTGTAATCTTGCTGTCATCCTGAACGCCAGTGATTGGATCATGAACCACGATAAACAAACTATAAATTTGTCATTCTGAGCGATAGCGACAGGATCATCTACTGCAACCTTGCAAGATCCTTCACTGGCGTTCAGGATGACAACTGAAAAAACTTTAGGACGTCAATAAAAAAACTCCGCGAATAATTGCGGAGTTTTTTATTTACTACTGATTTATGTTTTATATTAATTAAAACAGATCGGCTTCACCAGCCTGGGTTTCATCAATCGCTGGAACGCCTGCAGGATTCAATTCTACGTCAGATGTTAATACATCAGGATTCTGCACACCAAAGTATGAGTAAACCGTTGCAGCAACTGACATCGGTTCTGCTTTATAACTGCCTGGTGCAGGCTCCGTTACCTGGTTGTTGGTACCAGCACTACCCACACGAACCGTACTGCCAACGACTTTACCCAATGCAGCGGCACCACCCTGCCTTACACCGGCACCGCCAAAGGTAAACAGGTTCTGGTTATTGCCGTGGTCCCAACCCTGATTTCCATTCAGATTGACACGTCTTCCAAAGTCACCGCACATATTGATTACGATATTGTCGGTTGATCGTGTATTGCCATCAAGTGTTTTAAATGCACCAGCATTTTGTGAAGCATCAGCATACTTGATATGCAGTACAGCTGCTTTCATCACTTCCATTAAAGCATTCATCCGGTTACGGTAGTTATCGATGCCATTATTGTGATCGTCCCAACCACCTAGACCACCGCCAACGGTTATATAGAGTGAACCTGGATTAACCAGTGCTAACGTTACTGCAGCACGCACCCTGGCAGTGTACTGGTTGTTTGGATAAACAATGCATCACCCGGAGCAAGACCCAGAGAAGCAGCATCGGTAGCAGCATTTGGATCGGCCGCATCAATAACCGGCAGAGGCAAGTTATCTGCAGTCTCGAATATCATTAATTTTACTTTCCAGAAACTCTCTTAGATCAAAGCTGTTTGCTGCACCTGAATATCTGGCATTATATTCCGCTGTACGGATCGAATCTTGCCAAGGGCTTCGATAGCAGCATCGCTCGATGGCAGGCTCTGCCTGGAATAAGGGTTTTGAAAGTTCTGATCCAATGTAAGACCACGAAGCAATAACGGAACCTGAAAATCAGGGTCTTGCTGGAACGCGCGTGTATCACCTTCAAACGATACAAAAGGCAGTAACAGATCATTAACGATATCACTAAATCCCGTACCATCGGCTAACAGCGTATTATTTTCAAATAAACCACGGTGCTGAAACAAAGTTGCAGCAACACGTGTTCCAACACCGGGGCTGCCTTCGATATCTAAAGAACCTTTAAAACTTTGTAACAGGCTTTCACGGTGAGAACGTGTACCATCTAGTTCTTTGAACAATGTACGATAAACAGACATATGATTGTTGTCGATCATAAACTGCATAGCACGACCACCCGCACCATTATCATCTAGCTGGGATTATTGCCATTAGGCGTTCCTCGCCAGAATCCATTTTTAGTGATAAAGCCATTATTGCCATTACCATCCAGAATATTTTCATGTCTTAAGATACCAGCACCAAATGCAGCTGCATATGAATTCTGTGAATTATTTTCAATATCGACAATATTAGTCAGGTTACCCGAAAGTTCAGACGGTCCACCGTATAAAAAGACATTGATCACCTGTGGCATTACTGCGGGCGCAACAACAGTTGCACCTGAGTAATCAACAGCAGCACTTGCCGCTTTATACATCGAAAGTGGATTGATCGAAGATGGTAAAAGCGCGGAACCGCCTAAGGCAGCAACACTTTTAATAAAGTTTCTTTTATTCATAGTATTTTCCTTATGATCCTTCTTTTAATTGATTGCTCTGAAGTAGTAGAACTCAGGCAACCTGGAAATATAATCAAAAGTGATTTGTGCGATGTTGTTATGGCGGTTATCACTCGTACTTGGCCTGATAACCTGGTTACCATCAGTGTCTATTTCTAATAAAGACAGTCCATCATAGATAGCGATTAAACCAGCAATTTCATCAGCACTGGCCTTTCGTTGCATAGTATTTAAAAACAGGAAGTGTATATAGTCTGTCAGGCTCAACTGCGAGACAGCCGCATGAAGATCATCGTCATCATTGCCTAGACCGTTATATAAAAGCCCCGGGATATCTGTTTGACTACCGTCATAATGCCTGGTGTCTATCAGCAACTCTTCACGGACACTTTTATGATAGTTAGCAAAGCTCAGGGCATCGAGTGGTACATCAGGCAGGCGACCGATTTTCAAAGACATTGAATGCCAGCCTTTATTACCCAGGTAAAATATACTTCCACGATTAGGTGGGTTATCTGAACCAGAGGCCATAAACTCAAAAATTCGCTTACCTGCTGTATCAGAAGGATCAGCTGCCGGATCCCATTTAAGAGAATCTAGCAATGGCATCAAGCTCTCTTCGAATGATCTTGGTCGCTCTGTATTAAGCAGGTATTCTCTTGAAAAGATCATCGCGGTAAATATATCTTCATAAGTTTCTGCACCGCTGCTCACGATCGAATTGATGATATTGACCCTGTCTTCTCGTGAACGGCCAGAAAATATATAGTTTGTAAGCACTTCGACTGCTCGTGGCATGATCAATGGATGGCCGGCAATAACATCATACAGATCTTCACACGTTGTTATAAAAGACGAGCCAAGAATAAGTTGAGGTTCAGTATTTGGAATGTTTGTCGTGCTGATCACGTAACCTGAATCTTCATCGGTTAGGTAAAAGTCTTTACACGCGATACCGCCTTTTACTGAATCCTCTTCTGTCTCAAACAATCCCAGATAAAGCTCATAGGCTTCCAGTGCATGGTTTTCTGACGAACGTGATACACGCCAGCGTGCTAACGATGGTAGGTTCGAACGGATCATGTCTCTTACTGAACTCTTATCTCGAATTCTTGAGGTTAAAAAACGATACATGTTCTGTGCATCAACGGTATCTGTGCTTTCCATCTCGACCGCCGGTGAATACATGATGGTATTGCTCAAAAAGTAAGCCATCCACTGTACATAAAGGTCACGACTGATCGGGTATTCTTTTATACGTGCCAATGGTAACTGCATGGCTTTTTCGTTTTCATTAGCGTCAGTGTCCGGATCAAATGAATACTTGGCCATCATCCTCGTCTGGGTTTCCTTCAGCATCAAAACCTTCGATTAATGTATCCGCTGCTAAAAGTTCTGTAGCTGACAGACTAGTGCGTAACGCTTTTCTTGTATCATCCAGAAAAGTAGCACTTTTAGGCGATAGATTAGTGGTACCGGCATCTAGATCAAAAAAGTCTTCAACAGAAATACCACGAAACAAGGTGCCATATAACTTGCTGGCCACCTGGTACTGTTCTTCCGGGGTTAGTGTATTGTATTCAGCCTGGCTTAAAGGTGCTGCAAAACCGGAGGCATTAAAGCCACTATTAGCTTCAGGTGTGCCCGGGTCACAGCCAGCCAGACCAATCGCTGTAGCCAGACAAAGCAATTTAACAATTGGTTTTATCGCGTGATCGAAATTTTTCATAGTTTTTCTCATCTACATACGTCCAGCATATAAACAGGTTTCACGCATTTTTAAGGCGCAAAAAGATTGATATCAAATTGAATATTCTTTTACAGCCACGAGAACCATGACTGTCATTTATGAACACCAGGCAGTTATTACTTGGTGCTAAAGTTAGATATTACACCAATTTCGAAAAAAAACTGTCGAATTGTCGACAAAAATTAATTAAAAACAGGTGAAAACTTGAAAAATAAGGAAATAATTCAAGTAAATCAATAGGTTGGTGCAGGTAACAATGGGTCAGACGTCTTGAGTCAATTATGACAGGCAGCAGACATTAGCATGTACTTTCATAACCCTTGCTAAGGCGTTCTCCTCTCGACCATTAAGAATTAAATAATTCTATAGTGTTTATTCTCCAGCCAGTGGCGTTTCGTTAGAGGATTACTGGTGCAGAACCGGGCGTAATCATAATCGATAAAACGATACAGCAGATGTTCATCTCTGCCTGCAGGGATACCAAGCCGTGTGGTTTGAATAATTTTTTCTGGTGTTTCCTCGCTACCCGCAAAATAAAAACATGTGGCATCAAACTGCTGTTGATCCCATTCATCAACTTTCAGATTAAGTGACTGGCACAATAACGTTTGCCCGCTACAGAGTTTTTCTAGTGGACGCACACCACCGGATGATGCCGGATTTAACTGTTGCATCAATTTTATCTCAGCAGGTAACGCATCACTGTCGGTTAGCTGCCCGGGGCCAGCATATGGATAGGCGGATTTTATCAACACCGCGTCGCCCTCACCTCTGCAACTGACGTTCAAAGAGTCTTTGCCTCGGGCGTAGTACATATAGATAGTACCCGCTGGCATGAACAGGGCTTTGCGTTTCTCTGTAAATCCGAGTGAGGCATGGCTGCCTTTGTCTTCCAGGTAATAAGCTTCGGTTTCAATAATACGCGCTGCTAACCAGTGCCCCTGGTATTGTCGAAAAATAATCTTACCCAGTAATTGCTGTGCGACCAGGCAGGCATCACGGTTAAAAAAAGACGTTTGCAGCATGAGGAAAAATTAAATCTATAGGATCACGGCCAGATGCCACGCATCAGTGTTGCTTTCGCAACCCGTTCTATAGCGATCGATAATGCGATACATCTGAAGTCCGGTTGCTGACCAGGCTCAGTATTATCGATCTCCTGTTCACTCGGTATCGCTTCACCAACAACAAAACCCTGCCAACGACTAAATACAACATCGACTGTTTTAAACATTCTTTTTTGCAGCCGGGTATTTACTTCATCCAGGTCCCATTGCTGGTTGGCCTGATTTTGTACCCACTCGAAATAACTTACGGTAACCCCGCCTGCATTTGCCAGAATATCCGGCAGCAGATAGATACCGCGTTGACGAAATATTTCATCCGCTGCAGGTGTGGTCGGAGCATTCGCCGCCTCGACAACTACTTTTGCATTGATCTTATGCGCATTATCAGCATGTATCTGATTGCTCAACGCTGCCGGGATCAAAATATCACACTCGAGTTCGAGAATCTCTTCATTGGTCATGGTCATGGTATCTGGCAGACCAACAATGGTTCCATGTTCATTTTTAAACGCCAGCAAAACGTCCGGATCTAAACCCTCTGCACGATAAACACCGCCCTGACTATCACTCACTGCAATGATTTTCGCACCGTTGCGAAAAAATTCCTGTGCAGCAATCGAACCGACATTACCGAATCCCTGAATCACTATGCTGGCACCAGCCACGGTCTGCTGTTCGGCAATGAGTGCCTTCGATAAAAACCGCTCAGTGACATGGTAAACACCCACCCCGGTTGCTTCGTTTCTTCCATAGGAACCACCCATATCGATCGGTTTACCGGTAACCACAGGGCGATTATTTTCACCGGGGTGCAGAACATCATAGGTATCATATATCCACGCCATGGTCTGCTCATTGGTATACATGTCGGGCGCGGGAATATCGGTGTGCGGTCCAATGTTATCTGCCATCTCCGAGGTAAAACGGCGGGTGATTCGACGCAACTCATTTTCAGTGAGTTCTTTTGTGTTACAGACAACACCACCCTTGGCTCCGCCAAAAGGAATGTTCACCAGAGCACACTTCCAGGTCATCAGTTTAGCCAGTGATACCACCTCTTCCATGGTGACATCCGGATGATAACGAATACCGCCCTTGCCCGGACCAAACACTCGATTATGGATGACACGATAACCCTGTAGTGACTGCACCGAGCCGTCGTCCATCTCGATCGGGAAATTAAAGATATTGATGTGTTTCGGTTTCTTTAAAAACTCGATCAAACCTTTCTTTAACTGCTGGATATAACAGACCGCATGATCAAATTGCTGTTCACTAATAACAACAGGGTCAAAATTTTCGTTTATAGGCATATCTAAATTTCTCATGTGTATTTAACCAACCTGACTATTACACCGGCTTAATCTATCACGTTCAGTCGTCATACAAAGCCCCTCGATGCTCAACATATTTATCTGCTGATTTTGAGAGGTATACCGTGTGTTTCGATGTAGATTTAAAGGCAGGTATAAATGATAATTGACTACCATCCGGGCTATTTATATATAGGAGATAAGCTTAATAAAATATACAATAAGATATCTGTAAGAATGTGACAAGTAAAACTATTAATACTAATGCCATAGGCTTTAACAATGACACAAGAAGTATCGACTATAGGATGGCGAGAGTGGGTTTTATTACCTGACTTAGGGCTGCCTGAAATTAAAGCCAAAATTGATACCGGCGCCAGAACCTCATGTTTACATGCCTTTTCTGTAGAACCCTTTATCAAAGATGGAAAACAATGGGTGCGTTTTGGAATTCACCCTCACCAGGATGACACCGAAACGGAAGTCTATAGCGAAGCTGAAGTCATTGATAAACGCATGATCTCTGATTCAGGCGGTCATAAGGAAGAACGCTATGTGATCGCCACAGAGGTCGAATTAGCGAATCAACGCTGGCCTATCGAGATCACCCTGACCAACAGGGACACCATGCTTTTTCGTATGCTGCTCGGGCGAACGGCCATGGCAAACAGGATGATCGTCGATCCCGGCAAATCATTCTTGTTTGGCAGATCGAAAAAAACACGAACAAAAAAGAAGTCTCACGGGTGATAACGTTGTTTTTCAGGCAATCTGATTGAACTCAGATAGTCAGATTGTCTATTAGTAAGTTAAGGAATTCGGATGTATAAAACGCAGCGAATGCTGCTGGCACTATTGGCCATGTTTTTCAGCACAGCACTGTTTGCGCAGGCCATCATCGATATCGAAATCAGTGGTGTGGAAAAACCGCTGAAAGATAATATCCTGTTATTCCTCAGTATCGAACAACAGAAAGAACAGCCGTTGATGAATGAGGGCCGGCTGCGCCGTCTTCACGACAAAGCGCCACAGGAAATCAGCAAAGCCTTGCAGCCATTCGGTTATTACCGTCCCGTGATTGAAAAAAAAATCAGTAAGACATCGGCCGACCACTGGCTGCTCAGTTATAACATCGACCCAGGCCCGGCACTGCTTGTCACTCGTTTCGACTTCAGCACAAACGAGGCAATGCATCATGACGAGATGTTTGAAAAACTCATAGTTAACCGCCCACTACAGGAAGGCGGTGATTTCAGCCACGTCGACTATGAAGACTTTAAATCCAGCCTGGCGAAAACAGCGTCTGAGCGAGGTTATTTTGACGCACGTTTTATCGAACACCGTGTGGAGATAGATCTCGATGCTTATGAAGTCCGGATTTTTTTGAATTATGACAGCGGTATACGCTATAACTTTGGCGAAGTACTTATTGAACAAAACATCATCGATACCGAGTTATTGCAACGTTACATCCCTTTCGAGCGGGGCACGCCGTATACTATCGATCAGCTGATCGAACTGCAGCAGGCACTCAATGACAGTGACTATTTCCAGAGCGTAGAAGTCTCGCCGGCTAAACCAGAGCCCGGCAGTAATGAGATACCCATCACCGTCAAACTGACTCCACGCAAACGCCACCGTTTCTTTTTCGGACTCGGTTACGGCACCGATACCGGCGCGCGTGCGAGTTTTCGCTGGGAAATGCCGCGAGTAAATAAACATGGCCACCGTTTCGACACCGATGCTAAAGTTTCTGAAATCGGTTACAGCCTGGTTGCACATTATCGCGTTCCGATCCTTAATCCACGTACCGACCAGTTGATCTACAGCGCAGGTATCGTTCATGAAACCACCGACACCAGCGACAGCACCCTGCGTACCGTAGGTGCCAGCCTAAAAAGAAAACGTGGCGACTGGCGTGAGACCGTCTCGCTCAACTACCAGAATGAGGATTACATCGTTGCCGATGACAGCGGTGATTCCATCCTGTTGATTCCCAGCGCATCCTGGAGCCGTACCTGGGGCGATAACTTTATCATCGCCTTCGATGGCCTGCGTTTCGATATCGGTATCAGCGCTGCCAGCAAACAGCTGGTCTCTGATGCCGACTTCGCACAACTTCAGGGCGGCATCAAAAGTATCCATTCATTAAATCAGCGCAATCGTTTTATCCTGCGCGGTAATGCCGGCGGTACCAATACAGAAGAATTTCACAAACTGCCGACCACCATCCGTTTCTTTGCCGGTGGTGCACAGAGTGTGCGCGGTTATGCCTACAATTCACTTGGCCCGGTAGATGAAGACGGTAGAGTCGTCGGTGGTAAATATCTGCTTGTAGGCAGTGCCGAATTCGAACACAGCTTCAAGAACAAATGGAGCGTGGCGGCATTTTATGATGTCGGTAACGCCATCAACAGCATCAATGATGATCTGGCAAAAGGTGCCGGCTTCGGTTTTCGCTGGAAATCACCGGTCGGGCCGGTACGTGTTGACCTGGCGAGCGCCCTCAGCCTGGAAGGCAATCCCTGGCGCATCCATATCAATATCGGGCCAGACTTATGAGCAGAGTTCGCCTGTCCATCGCCCTGGTGTTACTGCTGCCGGTTTTGCTGCTTGGCTGGCTGACGTTTACTCAGCCCGGTCTGCAATGGCTATATCGACAGCTCGAATTTTATCTTCCGCTCGAGATAAGCCTGAACAGGCTTGAAGGAACATTGATCGGACCGATCAGCGTAGATGGTTTCGAATACCAGCAGGCTGGCATGCAGATCACCGCCGAGAGAATATTATTTGACTGGTCGCCAACAGCATTACTGACTGCCAATATCGATATCCGTCAGCTCCACATACAGGCACTCAATATCGTTTTAACTGAGACAGAAAAAACGGAATCGCTACAAGCGCCATCACCGTCAATTACCTTGCCCGAAATCAATCTGCCCTGGCGCCTGTCGCTGAAAGATGCCCAGGTTAATGGTTTAAGACTTACTCAGCAGGAACAAAATTTCGTTGTTAACAGGATAACGTTAAACGCCAGCAGCCTGTTTAATCAGATCACTATCAAACAGTTAAGCGCCAGCACCGATTCTTACCAGCTTGATATTAAAGGCGGATTACGGCCAAGCGGCAACTATCGCCACAAACTGGATATCCGCTGGCAGCTGCAGCTGCCATCCTCTGCCCTGATCAAAGGCAAGGGACAGTTAAAAGGCGACATGAAATCGACCGTATTGAAACAGGAGTTATCAGGCCCGCTACAGCTGACTCTCGATGGCCAGGTAAAAAACCTTCTCGAGAAGTTAAACTGGCAGCTCAGTGTGGATGCCAGACAATTTGATGTTTCTTTACTGGAGACCAGCTGGCCAGCACTCACTGGCGCAGTCAAACTTGACGCTAAAGGTGACCTTTATAGCGCAACGCTATCCGGCAAGCTGAAAGGCAACACGCCAGAGACCGGAGCTCTGGATGCAAGCTTCGATATCGAACGGCTTAGCGATAATACGATTCAGATCAAGCAGCTAAAAATTCACACGCCACATACAGACACGCACATCGAGACCCGTGGTGAGTGGAAACCGGCAGACAATGGCGGCGAGGTGAAGCTGGTTTTGAACTGGCAAAACCTGCGCTGGCCGATGCAGCAACCGCCCTGGTTTAACAGCACTATTGGCAACGGCACCATCGAAGGCAATATCGATCACTATACGATAACGATGAGCAGCGACAGTCCCTGGCCAGATATTCTCGCTTCCAGCTGGCAGGCCGATGCGACCGGCGATCTAACCGGGCTCAACATCAAGTCACTGCGCATAACTGCGCTGGATGGCGAAACCATCGCCAGCGGCCGACTTGACTGGTCACCCGAGTTACGCTGGAAAGCCGATATCAGCGCCAGCGATATCGACCCTGCCAGTCTCTTCCCGCAATGGCCCGGACAACTGAAAGCCAAAGTCAGCAGCAGCGGTCGACTGAAAAATGGTCAGCTGCAGATCGAAGCTGATATTAAACAGATCGCCGGCAGCTTGCGAAATTACCCGGTTTCACTGCAGAGCCAGCTGCAATGGCGCCAGGATCACCTGCAGATCACACAGCTGAACTATCAATCCGGTAAATCTCAGCTAAAACTGCAGGGCCAGCTGGGCGAAACTCTGAAGCTGAACTGGAGCCTCAATTCCAGTGACCTGGCAGAACTATATCCCCAGGCCAGAGGCGAACTTCAGGCACAGGGCAAACTTAACGGACCTCAGAAAAAACCGCTGATCGAAACCAGCGCTAAAGGCAGCAAGCTGGGTTATTCAAATCTTGAAATCGGCGCGATAGAAGCGGCCTTTGCCGTCGATCTGCAACACTGGAAAAAAGTTGATATCCGACTGGCAGCACAGACCCTAAAACTCAACGACTACCAGCTGGAATCACTGCTCATCAATACAGACGATCAACAGCTGCAGGCGCAGGTCGTTTCGAAAGATGTCTCGGCAATACTTAAACTTGCAGGCCAGTCCAGCACAGACGGCTGGAGCGGTCAGGTCGAGCAGGTCGAAATAAAGACTGGTCAATATGACAACTGGCAACTGCAGAGCCCTGCTAAAATCAGTTTCTCTGAGACCGCTCTTCAGCTCGATACTCTGTGTATGCATAATGAGAAACAGGCCCGCCTGTGTGCCGATGTCAATGCAAAAAATTCAGTGTGGCATTCACGACTGCAGATACACAGCTTTCCATTGCAACTGTTCAGCACCTGGTTGCCGCCAGAACTGAAACTTGAAAGCCTGGCAGACGGCACGGCTGAAGTGACCTATCAGGCCGATAAACAACTGCTCGCAGAGCTCGATATCAAACTGCCGCCAGGCGCGATCAACTACCCCAGGCTGGATGGCGAAAATGACCGGCGTGAATACCGCAGCGGCAAACTTCAGCTCAGCTTGAACCCGCAGGGGCTGAAGGCCGCCACCGCATTGAGCATGGCCAACGATGATCAACTGCAGGCACAGTTAGAACTGCCCGAATTTAATCCGCTGGCACTACGTGCTGACCAGCCACTAAAAGCCGATGTCCTGATGAATGCCCGGGACCTGCGATTGCTCGAGAGTTTTATTCCCGAGATCGATGCACTGCAGGGTGAATTCAAACTAAAACTCGATGCCAGCGGCACGCTCGATCGGCCCTTACTCAGCGGACAGGCCAATATCATTAACGCTTCCCTGCAGATACCCCGGCTAGGACTCAACATAAAAGAACTCAGTCTGTACAGCCAGAGTGAGAACAATGAAAAATTCAATTTCCGCCTGGATGCCCGTTCCGGCGATGGCAAGCTGCGCATCAGCGGCCAGACCCTGCTCGATAAAAAGGCCGGCTGGCCGACGGAAATCAACATCGAAGGTGAAGACTTCGAGGTTGCCAGCATCCCTGAAGCACGTCTGCAGGCATCACCGGATCTGCAGATAAAGCTGAAAAACCGCAATATCGATATCAAAGGCAAGGTCCATATCCCTTACGCCAAACTGCAACCTAAAGATATTACCCAGGCAGCGACCGTCTCGAGTGATGCTGTCATCATCGGCGGCGAACAGGCAGAAGAAAAATGGCTGATTACTACCTCGGTGCGGCTGACACTGGGCGAGCGCGTACATTTTTACGGTTTCGGCTTTGAAGGCCGACTCGGCGGCAGCCTGTTACTGGAGGATGAACCCGGGCAACTGACCAGGGCCACCGGTGAAATCAATATCCCCGAAGGCAACTATCGTGCTTACGGCCAGCGCCTTGAAGTCGTACATGGTCGGGCTATCTATACCGGCTCACCATTGAGCAACCCGGGACTGGATCTGCGCGCAGTACGAAAAGTAAATGACATTACCGCCGGACTGAATGTCAGCGGCAGTCTGAGCCAGCCGAAACTGGATATTTTCTCCTCACCGGCCATGGGCCAGACCGATGCACTGGCTTACCTGATACTGGGCCGTCCGCTCGAAAGCGCCGATAATGAAGACGGTAACATGATGGCAAAAGCAGCGCTGGCTCTGGGTCTAACCGGCGGCGATGTCATCGCACGATCACTCGGCGATCGTTTCGGACTGGACGAAATGCGCGTTGAAAGCAGCGACCAGGGTGATCAGGCAGCACTGGTCGTCGGCCGCTATCTATCACCCAGACTATATGCCAGTTACGGTGTCGGCCTGATCGAAAGTATCAACACGCTTACGCTGCGTTATCATGTCTCCAAAAGATGGCTGATCAAAGTGGAAAGCGGTGGTTACCAGGGAGCAGATATTCTGTACACCATCGAACGTTAGCTGACCGAATGGCTAATCGACGGTGGTCAGCAGCTTTATTTATTTTTTCGATCAGCATCGATGGGCGTTTCGAAAGCTGTGTAAATTTACTGGTTTATTGAATTGTTTAAGAACAAACTAACAGCTAATAAAATAGCTGCACAGACGATAGTATATATGCCATGACCAATTTCGAGAAAATCTACCACCCGCCCGGCACCGCACCCGGAACCCTTATCAGTCATGAAGGCGCCGATCGAAAACAACTCAATATACATCTGATCGATTATAAAACGGAAGACTATATAGAAACAGAGCTGAGTGCGGCAGATGAATGCCTGCCATACCTCAATAAAGACAGCGTCACCTGGTTGCACCTGCAGGGAGCCATGCGCGCTGAAACCATTAAAAACATCGGTAATATATTTGAACTCCACCCACTCACGCTGGAGGATGTGTTAAATAAGGGACAGCGCCCCAAGGTAGAGGATTACGATAATCTGATGTTTATCATCATGTCCGTGCCTGTTGAAGTTAACGGCAAAATCGAAATCGAACAGCTGTCCATCTTCCTGGCAGATAATTACATCATCAGTTTTCATGATGGTAGTGGTGATCCCTTTGAGCCTCTGCGAAAACGTCTACGTAAAAAAAACAGCCGTATTCGTAGCCTGAATACAGATTATCTACTCTACTGCATTCTGGATCTGGTCATCGATCTGGGTTACCCGGTGCTGGAAGGTATCGGTGAGAAGATCGAGATCATCGAAGAAGAATTGTTAGGTTCGACTGCCAAACGAGCCACGCTTGGCGATATCCACCATCTGCGACGCCAGCTGTTACAGTTAAGGCGCAACCTCTGGCCGCAACGCGAGGTGATCAATGTTTTACTGCGAGACGAAAATCCACTCATCGATAAAGGCACTTCTGTCTACCTGCGCGATTGTTATGATCATAGCATTCAGATTCTCGACCTTATAGAAAACTATCGTGACATGGCCGCCAGTCTACTTGATATCTACCTGTCTTCCACCAGCTATCGGCTGAATGAAATCATGCGTGTGCTCACCATAATTGCAACCATCTTTATTCCGCTTACCTTTATTGTCGGTGTATACGGGATGAATTTTGAACACCCCGACAGTCCCTGGGCGATGCCAGAACTACACTGGTATTACGGCTATCCCATAACCTGGGGAATAATGATTGCCGTGGTGTTAGCTATGGTCATTTATTTTAAACGTAAAGACTGGTTTTAGTTTATCCGGGAATTCAACCACGGAGAGATGCGGACACCGCTTTACCTGTCTGAGTAATGATGCACGATTTTATGAAGTTCCATTACCAGCAATACCGTTAATGCCAGCCCGAGTAGTTCCAGCCAGTGTTGTGGTGACACCGGCTGAATATTCAGTACATCACTGATCCACGGCGTATACATGGCAGCAATATGCACCAGTTGTGCCACCACTGTCCCGATCAAGAGCACCGGGTTTCGCAATGGATTGTGCCGAAAAACCGAACGCTGTTCGGAGCGGCAGTTGAACACGTGCACATTCTCGAACAACACCATCAGCAACAGGGTGCCATTACGTGCCTCGTCTACAGTAAAGCCTCTGCCGAGTAACCACTGGAAAACAAAAAAAGCCACGATACCGATGACCAGCGCCGAGATCACCACCCGCTCTATCATGATCCGATTGAAGATAGGCTCGCCTGGTGATCTAGGCGGATGACGTAACTCGTCACCTTCGCCGGGTTCAAACGCCAGTGCCACGTCCTGTATGCCGTTGGTTACCAGGTTCAACCACAGCAGCTGCACCGCCATCAGGGGTAGCGGTAAACCGCTTAACAGGGCCAGAGTAAACAGCACCAGCTCGGCAGCACCGGTAGAGATAAGCAGAAAGATTACCTTGCGCACATTCGCATAAGCGATACGCCCCTCTTCAACACCGGCGACAATAGAAGCAAAATTATCATCGGTGATGATCAGGTCAGCTGTTTCCCTGTGCCACATCACTGCCGCTTTTGCCCATGGCCACCCCGACCTGGGCAGTACGTAACGCCGGTGCATCGTTGGCACCGTCACCGCTGACGGCGACAAAATGTCCGTTACGTTGCAGTGACTGCACGATATCTAATTTCTGGTGTGGTCCGACGCGAGCGAAGACCCGTGCATCACGAGTGAGCTCATCAATCTTCCCGGAGTCGAGCGCCAGTTTCAATTCAGGTCCGCTGACCAGCTGCTCGGTCCGTGTCACCATAGCTAATTCCTCAGCGATGGCAAAAGCCGTTGCAGGATGGTCGCCAGTGATCATCGCCACCTCGATGCCCGCCTGCCGGCAGGCCGCGATGGCGTCCTTCGCCTCCTTACGCAATGGATCAATAATCCCCACCAGGCCAATCAGTGTCAGTCCCTGCAGATGCTCTTCGCTAAATATCTCACCCTGCCCCAGTTCGATCTCACCGGAAGCCAGTGCGAGTACCCGGTATCCTGCAGATGCCAGTGCATGTGCCTGTTGTTCGATCAGACTTTTTTCGATGACAATGTCACACTCGGGTGTTGCCATCTTCGAGCACATCGGCAATAACCGTTCCAGCGCCCCTTTCAAAAAGGCACAACGTTTACCGTCTACCTCGTTCAGGCTGGCCGAGAACAGTCGCTCCGATTCATACGGAATGCTGGCAATTTCAGCATAGACATTCGTCATCTCTTCTTTGATAACGCCGGCTTTATGCGCCATCACCAAAAAGGCCACATCCACTGAATCACCATGGTGCGACCAGCCGGAGTCGGTACGGCCAAGGAAACCTTCATTGGTCAGCACCGCTGTCTGACATAAGCGCTGCAGTAAAACGTTTTCTTCTACTGAAGGCAGACCGCGCGGCGTGACTATCTCACCCTCCGGTACGATGCCTTGCCCACTGATCTGCCAGACCTCATTATTTGCAAACGCAATGCAGCGCGCGGTCAGCTGATTGACGGTTAGCGTACCGGTTTTATCGGTAGCAATAAGCGTACAGGATCCTAAAGATTCTACTGCCAGGAGTCGGCGCACGATAACGTTTCGTCGCGACATCCTGCGCATGCCTATGGCCAGCGCGACGGTGAGTGCTACCGGTAAACCTTCCGGAATGACTGACACGGCAAGTGCCACGGCAAGCAGGAAGACTTCGTCGTACGGCACACCGCGTAACACCGACACCAGAAACATGATCAGTGCCGCCAGGCCAACCAGGATAGCCACCCGGTGGGTAAACCTGTCCATGCGAACCTGCAATGGCGCTTTCGCTGGCTGCTTGTACATAACATCGGCGGCGATACTGCCCAGGACGGTATCAAGTGCGGTATTTACCGTGACGCCGCGCGCCCGACCGCGACTGAGCAGTGTTCCTGTATAGAGCATATTGACCCGGTCACCCAGCACCGTACCTTCGGCTAATACCACACTGCTGTCTTTGAGCACCGGTAACGACTCACCCGTGAGCAGCGATTCGTCCACCTCGAGATCATGCGACATCAGCAGACGAAGATCAGCCGGCACCCTGTCTCCTGACTCCAGCAATACGACATCACCCGGCACTAATTCTTCGGCATCGATCTCGTAGCTTTCACCGCTGCGCAAAACACGGCATCTGCGTACTGACCAGTGCCTGCAAGGCGACGGCAGCACGCTGCGCTGAATATTCCTGAACACTGCCAATGACGGCATTGATGATTAATACGGCGAAGATGAAACCGGCATCAGACCACTCTTTTATCGCCACAGATAACACCGCGGCAGCGAGAAGAACATAGATAAGCGGACTTTTGAACTGAGAGAGGAAGACTGCACCAAGCCCCGGTAATTTAGCTGTAGGCAGCGTATTACGGCCGTAACGCTCAAGGCGTGTTACCGTCTCGTCATGACTCACACCATGAAGCGAACTCTGCAGTAACTCAAGTACATCTTCAATGGACAATGAATAAGGTTTCGACGTTGTCTTGCTCACATTATTATCGTCTACAGGAGAAAGTTTGTTGTGCGCTGAATCAGTCATATGCTTTCGACAACAGGCTTTTTATTATCTCAGACCTGCGCATCTTTTTTTGTCCTGCTTTTTTTGTCTAAGCTTTTAGAATGAGATGCTCTCACCGCTTAGTGGAATATTCGCTGACCACCCTTTCCCTGCCAGGCACTGTTGTAAACCCAGCTTGGCTTCTTCTTCACCGTGGATGAGATACAATCTGGGATGAGGTTTGTTAAAGTTATTCACCCAGTCGAGCAACTGTGACTGACTGGCATGTGCCGAGAACCCACCCAGTGTATGGATAGCAGCGTTTACCGCAATTTTCTCGCCGCCCAGGCGAAAGACTTTAGCGCCATCAACCAGTGATCGTCCGGGTGTACCCATGGCCTGATAACCGACGATCACCACATGGGCATTGCGTCGCCAGAGGTTATGTTTGAAATGATGGCGTATGCGCCCGCCGGTACACATGCCGCTGCCGGCAATGATGATGGCACCGGCTTCAACCTTGTTCAAGGCCATCGACTCTTCCGTTGACGTTGAATAGCGCAGTACCGGTAAAAAGGTATGTAGACTGCCTGATTTGCCCTGCTTTAGTAGGGCGACATCCTCGATGTTATAGATATTCTGATAGCGGTGATAAACTTCCGTCACCGCGATGGCCATGGGACTGTCGAGATAAACCGCCTGGTGTCTCAACATCCCTTTCTGATATAACTCACCGAGACGGAAAATAATTTCCTGGGTACGGCCAACAGCAAACGACGGAATAAGAATGTTGCCGCCATTTTCTGATGCTTCGACGATGATATTTTCAAATTCATCCAGGGTTTCATCCATCGGCCGGTGGTTGCGGTCGCCATAGGTTGATTCAAGTAATAACACATCGGCTTCCGTGACTATCTCGGGATCTCGTAACAAGGCTGCATAACTGTTACCCAGGTCGCCGGAAAACACCAGTTTCTTCTCAACACCTGCTTCAGTGACGAACATTTCAACGATGGAAGAGCCCAGGATATGACCTGCATCACGAAAACATACTTCAACACCCGGCGCGACTTCATGACGAACACCGTAAGCAACACCATCACACATGGCTAGCGTGGTTTCAACATCTTCGAGGGTATACAGCGGTTCGATTTCTTTCTTGCCGGCACGGCGTCTGCGTTTATTTTCCCACTCGGTGTCACGCTGCTGTAACGAGGCCGCATCTTTCAGCATGATCTCCAGCAACTCGCTGGTGGCATAGGTCATATGCAGACGTCCACCGTATCCGTCAGCAATTAATTTCGGCAGCCGTCCTGAATGGTCAAGGTGCGCATGCGACAGCACAACGGCATCAATTTTATGAACATCAAATGGAAACGGCTGTTTATTGCCTTTCTCTTCTTCACGGCTGCCCTGAAAAAGACCACACTCCAGCAAGATGGTTACGTTTTCCGTTTGTAATAAATAGGAAGAACCGGTTACCCCTTGTGTGGCACCATAAAATGTTAGCTTTGCCATTTCTACTCTCCGAACAAATATTATCCGAACACTTATAATATTCTTCCTTTGTCATGCAGAAAGCAATCATAAAGAGTACTTCTTTACCAGCGATTAAACTGACGTCGCTTAGATATCCAGATTCAAAAATAAAATCACCAGTATCGTCAGACCGGTCAACCACACCAGGATATATACCCGCATCGCACGTTTGGCTTTTTCTTTTTGCCACCAGGTTCTGGGACTGATGCCCTTTAACCAGAAAACGACTTTAGTGGCCAGGTTTAAACACACGACATTGGCGATCAGCAATAGCAAAGCCCCCACCGCCAATTGATATTGCCCATGACCGAGCATCAGGCCGAAGGTCGCCGCCGGTGGTAACAGGGCAACAGCGACCATGACGCCCACCAGCACACTGGATAAACCAGTGGTCAGGGACAATGCCGCTGCCGCACCCGAGGCCAGTGCCAGAGCAAGCGAATCCAGGCCGACATTGGTTCGTGCCATCAGCTCCGGGCTATTGATATCAAACGGCCAGCTAAGTCCTATCAATATAGACAAAATCACACAGATACTCACACCGACCAGGTTGGTTATTAGTGCTTTACGCATCAGATCGACATCACCCAGCGCCGTGCCCAGACCAAGTGCAATGTTGGGCCCGAGCAACGGCGCGATCACCATGGCACCGATGACCACCGCCACGTTATTTTCGATCAGACCAATGGCGGCAACGACGGTGGACAGGATAACCAGGACAATAAAATTTGAGTTTAACTTGACGTCTTTTGATACCGAATCATAAAGTGCTTCACGTGATGTGCTGGTGGTTTTTCTCTCCGCTTTTATCTCTTCAGGCAAAGGCAATGTTGTCTCCACCGGAAAAACAATAATACGAGATGTTGGGTAAGAGCTGACGACTGCCTGCAATGCATCCAGCGTCGACTGCACCATTTCATCCTGTAACAGGATACGCATCGCCTGACGGCCCTCCTGGTTTTTCTGCGCCAGCCGAAAATCCACGGCATTATGTTTTTTTGCAATTTCTGCAACCGTCTCGGTAACAATTTCATCGACGATGACTTCGATCAGTTTCATCAATACTCCAGCAAGTTCACAATAATCAGATAGATGTTAACACTGCCCTGTTAACTGACAGTGTCAAGGTATACAAATGCTAACAATCCTCTTTAAAAGCGTATACTACATGTCGCTTTTACGCTATTAAAATATCAGCTGAAACTTGTATTATGGAACACTGGACTGAATATTCCCGCTTCATCATCGCGCTGTTTGTGATACTCGATCCTTTTGCTTAAACATTATCAACCGTCAGCTAATGGCGATCATATTCTCTGCTAAAAATTATTCTTTATTAGCAGAATATTTTCTACTTCTACTCATTGATAACAAACTAACCACACTGATCTTTTTTCTATCTCGAGTTGGATAGCCAAACAGAAACCCCTGAGAGAGATTGAAACCGGCGGCCTTAACTTTATCTAATAACTCTTCTGTTTCGATACCTTCAGCAACCAGATCATAACCCAGACCATTTAGCATACTGGCCATCTTCTGGACCAGTTTCCCCAGACGATCATCCATCATTCCCTGTATCAGGGTGATATCAAATTTGATAATGTCTACCGGCATGCTGGTGAGGTAGCGTAATGATGAGTAACCACTGCCAAAATCATCCAGCGCTACTTTAAAACCTAGTTTTCTCAATATCGTCAGACTGCGTGCCGCTGAACTGATCTGGGTAATCAATGACGTTTCTGTCACTTCGATCACGATATAGTAACTCTGGGTAAAATCTGTCAGTGGCATTAACCATTCGACTACATCTTTGTGACCGACAGACTCGGCAGAGAGATTGATCGAGATACCACTACCGGCAGGAATAAATTGCTGAACCAGATCTTCATGTACTTTATCAATAACCGTGCGGTCCAGCGCGTGTTCCATCTGGCGCATGGTGACGATCGGAAATATATGTGATGGAGGAACCAGTTCACCTTCATATCGGATACGGAGCAGCGCTTCGTAATAAGCGACATTGCCGGTACCGGTATAAACGATGGGCTGATAGTGCATCTCAATTCCGGTATTGTGTGTAACTGCTTCATAGACAGCATTGCTTATCCAGCTTGAGAATACTGCTTCAGTACCATCAGCCATGGCATCGTTGAACAAAACTGGTCGGGTGATGCCTGGTCTTTTCGCCTGATAAACAGCAACGTCTGCCTGCCATTGTAAATTATTTAATTTTTCAAGTTCGTCAGCCCGGCAATGTGATATGCCACAACTGATACGAACCGTTTCCTTGATTCCCATAGAGCTGAAATCGTGGTCCTGAACAGCATCGATACAGCGCTGAGACAATATCAGCTCATCCTCAGGGGTACTGCCGATGATTATCGCGGCAAATTCATCACCACCGATGCGATATAACTTCTCAGAGTTACGAAGTGCATTCTGGATGCAGGCACTGATGGCTCTGAGAACCTCATCTCCTACCTGGTGTCCGTAAGAATCATTGATCGCTTTGAAATGATTGACGTCGAACAATATCAGGCTGACTCCGACGCGGCGATGACTTAACACTTGCTTGGAGTTGTTCCACTCTACTTCGAAGGCTCGTCGATTGAGCATACCCGTGAGTGTATCGTGATGTGCCAGCACCCATAATTCCTGATTTTTTTCGTCGAGATCAAAATGTGCTTTTTGCAGGTCAGCGTGGTAAGTATTTAATGAAGACCTGATCTTTTCAATCTCTGTCACAGGAAATACAGCGTTGATACCATCAGTTAAATTATCCAGGTTACCGTGTAGCAACTTATCGATATATTCTGAAATCTCAAGCAATGGTTTACCGAGAAGATAGACCATCAGGAAATAGAACATCAAACACAGAATACCGACGATACTCGCCAGCTGGATGATCGTGACTTTCACGATTTCCATCATGGTCTCTGCTTCAGGGCTGGACTGAAGCTTGAAACTGAGGACAGAAGCCGACTCACTCAAAGGTATCTGACCAATTTCAGTGCTGGATTTAACCAGCGTATCGGTATCGATAAAGCGAAATCGATATTGGCTCACCAGGGTTTCAATAAAGGGAAGACGAAGCCCCAGATAGCCTTCTATGTTTTCATTACCTACTCCTCGCTGTATTGGAAGATACACGAGCAAGCTGATGGTCTGGCCCTCTAAATCAAGCAAAGGCGTTAATGATTTTACATCGATACGTGGAATGAACTGACTGTCAGGCATGATAGCTAATGCGTTGCCATTACGATCGAATATTTCTGCCGCATTTATATAATCAGGAATGATATCCGCATTTAACAATCGGTACTTACGCCAGTAAGAATAATAGGCCGGATTATCCAGTTGCTGAAAAACCTCATCCCAGTTTGAAATTTGTTTCGAGATAACACTCACTGTGTTGTGTAGATTTGTCACTGCCTGATCCAGTTCTGCATTCGCAGCCAGGCGGTTATTCACATGAATATTTAATCGCGCCTGTTCAAGGCTGCTATAAGCATAGATACCAATACCGATGAAGAATGTAGCAACGATTAACAAAAAAATCAGCGCATAATTACTGATCGATAATGTAAATAAAGATTTTTTGTCCTTACGATATGTTTTATCCATGCTGTTATCACAAAGTCTACTTATTCCGAGGTCAGTATGCTTTCCACGCTGTCTAACAGATCAAATTCATATGATTGATCAAAAAAATGGCTTGCGCCATCAATCACCATGAACTCTCCATTTGCTTTTTTTAGTGAGGCTAACCAATCATCGACGATGCGCTCGTCTGCACCCCCGATAATGATGTAATTTTCAGAGCTTTTGACAGCAACTGCTTTTAACACTTTCTCATCAGACCAGTCATAATAAGACAGGAAATGCTTCGGCGTACTGACATACTCGTTACAGAATGCCAGGGAAAATTTACCTAATCCGTTATCGTTTTTTTCTAACATACTACGAGCGTTCTGAGCATGTTCTTCTGTTTCGAATGCGGCCGGCCGGCCTGGACCATAGTGGGTCAGACTGATCAATATGGTTTTTTTAACCGCTGGATGAGGTTTATTTGCCAGATAAGCAGTGATGTTTACACTGCCCGCACTGTGCCCGATCAAAACGATCTCTTTATGTCCCTGCTGACTGGCCCAGGATACCCATTGCTCAATTTCATCTGTGTCACTATTTAAAGAATGAAGATGAATAGACTCGCAGGGAAGTGCCTGAGCCCGGTTAGAAACACCCAGTGACAACGTAGGTGCGAGTACCGGAAATCCACTTTCATGAAAGGCGTTGAACAATCTGTTTACCGTTGAAAAACTTCTGGTCTGCAAGAAGCCATGGATAAAAACAAGTAACGGCTGGTCCGCGTCACCTGCATGGTATTCCGCTGTAGATGTGATATTTTTTGAGGTTGTTAACGAGACTGTCTCTGCATAAAGTACATTCGAGCAGAAAAGAAGAGAGACGATTAATAAAAAATACTTGCCTGATATTGACATTATTTTTTCTCTTTTAGCGTACAGTTTTTTACTACTCGTCACTTTATCTAAATCTAATATATTTAATAAAGTGCTGGCTGCAAGTCGCCATAAAATAGTAAATTGACTTAATATTAATGCTGTTAATATAAGTATAGACCGGCTACTCATAATTGACCATAAAATTATTAAGCTTTATATGATGTTATATGTTCTGGAAGGATTATTCGAGCTTTCCTGCCCTCACCCCTTCGGGGCCATCCGCATAAGGCGCGGATGTTAAAAATCGCATTGTTCAGGATGAACCGGTGACGCGTAGCACATGGAAGTGCGAGAGCGGCTTCCTGACGATTTTATATTCCGGGCGTCCTGCCCTACACCCTACGGGTCGCACTTCGTGCGTTCAAATTTGCTCCTGGCAAATTTGTCGAACCTGTGACGAACCAATTAATTCAAAGCAACGAACAATAAAAAAAGCCCCACCAGAAAAACGGGTGGGGCTTTCAAATAATTCTGGCTTCTTATTCATGGAAGGATTATCGCCCACTTCCCTGTGGGCGACCCTTTGGGCTCGCTTCGTCGTGACTAAAATTGACTGGATCAATTTTGAACATCACGTTTTTTGTGATGGCCCGCAGGGTGAGCCACATGGATGTGGCGAATAATAATTGTTCCTGACAATTTTTTCGAACCGTATGACGAACCAACCCTTACAAAACAGCGAACAATAAAAAAGCCCCACCATGAAACTGGTGAGGCTTTTTTATTGTATGGTGCGCCTGAAGGGATTCGAACCCCTGACCGCTCGGTTCGTAGCCGAGTACTCTATCCAGCTGAGCTACAGGCGCATATTCTGCGAGGGACGCATTATCTAGCTTTATGCTAGTCGCGTCAATGTATATGGCGGAGAAAGAGGGATTCGAACCCTCGATAGAGCTATAAACCCTATACACCCTTAGCAGGGGCGCGCCTTCAGCCGCTCGGCCATTTCTCCAAATTATTTAAACTATGTGTTTTATAACACTACCTGTATCTATATGTGCCAGGCGCACCCCTGTCGGATGCTCGCGTTACTTCGGGCTCCTGTCTTTCGCCCTTCGGGTATTTGCAAAGTTGGCAAATATTGCTGAACCCGATGCGCTTCCCGGCAACTTGTAGCGTTCAGCCGCTCGGCCATTTCTCCAGATTAGATCGATACAATAAAAAACAGATATGCATCGTCACATCGGGTGCGAAGCATACCTGTTCTCTGTTTACAGGTAAAGTATTTTAAACAGAATCTGGTTCGCTCTGCTCTGCTTTTATACGCTCGTAAATTTCTTCACGGTGTACAGCGACTTCTTTGGGTGCGTTAATTCCAATTCTTACCTGATTACCTTTCACACCAAGCACGGTTACGGTAACTTCGTCACCGATCATTAAGGTTTCGCCAACGCGGCGGGTCAATATCAACATTTCCATTTTCTCCATGTTGTATCCAATAAAATGTAAGAACAATGAACAGCGCGAGAGTTCATAGATTCTTACCACGGCCCATTTATTTATACACATAAGGGTGATGTGTCACATCCGTAATCTTATTTTACAGATTTTTCAGGTGCCCGTCACTGTCAAGACCAAAAGCCTCATGCAGTGAACGTACACCTAATTCGAGGTATTTTTCATCAACTACCACAGAAATCTTGATCTCTGAGGTTGATATCATGCGTATATTAATGTTTTCTTTTGCCAGGGTATCAAACATGGTATTGGCTATACCGGCGTGTGAACGCATGCCTACGCCTACCAGTGATATCTTGACGATAGCATCATCACCTTTAACTTTCTTCGCACCTAACTCTTTAGCTACCGTCTCCAGAAGAGCGTATGCAGTCGCATAATCATTGCGATGTACAGTAAAGGTAAAGTCGGTACAGCCATCTTCAGCGATATTTTGTACGATCATATCGATTTCGATGTTTGCATCAGTCACTGGACCTAATATTTTAGAAGCGACACCCGGCTGATCGGGCACACCGTTAATAGTTAGCTGTGCTTCATCACGGTTAAACGCGATACCTGAAATTAACGCCTGTTCCACGCCATCATCCTCCAGTGCAATAAGTGTACCCTCACCTTCTTCAAAGGATGACAGTACACGTAATGGGACATTGTATTTACCCGCAAATTCCACCGAACGGATCTGCAGAACCTTTGAACCCAGGCTGGCCATTTCCAGCATTTCTTCAAAAGTAATTTTATCGAGTTTTCTTGCTTTTGGCTCAACCCGTGGATCGGTCGTGTAAACCCCGTCCACATCGGTATAGATCTGACATTCATCGGCTTTTAAAGCGGCTGCGATCGCCACCGCGGTCGTATCGGAGCCACCACGACCCAGGGTGGTGATATTGCCGTCTTCATCGACGCCCTGAAAACCGGCGACCACTACGACTCGTCCTGCATCCAGGTCAGCTTTCATTTTTTCACTGTGTATCTCTTTGATACGGGCCTTACCGTGCACGGCATCAGTAACCATGCGAATCTGTGCGCCGGTATAAGAACGTGCGTCACAACCTCGGTCCAGTAATGCCATGGTTAACAGCGCGATGGTTACCTGCTCACCGGTAGAAATGATTACATCCATCTCACGGGCATGCGGTTTTGCGCTGATCTCATTAGCAAGTGCGATCAGACGATTGGTCTCACCACTCATGGCTGACACGGCAACAACAATTTTGTCACCACTTTTAGCACGTGCAGCGACTTTATCGGCGACATTACCGATTTTTTCGATACTGCCTACCGAAGTGCCGCCATATTTTTGGACGATTAAGGACATGAAATGTTATCGCTTACGTTTGTGCCGATAAAAAACGTGAAGTATATAAGGTATGTCTAATTCTTGCAATGAATCAAAGGTTTAGAAAAAACATTCTGTAGTTAAAGATCGAAAACAGCATAATTAAATATCATTTGTTATTTTCTGTCATCCTGAACACAGTGAAGGATCTTAAATTTATTTCACCCTTTTCGGACAAATGCACAAGATCCTTCCGCTTCGGTCAGGATGACAACAAATATCGTTTAATTGCGCTAACCTGCTGTGCGCACAATTGCTTTTACAACTGACTTCGTAACCAGCTCTTCGCCGCATCCAGCGCCTGTGGTATCGCAGCAGGATTTGAACCACCTGCCTGTGCCATATCCGGACGGCCGCCGCCTTTACCGCCGACTTCCGCCGCCGCAATATTGACCAGGTCGCCGGCCTTGATGGTTTTTATTAAATCTTTGGTTACACCCGCGATCAATTTCACTTTACCGGCCTCTTCACTGGCAAGGACGATGGCAGCAGAACCTAATTTATTTTTCAGCTGATCCAGCGTATCACGCAAGGTATTGCTGTCGGCACCTTCAAGATGTGCGGTCAATATTTTAACGCCCCCGATATCTTCTGCCTGGCTGGATAGATCATTGCCGGCCTGTGATGCCATCTTGCCTTTTAATTGCGTCAGCTGTTTATCCTGCTCTTTTAATTTTTGAATCAGCTGTTCGACTTTGCTGTTGACTTCATCACGACTGCTTTTCAGAAGCTGTGCGAGTGAATCCAGTTGCAGGTCTCTGTCTTCCACCCACTTCACCGCAGCCTTTCCGGTCACCGCTTCGATGCGACGCACACCGGAGGCTATACCGGTTTCGGCGATGATCTTGAAAAAACCGATATCACCGACGCGATTGACATGAACACCACCGCATAACTCTGTAGAAAATGACTTTTCATCAAGCCGGTCACCCATGCTGACAACCCGTACGACATCATCATATTTCTCACCAAATAAGGCCATCGCACCGGAAGCTTTTGCCGCTTCCAGTTCCATCTCATTCGCCTGCGCTTCACTGTTACTGCGAATCTGGGCATTGACGATCTGCTCGATCATTTTTAACTCTTCAGCTTTTACCGGTTCGAGATGGGAGAAATCAAAACGCAATTTTTCGGCATCAACCAACGAACCTTTTTGCGATACATGCTCACCCAGTACCTGCTGTAATGCTGCATGCATGAGATGGGTTGCTGAATGATTTCGGCTGATAGCTTTACGGTTTTCGAAATCAATCTCCGCACTGAGTTCATCGCCTTTAGTCAGAATACCGGACTGCAGCTCACCGATATGCAATACGCTTTTACCCTGCTTCTGGGTATCTTTGACGATGAATCTCGCATTCGCTGAAAGTAACACGCCGGTATCGCCAACCTGGCCACCGGATTCACCATAAAACGGGGTTTCATTTAACACCACGATTCCCTGCTGGCCTTCTGTTAACGTCTCTACCGATTGCGCACCGGAAAACAACTCGACGACCACAGCGTTTTGTTTCACCTGATCATAACCGGTAAAAGCTGATTCGCACTCCACCTGTAAATCTTTGTTGTAATCGACACCAAACTGACTGGCGCTGCGGCCGCGTTCACGCTGGGCTTCCATACAGGCTTCAAAACCGGCTTCATCGATTTCCAGATCACGTTCACGCGCGATGTCTGCGGTCAGGTCAACCGGAAAACCGTAAGTATCATAAAGTTTAAACAGGGTTTCACCGGTAATGGTTTTATCCTGCAACTGCCTGATGTCTTCTTCCAGGATTTTCATACCGTGATCCAGGGTTTCAGCAAAACGCTCTTCTTCCATCTTTAGCAGTTTTTCTACATTGGCCTGCGCGGCTACCAGTTCCGGGTATGCCTCACCCATGACTTCGACCAGTGGCTGCACCAGCTTGTAGAAGAACAGGTCATCCATACCCAGCTGATGACCATGACGGCAGGCACGACGGATAATACGTCGCAGCACATAACCCCGACCTTCATTCGAGGGCATGACCTCATCGACGCATAAAAAAGCACAGGAACGAATATGATCGGCGATAACACGTAGAGACTTATCTTCCAGATCCGAAGTATTGGTCGCTTTCGCTGCCGCTTTGATCAGATGCTGGAATATATCGATATCATAATTGTTGTGCACACCCTGCAGGATCGCCGCCAGACGTTCCAGTCCCATGCCGGTATCCACCGATGGTGCTGGCAGCGCCAGCATCTCGCCATCGGCAGTCCGGTTGTACTGCATGAACACCAGGTTCCAGATCTCTATATAACGATCACCATCTTCCTCTGCAGTGCCCGGTGGGCCACCCCAGATATCTTCACCATGATCATAAAAAATTTCGGTACAGGGACCGCATGGCCCGGTATCACCCATCGCCCAGAAATTATCACTCTCATATTTCTTACCGGGTTTGTCACCGATGCGGCTGAAACGTTCGGTGCTAACACCGATGGTGTTCAGCCAGATAGCTTCTGCTTCGGTATCGTCAGCATAAACCGTGACCCAGAGTTTTTCTGCCGGCAGGCCAGCCACTTCGGTTAAAAATTCCCAGGCGTATCTAATCGCATCCTCTTTGAAATAATCACCAAAACTGAAGTTACCCAGCATTTCAAAAAAGGTATGGTGACGTGCGGTATAACCGACGTTTTCCAGATCGTTGTGTTTACCACCGGCACGCACACAGCGCTGACTCGAGGTTGCACGTTTATAACTGCGTTTATCCCGGCCTAAAAATACATCTTTAAATTGCACCATGCCGGCATTGGTAAACAGCAAGGTAGGATCATTAGCCGGGACTAGTGAACTACTGTTAACCACCTCGTGGCCTTCGTTTTCAAAGTACGAGAGAAATGCCTGACGTAATTCTGCGCTTGTTTTCATATAATAAATAACTTTAAATAATATCTATAACAATTTGATTTAAATAATAATTACTAATCTTTAACAACTTGATATATAACATCAAGTGCAAACCCGCGATATTGCAGAAAACGAATGCGTTTCGCCTTATCGTTATAGTCCTCAATGGGTTTATCTTTGTATTTTTTACGGTACTGCTGCTCTAATGTCTGTCGCCAGCTATCATCATCGGCATGCAGATAATCATCGACGATGTGTTCTTTCACGCCACGCTCATTTAACTCCATGGCGATACGCACCGGGCCGAATCCTTTTAGCTGACGCATTCGGATATAAGCTTCTGCAAAGCGTTCATCAGACAACCAGCCACCCTGCTGCAGTTCGATGATGACCTGATCTATCTCTTCACTGTCAAAATCACGTTTCAGCAACTTGTCGCGAATCTCGAACGCTGAATGCTCACGACGAGAAAGTAACCTTACAGCAACGGATTTAGCACTCAAGACCTGCACCTAAAACACATTGTAGATGAAATAAAAACTCCCGCTTTGCGGGAGTTTTTACTATCGTTTAACCCTGTCATCCTGAGCGAATGTGAAGGATCTTGCACACTGAGCTTTAAGATCCTTCACATTCGTTCAGGATGACAAAACGGTAGGCTGTTTTTCCTACGCCTCTTCCAGCACGCCTTCTTCAACCGCACCGAGCTCAGCCTCTTCTTCGCCTCTGACAACCGGTTTGACCAGTAATTTATCACGTAATGTCTGCTCGATGGTACTGGCAATATCAGGATTTTCTTTCAGGAAGACACGTACTTTCTCTTTACCCTGACCGATCTTGTCACCGTTGTAACTGTACCAGGCACCGGCCTTTTCGATCAGGTTATGCTCAACACCCAGGTCGATAAGCTCACCTTCACGTGAGATACCTTCTCCGTATAAGATTTCAAAATGCGCCAGTTTGAATGGTGGCGACACCTTGTTTTTAACCACTTTCACTTTGGTCTCATTACCGACGATCTCATCACCCTTCTTGATTGCGCCGATACGGCGAATATCCAGACGCACAGATGAATAAAATTTAAGTGCATTACCGCCAGTAGTCGTTTCAGGGCTACCGAACATGACACCGATTTTCATACGGATCTGGTTGATGAAGATAACCAGTGTATTCGAACGTTTTATATTCGCGGTCAACTTACGCAATGCCTGTGACATCAAACGTGCCTGCAGGCCCATATGAGAATCGCCCATGTCACCTTCGATTTCAGCTTTCGGGGTTAATGCAGCCACCGAGTCAATAACCACGATATCGACTGCACCAGAACGCACCAGCATGTCGGTAATTTCCAGCGCCTGCTCACCGTTATCTGGCTGTGAGACCAGTAATTCGTCAATATTAACGCCCAGCTTTTCAGCGTATTGCGGGTCCAGCGCATGCTCTGCATCAACAAACGCGGCAGTACCGCCAATTTTTTGCATCTCGGCGATAACGTGCAAGGTTAATGTTGTTTTACCGGATGATTCAGGTCCGTATATTTCTACTACGCGGCCTCTAGGCAGGCCGCCGATACCTAAAGCAATATCCAGGTTCAGTGAACCGGTAGAGACCGTTTCAATATTGGGGATTGCGCCTTCATCACCCATACGCATGACAGATCCTTTGCCGAATTGACGTTCAATTTGTGTTAAAGCGGCAGCGAGTGCCTTTTTACGATTGTCGTCCATTAATAACTCCTCTGGTGGTGTTTTGTTGTAATAATAATTCGAATGATTATCACATAGATATATGCGAGCAGATAGCCCTCATCGTGCTGAAAGTGGCAGTATTTTTAAAAGTTTTCGGTTTATGTTTCCTTACAAAAAATAAGTCAATAAGTATTTTTAATGCCAGCATAAAAATAGTCTTGAAAATGTTATTTTCAAAGCGTATTCTCGACTATCAGTCTGTCTTTGTAAGCACAACAGAACAGTCTTGTGACTGTAAGTAAACCAATAATCGGGAAATTGTGTCTGTTAGAAACTTTGAACCACAGAGACACAGAGAGCACTGAGGGAAGCTTGGTTCTTTGTTTAATAAAAAATTAAAGACTCTGTGCTCTCTGTGTCTCTGTGGTGAAAATGACTAATCTTGATGGCGGTGTGACGAATACTTAAAATATGCAATATTCTACAAAGAGTTAAAAAACGTTACGCTATAACCATGAAAACCTTATTTTCCATTATTGAATCTTCCGGACATCCAAACGCTTCCGAGTTATATGAATCCCTGGGAATCAAAGAAACGAAAATCACCTCGATGCGAAAAGCCATTGCGGCACTGAAGAAACAACAACCGGATTATATCGTGGCAGAGTTTTTTTATGGTTACGGCAATAACTATGCGGGGGTAAATATCAGCAATCTGGATGTCCTGCTATACAGTCTGCAAAAGTACTCAGAGCATACCAGGGTCATCGTGCTGGTAGATAAAAGCGAATTTCAATACGTCGACAAACTAAATGAAATCATTAAGTTACATGATGTTTTTAAATTCCCTGTTAGCAAAGATCAACTACTGAAATCACTGAGTAATTAGCACAGCAATCCTGTTCAACACCTGAACACCATTATTGGCCTGGTGCATATATCGCGGAATAAATTCCGCTCCTACAGGTGTATGCAAAACCGTAGGAGTGGAATTTATTCCGCGATTTTACCCGCAGGAAACAACCGCCCTTAATCACAAACCAGCAGGTCCTGCAAATTATTCAATGCCTGCTTAATCGATTGTTTGCGCACGGCTTCTCGATCGCCAGCAAAGTTATAAGGATTAGCAAACACAGATTTATCTCGTTTCCCCCAGCTCAGCCAGACCAGCCCTACCGGTTTATCCTCACTGCCGCCATCGGGCCCGGCGATACCACTGACGCTCACCGCGACACCGGCATCCGTATGAGCGAACAGACCGTCAGACATCTCCAGCACCGTTTCTCCACTGACCGCACCGAATTCCTTCAGGGTATTTTCAGACACGCCTAACAGACTCTGTTTAGCCTCATTGCTATAACTCACCACCGAACCGGTGAACCAGGCAGAACTGCCTGGAATATCGGTAATAATTTTTGCCAGCCAACCACCAGTACAGGATTCAGCCGATGCCAGTTTCAGACCTCGTGCCACTAAACACTCGCCCAGCTGTTCAGCCAGATCCCTTAATTCCTGCTCTGATGGACTCATCATTGATACCCGTTAAAAATTCTCAAGGACTAAAACTCATTAAACACGGTCATTGCCATGCGATGCTGCGCGCAATCACCGTGTTTATGATTAAAAAATATTTGCTGTACTTTATAGGACGGCATGCCATCACACCAGTAAATCTTGTAGACTAAAGCCTGTTTCAAAAATACCAAATCCTGATGAGAGATCTGGATCAATCCATGACCACAGCGACAATAAAAAATAACCATAAAGCTGACAGCAACAGCCATACCCCGATGATGCAGCAATACCTTCGCATCAAGGCTGATCACCCCGATACCCTGTTGTTTTATCGCATGGGTGACTTTTACGAGTTATTTTATGATGACGCTAAAAAAGCGGCAAAAATTCTTGATATCACGCTAACTGCTCGCGGATCATCGGCTGGCAAGCCGATCCCCATGGCCGGCATTCCCTATCATGCGGCTGATAATTATTTATCACGCCTGATCAAGCGTGGTGAGTCGGTTGCTATCTGTGAGCAAACCAGCAAACCGGGAGAAAACAAGGGGCCGGTAAATCGTGAAGTCATGCGTATCGTCACCCCCGGCACCGTTACCGAAGAAGCGCTGCTGGATGAACGCAGAGATAATCTGCTGTTATGCATACATCATCACAATGATCGCTATGGTGTCGCCAGCCTGAACATCACCTCGGGCCGCTTTAACGTGTTTGAAATCAAACACAAAGCCCAGGTCTATGCCGAATTAGAACGCCTGCAGGCGGTTGAGGTTCTGCTGTCTGAAGACAACCCACTGTACGACGAATTTAGCAGCACATTAAATAACAATATAAGTTTACGGCAGCAACCGCCATGGTGGTTTGATCTTGAGAGCGCAAACCGTTTACTCAACGCCCAGTTTGGCACCAAAGATTTATCGGGATTTGGCTGTGCAGATCTAGATACCGCCGTGATGGCTGCCGGCTGTTTATTACAGTATACCCAGGACACGCAACGCGCCGCTTTACCGCATATCTCCGGCCTGCATGTCGAAAATACCGATGATGTCATCGTGCTCGACGCTGCCAGCCGCCGTAATCTCGAAATCGAGATCAATATATCCGGCGGCACCGAAAACACCCTGGCCTCTATCATTGATCACACCACCACCAGCATGGGAAGCCGTTGCCTGCGCCGCTGGCTGCATTCACCTTTACGCAATCGGGACATACTGAGACAACGACACCAGGCGATCGGTGAATTATTAGATAACCAGCTCACCACAGACATCCAGTTTTATCTGAATTCTATCGGTGATATCGAACGCATCATGAGCCGCCTGGCGCTGTTATCAGCGCGACCTCGTGACCTGGAAACGCTGAAAAACTCGCTGATGGTATTACCCGAGTTACAGGCTTTACTGAAACAATGCCATGCACCGCTCACCCGGCAGTTATCAGCCAACATCACCAGTCATCCGCAAATTGTTGAACTGCTCTCTTCTGCCATCTGTGAAAACCCGCCAGTATTGACACGCGATGGCGGTTTTATTGCCGCAGGTTATAACCAGGAGCTGGACGAATTACGCGCCCTGAGCAAAAACGCCAACGCTTTCCTCGAGCAGCTGGAAGTTCGTGAGCGTGAACAGACCGGCATCAAAACACTTAAGGTTAATTACAATCGGGTGCACGGTTTTTACATCGAGATCAGTCGACTGCAATCCGAAGATGTGCCGGCGCATTACACACGCAAACAAACCCTGAAGAGCACTGAACGATTCATCACCGATGAATTAAAACAGTATGAAGACAAAGTATTAAGCGCCAAGGAACGCGCACTGGCTTTAGAAAAATCTATCTATGACGACCTGCTCGCCGAACTACAGAAATATTTACAGGCACTAAAGATCTGCGCACAGGGCATCGCCGAATTAGACAGCATCTGCTGCTTGACTGAGCGCGCGCAAACGCTGGATTATCGCTGCCCGGAATTAAACGACAAACCCGGCATCAATATCAAGCAGGGGCGTCATGCAGTGGTCGAACGCGTTGTCGACGAGCACTTCGTGCCTAACGATACATTATTAAGCGACAGCAAACGCATGAGCATCATCACCGGCCCCAACATGGGCGGTAAATCGACCTACATGCGCCAGACTGCACTGATTGTTTTACTCGCTTACATCGGCAGTTATGTGCCGGCTGAGAGTGCTGTTCTGGGCCCGATAGATCGTATCTATACACGTATCGGCGCCTCTGATGATCTGGCCAGTGGCCGTTCTACCTTCATGGTCGAGATGACCGAAGCGGCAAACATACTTAACAATGCGACGCCAAACTCGCTGGTATTGATGGATGAGATCGGTCGCGGCACCAGTACTTTTGACGGCCTGTCCCTGGCATGGGCCTGCGCCTATCATCTCAGCAACGTGAATAAATCTTACACCTTATTTGCCACTCACTATTTTGAGATCACCGCTTTACCCGATGAGATACGCGGCATCAACAACATCCATATCGATGCGGTCGAGCATGGTGAAAAAATTGTTTTCCTTCACAGTGTGAAACCCGGTCCAGCTAATCAGAGTTATGGTTTACAGGTTGCCCAACTAGCCGGCGTGCCGACTGAGGTAATCAAACTGGCGAAAAATAAACTCATCGAGCTGGAAAACCTGAGCGTCAGCAACCATCATGAATCCGGCCAGTTTGAAATGTTTAGTGACCGTCCACATCCGGTTGTCGAACAGTTAGAGGAATTAAATGTCGATGAATTAACCCCAAAAGAAGCACTTGACCTGCTCTACCGTTTAAAAAGTGATGTCCAGAAATGACAAAACTTTGCACTCATGCGAGTGCATCCCGCATAACAATAACGAGTCAACTATTGTACCGCAGGAACAACAACTATCTTTCCAACATTAGATTTCAATGTTAGTGTAAGCAGATGAAATTCAACACCATCGGCATAATAATAAAACCAGAGGCAGAGTCTGCAAGACAGACGATGCACTCACTGTTCGAGTTTTTAATTAATAAAAAATGCAACATCATCCTTGATGAACAGATACCGGATATCATTAATAATGGTAACCACAAAAAAGCTGACCGCGATACGATAGGCAAACTATGCGATCTCGTCATCGTCGTCGGTGGTGACGGTACGATTTTAAATGCCGCACGTTCATTAGCCCACGCACATGTGCCACTGGTTGGCATCAATGTCGGTCGTTTAGGTTTTCTGGCAGATATCTCACCCGATGAACTCGAAAGCTCACTCGAAGAGATCCTCAATGGCTCGTACCGCGAGGAACAACGCCTACTGCTGGAGATGCAGGTATTACGCGATAACAAAGTTATCTTTGAAGGCGATGCATTCAACGATGTGGTGATACACATCCGTGACGTTGCCCGGATGATCGAATTTGAAACCAGGATCAACGATGAGTTCGTCAATCATCAACGCGCCGATGGCATAGTGATCTCCACCCCTACCGGCTCTACCGCATACGCCCTGTCCGCAGGTGGTCCAATATTACACGCCACGCTGGACGCGATCACACTGGTGCCTATTTCGCCACATACACTTAGCAGTCGACCACTGGTGATCCATTCCGACTCTCAGATCGACGTACTGATATGCAATACCAAAGATGGCATCGCCCAGGCAACCTGTGACGGTCATCTCTCGACAGATGTGCATGTAGGTGATCACATCAAGGTTAAGAGAAAAGCTGAAAAAATTACTTTATTGCATCCGAAACGACATAATTATTTTGAAATATTACGCGCCAAATTACACTGGAGCGAACATACCTGATCAACAGGTTATCGTTTACTACTCATGTTAAAACACTTGTACATCAGAAATTTTGCCATCATCGATGAGCTCGAACTGGATTTTAATTCCGGCATGACCGCGCTTACCGGTGAAACCGGTGCTGGAAAATCTATCCTGCTCGGCGCACTCAATCTCGTCCTCGGTGACCGCGCCGATAACGACAGCATCAAACAGGGCTGTGATTACGCTGAGATCGTCGCAGAGTTTGACATTCAAAAGCTGGACCACGTTTCAAGCTGGCTGGTATCACAGGAATTAAATGCCGATGAAGAATGCATCTTACGCCGCCGCATCTCACGAGACGGACGCTCTCGTGCTTATGTAAACAGCACACCGGTCAATCTACAGAACATACGTGAACTGGCAGAGATGCTTATCGATATCCATGGTCAGCATGAACACCAGTCGATGATGAAGAGCAGCGTGCAGAGACAACTATTAGATGATTACGCGAACCACTCACCTCTGCTTGAAGCGGTGAGTAATCTTTATGTCGAATTAAAACTGGTCGAAGAGCAGTTGCAGCACCTGCAACAGACCAGCAACGAACAGAATGATCGACTCGACCTGTTACGTTTTCAGACACAGGAACTTGATGCACTGGCACTCGAAGAAAATGAATACCAGTCATTAGATAGCCAGCATAAACGGATGGCTAACGCTGAAAAGATAAACAATACCGTACAGCAGGCCATTCATCTATTAAGTGAAGACGACGACAGTAACATCCAGTCTGCGATGTCACACATCATCGCTTCAGTGACGGATATCAACGAGATCGATGCGAGCCTGTCGCCGGCCGTAGAGATGCTGACGGATGCACTGGTCCAGATCGACGAAAGCGTTTCATTGTTGCAAAGCTATCGTGACGACATCGATCTTGATCCTGCGCAATTAGCGAACATCGAACAGCGGATTCAATATATCCTCGACCTTGCCCGCAAACATAGAGTTGAACCGGAAACATTAAGTTCACTGCATGAACAACTGCAAAAAGAACTCGACGACATAGATCATGTCGATGAACGACTTGATGAATTGAGCAAACAACAAAAAGAACTGGAAACAAAATATTTAGCTTGCTGCAAGAAATTATCTGACAGCCGTAAAAAAGCCGCAAAAAAATTAAACAAAGATATCACACAGTCGATGCAGACACTGGGTATGAGTGGCGGAAAATTTGAGATCACCATCAAGCCGGTAACAGCAAAACGCTTTGCTTACGGCCTCGACCAGATCGAGTTTACCGTAACCGCAAATGCCGGCCAGTCATGTAAACCGATTGCCCGCGTTGCATCCGGCGGTGAACTCGCACGTATCAGCCTGGCCATTCAGATGATCATTGCTAACAGCAGTAAAATTCCATCACTTATTTTTGATGAGGTCGATAGCGGTGTCGGTGGCGGTATCGCAGAAATTGTTGGTCAGCATCTGCGCACATTGGGCAGCGCAAAAACCGGCAAGGGAAACCAGGTAATCTGCATCACCCATCTACCACAGGTCGCCTCACAGGCACACAATCATTTGCGTGTCGAAAAACAGACCCGGGATAAACGAACGAGCAGTCAGGTGGTTGTACTGGACGAGGAACAACGTCGCCAGGAAATAGCGCGTATGTTAAGTGGCGTTGAAATTACCGAACAGTCTCTGGCGCATGCCGATGAAATGATAGACAGAGCTCAGGCTATATAGAAAAAATATTTTTCAGCGATATTTTTTAAAAAAAACACGCAGTAACTCAACACAAAAGATAACCTTAAGTGGTACAAACTTAGCTTAACTGACTGCTAAGTCAGTTAAGCTGATGTGAAAATGTTTATAACTCAGTAATGCTGTAAACAGCAACTACGTTATAAAAAAGATCAACAGGCTGCGACGTCTTCCGCTTGAAAACCTTTATCACTTTTCACAACGGTAAACTCGACACTTTGACCATCAGCCAAAGACTTGTAACCATCGCCACGTATTTGATTGAAGTGCACAAACACATCTTCACCATCTTGTCTTTCAATAAATCCAAATCCTTTAGAATTATTAAACCATTTTACAGTACCAGTTTCACGATCAGCCATTACAGCTCCCTACTTTCATTTAAATAGAGCGCTAATTGTATATCAGCATTAATAAAAAAAACAATAAAAACTTATACGAATCAGTAAATTAGAATATTAAATTACATTAATGTAAATCGTAAAAAATATACAAAAAAAAGCGCTGAGTTATCAGCGCTTTTTTTACTACTGTTTATATAGTTAAGTTATAGCGATTTACTGCTACCTGCCTCTATACGAGAGATAAGCTGTCTCGGTTTTTCCAGATCAGAAAACAACTCATCATAGTTGGTATGCATCCAGATCGAAAACGCCTGCTTATCCTGTTTACCCATCAGCTCTGCTAACGCATCGAGATTTTCGCCTTCACCCTGCGCGGCTTCTTTTTGGATAGATGCCAGTCGCACATCCACGAAACGGTTTAAGGTCACATCTGGTGTTACGGTATCAAGTGTTCCGCTGGTACTCGAGGTCACATCAGTGATTGTGCAACCAGCTAGCGCTAATGCTGAAGTTAAAAATACAGTTGTCAATGTTGCAGGTAATAATCGATTGGTTTTCATATCTTATCCTCTAATGTCGTCACTTCATTATAGTTATAATTTTTATGTTTTAAGCTTTTAGATATTATTTATCTTTATCCTGCGCCAGTTTAATCACTGATCACTTTTTCAACATTAGCTCTGTTGCTTATCTATGGCTTGCCCCAGAGTAATAATGTTACCCTCAGGATCGCTCACACTGAATTCCAGCATCTGATAATCTGTTGTTTTTATCTCGGACACTTTGTGGTTTTTAGCTTTAATAAAATGGTGCAACTCTTTTATATTATTAATAAAAAAATACAACGAAAGACTGGATTGCTGGAAAGGTATGGTTTCTGCTGGCTGTTGATCGATAGCCTGCAACATCAGTGTTGTGTCACCGTGCATGAGGTGCACCCACTTTAATTCATTATTTGATTCACGTTTTTTGACAATAACAAATTGCAGTAACTGCTGATAAAAATCCAGCGTAACTTCGATGGCACGACAATTAAGCACTGGGATACCGCTTAGAATTGCCATGACAGGATGATTAAGTTAGTACTTAATTAACGCAGAGCCCCAGGTAAAACCACCACCAAAAGCTTCGAGTAACAGAGTTTCACCGCGTTTAATTCTGCCATCACGAACCGCGGTATCTAATGCCAGTGGCACAGAGGCTGCTGAAGTATTACCGTGTTTATTAACGGTGATAACCACATGATCAGTCGACATTTTCAGTTTCTTTGCTGTCGCGTTAATGATCCGGATATTCGCCTGGTGAGGAACCAGCCAGTCAATATCTGATTTTTTCATATTATTATAGGCAAGGGTTTCATCAACGATACGGCCGAGTGTATTAACAGCCATCTTAAACACTTCGTTACCTTTCATTTGAATACCACCAGTACCATCAATAATTAGATCAGCAGCAGTTGACACACCATAGTCCACATTTAACAAATCTTCGTACTCACCATCGGCATGTAAATGTGTCGATAGAATACCCGGCTCATCACTCTGCTCAAGAACGACAGCACCGGCACCGTCACCAAATAATACACAGGTATCACGGTCAGTCCAGTCAACGATACGTGATAATGTTTCAGCACCTACAACAAGCGCACATTTTGCAGAACCTGCTTTGAAAAACTTGTCAGCTATTCCTAGCGCGTAGACAAATCCAGTACACACTGCCTGCACATCGAACGCAGCACAGCCATGTATATCTAAACGTTTTTGCAATAAGCACGCAGTACTTGGAAAGACACGATCGGCAGTCGTTGTGCCGACAATAATTAAATCAATATCATCTTTGGTCTTACCAGCTGCTTCCATCGCTTTTATAGCAGCCTTCTCGGCAAGATCAACGGTATATTCGCCATCCGCTGCTACATGGCGTTCTTCTATTCCAGTACGCGAACGTATCCACTCATCCGTGGTATCAACCATTTTTTCAAGGTCAGCATTGGTCAGCGTTTTTTCAGGCAGATAACTACCGGTACCCGCTATTCTTGCGTAGCTCACGCTTCTACCTCCACCTGGGCATTATTCAACATGGTTTTCTCTATCTCAGGTTCCATACATTCACGGATGTGCTCAGGCACAGACTTCTCAACTTCCAGTAACGCTATTTCTATCGCATTGGCATAACTTAACATATCAGCACTACCGTGACTTTTAATCACGATACCATCGAGACCCAGCATGGAAGCACCATTATACATACGCGGATCAACTCGTTTTTTAAATCGATTGAGCACCGGCATCGCAATTAAACCGGCCAACATGGAAAGTAGCGAGCTTTTGAACTCTTCACGCATCAATGTCGATATCATTTTAGCGACACCTTCCATGGTTTTAAGTGAAACATTGCCAACAAAACCGTCACAGACAACGACATCGACCTTGTCAGTATAGATATCATCGCCTTCGACATAACCAATGTAATTGAACGAGCCATCTTTAAGCAATTTATTGGCTGCTTTTACCTGCGCATTGCCTTTACTGTCTTCCGAACCAATATTCAATAAACCAACTTTTGGCTCATGCGTATTATCTATCGCTTCCGCTAATACCGAACCCATGAGGGCGAACTGAAACAGATGCTCTGCACTGCTGTCTACATTTGCGCCTAGATCCAGCATATGAGTATGACCGCCATAAGAAGGAATAGTGGTACAGATAGCAGGACGATCGATGCCGGGCACAGTTTTCAAAACAAACTTAGCTGTGGCCATCAGGGCACCGGTATTACCGGCACTTACGGCTGCCTGCGCACGTCCGTCTTTCACCAGGTTAATGGCAACACGCATCGACGAGTCTTTCTTTTTGCGAACAGCATGACGTGGATCTTCATGCATCTCCACGACCTGGGAGGCATGCTCTATTTCAAAATGCTCATTCAGATCGATATTGTGTTGTTTTGCGAAGTCGCGCAGACGCGTCTCATCACCGACCAGAATAATGCGAATATCTTTGATTTTTTTTACTACATGGACTGCAGCAGGGATAACGACTTCAGGGCCGAAGTCACCACCCATGGCATCTAACGCGATTGTTGCCATATTTAATTACCAACCATCAATAACAGATTAGCGGTCATTGATGGTTGATGATATTACTCTTCGAATGAGTCGCCAGTATTAACTACTTTACGGCCTTTATAATAACCGTCCGCAGTAATATGATGGCGGTGATGAGTTTCACCTGATGTTGGATCAACTGATAATGTTGCACTACCCATTGCATCATGTGAACGACGCATGCCACGTTTCGAACGTGATTTTCTGCTCTTTTGAACTGCCACGGAAATCTCCTAACTCTATTACTCTGCAAAGTATTCGCTTTGCAATATTAAAAATATTTAAAACTCACAAAAGCCTATCTAACTAGCCTTATTGCCTAAATCGTCTTTTAAAGCCTTCAAAGCTGCAAATGGATGCGCTGCTTCTTTTGCCTCCTGTATCGCCTTTTCCTGACTAGTCATAAAATCAGAACAGGCAGTTTCATGCACCGTCACCATCGGCAGACTTAATAACAGCTCATCTTCGATCAGATCGATGATTGACTGTTCTTCACCTTCCAGTAAATAAGGCTCCAACTCATCTGGCAACAATTCTAAATCTTCTTCACTGCTTACCAGTGCCAGTTTGAAATTTCCCGCCACCTCAGTTACCATCGGTTTCAGACAACGCTGGCAGGTAACCAGTAATTTAGCTGATACCTCCGCCTTCAAACAGGCGAAACCGACACTGCGTCCAAACTCAAGTTTTACCGCAACATCACCCTCATTACTTAGCAAGGTATCGCCCAGTCGGACCAGCTTTGCTAGCGGATAATTGCCTTCAATTGTTCGGTTGAGTTCAACCTGACGCATGAAGTTAGTTGTTTCAGGCAATTGCTTCTGCATAATCCGCCGATATTACAGTAAATCGCTTGATGTGTATAGATTTGTCTTACATTTTCCCCTTACCTTTCAATGAGTTCTACCGTCTTTTAACCGGCTAAATGAATGCATAATTGTGTTATTTTGTATAAAATACCGCTAATTGTCTTCAACATGATCAGTAAGCTACTGATTCTCAATTAAATATTAATGAAAATTGTCCTAGGCTCCACTTCTCCTTTTAGAAAAGCACTGCTCGAACGGCTGTGTATCGATTTCGTTTGCGATTCTCCCGATATCGATGAAACGCCATTAGACAACGAACCTGTCGAAGACATGGTAGTCCGGCTGGCGATTGAAAAAGCGCAGGCCATAGCAGACAACCACCCCGATTCTCTGATCATTGGCTCAGATCAAAGCGCGGTATTAGATGGTGAAAAATTAAGCAAACCAGGAAACTTTGAAAATGCCTTCAAACAACTGAGCCGTGCTTCAGGACAAAAAATCACCTTCCAAACGGGGTTATGCCTGCTCAATACAACAACTGGCAATATTCAAAGTACCTGCGTACCTTACACGGTAGTCTTTAAAGAGTTGACCGCCAGCATGATCGAAAACTACTTACGTAAGGAAGAGCCTTATAACTGCGCCGGTAGTTTTAAGTCAGAAGGATTAGGCATTGCACTTTTTGAGCGTTTTGAAGGCAGTGACCCTAATGCACTGATCGGTTTGCCATTGATCGAACTGGTTAACTTTTTGAATAATGAAGGGTTTTCGATTTTAGATTAATGGTTCATATTTTTAGCGTCATTTACGGTTAGTTATTTATTAGACATTGCGAGTGTCGCCTCGCGGGCGAGTTACTGTTCTTCTGATTTATCAGGCTCTATTGTCTACATGACTGACTATTTTAAATTTGTCTCATGAGTTTCGCCTTTTACGGCGAGTCACTTTTTTGCAACAGCCAAAAGAAGTAACCAGAAAAGGCCGCCACTACAGCTGACGCCCCTGTAAAAGACACAGGGGTTCCCATTGAAGTAGCACATTTGTCATGCTGTGAAAAAACTCGCAGAAAGCGCTCAGACAGTTTTCACAGAAAACTCATGAAAACTGCACTACCTCAATGGCTTACTTAAGGTGGAAGGAAGATCAAAAGAAAAGCTGCGTTAATTTCAAAGGTTACAGTTTAATAATGGCTTTTGTTTATGCTTGTTCGTTTTGAATTCCCCTTTCGTTTGCTGAATGCTCAGGTGTTGGTAGAGTAAATTCGCCAGGGAAGGCGAATTTAGCCTTGCGCGCACGGATAGCGCGTCAAGGCGGGCTCGTAGGCAACACCTGTGCACTCAGGCACCCCGAAGCTTTTCTCGGGGCAAATGAATCGGGATGGCATTCTTTTGGTTACTTTTCTTTTGCTACTGAAAGAAAAGTGACTCGCCCGTCAAAGGCGAAAAAACACGGCTCAAATTTAAAAAAGGCGTAAATGCAAAACATAACTCGCCCGCGAGGCGAGACTCGCAATATCTAAGAATAAAAAAGTAATTTCGAAAAGACCCCTTGATAATACCCTGCACGCGCATAAGATCTTTCGCTGCGCTCAAGATGACAGGTTTTTTCTAAAGACTAATAGACCAGACCAATTACGAACAACAACTCAATCTTTCTGTAACAATGTCATCGCATTGCCACTATGCTCCACGTCGAGGCTGCCAAGAAAAGTCATGCCCAGTAAAATCGGACCGGGATGCTCGCCATCGATAACGAACGCTTCAACATTCGTTTGTGTGATCCTTCCTACCGAGACTGATTTCAAACGCACACTATAGGCTTTTGCAAACCCTGAGGCGGTACTGACACTGGCAGGCGTACCGATCTTATCGTATGGTATGCGCAGTCTTTTAGCCTGCTCGACATTCATCGCAATAGCACTGGCACCGGTATCAACCAAAAAACGCACCGAACGTCCGTTGATGTTCCCAAAGGTCATATACATGCCACCCGAGTTTTTATAGATGGTCTCTTTTTGAGTTTTAGGTATACTGAAAGTCGTGCTGACCGTATTGCCAAGAATGTACTGTTTTTGTTTACCATCGACTTCTAAAACTGCACCACGACTATCAGCCGAGATCAGCTTGACACCTTCCGGGCTGGTTTTACCCACCGCCAGAATATGACGAGTACCATCGATGAGCAATACGGCTTTGTTAGAAAACAGGCCCTGCACTTCAATTTTTTCGATTGCATGCGCAGTTACTGCGACACATAAAAGCAGCAGCGTTAAAATAAATCGAGTCATAATACCGGGTACCAGTATTGCAGCAACATCAGGCAGCAGAGACTAATAATGCCGGCCAGTACATCATCAAACATGATACCAAATCCGCCATGCACGTTTTCATCAAACCATGAGATCGGCCACGGTTTTACTGCATCAAAGAAGCGGAACAGGACAAAGCCAATAAACATCAAAGTCCAGCTTTCAGGCATCATCAGCATGGTGATCAAAAAGCCAGCAACCTCATCATAGACAATGCCAGAATGATCATGTACCTGTAATTTCTTTGCCGCATAACCACAGACCCACGATCCAGTGAGCAGCACAAATAATGTCGTCAGCACATAAACGAGCAGTGATTGTTGCTGCAACAGATAAACCAGCGGTACCGTCATCAAAGTACCGGCTGTTCCAGGTGCCTTAGGCGATAAGCCGCTACCAAAACCCAGGGCGACAAAAACAATTGGGTCTTTTAGTTCGCGTAAATAAATTTTTCTATTTTTATCTGACATTAACTAAAACCGGTCAACTCGTCATTCTCTATGTAAATATTAAAAATGTTTGAAGCCTGAACCTGAAAAACTCAGTTCCGCTTTATTTTCATCGATAAAGACCTGCTCGCCTGAGTCAGTCACTTCGCCGATACAGCTGATCTGTAAATCGTGTTGCTCGGCAAGTTCGATGACTGCAGATTCATCATCATGATCTAATGTGAAACACAGTTCATAATCATCACCACGTGTTAATACCATAGACCAGTCCACTATATTATTGTGGTAAATCTCAAAATAGTGCCTGGCTGCGGATGAAACCGGTATCGTGCTCAGATCGATGCGAGCGCCACAATGGCTGGCACTAAGCACGTGACCAAGATCGGCGACCAGACCATCAGAGATGTCGATCGCGCATTTTGAATATTGCACCAGATCCTGAGCAAACATCACTCTTGCTTCTGGTCGATTAAGCCTGTTTATACAGGAGATCAAAACTTCGTCTTCAAGTTTGTCTGAAATAGCCTGCAGACCGATCGCTGCATCGCCGAGCCACCCCGTTACATAAACTTTATCCTTAACTTCTGCGCGATCACGCCGTAATACTTTATCTTTTTCACACAGCCCCATCGCCTGCACGGTGATAGATAAGGCGCCTTTGGTGGTATCACCACCGATCAAACTAACATTAAACTTTGACAGCACCGCATGGAATTGATTCGAGAACGCCTGCAGCCAGCTTTCATTGATCTCCGGTAGCGTGATAGCCAAGGTAACCCATGCAGGTTTTGCACCCATGGCGGCTAGATCACTCAGATTAACCATCAGCGACTTGTAGGCAATATCTTCTGCAGAAGCCTCTTCTGGAAAATGCACACCAGATATGAAGGTATCGGTGGTGATCACTAACTGTTTATTTTCAGCAACATCAACGATGGCACAGTCGTCACCGACAGTCAGTGTCACATCATCTCGCGTATTGGGAAACGTGAAATATTTTTTGATGACATCGAATTCAGAGTTATTCATAAATAAAGATGCCACATAGGTTTATGTGCTGGTAGGCAGGTTAAGATTTAGCGGACTTTACTTCGATGTGGCGGACTTCTTTTGCAACCTTATCTAAAACCGCATTGACGAAGCCATGGCTGTTTTCAGCACAGTATTCTTTTGCGATGTTTACCGCCTCATTCAACACCACCCGGTAAGGCACGTCAAAACGATGTATGAATTCATACACTGCTATACGTAAGATGGAGCGCTCAACCGGGTCAACGGATTCGACACTGCGTGACATGTTTTTTTCAAGGAATGGATCAAGCTCACTAATAGATGATGCAACACCACTGACCAGCTCAGAAAAATATTCTGCATCGATGGCAGAGAAATTATTCTCTTCAAAAAACTCCTGCTTGATACCAGTAATACTATCACCCGTCATCTGCCACTGATAAATAGCCTGCATAGCAAAACGTCGAGATTTACCTCGCGCTTTGGCCACACTTTTTTTAGATGTTTCTTTTTTTTCTGACATCACTCAATCTACTACCGTGGTTAAATCATTTGTTAGAGACAACTACTTAACCCAGCTGTTTGAAAATATTAACCATCTCGATGGCAGCGGCAGCAGCTTCTGAACCTTTATTGCCTGCTTTTGTACCCGCGCGCTCGATGGTTTGCTCAATATTTTCTGTGGTTAAAATACCATTGATTACCGGCAGGCCATGATCCAGTGCAATTGCAGATAAACCCTTGGCAGATTCATTGGCAACGATATCAAAATGCGGTGTAGAACCACGGATAACAGCGCCGAGAGCGATGATCGCATTATACTTCCCAGACTGCGCCAGGTTCTGTACTGTCACTGGCATCTCAAATGCACCAGGCACACGCACGACAGTGATATCGGCAGCAGCAACTCCATGACGCAACAGAGTATCCATTGCACCAGCAAGCAAACTTTCAACGATAAAACCATTAAAACGCGCAACCACGATTGCAAAACGCCCTTCTGTATATTGCAGGCTACCTTCAACTATATTACTTTTACTCATTATTTATCTCGCCAAAACTTTGAAAAAATTATTACTAAAATTATATTTATTTATATTGAATCAGGCATCATCACCGGATACATAATCGACAACTTCCAGACCAAAGCCAGCCAGACCATGAATGACTTTTGGCGCTGTCATCAACTTCATTTTTCTGACGCCTAGATCCGCAAGTATCTGTGCGCCAATACCATCGGTTCGTATATCTGCGGGTTGTTTTACTTTCACAGTTTCCTCAACTGATCCTGAGTGCTCAGCCATCCACTGTAATATCCCGGCATTCTGATCAGCCATACTCAATACCACGACAACACCCTGCTTTGCCGCAGCCACCTGCTTCAATGCATCACTTAATGGCCACGACTTAGACTCTTTCGAACCAAAGGCATCAGTTAAAATGTTTTTCATATGAACACGCACCAGTACGGGCTCTGCCGAGTCGATCTCACCCTCTGCACTGACCAGCGCATAATGCACTAGTGAGTCAAGATTATTGCGATATGCGGTTAATTTGAAATCGCCGTACTCAGAGGGGAAATCACTCTCAGCAATACGTTCAACCGTCTTTTCATTCTTCAGTCGGTAACTGATCAGGTCTTCGATCGTACCTACCTTCAGCTTATGCTCTTGTGCGAATGTTTCCAGATCGGGACGACGCGCCATGGTGCCGTCTTCATTAAGGATCTCAACGATCATCGAGCTAGGCTCTAAGCCGGCCAGCGCTGCAAGGTCGCAGCCAGCCTCGGTATGTCCTGCACGCACCAATACACCCCCGGGCTGCGCCATCAACGGAAAGATATGGCCCGGCTGTACGATATCACGAGACGAGGCATCGGCTTTGACTGCAGCCTGAATAGTTACCGCACGATCTGCAGCTGAGATACCAGTAGTCACCCCTTCCGCCGCCTCGATAGACATGGTGAAATTAGTGCTCTCGATAAGATCCGTACCATGGATCATCAGCGGCAGGTTCAGTTGTTTGCAACGTTGTTCAGTGAGGGTAATACAGATCAGACCGCGACCATAACGTGCCATAAAATTCACATCATCTGCAGTCACTGCACTCGATGCCATTAAAAGATCACCTTCATTTTCACGGTCCTCGTCATCCATGATAACGACCATCTTGCCCTGACGGATATCTTCGATAATTTCTTCTGTTGTATTCAACTTCATAATAATTTATTTAGTAGTACGTAATGTTAAGTGCTAACCTGTAAAGCCGGCTTTAGCCAGGGCTTCGAGTGTGATTCCGTTCTCTGTTGCATCTTCCTGCTTCGTCAACAACCTCTCGAGATAACGCGCGATAAGATCTACTTCGAGATTAACCTTCGTTCCCGGTTTGTAATTTTTTATAATCGTCTGTTGCTGCGTATGTGGAACGATGTTAATTTCAAAATCTGTATTGGTGATCTTATTCACTGTCAGACTGGTTCCATCGATACAGATAGACCCCTTCATCGCTATGTAATGTTTAAGTTCTGCTGGCGCTCTGATGACAAGGCGGATCGAGCGTGATTCTTCCTTTATCGAAAGCACTTCACCTAAACCGTCAACATGCCCACTCACCAGGTGACCACCTAATCGTGTCGTTGGCAATAACGCTTTTTCCAGGTTAACCTCGCTGCCAACATCGAGGTCTTTCAAACTGGTTAAGTTGATCGTTTCGTTGGAGACATCTGCTGCAAAATATTTTTTATCAAATTCGATCGCTGTCAGACATACACCGTTGACGGCAATACTGTCACCAAGCTGCACATCACTCATATCCAGAGAGCCGACTTCAACGTGCAACCGCATGTCGCCAGCAACAGGTTCGATTTTTTTAATGCGGCCAATAGCTTCGATGATGCCAGTAAACATATTGTTTTATTTCACCCCTGGCTGATGGAGATCGATCACGTAACTTGATAATGGCATCGATGAGGCATTATTAAATTCAGCACCTGCTGCAACACCAGCCTGCGCGATCTCTTCTGCAGATGCGGCACTATCATATACCGCAAACATCGCACCTAATGCATATTCCGCACCTGAACCGATCGCCCAAAATTTATTATATTCCGTTACTTCGCGTAACGAATGCACACCAAAGATACCAAAGGGGTTTGCGATCAATGCATCGATCTGCGTTGATTCATAAGGATCATCATCCTCATCCTTGGCATTTAAAAAATATTTTTCTTTTAGCAGTGGATGCAAGGCAAGGAAACTTTCGAAGATAGCCAGGCGTGATGAAAAATCTATCTCAATTTTTTTATCAACTACTTTTTTGCTGGCAAAAACACTCTCCAGCACCAATTGATGTGCCGCACTACCGACGATACCCAGGTAATTTTCATCATAGCGCAACACTTTATCGTGCACAGCGTCATAGACGGAACTTAGCCTCAGATCACCAAAACTGGTGAGACTATCCGCAGCGATACAAACCTTACCGTCTTTTTTAGCAACAACAACTGTAGACATCAATAACCTCGTGTTTGAACTACTCTATTATTTTATTAGCAACGCTCTGGTTGCGCAGTAATTCGAATATCATTACCGACAGATCTCACATCTTTTATAGTCAGTGAAATTCTATCCTTCATATATACTAACTCAGGCAAATGAAACAACCCCTTTGCATCGTTACCCATAATATGTGGCGCCATATAAATAATGATTTCATCCACAAGGTCATTTTTTAAAAGAGCACCACATAATACCGAACCCGCCTCTACATGAAGCAGGTTGATTTCTTTCTTCGCCAGATCTTTCATCAAAAACTGAAGATCTATTTTGCCATCTTGCGTATCGCAAATTTCAATTATAAATGGATAGCTGCTTTTGTTATCCACATTCACTGTGGTATATACGATACATTTCCCAGCTATCGCTGCAATCTTTGCATCCACTGGCATTCTGAACTGCGAATCGAGCACGATACGTACAGGCTGTCTGAGCTCATCGCCCGAACCACTAAAATGCTGGCCCTCAGTCTCACGAACGTTCATCGACGGATTGTCTGCCAGCACGGTATCGATAGCCGTTAAAATCGCCGAACTTTCTGCACGTAAACGCTGCACATCTGCACGCGACGCCGCGCCGCTGATCCACTGACTTTCACCTGAAGCCATGGCGGTACGACCATCGAGGCTCATCGCCAGTTTCACCCGCACAAATGGCCGTCCAGTCTCCATGCGTTTGATAAAACCAGGATTTAACGCACGGGCCTGCGCTTCCAGCAGACCATCTTCCGTCTCTATGCCGGCATCGTGTAACCTCTTTAAGCCACTGCCTGCGACCAGTGGATTAGGGTCCTTCATCGCAACGATCACTTTTTTCACACCGGCATCGACTAGAGCATCGGCACACGGTGGTGTTTTACCGGTATGGCTGCATGGCTCCAGGGTAACAAAAACCGTTGCATCCCTGGCTTTATCACCTGCCTGTTTTAATGCATTGATCTCTGCATGCGCTTCACCAGCACGCTGGTGCCAGCCCTCACCGACGATCTCATCGTTTTTTACGATGACACAACCGACTGAAGGATTCGGGTCTGTGGTATACAAACCTCTTTTAGCAAGCCTTATGGCATGCTGCATATATTCAACGCTACTAATCATATTTTCAATTCAGGGTCTGACTAGAAATTTCAGTAGACGTTTATATGGTTATCGTTTCTTTTTTATCGCTTTCGTTTTTTCGATTTTTTCTATGGCATCGCGAAATGCGTTTACATCAGAAAAATCAAGATACACGGAAGCGAATCGTATATACGCAACCTGATCCAGAGCCAGAAGCTCCTCCATTACCAGGTTACCGATCATCGCAGAACTCACTTCACGTTCACCCGCAGCCAGTAGCTTATGAGTAATGTTATTGAGCGCCGCATCTACCTGCTCGGTACTAACCGGTCTTTTTTCCAGCGCCCGCATCACACCCGCACAGAGTTTCTCCTGCTTGAATGGCATGCGGCTGCCGTCCTGCTTGACGATGCGCGGCATATTCAGTTCAGCACTTTCATAGGTAGTGAAGCGCTCATTACAGGAAACACATTCACGCCGACGTCGAACCTGTGCGCCGTCATTCGCTAATCGCGAATCTATTACACGCGTATCAGGCGCCGAACAAAATGGACAATACATGTATTCTCTTTATTAAATTTCGTAACTAACTTATATACTAGGTTTCATAAACCGGTAAGCGCTGACAGATCGCAGTGACTTTTTCACGAACACTATCAACGATGGCAGCATCTGCGGTATCATTTTTTATGCTATCGATGATGTCGCACATCCAGGTCGCTAGATCTGTTGAATCCTGCTCGCTAAATCCACGCGTCGTCATTGCCGGTGTACCGACACGTATACCACTGGTAACAAACGGTGATTGCGGATCATTTGGCACAGCATTTTTATTTACCGTGATATGCGCTTTACCTAACTCGGCTTCGACTACCTTACCGGTCAGGCTTTTCGGCGTAAGATCCCACAGGAACAGATGGTTATCAGTGCCGCCGGAGACCACCTTATAACCACGCTCGAGAACGACTTTGGCCATCGCTTTTGCATTAACGATTACCTGCTTCTGATACTCAATAAACTCTGGCTCCTGAGCTTCTTTAAAGGCTACAGCCTTAGCGGCGATAACATGCATCAGAGGACCGCCCTGGGTGCCTGGAAAAATGGCAGAGTTGAGTTTTTTGGCGAGATCTTCATTCTTAAGTAAAGAAGCCTCACCCGCCAGGATAATTCCACCACGTGGACCGCGAAGCGTTTTATGTGTGGTTGAAGTAACAACATCCGCCACACCGACAGGGTTAGGGTATAAACCAGCAGCGATCAAGCCGGCCACATGTGCCATATCAACAAAAAGATAAGCGCCACAGGAATCAGCAATCGCACGAAAACGATCCCAGTCCATCACCTGTGAATAAGCAGAAAAACCCGCAACGATCATCTTCGGTTTGTGCTCATCGGCCAGACGCTGAACTTCATCATAATCGACGATACCGGTTTCACTATTCAGTCCATATTGAACTGCATTGTAGATCTTTCCTGAAAAACTAACATGCGAGCCATGTGTCAGGTGGCCACCATCAGCCAGAGACATACCTAAGACAGTATCACCGGGTTTACACAGTGCCATATAAACAGCCGCATTAGCCTGCGAACCGGAATGCGGCTGCACATTGGCGTAACCTGCACCAAACAGACTTTTCACACGTTCGATAGCCAGTTGTTCAGCAACATCGACATTCTCACAACCACCATAGTAACGGCGCGCCGGGTAACCTTCAGCGTATTTATTCGTTAACACCGAACCCTGTGCCTGCATCACACGCTGGCTGGCATAATTTTCAGAAGCAATTAGCTCGATATGCTCTTCCTGTCGCTTAACCTCATGCTGCATTGCAGCCCATAGAGCTTCGTCATAACCTTCGATCTTTGTATCTTTGGAAAACATTCAAACTCCTAACTTACTGTAACACCAGAAACCCGGTGCCTGTTATCAAGAAAATGGCGCAATCTTATCAAAAAAGCAGTATCACTGTATATCAATAACTTACTGATATAACTAAAGAATGAAGTAACAGAGCAGGTAAAAGCTAAATCAAAGAAAATCAAACGGATACAGACAAAACAACCAAGCTTCGCAACTCATGACATAAAACCTGATAAACCCGGTAAAATCATCATTATTTACAACAAAATCAATAAATTAAAATCATCACTCCGGAAGTCCACGCAATCAGCGATTAAAAACAAAAAGCAAATAAAATGATAGCAATCAATAAACTTGGACTTTTGGACAAATCAAATCTATTCTTTCTATATTATTGAAATTATTGATATAGCTCCAAAACGTGATTAACCACCACTGAGGCATAGAATCTATGACAGGAACGCCACTATTCATCAGGTCTAACCAGCCAGAAACGTTGCTAGATGAGACGGAAGATAACACCGATAAAACCAGCTGGACGATATTAGTTGTTGATGACGAAGAACATATCCACGAATTAACCAATATCCTATTGGAAAATTTTCGTTTCGAAGGCATGCCCCTCAACATTTTAAATGCCCATAGCGGTGAAGAAGCCAAACAGGTACTTACTAACAGGAGTGACATTGCTCTAGTACTGTTAGATGTTGTCATGGAAACAGACGATGCCGGCCTGAACGTCGCCCGCTATGCCCGCGAAGACCTCAAAAATCGCTACAGCCGCATCGTATTACGAACTGGACAGCCCGGTCATGCACCAGAAGCGAGTGTCATCCGCGATTATGATATCGATGACTACAAAGACAAGACCGAACTCACCGATATAAAACTGTATACACTTATCTATTCCTGCCTGAGGTCATATAGAGACATCTGTGCACTGGACAGCAGTCGCCGCGGTCTAGAGAAAATCATCAAGTCAAGCATGGAAATTTTCCAGTCTGACACTATGCTCCAGTTTGCCACCGCTATCTTATCTCAGATAACAAACATATTAACTCTGGATAAAAGCGCGATCTATTGCACTAGCGTTAAGGACCAAAGCGCTTTCAAAGTACTCGCTGCCACTGGTGATATGACCAGTCTGCTCGGTGAAGACGACCTCGATAAGATACCCGAGTATGTTCGTACAGCCTTCAATAAAGCTCTGATAAAAAAACACAGCGTACATCTGCCCGGAGCATTTATAGGTTACTACGAAACCGCGCATGGCAATGAAAGCCTGCTGTACATAACACACGACAGCAAATTATCATCGCTGGACAAACAATTACTCGAGATCTACTCCGCAAATATCGCCATCGGTTATGAAAACCTGTTGATGCAGGAAGAAGTTTTAAAGACCCAGAAAGAAGTGGTTTACATGCTGAGTGAAGCGGTTGAAGAACGCTCCAAAGAAACCGGAGCCCACGTCAAGCGTATCGCACACTTATGCCACATCATCGCTTTGAAGTCTGGTATGGATGAGCAAGAGGCTGAGTTAATCAAGCTGGCAAGTCCACTGCATGATGTGGGTAAAGTCGGTATCCCGGATGCCATTCTCAACAAACCAGGAAAACATAACGAAGAGGAATGGGAAACCATGAAATCTCATGCAAAAATTGGTGAGGACATGCTGAAAAAGTCTGAACGGAAAACGCTTCAGTTTGCCGCCACCATTGCAGGCCAACATCATGAAAGATGGGATGGCACTGGTTATCCGGCAGGCCTGAAAGGAGAAGAGATAAACATAGCAGCGAGAATCTGCGCTCTGGCAGATGTATTCGACGCCTTAGGTAGCGATCGTTGCTATAAAAAAGCCTGGTCTAATAACGAGATAATCGAGTATATAAAATCCCAGAATGGCAAGCAGTTTGACCCGCAACTTGTCGATATCTTTCTGCAGAATTTTGACGACATGGCTTCAGTACGGAAGATGTTCCCAGATATAGGATGAGTGAGTTAGACGATATACTCCTCAAAGTATCGCTTTCAAAAGAAGTTGATGATGGCATCATCTTCAGTGCAGCGCGCAGCATCGTCAAATACGCACAATCAGGGCTTGCTGCTTCAAGTGCATCGATCTGGTTGATCGATAGCAGCGTCCATGAAATCAGCTGCTTCTTCAGTGAACCCGAATCCGAGAGTTTCACTAATCCTAACCACGCTGTTGACTATACCGCATGCCCCGAGTTAATCGAACACCTCAAATCATCAAGATACGTCATCTGTAACGGTCTGAGTGAATACCAGTCCAGCTCGCTCGCCTATCTCAGTGATGCCAACATAGATCCAACGTTGTCCGTTATCGATTGCCCGATACGTTATGATGGCGAATTAATTGGATTATTGCGATGCGAATCAGATGATGAACGTGAATGGGCTGATGATGAAGGTCGCTTCCTGGCAAACCTGGCCGACATGGTCGGACGCGCATTACTTGCACAACGCTGGCAATCCGCTGAAGGTTCATTACAGCTTGCCAACAAACAGCTCGAAAAAAAAGTGGTACTGCGCACACGTGAACTATCTGAAACCCTGGAAAATCTGTATCTCACCCAGAATCAGTTAGTCGAGGCTAAAAAGATGGCGGCTCTCGGTGGCCTGGTCGCGGGCATCGCACATGAAATAAACACACCACTCGGTATCTGCATAACCAGCATCTCCCATATTAAGAGCAAAGCAGAGGAACTCGAAGCCAGGTTTTTATCCGGTGAAATAACAGAAAAAGATTTAACTTCATTTCTAAAACCCGCAAAAGAAGCACTTGAACTCAGCCAGCACCACCTGCAACGTACCGCCAACCTTGTAAAAAACTTTAAACAGATTGCCGTTGATCAACACATAGACGAGACCAGCTGCTTCAACCTGCATGAAAAGCTGGAATCTCTCATCATAAGCTTCAGACATGAACTGAAATTAAAAACAGCAAGCATGATCCTTGACTGCCCACGTGCACTATATATAACAACATTTTCAGGCGCACTGGATCAGGTAATAACCAACCTCACCATGAATGCCTTACATCATGGATTCTCAGAAAATACTGGCGGCACGATCATCATCGAAGTCAGTGAGCAAGCTGACGATAGCTTACGTGTTAAATTTTCAGATAATGGTTGCGGCATCCCAATCGAGAATCGCGGTAAAATATTTGATCCATTTTTCACCACGCGCCGAAATGAAGGCGGCACCGGTCTTGGTCTTAACATTCTTTTTAACCTGGTCACACACAAGTTGCGCGGCACCGTTAACCTCTCCGACGAACAGCAGAGCCAAACAATATTTGAGATTATGCTGCCAAAGAATATTGATCAATTAGAAGCAAATGAAGATACCGCACAGTAAGTATCATCATTAGTTACCAGCGACCTGGTATTTCAAACCTCAAAAAAACCGCGTAATGTAAGACTAAACACCTTGAGAGAGTGTCCCATGCCAGCACGCAACCAGATTAACAGTTAAGTGACAAATTAATGAGATCCGTCGCGCTACTATTCGGATGGTCGAAAAGCCTTTAGCTAAAACGTTATCAATGTGAGAAGCCGGTGGAGTTTTTATCAGCCAATTAAATTCCCCTGTTTGTGATTTCAAATCCTTGTGGAAACCATCCTATTTAATAGCTTTATTTTAAATTCTTCCTATTTCATTGATTGCAGATAAAGAGCAACAAACATTAATTTATCTATCGATAATTTACAGTTCGCTACCACCTCTTGACGATAAAGATTGATATACTCAGTGATCTGAAGGAAATGTTTTGCCATAAAAATGAAGTTATCGATATGATGGTTAACCCGACCCCCGCCTTATTAGAAAACCTGTACTGGATAACTCTGATTGCTGTAGTCGTTTCATCGGCCTCTGGCGTCCTTAAAGCAGGTTTCAAAAAATTCGACCTGTTCGGTGTGATAATCATTGCTATCGCCACCGGGCTCGGCGGCGGCTCATTACGTGATATATTGCTCGATAGAGATGTTTTCTGGATTAGAGACCAGGTGTTTTTTATCGCCTCACTTATCAGTGCCATCGCCATTTTCATCACTGCCCGCCTGATGGCTATCCCACCAAGATTCTTCCTGGTCGCAGATGCTGCAGGGCTGGCAACATTTGGTATTGCCGGCACTTTAGTTTCGCTCATGGTAGGCGCTCCCTGGCTGGTTGCCAGCTTTATGGGCGTAATGACCGGCACCATGGGCGGCATTTTTCGTGATGTATTAAGCAATGAGCCACCCGTGGTGTTTCAGAGCCCACTCTATGCCACCGTCTCCTGGGGCGGATCGTTAATATTTATCAGCCTTATATTTTTAAACATGGACGTTACTTATGCAGCCTTTATTGCCGGCATAGGTATTTTTGTCGCGCGTCTGCTAGCACTTCGTTTTAATATCAGCTTGCCAAGCTTTCGTTTCAAGTCCTGAGACTCCCATAACAGCAATACAAACACCCTCTCTCCTTAACCTGGGCACCAGACGCATACTAAAGATTTATACAAAATTGCATCATTTGCGTATAATTCGATCTTTATAAATTATTTGTATTTTAGCTATGGCCCAATATGTATTTACAATGAACGGCGTCGGCAAAGTCGTTCCTCCAAAAAAAGTTATTCTTGAAGACATCAGTTTAAATTTTTTTCCAGGCGCAAAGATTGGCGTACTCGGTTACAACGGCGCAGGTAAATCGACCCTGCTCCGTATCATGGCGGGCATCGATACTGATTTTATTGGTGAAGCACGACCGGCTACTGGTTTGCGTGTGGGTTATCTAGAACAGGAACCGCATCTCGATGACAGCAAGGACGTGCGCGGCAATGTTGAAGAAGGCTTAAGCGTCATCATCGACGCGCAGAAACGGCTCGAAGAAGTTTATGCTGCCTACGCTGAAGCCGATGCAGACTTCGACGCACTGGCCAATGAACAGGCACAGCTTGAAAATATAATCCAGGCGGCTGATGCACATAATCTGGAGAACAAACTCGAAGTAGCGGCAGATGCTCTGCGTCTGCCGCCGTGGGATGCCGATGTCAGTAAACTCTCTGGCGGTGAACGTCGACGTGTCGCTCTATGTCGTCTGCTGTTATCTTCTCCTGACATGCTGATCCTGGATGAACCGACCAATCATCTTGATGCGGAGTCTGTTGCCTGGCTGGAACGATTCCTCAAAGAATACCCAGGCACTGTCGTTGCTGTCACCCATGATCGATATTTTCTCGATAATGTCGCCGGCTGGATTTTAGAACTTGACCGTGGTCACGGCATCCCGTGGGAAGGTAATTATTCATCCTGGCTGGAACAGAAAGAACAGCGTCTTGCCAGCGAAGAGAAGAAAGAAGCCAATCGTCAGAAAACCATTAAGGCTGAACTGGAGTGGGTACGCTCCAATCAAAAAGCACGACAGGCAAAAAGCAAAGCCCGCATGCAACGCTTTGAAGAACTCTCATCTGCCGATTTTCAAAAACGCTCAGAAACACAATCACTGTATATTCCGCCCGGTCCGCGCCTTGGTGAACTGGTTATCGAAGCAAAAAATATCAGTAAAAAATTTGATCATAAATTACTCTATGAAGATCTGAGTTTTAATTTACCGCGTGGCGGCATCGTCGGTATCATCGGTGCCAATGGTGCGGGTAAAACCACCCTGTTCCGTTTGATCACCGGTGAAGAAAAATCCGACTCCGGTGAATTTAAGATAGGCGAGACCGTGCAGATCTCATATGTTGATCAATCACGTGACAGCCTGAATGGTAACAACACGGTATGGAACGAGATCTCTGATGGACTGGATAACATCACCATCGGAAATTACACCGTGCCATCGCGCGGTTATGTCAGTCGTTTTAACTTCAAAGGTGAAGACCAGCAAAAATTTATCAAAGATCTATCGGGTGGTGAGCGTAATCGTCTGCATCTGGCCAAGCTGCTGAAGAGTGGTGGTAATCTATTATTGCTTGACGAGCCGACCAACGATCTGGATGTTGAGACCTTGCGTGCACTGGAAGAGGCGATACTTAACTTCCCCGGTTGCGTGGTGGTCATCTCACATGATCGCTGGTTCCTGGATCGGATCGCAACCCATATCCTGGCATTTGAAGGTGACAGTAAAACCACCTGGTTTGAAGGCAACTACACCGAATACGAAGCAGATCGCGTTAAACGTTTAGGTGAAGAAGCCGCCATTAACCCACACAGGATCAAGTTCAAGAATATCAATTAACAACCTGATGAAAACAGGTTTTCTATGATGTGGTTATTGGTTAACAAAAGCTCGAAGTGAATAGAATCCATCGATAACGCTGAATCCAAAAGCGGTTTGTTCATCGTCGATGTTGTCGCTGTAACAGATGCGACCTAGTACTTCCTGTGAATGACCATCAGGAAAACGTAATAACACCTGAACTCTATCTTCGAGCTCGAATGCTATATCGGCAAGAAAGCGGAAACCGCCCTTGCCTATATTTTCGATGTAATAGGATTTTAGAGAGAGTTGATTTTGCACTTCACCATTGACGATCAATATCTGTATGCAATATCCGTCTGCGGTGGCTCTGTCCTGTGTTCGATTCATATTAACTAACTAATCTAGTAGTGAAATTACAGATTAGTATAGTAAATAATAAGTGAATTTTGCTGCGATGAGAAAACTATCAGATGAACGGTATATTTTTAAAGCAGTAAGGTCGTTAACACCTGGCTAACCACAGCAAACTTTTAAGCTGATTTTTTATTTTCCTGATTTAAACTTCTAAGACGCTCAAGTTTTTCCTTTATCTTTAACTCCAGGCCACGCTCTACTGGCTGGTAGTACTCCCTCTCCCCCATCGCATCAGGAAAATAGCACTCTCCCGCAGCAAAGGCTGCCTCTTCATCATGCGCATAACGGTAATCTTTGCCGTAACCCAGATCTTTCATCAACTGGGTCGGGGCATTTCGTAAATGTTCAGGCACATCAAATGAGGCCGAACTTTTGGCATCCATCATCGCCTGTTTATAAGCCATGTACACTGCATTACTTTTAGCCGTCGATGCCAGGTAGACGATAGCCTGCGCTATCGCCAGCTCCCCTTCCGGACTGCCTAAACGCTCATAAGTCTGCCAGGCATCAAGGGCCAGCTGTAGACCCCGCGGATCGGCGTTACCGATGTCTTCTGATGCCATACGTACGACGCGACGCGCGATATAAAGTGGATCGCAGCCACCGTCTATCATCCTGGCAAACCAGTACAGTGAAGCGTCCGGGTTGGAACCGCGCACCGACTTATGCAGTGCAGAAATCTGCTCATAAAACAGGTCGCCACCCTTGTCGAAACGACGAAGACTCTGCGAGGTAACATCCTGAACGATGTTCTGACTGATGATTTTTTTATCTATGTCTTCACTATCTGACTCAGCCAGATCGCAGGCGATCTCGAGAAAATTTAATGCCCGCCTGGCGTCACCATCTGAAACCTGTGCCAGTAACTCTAATGATGCTTCATCGATACTCACATCTAAATTTTTAAGTTGTTCATCATGCTTTAATGCATGCTGGATAACGGTTTTTAAATTTTCTACCGTCAGCGCTTTCAATACATAGGTTTTCACACGCGACAATAACGCATTATTTAATTCGAAGGATGGATTCTCCGTGGTTGCGCCAATAAAATAGATCGTGCCATCTTCCACATAGGGTAAAAATGCATCCTGCTGTGATTTATTAAAACGATGCACCTCATCAACAAATAATATGGTCAGCTCGCCTTGTGCCTGCCATTGTTTTGCCTGAGCGATGGCTTCGCGTATATCTTTTACACCGGAAAGTACCGCAGAGAGATTGATGAAATGCGCCTGCACAGAATTGGCAATGATTTTTGCCAGTGTTGTTTTACCGGTGCCTGGTGGACCCCAGAAAACCATGGAATGCAGCGTCTGATTCTCTATCGCCTGGGTCAGCGTTTTAGCCTCACCGATGATATGTTCCTGACCGATATAATCTATCAGCGACTGCGGTCGCATCCTGTCTGCCAGCGGCCGATAGGGTTGCGGTCGTTGTGCTGAAAAAAGCTCGTCTGTCATGGCATGTAGAGGCAATCTAGCCGCCAAAAACGTCAACACCTTCAGGCGGTATGAATTCGAAGATCTCTTTTGCCAGTTCTGTATTGATGGTGATATCAGAGAAAACGATATCGGTTACCTGTTCGAACTGATCATGCAGCTGCATAAAACGCAGTCCCTTAGCATCGACACCGATAACGATCTCGCCGAAGTCTGATTCTTTACTTTTACTGTTCAGTTTCAATCGGTAGACACCATCTTTATCATCGAGAGGAGAAACCGTAAAACTCTCATGCAATTTCTTACTGTCCTGCAATAATGCCATCGGTGTTGAAGGTAATCCAGCTTCCTGTCTTTGGACGGTTACCTGATCGAGATCGACATCATGGATCCAGATCCTTTCTCCATCTGAGACGATAACCTGCTCATAAGGTGATTGATAGTTCCAGCGAAACTTACCGGGACGATGAAGGTAAAACCTGCCAGCAGTTTGCTGTAACACTTCACCATCGTGTGCCCGCATGGTCTGCTGAAAACTTGCTTCCAGCGTCAGCGTGTTTGCCAGAAAATCTTCGAGATAAACTTCACCCCTGGAGATTTTATTGTCTTCAGCAAAAGCGATGCTGATTGAAAAAAAGTCAGACAGGTAACGATATTGATTAAAAAATTTTTCATAATGAGATCGTTTGACAGAGAAAACTGCTTAATGTTCAGGTGGTGGTGGTGCCAGTACTTCACGCGAACCATTTGATTGCATGACAGAGACCACACCTGCGGCTTCCATCTCTTCGATCATGCGTGCGGCACGGTTATAACCGATCTTTAAACGGCGTTGCACATAAGAGATCGATGCCTTGCGCGTCTGTGTGACGATGGCTACTGCTTCATCATACAGGGCATCAACATCATCGCGGCTGCCAGCCGCGGGTTTCTCACCGGGTAATACGGTCGAACTTTCCTGCAGTATGGATTCGATGTAATCCGGATCATTCTGTTCTTTCAGGAAGGCAACGACTTTATGTACTTCATGATCATCGACAAAGGCACCATGTATTCGTATCGGCAGACCACTGCCCGCTTCCATATACAGCATGTCGCCATGACCGAGCAAATTTTCAGCACCCATCTGGTCGAGGATGGTTCGAGAATCCACACGCGACGATACCTGGAAGGCAATCCGTGTCGGTATATTGGATTTGATCAGACCCGTTACTACATCAACCGAAGGTCGTTGTGTTGCAAGGATTAAGTGAATACCAGCAGCACGCGCTTTCTGCGTAATACGGGCGATCAGCTCCTCAATCTTTTTACCCACGACCATAAACAGATCGGCAAACTCATCGACCACAACCACGATATACGGCAGCTTCACTAATTTCTGCGGCTGCGCACCCGGTGGATGATTATCGGGATTAAAAGTAGGATCTTCAAGCGGTGAACCCGCCTCGATAGCCTCTTTTACTTTACGATTAAAACCGGTTATGTTTCTCACGCCCAGGCCAGACATCAGTTCATAACGACGTTCCATTTCGCCAACACACCAACGCAGAGCATTTGCTGCTTCTTTCATGTCGGTAACCACAGGCGTTAATAGATGTGCGATGCCCTCATAAACCTTCAACTCGAGCATTTTTGGGTCGATCAATATCAGACGGACTTCGTCGGGCTTCGCCTTGTATAACAAACTCATCAACAGGGCATTGACACAGACTGACTTACCAGAACCCGTGGTACCGGCAACCAGTAGATGCGGCATCTTGCTTAAATCTGCCACCACAGGATGACCCGCGATATCTTTACCTAAACCCAGCGTCAGTGGCGAAGCAGATTTATCGTACTGCTTGGACATAAGAATTTCGCTTAATGAAACGATCTCACGATGTTCATTAGGGATTTCCAGACCAACACAGGTTTTACCGGGGATGACTTCGACCACCAGGATACTGGGCACCGATAATGAACGCGCCAGATCTTTCGATAGTGCCGTAATCTTACTGGCCTTTACCCCGGGCGCAGGCTCCATTTCAAAACGGGTAATCACCGGTCCAGGATGCACGGCGACAACCTCGACTTCGACACCAAAATCTGCCAGTTTGATTTCCACCAGTCTCGACAAGGCTTCCAGTGCTTCGTTGGAGAAACCTTTTTCCTGCGGCTTGGGCGCATCTAATAATCGCAGAGCCGGCAGTTCAGAATCACTTGGTGCTTCAAATAACTGAATCTGTTTCTCTCTGTCCATGCGTTCAGAGATCTCGACTTTTTTAACCACCGGCTCGATACGTACATCCGAGCTGCCTTTGGCTTCACGTACTGCCTGTTTTTTCTTACTCGCGGCGACCACTTCCTGACGCTGCTGTTTGGCCTCTTCTCCCGCTTTTTTAACCTGCCTGCCTTCGATAAAAGCCAGCACCTTCTGCTGCATCCAGTTATAACTAAACAGGACGACAGAACCGGTAGTATCGATAACCCGGAACCAGGAAATTCCGCTGAACAGGGTAATACCAGCCAGAAAAACCGCCAGTAATATCAAGGTTGAACCGAGTAATCCCAATGAGCTAGCCATGATATCGCTCAACCACAGACCGAGAATTCCGCCGCCATCCAGTGGCAACAGGCCATCCTCGGTGGAAAAATGCATACTGGTTAAAGCGCAACCCATCGCCACGGTGACGAAAAAACCAGCCCAGCGAATACCCATTTCATGATAATCGATGTCTTTGTCGACTTCGATATGATTGCTGCGCAGCACCAGCCAGCCACTGTAGGCGATGATCACAGGAAAAAGAAACGACAGGTAACCAAACAGGTTGTAGAGAACATCGGAAAACCAGGCACCGACGACACCGGCCGCATTATGGATGGCTTCACGTGATCCCGTGTAAGACCAGCCCGGGTCTGCAGTATTATAGGTAACTAATGCAGTGAACAAGAATAAAGCCAGTGCCATTAACACCAGCATGGCTCCCTCTCGCAGGCCACGTTGCAGTTGTGTCGCGATTACAGCACTTTTTTCCGAGTTTGTTGTTGTTTTTGTACGGCGTGCTTGTGCCAATCAAATAGCCCCAGCTTTTTTACAGCATAATTTCTAAAATAGTGAGTGATTATAACCTTCCTCCGACAAAAATAGCAGGGGTAATCACATTGAATCGCTAGCTTTAACGCGTTTATTCGCGATCCAGTTCTTGCTGTAAAACCTCATCGACTACCTCACCACGATGAATAGCCGCTGCACCTTGCAGCGCCAGCGCCTGCGTAGAATCGCTTTTTGCCAGTTGTTCATAATCTGTACTCGCCAATGTCACCACATAAGGCAGGATGGCCGATGATAACGATTGAGATGCGGTGCGTGCTACCGCGGCAGGCATGTTAGGTACCGCAGAATGAATGACACCATTATCGACATAACACAGCTCTTCGCTAGTGGTACTGCGAATACCTTCAACGCAGCCACCCTGATCGATAGCAATATCAACGATGACACTGCCCGGATTCATCTGTTTTACCACAGACTGTTTAAGCACCACCGGCGCTCGCCGTCCGGCGAGTAACACCGCACCAACGACCAGATCTGCCGGCAGACATAGTTTTTCAACTATCTCCGGGTTAGACAGATGTGTCTCGATCTTCGGATACCGCTGTTTTAGTGATTTCAGCTTATCCGCGTTAAGATCAAGCACGTCGACCTGCGCGCCGAGCCTGGCCAGAACACCTGCTGCATTTCTGCCCGCCACCCCTGCCCCAAGGATCACGACATTACCGGCATCAGCGCCATCGACACCACCTAGCAAAACACCTCTGCCACCGCGATTGGTAAATAACAGGCTGGCACCGCGTATGGCGGCAATTCGACCGGCGACCTGACTCATCGGCGCTAATAATGGCAACGCACCATTATTATCGGCGACTGATTCGAAAGGAATCGCCGTCAGGCCAATATCGCATAAGGTGTGAATCAGTGCTAGATCAGCCGCCAGATGCAGATAACTGAACAAGATATGCTGATCCGTTAGATAACGAATATCCTGTGCCAGTGGCTGTTTTACCTTCACAATCAATCGTGCTGAGACATACAGCTGCTTCGCTGTAGCAACGAGCTCAACACCGACATGCGCATAATCCTGATCACTATATCCACTTTTTATTCCGGCATCGCGCTCGAGATAAACGCTATGGCCGGCGGTTATCAGGGTTTCACAAGCCTGTGGCGTCAGTGCCACACGCCCTTCGCCGGTCATTATTTCCTGAGGAATGCCAATTTTCATCATTCTGCTGTTCTCTTTCTATCGCCTGATTTTTACTGATCAGGCAACATGTATACTAAACCGACTATTGCCATCACTACGTTCTAGTTATCTAAAATATGAACAAAACTTTTAGCTAGAACAAATGTCATTAAGATTTGCTAATATAGCATCTTTATTTACCCACATTACAATCGTTTTTTAGCTGGAGAAAAACATGAGTGAATCGCGCCACGCACGTCTATTAATTCTTGGTTCTGGCCCCGCTGGTTATACTGCGGCCGTTTACGCTGCGCGTGCCAACCTTAAACCCGTTATCATTACCGGCATGGAAATGGGTGGCCAATTAACCACCACGACTGATGTTGATAACTGGCCTGGCGATACTGACGGCGTTCAGGGTCCGGAACTCATGCAACGCATGCAGGCACATGCTGAACGTTTTGGTACAGAGATTATTTTTGACCATATCAACGAAGTTAACCTGGAACAACGCCCCTTCATTCTCAATGGCGACTCTAATAACTATACCTGCGATGCATTGATCATATGCACCGGCGCCAGTGCGATGTACCTGGGCCTTGAATCAGAAGAAAAATTCAGAGGCAAAGGCGTTTCTGCCTGCGCCACCTGTGACGGTTTCTTTTATAAAGGACAAAAAGTTGCGGTCATCGGCGGTGGTAACACCGCGGTTGAAGAAGCGCTTTATCTTTCAAACATAGCGGCTGAAGTGGTACTGGTGCATCGTCGTGACGCGTTACGCTCTGAAAAAATCCTGCAGGATAAAATTTTAGATAAAGCAGCAAATGGCAACATCACCATCGAGTGGGATAGCGAGCTGGACGAAGTACTGGGTGATGATAGTGGCGTAACCGGCATGCGGATTAAAAATTTAAAAGATGACACCACGAAAGATATCGATTTACAGGGTGTTTTTATTGCTATCGGACATAAACCAAACACAAAAATGTTTGCCGATCAGCTTGATATTCATAACGGTTATCTATCGGTTAAAGGCGGCGCTGGCGGTAATGCGACCGCATGCAGTATCGAAGGTGTGTTTGCTGCCGGTGACGTAACCGACCATATCTATCGCCAGGCCATCACCTCAGCAGGTACCGGCTGTATGGCCGCACTGGACGCCGAGCGTTACCTCGATGACATCATCTGTAAAGATCTGGGTAATTGCGCACCCTAGTCGTTTTGGTCACTTGGGGCAGACCTTAATACCGGGGACAGACCTAAGGTCTGTCCCCACGACTTAATGCCAATGAAAATTGTCTTTACAGATAACATCGCCAGCATTTCAGCCGAGCACTGGGATAATCTAGCCGGTGATGACAACCCATTCATTCAACACGATTTTCTACTCGCACTGGAACAGCACGACTGTTTAAAAAACTGGGGCTGGTTACCACAACATTGTCTGCTCTATGATAAAGACACGCTCATCGGTGCCTGCCCGGCTTACATAAAAGATAATTCATACGGTGAATTTGTCTTCGACTGGGCATGGGCTGATGCCTACCAGAGGAATGGACTGGATTATTACCCCAAGCTGGTCACATCGATTCCCTTTACCCCGGCGCAAGGTCCTCGATTACTCGCAAGCCAGAACCACAATGACATCAATGGTGATCCGATTGATTCTGCCACGATAAAAAAAGGCCTGATCAAGGCACTGATTGCTCACGCTGAACAGAACAAGCTATCATCTGCACATTTTTTATTTTGCGAAGATGCTGATGTAAACATTCTTGCTGAAGCCGGCCTGATGCAACGTTTTGATTTTCAATTTCACTGGCACAATAACAACTACCAGAGCTTTGATGATTTTCTCGCGCAGCTTACTTCAAAACGGCGGAAGAATATCCGACGTGAACGCAGAAAAGTTGCTGAAGACAACATACAGATAAAAATATTCAATGGTCTGGAATTAAACGACGAACAATGGCAACTGCTATATGCTTATTACCGTGTCACCTTCATGAAAAAATCTGGCACCGCAACGTTAACACTCGATTTCTTTAGAGCCGTGGCACATAAAATACGTGCCGTCTTTGCCTATCACGAAAATAGAACGGTCGCCGCAGCGATCTGTTTTGAAGGCAAAGACAAACTCTATGGCAGACACTGGGGTTGTAGTGATAATTACGACAGCCTGCATTTTGAAGTCTGTTATTACACCGGCATCGATTACTGTATAAACAATCAGCTGCAGATTTTTGAACCCGGCGCACAGGGAGAGCACAAGATCTGGCGCGGATTTTTACCCACCAGAACAAAATCAGCGCACTGGATAGCACACCCCGGTTTTAATGATGCGATACAGGATTTTTTACATCGCGAAGGCAACGCCATGGAAAATCATGGTGCGATATTACTAGAATCATCACCCTACAAATAAAATAAACTTTCATGTCACAGATTTCCTGGCTAGAAGATACTGATTATAAGTTTCCAGATGTTTCTACCGCACTCACTGAACCCGATGGGCTGCTTATCGCTAGCGAGCTGATCACAGCTGAACTTGTTATAACGGCATACACAAAAGGTATATTCCCCTGGTATTCCGATGACCAGCCTGTGTTATGGTGGTCGCCTAATCCTCGCTGTGTATTATATCCGGATAAATTTCATGTTTCCCGCAGCCTCAGGCGCACGCTGAACAATAATCCATTCGAGATTAAAACCAACACCGCGTTTAAAGAAGTCATGCAGGCATGCGCTAAACCAAGGGCAGATGTTGCAGGCACCTGGATCACGGAGAGAATGTTATCTGTCTACTGCGAGTTGCATGACAGGGGTTTCGCCCACTCAATAGAGTGCTGGCAGCAGGATATGCTGGTTGGCGGTATGTACGGCCTGGTGCTTGGTGATATGTTTTTCGGTGAATCGATGTTCAGCAAGAAAAAAGATGCTTCGAAAGTTGCCATGCATTACCTGTGCACTTCGATCAAACCCTTTTTAGTCGATGCACAGGTCTATTCTGAACACCTGGAAACGCTGGGCGCTGAAGAGATTGAGAGAAGTGATTTTACTGATATCATCGTGTCTCGCCTGGATAAGCACCTCACTATCCGTTAAATATTGCATAAATTTTTAAACAGGCATGGCTATTAATTCGTTATAATTCGCCGATATTTATTTAAGACACTCTCTGGATTAAGCATGCATTTTATTGAAACACGCGGCAACGATGGTCAGCATCCCGAAAAAGTCAGCTTTTCTGAAGCCATTCTTTCACCGATCTCTTCTTATGGCGGTATCTATTCGCCAGAATCTTTACCCGATCTCGGTGAGACTTTTCTTAACACGCATATCAATTCAGACTATAAGACACTGGCACGCGCTGTACTAACAGCCTTCGAAATTGATATCGATGCCGGCATCATCGATAAAGCGCTGTCACTATATGATGCCTTTGATGACCCGACAAACCCGGTACCGGTAGTGAAGGTCAAAGATGATCTTTATGTCAGTGAATTATGGCATGGGCCGACGCGTGCGTTTAAAGATATGGCGCTGCAGCCATTTGGTACGGTATTATCTTCCATCGCACAAAATCGTAATGAGCACTACCTCATCCTTGCAGCTACCTCAGGCGATACCGGCCCTGCTGCATTAGAGACATTTAAAAACAAAGCCAACGTTCGGGTCGCCTGCATGTACCCGGATGGCGGCACCTCTGACGTACAACGCTTGCAGATGGTTACCGAAGATGCTAAAAATCTGAAAGTCATCGGCGTCAAAGGTGACTTTGATGATACCCAAAATGCACTTAAACATCTGCTGGCTTCAAAAGCATTCAAAGATACATTAAAAGAAAAAAATATTCTTTTATCTGCTGCCAACTCGGTCAACTTTGGTCGCATCATTTTCCAGACCATCTATCACATTCATTCTTATCTCGAACTGGTTCGCCAGAACGCCATTCAATCAGGCGACAAAGTTTACCTGAACGTACCCAGTGGAAACTTTGGCAATGCCCTGGGTGGTTATTACGCGATGAAGATGGGATTGCCGGTGGAAAAAATTCTGATCGCGTCAAACAACAATAATATACTAACCAAGCTCATCAACACCGGTGCTTATGACTTAAGAAATTCTTCTGTCATACCGACCACTTCACCGGCGATGGATATCTTGAAATCATCTAATATCGAACGTGTATTTTTTGATCTGTTTGGTAAAGAACGTACCAAAGAGTTAATGTTTCAGCTGGATAACGACAAACATTATCAGCTAAACGACAACGAACTAAAACAGCTTCAGACGATCTTTTCTGCTGACTTCTGTGACGATGATCAGGGCAAAGAATATATTAAAGAAGCTTTTTCTAACGGTTACCTGATGGACCCGCACACGGCGACCTGTTTCAAAGCTTATGATACCTGCCGCGACAAACCGCTTAAGACCATCGTTTACTCGACAGCAGAATGGACCAAGTTTTCACCGGTGATTGCCAATGCACTGACCGGCGAAGTTGATACTCATGATCTTGATGCACTGCAGTCTATCGCTAAAGAAGCAAACATAGAAATCCCTGCCATCATCAAGGGGTTATTTGATAAAGAGATTACGCAGAAATCAATTATCGAAAAAGACGAGATCGAATCGGAGATTCTTTCGTTTTTATAAATTGATATTTGAGTTTACTAGTTTAGCTTTTTTATCACGGGGATCTTCTTTCCCCTGAAAAGATTGCGAGTCTCGCCTCGCGGGCGAGTTACTTTTCTTTCTATAGCAAAAGAAAAGTAACCAAAAGAATGCCATCCCGATTCATTTGCCCCGAGAAGAACATTCGGGGTGCCTGAATAACTGCGCGTTGCCAACGAGCACGTTCTGATGCGCCATCCGGGCGCACAGAACTAAATTTGCCTTCCCTGGCAAATTTGCTCTACCAACGCCCAGCCATTCAGCAAACGAAAGGGGAATCTAAAAACCAAAAAAGCATAAACAAAAGCCATCATTGAACTGCAAACTTTGATGTCAGTACAGTTTTTTCTTTTGACGTCTTCCACCTTAAGCAAGCCAATGAAGCAGCACAGTTATCATGGGCTTTCTGTGAAAACTGTCTGAGCGCTTTCTGCGAGTTTTTTCACAGCATGATGGCTGTGCTGTTTCAATGGGAACCCCTGTGTTATTTATAGGGGCGCAGCTGTAGTGGCGGCCTTTTCTGGTTACTCTTTTGGGCTGTTGCAAAAGAGTAACTCGCCCGCGAGGCGAGACTCGCAATCTATTTAAAGCAAACCAACATAAGATAATAAATATCTAGTGTATTCGTGCGAACGAAATCACACCTACACTAAATAGATTAATCAAGATGCTCCATACGGATACGAACCACCCCACCCTGTACTGACGATAACTTCTCTACCGCCTGTATTGCCTGATCAACCGTAGACTCAACACATTTTTGTGTCAGCATAATAAGGTGCACACTATTTTCGCCGCTGGCCGGTTCTTTTTGCAGAACCGCTTCGATACTGATGCTGTTCTTGGCAAAGGTATCAGAGACTTCAGCCAGTACACCAGGTTTATCTTCTGCTTCCATGCGCAGGTAATAAGCGGTTTCAACATCGCCGATCGGCAGTATCGGCGTATCACGCATGGCTTCGTCCTGAAAACCGAGTAATGGTACTTTGTGATGTAACGGTGCATCGATAGTTCTTACCGTATCGATAATATCGGCAACCACAGCTGATGCAGTAGGTTCCGCACCTGCGCCTGCACCGTAATATAACGTTGGACCGACAGCATCACCCTGCACTAAGACCGCATTCATCACACCGTCAACATTGGCGATCAATCGTTTTTTTGGAATCAATGTCGGATGAACACGTAATTCGATACCTTTATCTGTTTTACGCGTAATGCCTAAATGTTTGATGCGGTAACCCAGTTCACCTGCATATTTAACGTCTTCCGGAGATATCTTGCTGATACCTTCGGTATAGGCTTTTTCAAACTGCAGCTCGATACCAAATGCCAGTGATGCGAGGATCGTCAGTTTATGCGCAGCGTCGATACCTTCGACGTCGAAAGTCGGGTCAGCTTCTGCATAACCCAGTTCCTGTGCTTCTTTGAGCACATCGGCAAAGTCTCGACCTTTATCACGCATCTCTGAGAGGATGAAATTACCGGTACCATTGATGATGCCGGCAATCCACTGAATCCTGTTTGCTGCCAGGCCTTCGCGCATCGCCTTGATAATAGGGATACCGCCAGCGACAGCAGCTTCGTAACAAACGCTAACGCCCTGCTCTGCGGCCGCTTGCATAATCTCTGGACCGTGGATCGCGATCAAGGCTTTATTGGCCGTAACCACGTGTTTACCGTTTTCGATGGCTTTAAGCACAAGCTCTTTAGCCAGTGTGTAACCGCCGATAAGCTCGATGACAATCTCAACTTCCGGGTCGTTGACGACTTCAAAAGCATCTTCTGTCAGTTTTGTCGTGGCGGGATCAAGTATGGTTTGTGAAGCAATCCCTAAACCGGCAGCATGGCTAATTTCGATCGCCCGGCCTAAACGCGCCTGAATTTCTTCTGCATTTCTGGTTAATACTGTAGCGGTACCGCCACCGACTGTACCCAGGCCTAATAAACCAACTTTAACTGCGTCCAAGATGTTCTCCAAAAGTCAATTACGGCCACCTCTGTTCTTTATCTTTTCTCAGGATTCACCGTAGAGAAAAATCGCTGATTCATAGAGATAGCGTTATACTAAAAGCTGCTTATTCTACTGCATTCGCCATATAACGTGTAACATATGGATACCAATAAAAACTGTAACAGCTATTAAATTCATGAAATTTGCACAAGAAAACCAGGATGGAGGTTATGTCATTACCGGATATGAGAGAGACAGCATATCTATCAATGGTAAAGCATTCAGTCAGAGCCTGATAATCACCAGCACCAAACTCAATGAAAACTGGGGAGTTGATAACATTGGATCATTACAGGCCAGTCATATTGATCAGATCTTATCATTCAAACCTGAACTGATTCTTATCGGTACCGGTGAGAAGTTGATCTTTCCTGCCATCGAAGTTTATTCAGGCATTATTCAACAGGGAATCGGTGTTGATTTTATGGATACCGGTGCTGCCTGCCGAACTTATACCATCTTAATGAGTGAAGGCCGCGGCGTCGTTGCCGGGCTCATCCTGTAGGTAGAAGTCGCACCGCCTCCATGGCTCCTTGCGATATACGACCACCAGGGATGGTGGAAGTGCAGATTTTGCATCGTTACATGGATGTAACTTATTAGGGCAACGCAGGAGCTGTTGCCGAGGAGCAAATACCTGCCCGCCCATCCTTGGGCATATTCGCACCGCCTTCCATGGCTCCTTGCGATATACGACCACCAGGGATGGTGGAAGTGCAGATTTTGCAGGCATCGCACATATCGCACCGCCATCCATGGCTCCTTGCATACCGCCCATCCTGGACATAAAAAAAGCAGATACTTTTCAGTATCTGCTCAATAGTGTAACTACAGGGTATTTAATCTTCGACCCTGGAAAGGAGATTATTAGTCCTGGAATAGTAACTCTTCAGTAAACCCCTGGTTTTCCAGAATTTTACGTAATTGTTTCAGTGCATCCATCTGAATCTGACGGACACGCTCACGTGTAACACCGAGCTCTTTACCCACATCTTCCAGTGTGGTGCGTTCATGGTTATTTAAACCAAAACGACGAACCAGAACTTCACGTTGTTTCACATCAAGCTGATCTAACCAGACACCCAGATTTGCCATAACATCTTGGTTTTGCAGCATTTCAGGTGGTGCAGGAACACGTTCATCAGCAACGATTTCAAGTAATGGACGATCATTTTCTTTACCGACAGGTACGTCGACTGAGGTTACACGGTCACGCAAACCCAGCATCTTTTCAACGCCAGCAACCGGTTTGTTCAGCATTTTCGCAATATCTTCTGCGGTAGGTTCTGTATCCATGGTTTGCTCAAGTTCACGAGCAGCACGCAGGTATACATTTAATTCTTTGATTACATGGATGGGTAAACGAATAGTGCGGGTCTGATTCATCAACGCGCGTTCGATGGTCTGACGGATCCACCAGGTAGCATAAGTAGAAAAACGGAAGCCTTTTTCAGGATCGAATTTTTCAACAGCGCGGATCAAACCCAGGTTTCCTTCTTCGATAAGATCAAGCAGTGCCAGACCACGGTTCATATAACGACGAGCAATCTTCACGACCAGACGAAGATTACATTCGATCATTTTTTTGCGCGAGTCCATATCGCCTTTTAAGGCTTTACGAGAGTAAAAGACTTCTTCCTCTGCGGTTAGCAGAGGTGAACCTTCTATCTCACGCAAATACAGGCGTGTTGCATCAAGTTCTTTTCGATTGACCTTAGCATCAGGATCAACATCAGCCTTTATCTTGCTGGCTGATTTTGATTTTGTTTTTGTTTTTTTTGTCTCTGATACCTGATCATCTTCTTCCAGTTCAATGCTATCAGTATCGTGCATTATTAAGACACCAGTATCCATCTCTTCAGTTGATTCAGCAATTGCTTCTATCATGATTGTACCCTACCCCAAAATGTGTTTTATAATTATTTTTTTGTACGCATTTAGTATGTAAGCCTGAGCATTCTCTGCTCTAATTTAAAAATTCCTTATATTCCATGATATTCCATGCACTTACACGATTTTTCTAACGTCAGCCCTTACGTTAGAAAAACTTATATCATCATTTCTATTTAAGAAGCAAGCATTTATTAAAAAAAACTAGAATTTAATTTATGTTTATCTCCTTAACCACATGATATTGTGCTTTTATCAACAGATAGACACAAGAGCGAATATTACCTTTGGATAAGATTAGAATATCTTCAAGTTACTTTTCAGCTGATTTATTACAGATTCGCTTGAAACAAGTGGTTAAAATAAGATCCAGCCAATCGTGCCAGCAACGATTAACAAACTACCAGGGCAGATACTTCATCGGGTCAACCGGTTTACCATTTTTTCTAATCTCAAAATGCAGGCGCGGACTTAGTTTATCTTTATTTCCCATCTCAGCAATTTTCTGACCGGCTTTAACGATATCACCTTCTTTCACCAATAATTTTCGGTTATAGGCATACGCACTTAGAAAGGTTTTGTTGTGTTTGATAATAATAAGATTACCATAACTGATCAATCCACTGCCGCTGTAGACCACTTTGCCTTCGGCGGAAGCGACAATAGCCTCACCGCGTTTGCCTGCGATGTCGATACCTTTTGCATCGTTACGTTGCCGGTTATATTTTTTAACCACCTTGCCTTTCGCCGGCCATTGCCAGCGGACTGATTTTGGCCAGCTGATTGTTGCTGACTGCTGCGCTGGCGGTTTTATGGTTGATGTAACAGTGGGCGTTTTGACTTTGGCAGTGGTTGACTTACCTGCCGTGTTGAGCGGTTTCAGAAAAATCGTCTGCCCTGGCTGAATAATATAAGGTTTTTTTAATTGATTTAGCTGTGCCAGTCGTTCGACACTAACACCATACCATTTAGATAGACTATATAGCGTATCGCCTTTCCTGGCGATCACCCGACCCTGATCAGGTGAGATTCTGGTCGGTGGTTCAGTTTTAGTCGCACTCTGCGGTGCATAAGCGATACTGCTTTCGTAAGCCGCCTTTTGGCTGGCATCAAAATTAGCCGGTTTACGTGTATGCAGGCGTTGTCCGGGTTTAATGAAATAAGAGGTATTGATGCCGTTCCATGCAGCAAAGTCTTCTGTATCCAGCTCATAACGCCATGCGATGGAATAAACGGTATCGCCTGATTTAACCGTGTAATCTTCAGGATCCCATTTTTTACCATTGCCGCTGCACGCCGACAATAAGCAGGCGACAAACAATAAGGTTATCAGCGGCAAACTACTCAAGCGACGAATGATCACTTCTGATCGACTCTATTAATGAAAATATATCAGCACAGCGACCAGTAGAACCGTTAACCAGCCTAACCATTCAATATATTTTAATACCACCGGTTCCAGTTTCGGTCCTGCCCATGCCATCAACAATGAAACCAGGAAAAAATGTGCCGACCTGCCCACTATCGCAGCCAGTATAAAAGGCAGCAGTGCCATCGAAAGTGCACCGGCTGTCAGTGTGAACAACTTGAACGGTATTGGCGAGAAACCTGCGACGATGACTGCCCAGAAGCCCCACTCTTCAAACCAGCGTTGTGCGGTCATGTATTTATCCCAGTAACCGACATCATGCAGAATAGGTTCAATCGCCTGAATAGCATAGTAACCGAGATAATAACCAATAACACCGCCAAGCACGGACATCGATGTAGCAATCAATGCGATTCGCACCGCATGCTGGGGACGAGCTATCGCCATCGGTGCAACCATCAATGCGGTCGGTACCGGGAAGAATATCGACTCGAAGATACTGACCCCGATCAGGTAACGTTCAGCATGCGGATGCGCAGCCCAGCGCATCATCCTGTTATATAAACCGGCAAATAACATTAACGTACTGCTCCATCTAATAGTGGCACGAAACGCACAGATTCCTGAATGGTTTCTTCAATACCTTCACTGCTGCGCACATATAATTTTAATTGCTGAACGCCGTCTTTCGTGCCCACGGGGATGATGAGACGACCGCCGACCGCCAGCTGTTCTAACAGACTGGGGGGCACGGACTCTGGCGCAGCGGTCACCATGATCGCCTGGTAAGGCGCATTCGGCTGCCAGCCCCAGGAACCATCACTGTGTTTGGAAAAGACATTCATCAAACCCATCTTACGGTGAGCTTCTCGGGCTTTTTGCAATAACGCACTGATACGCTCAACGGTATAAACTTTTGCCACCAGGCGAGACAGTATCGCCGATTGATAGCCTGAGCCTGTACCCACTTCCAGCACCACGTCAGGTATACCGCCTTCGAGTAAAATTTCTGTCATCCGCGCAACGATATAAGGCTGTGAGATCGTCTGGCCATGGCCGATGGGTAATGCGGTATCTTCATAGGCGCGATGCGCCATCGCTTCATCAACAAATATATGACGCGGTGTGGTTCTTACCACTTCCAGCACACGTTCATTTTTGATACCTTTTTCACGCAGACGTTCGACCAGACGGTCACGGGTGCGCTGCGAGGTCATGCCTATACCTTGTATATCGTTACTTATCATCTGTTCAAATTATTTCTTATCATGCTTAACTATTGTGTTCTGTCAGCCAGTTATCCAGCTCGGCAAGGCTATCATATCGGGTTAGATCTATCTGTAACGGGGTGATCGAAACAAAATGCTGGCTGACCGCGTGAAAATCAGTGCCTTCGCCGGCATCCTGTGCTTCGCCCGGTGGTCCGACCCAGTACATCGGGTCACCGCGTGGATCATCCTGCACGATCATGCCTTCTGATTTATGGCGATTACCCAGACGCGTCGCCTTAAAACCTTTGATTTCTGACCAGGGGATATCCGGTACGTTGACATTTAAAATGGTATTGGCAGCGAACGATACCTGATCAAGATTTTTAAGCAACTGCAGCACTGCTTTTGCCCCGGTCTCATAATGTTTCGGCGTATACGAATCCATCGATACCGCAATGGCCGTCAGGCCTAGATGACGCCCTTCCATGGCCGCAGCAATGGTACCTGAGTACAACACATCATCACCCATATTCGCCCCGGCATTGATACCGGCGACGATCATATCCGGTTCTTTTTTCAGCAGACCGGTAATCGCCAGATGCACGGTATCGGTTGGCGTACCATCGACATAATAGGCGTTTTCAGCAACCTGACAGGCGCGCAAGCCGCGTTCCAGCGTCAGCGAATTACTCGCCCCGCTACAGTTGCGTTCTGGAGCCACGATTGAAATCTCATAATCAACAGACAGAGCATCCGCCAGTACGGCGATACCCGGTGCCCGGTAACCATCATCATTAGAGACTAAAATATGCACAAGCGATACAACTTCAAAGATTCACGATACAATAAAATTCAAGGCGCTAACTATACCGCATCAGGAGGACTTTGATGAGCGATGATTCAACAAAAGAGGACGAAGAATCCTTATTTATGTCAGAAATGGCCGGTGTCACCCCGTTAAAGTCAGACAATAAAATAAAGATCAGGAAAAAACCGAAAAAAACACCGCAACAATACACCAGCGAAGACGACGATTTTGCCATCGATGCCGTCTTTTCCAGTGCCGGGGTAATCGAAGACTGCCCGGACATCCTGAGCTTTTCTCGCAGTGGTTTACAGCACAAGGTACTGAAAAAGTTACGCCAGGGTAAAAATCCAGTCGAGCATATGCTAGACCTGCATGGCCTGACCGTCGAACAGGCCAGAGCTGAGTTACTGGAATTTCTCGGCGAATGCGAGGCAGCAGGCATACGTCATGCCATCATCATCCATGGCAAAGGTTTCCGCTCCAGAGACAAACCGGTGATCAAACCCATGGTTAACCGCTGGTTACGTGCCGTTGATAATGTACTGGCTTTTCATTCCGCTCTACCGGCAGACGGCGGAAATGGCGCCGTTTATGTTTTGCTTAAAAAGCCTTGAAGCAATACAATCTATCCTGCTCAATACTTATATACACGGATTAGCCGACAGTAAATATATTACTGCAGATCTAAAATAGCCTCTTTGAGTAAGCCATACAGAGGGATGATATTGCTTTCATGACTAACACTGTCAGTACTCCAGATGTTACGTACACCCGCCTGTTTCAGATGTTGTATTGCATCATTAACAAACAGGGCATGGGTAACCAGCACATCGACATGTTTTGCTTTTTTTAACAAACATTTTTTGATTGCCACCGCCAATGTCTGTCCGCTACTGGCAACATCATCGACGATGACCACAGAACGTCCATGTAGATTGATTTCGGGTAAAGTAATTTCAACCTGTTTATCACCGCTACGGATTTTATTACAGACGCCATACTCCCATTGATTGGGGTTCGCGACAGCTTTTACCCATTGCTCTGCTTCGCTGTCCGGTGCCAGCAATACCGGATCGTTAAAACGCTCACGCAGAAATTCTGCCATCAGGGATGTCGCTGTCAGGCTCAGCGCATGGTGCGTCGGTACGGCCTGCTCCAGGCGCTCGATGCGATGCAGGTGCGGATCAACGGTGATCACATTATCAAACAGCTCGGCAAGAAATTTCCCCACGATAGGCTGGCTGATGACCTCACCGGGATGGAATGCTTTGTCCTGGCGCATATAACAGAGGTAAGGTGCGACCAGGGTGAGTTTTTTTACGCCTGACTGACGTGCCGTCTTTGCAGCCAGTAATAACTCCAGTAACTTTTCATTTGGATGATCAAGACTGCAGCAGAATAAAACATGCTCCGGCAGTTCGACGGGTAGTGTCAGTTTACTTTCACCATCGGGAAAACGGTGGCGCTGTATCACATGGCAAGGTATAGCCAGAGCGCCTGCCAGTTTTCGAGACTGCTGTTCATAATCATCAAAACACAGGAGCATCATCGCCGGTAACATCAGAATTCCACAAACGCTTTCGGTATCTGTTCTTCTTTACCGATCAGATAACCGCTGTCACGTTCGCTCAATGTCAGCGCAAAATTAAAGTCGGCAGGAAATTCTGCATGGATACGATATAACGGCTCACCTTTTTTAACACTGTCACCTAATTTTTTAAACAGATCTACCCCTGCGCCTTTATCCATCGGGGCCCCAGCGAAACGTGCGATATGCGCCATCTGCAGGTTATCGATATTGACAACAACACCTTCTGCTGGCGACAGCACCTCGTGCGTCAGTTGCCCCAGCTCGATACTTTTTACTCTGAACACCCTGAGCTTTAATGATCGTATTCATCATCTCCAGTGCTCGACCGGAATCCAGGATATCGCGCGCGATGGCATAACCATTACCGCCACGAACATCCGGATCGAACTCTAATACGCGCCCGGCAAGACGTAATGATTTTTGTCGCAGGTCGTCTGGCGCATCGGGGGAGTTCTGCAATACCTGCATCACATCCCGGCATTCCAGTACCGGACCGATACCAGAGCCCACTGGCTGCCGACCATCGGTAATGATCACTTCCAGATGTATCGCCAGCTGGTCAGCGACAAACTCAAATAATTTACGCAGGCGCTGTGCCTGTCGCATCTGACGAACTTTTGCAGAAGGTCCTACTGGAATATCGATAAGCAGATGCGTCGAACCCGCTGAGAGTTTCTTTGACAGAATAGATGCAACCATCTGGCCGATGGAATCAATTCCCAGCGGCCTTTCCACTGCGATCATAATGTCATCGGCAGGCGATAACTCGGCCGTACCGCCCCAGGCCAGGCAAGCCCGATGCTTGCGTACGATGTCATGCAGTTTTTTGATATCCAGCTCGACATTCGCCATAACCTCCATGGTATCAGCGGTGCCCGCCGGTGAGGTTATCGCCCTGCTGGATGTTTTCGGAATTAGCATGCCGTGCGCGGCAACGATAGGTACGACTAACATCGAGGTACGGTTGCCGGGAATACCACCGATGCAATGTTTATCCGCAACCAGTGATTCATTCCAGTCCAGTTGCTCACCGGATTCCAGCATCGCCCGCGTCAGAAAGTACACCTCGTCACGATCCATATCCGTTTGCCCCGAGGCAACAAGAAAAGCCGAGATTTCAGTTTTCGAATAACGTTTGTCAGTAATGTCGTTAATGATATGGCGATAGTCTTCCTGACTGAGTCGTTCACCTGCAATTTTACGCCGCACCGCATTCATCGATGCCGCAGGTTCAGCGTGTTCGATACTGACCAGATGACCTTCGTTTACGCCTAACTTAGCAAACGCTTCTTCAGATAAACCCAGGTCGGCAGGTGTGACGATACTGTCATCATCGACGACATTCAATACCGCAAGAATACGGCGGCTATCTGCACAAATTTTTACCTTGGAGAGCGCCTGGAAACCTTCGGCTCTATAGAGTTCACAATCTCGATGCAGATAAACCACGTTTTCACGGTAAGTATCGATACCTAAACGACGTAATTTGAGTGTTTGCCTGGCTGGCCCTGATTTAGATTTTTTGACCATGAGCTTCTATCTTGCATAAGTTACTAAAGTCATAAAACTATAATATAACAAAATCGCATGTCATGGTTTATGTTCTACATCAATTGCATCATTAATAATGCGCGAGCACGGATGAGTGATGCCATCAGATAAGTTTATTTATCTGCACCACCTTTAATCATGTGTAGATGAGCATTATTAATTTTAATTTTCGATGAATTTTTCAGTTTAAACAAATCATCGAATGGCATAGGTTTGGCGTAATAATAACCTTGAAGCAGATCACAATTAAAATCGCGCAGAAGATCCACCTGGGAACCATGCTCGACACCTTCAGCCACGACTTTGATGTTTAGACTGTGTGACATGGCGATAACGGCTTGAGTGATAGCAGTGTCTTTATCGCTGTGAGGTAACCCGGTAATAAAACTTTTATCGATTTTAAGCTTGCTGATAGGAAAACTTTTCAGATAACCCATCGATGAAAACCCGGTACCAAAATCATCGATTGACAGGTGAATACCTAATGATTTTAACTGGTTAATATTTCTGCTTACGAGTTCACTGTTATCCATCAGGATACTTTCTGTTATTTCAAACTCCAGGTAGTTACGCGTTGCTTTTGATTCTTTTAATGCGCTCCACACTGTATCGATAAAATCTTCTTCATGGATCTGCATACCTGATATATTGAGTGCAACGCTAATGCCTTTGAGCTCTGAGTCTTCAATTATTTTTGCATGATGACAGGCAGTATGGAGCAACCATTCGCCTAATTGCAGGATCAGTCCGGTTTCCTCGGCAACGGGAATAAACTCATCGGGAGCGACCATTCCCCTCTCCGGGTGATTCCATCGCATTAATGCTTCTACTCCCGAGAGTTCACCACTGCGCATATCGATCTGAGGCTGATAATATAATTCCAGCTGACCTAGCTCTATGGCGTGGCGCAGATCACTTTCTAACTGGTACTTATTGTTATGTACTACATTCATCTCTTTATTGAAGTACTGGTAATTATTTTTACCATTAACTTTTGCTTCATACATCGCCATGTCTGCATTGACTAACAGATCGTTGGCAGTAACAGCATCATCAGGGCAGACACTTAAGCCTATGCTTACACCGATAAAAAAGTTTTTTCCATCGAAGACAAATGGATTAGATAAACATTCGATACATTTTTTGGTAACGGTAGAAACATCATCGATGTCATTAATATGCTCAATAATGATGGCAAACTCATCGCCGCCAATACGACAGATATAATCACTTTGGCGAACGACATTAGACAGGCGAGACGACGCCTGCTTCAATAACAGATCCCCCGTTTTATGTCCCAGGGTATCGTTTACCGTCTTGAAATTATCAAGATCAAGAAACAGTAATGCCATTAATTTATTTGTTTTTAGCGCTGACTCTACCGCCTGTTCAAGTTTCTCCTGGAAAGAATGGCGGTTAGGTATGCCGGTGATGACATCATAATACGCCAGTTTATCCAGATGTTTTTCTGCCTTGTATCGCTCCGTGAGTTCATGCGCTAGTTTTTCGTCATTGACCTGTATATGGGACAACATCTTGTTGAAACCACGAGTTAGCACCCCTATCTCATCGCTGGAAATATTATCGATCCTGATACTATAGTCATTGTTCTGCGTGACTGAAGCCATCAGCCGGGTTAGTTGTTGTAACGGTCGAGTAATACTCTGACTTAGCTTGAGCAGTAGAACAGATGCCAGGGTGAGACCGATAAGCGCCATAAGTGAAGTAAATATGAGGTAATCGATAATATCAGCGTATAAATGGGATATATCCGCCTGCATAAGCAGCCTTCCTATCGTCTTACCTTCAAATTCTATGTCATGGATAATGTTGATGTTTTTATCCAGTATAAAATCCATTTTTTCTGACAGTTGCCGGGTGTTTATAGCATTGTCATAGGCATTTGATCTGTTTCCTGTCGTGTTATTAACCTTCGCGCCCTGTTTTATATATCTCGAAAGCGCTTCACCTTTTTCATCAAAGATGACCGCTGACTGTATGTCTTCGGATTCTGAAAATGCCTGCAGGACGTCATCAGCGCCCCTGGGGTCATCAAATATCAGCGCAGCAGTGGTGTTATTACTGACCATTTTTGCCTGAACCAGTAATGATTCTATGACCGAGTCGCGGCGATTCTCGTATTCACCATAGATTGCCATAACAACCGCAACGAAAAGCGCTACGGTTGTTACTAGCAAATTAATAAAAATCAGTTTTTTCCTGATCGATAAATGGCTTAACATCTGCCTGATACTTGCAAAGCTCATTATTAATTAACCTCTTGCGCAAGCCTTAAAAGTTTTGCACTTATTTCGATGTCCGATGCTTTTGCAACGGTGTGATTTACATCAAAAGCGACCTTATCGTTATCGATTTTTAGTCCGATCATCACGCCAAAATCGATCACCCCTGCGGCGTCAGCAATAGTAAGAACGTTGGTGTCCCTTATTTCTTTTAGCGCACGGACGAAGAGGCGTCGTTCTGGCGGTATTATGTTCAGAAAGGCGATATGACAGGACTTAACTTCTTCGATCAATTGTGTGCGTACGATTTTTATCGTCCGGCCGTTACTCTGTTTGCCGTTCAAGCTGTCTATGCTGGCACCGAAGGGGTCATTACCATAGATGCATATCTTTAGTTCGCCGGTATCATCTGGCCACTGAGTGAACCTGGCAAAGTTATAGATAAACGCCGCTTTGATCGTGTACTCAGATACTTTATTTGCATGCGAAAGCGTTGGCGTCAGAGACGCCAGGCTGATCAACAGCAGTAAGAGTAATTTGTTTCTGAACTTATACAAAAGTAAAGTGCCTGTTAAAAGGTGTAGCTTGCTTTGATCCTGAAATTTCTGCCATCCTGCGGGATGCTGTTTTGTTCGTGCTCATCAGATGCAGGGTCTGCGTACTGCCTGTCAAATAAGTTATAGATGCTGGCAGAGAGTATCAGGCGTTCATACAGCTTCTCGCTGGAGAGCGTCAGGTTAGTAATGCCGTAGTCCTCGGTTGTTCCGCCGGATGGCGTGGTGCGATCGCTCATAAATTGAAATTCGATGCCCGCGTCTGCTATCTTATTAAAGACGGGTGATGAGAGATTTAATTTCACCATGTTTCTCGGTGAGTTGCTCAGCCGCATCCCGGTTGCTTTATTTTCTGTATCGACATAGCTATAACTGGTGCGAAGCATCAAACCTGAGTTGCTGATGAACTCAGCTTCGATGTCTGTGCCAATGGCGCTAACTTCATCGATGTTGTCAAAAAATAGATCACCGGTGGCGGGGTCACTGGTCAATCTGATCAGGTTTGTCGTGTCATTAGAGTAGATCGATGCGGTTAGTTTAAAATTGTTACTGAAATAATGTTCGATATCGAACTCGTAGTTTTCGATTTCTTCCGGTTCAAGATTATCGCTTGGTAAATAACCGATGCCATCCCCGTTATAATAGAGTTCATAAGCATTGGGGTTACGGTAGGCTGTTCCATAGATCAGTTTTAAGGTTGTTTCTGGCTGCATCGAATAGATCAGCGCCAGGCGTGGATTAACGATATTGTTTGTTTTCTGGCCGCTGTCTGTATCGAAACTGTTATTGTCGTAGCGAATGCCGGCGTTCAGGATAAACTGTTCGGATAAATGGATCTCATCCTGAAGATAAAGACCGAGTAATTTGCTGCGGCGCGAGTCATCGAGGTAACTTTCAAAAGGATCGACATCAAAGTTTTCCTGATTCTGCTTACCATTATGCTGATATTCTGCACCGATGATAATTCGTTGCCTGGAAAAGTGTGTCGTCTGATATCTTGCCTCTGCATTTAGCCAGTGGCCAAATGATTCATCTCTATTGACTGTTAATGCCGGGTTGGCTGGGTCTTCGTAGTCATAACTAAAGTCGCCTTCATAGACATATCGGCCAAGAGTCAAACTGCTAAAAATTTGTGAGTCTTTGTTGATTACTGGATCATAGCTTAGTGTCGCCAGGGCCAGGGTATCGATGGTCTCACTGGGCGGTGTATTAAACTCCTGTCCATAGGTTGCTGTGGGGATACCTTTTTTGCGATCGTTATAAGCAACCGACAGACCCCAGTCTTCATATTTTAATTTTAAAAACAATTCACGTGCTTCGTGGTAATCCAGTCCCTGTGCCACACCATTGTTTGTTGCCGGGTCATCAAACTCGGCAAAATAGAGGTCTGCACCATCACTCTTATAAGCGGATGCCGATATCATGGCATCAACACCGTTTTCGAATGTGCTGCCAGCGGTGACACGGGCCCTGCGACTGTTTTCGCTGCCATAATCAGCAGATACCTGTACACCATCGATATCGTCACCATTTTTGGTGATCACATTGATGACGCCAAAAAAGGCATTAGCACCATAGATGGCAGAACCCGGACCGGAAGAAAATTCGACGCGCTGGATAAGGTCGACGTTAACTATGCCATCGTAATCAACACCGAAACTGTCGTAAATATTATCGTTGACTCTTTTGCCGTCGAGCAGCATCAGGAAACGGGTATTGTAATCGCCCGGTATGCCAAAACCGCGTGCACCGATATAAGTATAGTTACGGTCATAGGTGGTATATAAACCTGGGATGCTATTGAGGATGTCTCTCAAGGTCTTGTAGCCATATTTCTGGATGGCCTTAGCGTCAACAACGGTGACCCGGGAAGGAGCTTCACTGGTTTTTTGAGGAAATCGTGATGAGGTAAATACTTCGATATCCAATAATTGCTCGATCGAGATATCGGTGATATCTCCGCCTGTACTTAACGCAGCTTCGCTGGCGACGTCTTGTGCTAAAGAATTGCTGGTGATGACTACTAATGCCGCAGCAAGATAAAATCTAAGTGAGGAGATAAACATCTTAATAATTACTCGACTAATATTGATTGTTATAGAATGAGTATAGTGAAAGAGTTAATAAAAACTGTGCAAAACAAGAGATTTATAACAACAGTAAGAACATTCCTGATGGACGGTATTTATATTATATTCAATGATTTAATTGTTTAATACTCAACAATCTTGTTGAATATATGACATGTTTAGCATGGTCTATTTAAGGCTTTTTATAGGGCTTTTATATTGATTATTAATATGAACTTGAACGCTTAAGAAAGACTATATTGTTTAACTTCGAACTTATTACTAACGACTTTGCTTATCCGACATCATCGCCAGTAAATTTTCCGCCAGCGCTTCATAGATCGGTTTTTTACAGATCAGTTTTGAGGTACCTGATGCGATCAAAGCGGTTGCCATCATCGCCAGCACCAGCTCCTGGTTATCGGTCATCTCCATGACGATGACAAAAGCGGTGATCGGTGTCTGCACCACGCCGGTGAAATAACCGATCATGCCGAGGATGACGATGGTTGATGCCATCTCTGCCGGAAACAGTAAAGCCAGATCGGCCCCTAAGCCGGCGCCACTTGCCAGTGAAGGTGCAAACAGACCACCGGGAATGGTGGTTAGATAGGTCGCTGCCGTCGCCAGCACTTTGTAGAACGGGTACATTAGACCAAAGTCGGCGGTGCAGGTTTCCAGGCCCGCACAGCTGACGATCTGTTTCGCTTCGAGGTAACCTGTTCCATTGGCAGCACCACCACTCAAGATACTTAATATCGCCACGCTTAAACCACACACCAGAGCGATCAATATCCAGTGTGTCTGCATGTAGGGACGTAATTTTTTTGAGCCGATAATCAATACCTGGCTGAACAGGCCGCCACTTAAACCGCCGACTACACCACACACGACCACGCCTAACCAGACCCAGCTAAAGTCGAGTGTCGCGGGTGTCGTACCATAGTAACTGTAGTTATTCTGATGCACCACGATGGCCGTCATGCCTGCGAGTACGACACCGACCAGCATCATGCCACTGTTGCGACGATCATAAGAACGCGCCATCTCTTCGATGGCAAAGATGATACCCGCCAGCGGCGTATTAAAAGCCGCTGCGATGCCGGCGCCACCGCCTGTCAGAATCAGTCCGCGCTCATAATAACTCGTTGGCAGATGCATATACTTACCGAGTGAATGCAAGATCGCTGCGCCTAAATGCACTGTTGGTCCTTCTCTGCCTAATGAAGCACCGCTGCACAATGCCAGCACTGCCATCAGTACCTTGCCGACTACCATACGCATCGACAACAGACGATTACTTAAACTGCTGCCGGGATCAGCCAGCGCGATCAGGGTCTGCGGTATACCACTGCCTTCAGCGCCACTGAAAATTTTACGGGTTAGATATACGGTGAGGATAAAACCTGCGGGTGTGATCACTAACGGCAGGTATTGATTGAAGGCAATGATTCGTCGAAACAGCTGATCAGCCTGATCGGCCATCAAAGCAAACACTGCAGCGACCAGACCAACCAGTATTGCGCCGCCCCAGAACACCAGGTTGGTTCGCCATGCACGCGGTTGAAAAAAACGAAATTTTAGTCGACGGACATGATGACGCATAACTTTTCAAACACCGTTAGTATTTAATTTCTATGAAATCAGAACCAAACACTTTATCCAGCCGTGTTAATAATTCGTCCGAGGGTACGACATTCCATTCTTCTCCCAGCATAAACTGGGAGATATCTGAACCGCTGTTATATTCGATATTGACCGGGCAATGGCCTTCTCTAAAGGTATGTAACACTTCGTTCAGCTGTTGAACAATCGCCGCGTCTGACCAGCTGCCATTGGCTTTACTTCGATCCAGTTTGATGAGTAGACCACGGGCAAATTTTTCTCTCGCCTGGGTCATGGTGTAAACGGTCGTGGCGTTGACCGAATAGGCCGCATTGAAGTCATCATAACTGACACTGCCGACCACCACGCAGACTTTGTCTTTGACCAGGGCGTTACTGTATTGCTCGAAGACATCCTCATATAAAACCACTTCTACCCGTGCGGTCCTGTCATCGAGTACACCGGTAACGATCTTGCTGCCGGTTTTTGTTTTACGTACACGCATGCCGATCAACAGGCCGGCAAGGCAGTACTGTGTTTTATTTTTTTTACGGTAACCGCCATAACCACCACCCTGACCGCCTCGTTCACTTTCGGGAACCAGGTCCGGCACTTTAGAAAAACGGCATTCGGTAAAGCGTCTTAGTTCTTCCTCATAACGCGTGATCGGGTGGCCGGTCAGATACAGACCCAGGGTTTCCTTTTCATTGGCAAGCCGGGTTTCATCATCCCAGTCATCGACCTCGACAATATGTACGTTGGCATGGACATCTGGCTGCTCAGAGGAACCGAACATATCATCCTGACCGACACTGGCATTTTTCTGATTCTGTTCCGCCAGCTGGACCGCATTACTCAGGCTGGCAGTTAAACTGGCGCGATTAGGGCCCAGTGAATCCATCGCGCCGGCTTTGATCAATGCTTCCATGACCCGGCGGTTAACCTTGCGGGTATCACTGCGGCGGCAGAAATCATATAGATCAGCAAATTCACCGTTAGCGTCACGCTCGGCAATAATACCGTCGAGCGCGGCTTCGCCGACACCTTTTAGACGCGCCCAGACCATATAACACTGATTTCTCGTCTGGTACGCTGAACTGATAGATCGAACGATTGATATCCGGTGGCAACACTTCCACCCCCTGTTCATGACAGTCTTCGATCAGCCCCACCACCTTGTCGGTATTGTCCATATCGGCAGACAGGACCGCGGCCATAAACTCTGCCGGATAATGCGCTTTTAACCACGCCGTCTGATACGACAGCAAGGCATACGCAGCGGAGTGAGATTTATTAAATCCGTAACCGGCGAATTTTTCCATCAGGTCAAAGATGCGCGTCGCCAGGTCAGCATCGACATCACGCGCCACGGCGCCGTTCATGAACAGCTCACGTTGCTCTGCCATGACCTCGGCTTTTTTCTTACCCATGGCGCGGCGCAGCATATCGGCACCGCCCAGGGTGTAATTCGCCAGCACCTGCGCGATCTGCATCACCTGTTCCTGGTACAGGATAACACCGTAGGTCGGCGTCAATACCTGTTCAAGATCAGGGTGAAAATAATCCACTTCGGCGCGGCCATGTTTACGATTGATAAAATCGTCGACCATGCCCGACTGCAATGGTCCCGGACGGAACAGTGCCACCAGTGCCACGATGTCTTCAAAACTGTCCGGTTTCAAGCGGGTGATCAGGTCCTTCATACCGCGCGACTCTAACTGGAAGACCGCGGTGGTATTGGCTGCCTGCAATAGATCAAATGCGGCTTTATCATCCAGCGGCAGATGCTCGATTACTAATAAGTCTTCAGCCGTTTTTTCGCGGCGGCGATTGACGTGTTTTACTGCCCAGTCGATGATGGTCAGGGTACGCAGCCCGAGGAAGTCGAACTTCACCAGGCCGACCGCTTCGACATCATCTTTATCGAACTGGGTAACGACACTCGGCCCCGCCTTCTTCACAGTAGAGCGGACTGAAGTCGGTCAATACCGTGGGCGAGATCACCACACCGCCGGCATGTTTACCGGCATTTCTGGCCAGACCTTCGAGCGACAATGCCATATCGAGCAGGATCGTGACCTCTTCCTCGGTTTCATAAGCCTTTTTCAGGTCTTCGGATTCTTCCAGCGCCTTGCTCAGTGTCATGCCGATTTCAAACGGTACCATCTTGGCGAGACGATCGACAAACCCATAGGGCTGGCCCATGACACGGCCGACATCACGCACCACCGCTTTTGCCGCCATGGTGCCGTAAGTGATGATCTGCGAGACACTGTCGCGGCCATATTTCTGCGCCACATAATCGATCACCCGGTCACGGCCGTCCATACAGAAGTCGACATCGAAATCGGGCAGTGAGACACGTTCTGGATTAAGGAAACGTTCGAACAGCAGATCAAACTGCAGTGGATCAAGATCGGTGATCTGTCAATGCATAAGCGACCAGCGAACCGGCGCCGGAACCACGCCCGGGTCCCACAGGTATGCCATTGTCTCTTGACCACTTGATGAAATCGGCCACGATCAAGAAGTAACCCGGAAAGCCCATGTTGTTGATTACATCGAGTTCCACCTGCAGACGGTCATCATATTTCTTGCGCTGTGCTGCGTAGTCTTCGGCGTTCTCATCGAGCAGAACTTTCAGCCGTTCCTCCAGGCCCTCCTGCGATACCCGGCAGAAATAACTGGCTTCAGTTTCACCTTCAGGGATGGGAAACTGAGGCAGATAACTTTTACCTAACTGGATCTCGAGGTTGCAGCGTTTAGCGATCTCGACGGTATTCGCCAGGGCTTCGGGAATATCGTCAAACAACTGCTGCATCTCTTCACTGCTGCGAAGGTATTGTTGTTCACTGTAGTTTTTCGGCCGGCGCGGATCATCCAGCGTGCGGCCATCATGGATACAGACGCGTGCTTCGTGGGCTTCGAATTCATCGGCCTTTAAAAAACGCACGTCGTTTGTCGCTACCACCGGTACCTCGCATTCGATAGCCAGTTCGACTGCATCGGCGATATAGACTTCTTCATTCTCACGGCCGGTACGCTGTAACTCGATGTAAAAACGATCTTTAAAACAGCTCAACCAGCCATCTAATCTCTGTTTTGCTAATGCCGACTGCCCGGCCAGCAGGGCACGGCCGATATCACCATTGCGGCCACCGGATAAAGCAATAATGCCTTCAGCATTCTGTTCGACCCATTCCGCCTGAATGATAGGTACACCGCGATGCTGGCCTTCGAGATAACTTCTGGAGATTAGTTCGGAAAGGTTGAGATACCCCCGTTTGTTCTGTGCCAGCAAGACCATGTGAAAAGGGGCTTCCTGGTCATCACCGTGTCTTATCAGGGCATCGACACCGATAATAGGTTTGATACCGGCAGCGAGTGCGGCGCGGGTGAATTTGACCATGGCGAACAAATTGCTCTGGTCAGTCAGCGCTATCGCCGGCATTTCATCGGCTGCAAGCGCCTGCATCAGGGGTTTGACACGCACTACGCCATCGACCAGGGAGTATTCTGTATGTACTCGCAGGTGAATAAAACTTGGCTGGGCTGTCACAGATTTACCTCGGATTAGATGAGGCATTAGTGTACCAAATCAGATACTGGGAAACAGCAAATAAGCGCGACCTATACGAAATATTTTGTCAAAAATATATTTCGCTGAGACAAGATATGCTGATGTTGAGCTGCTTATGTTCTTATTTATCCAGGTCCCACTTGCCCGCGTTGTCTTTGCAGAACGAACGTGGTGCCTGTTTGATCATTTTGCCTTTCTTATATAACTGAATATTCAAACTTCGGCAGTCAATCTCAGCATACTCACCTTCAGTATAGATATCCTTCAACACGACAACACCATGATTACCAGAATCGGCATTCTTCCATTGTCGCTCCTCGCCTTTTGTGCCGTTATTTAACAAGTACAATGATGCTTTTTCGACCAGTTCAAAATCTTTTTTATCCAGCTGTTTAGCCTCAGCTTCAGATAGACCAGTAATGCTTCTGCCGGCATCACCCACGAGCGCAAATGGCGCCCTGATTATTCCTGTGAACAGACCCGTAACCGCTCCCTCACTCGCCTCCTGACCGGCAACACGTGCTTTTTCGATGAGCACATCTGCCCGATCCATCATCGGCGGAATCGATTCACGCGTGGTTTCTACTTCTTTCAATACTTCGGGTATCAGCGGCCGCGTGGCTTCGATCTGTCTGGAAACATCGGTGACAGCTTGAGAAGCTTTATCAGCACTGCTCAATACCGCAGGCAGCTCACCGCGTATGGCTTCTGACTCTTTAAGTAAAGCGGGTATCTGTTGACGAGTTTGTTCGACTTCTTTAAGAATCGACGGAATCAACTTTCTGCTCTCTTCCACCTGTTTCAGGATCGGCGGTACCAGATCAATAATCTGCCCGACTTCGTCAATGATCGGTTCAATTTTTTCACTGGTATTATCGATGCTCTGCAGAATATCGGGAACCTGTTTGCTAACGTTGGTCATTTCATAAGTGAAGTAAGCGATAGAACCGGCCAGCGTAAATAACGACAACGAAAATAGATAGGAGGCAAACAGTCTGGCCCCATCTTTGCCTGCATCGTCTTTAACTAAATCATTCATCGCGTATCTATCGCTTCGGCCAGAGCATCACGCACCGGTGCATAACTGCGGCGGTGTTCCGGGCAGGGTCCTATCGAGCTCAGGATCTCGCGATGTGCCCTGGTCGGATAACCTTTGTGTTGATCAAAACCATATTCCGGGTATTGTTTATGCAGCGCCAGCATCTGTGCATCACGCTCGACTTTCGCCAGGATCGAAGCCGCGCTTATCTCAGCTACACGTGAATCACCTTTGATGATGGCCGTTGAACCACAGAAACAATCGGCTAATGTTTTATTTCCATCTACAAATACGTGTTCAGGCGGTACATGCAGATTTTCCGCGGCTGATCTCATGGCAAATAATGAGGCCTGCAGGATGTTCATCTCATCGATCTGTTGTGGAGAAATACTCACCACCGCCCACGACAGGGCTTTTTGTTTTATCTCCTCGGCCAGTAACAGGCGTTTTTTCTCAGACAGTTTTTTAGAATCATCCAGGCCTTGAATAGGCTTATCTGGATTCAGGATAACAGCTGCCGCCACTACATTCCCCGCCAGAGGTCCGCGACCGGCTTCATCAGTACCTGCCAGCAAACCAGTAATAACGGGTAATTCATCCTGCAATGTTATTTTCATTCGGGTATTATTCCGCTTTAGAAATTTTTCTTCAATATAGATCACATATCATAACGTAATTTTACGTTAACCGTCATCACGGCTGGTTTGTCATCGTGATGACAGAATAAATGGAATCGTAGTGACCGCTAACACAAAACACAAAAACATCGTTATCGTTGCCGGTGAAGTATCAGGTGACGCACATGCTGCTCGCCTGGTCGAAGAACTTAAAAAAATTGATGACAATATTTCTTTTCGCGGCATGGGAGGCGATCAGTTACGCAGAGCCGGTGTTGATGTTTTTATCGATATGGCAAAACTATCGGTCATGGGTTTTGTGGAAGTACTGATGAAATACACCTATATTCGATCAGAACTGAATAAGCTAAAGCAGAACATCAGCAAACAACCACCCGACCTGTTGATACTGGTGGATTACCAGGAGTTCAACCAGCGTCTTGCAGCCTATGCCAGGAGTATCGGTATTAAAGTTTTATTTTATATCGGACCGTCTGTCTGGGCATGGCGACCCAAGCGTGTCTATGAGATGGGCAAGATCGTCGATCATATGGCAGTCATACTGCCTTTCGAAAAGGAGCTGTATGCCGACGCTAATGTGCCGGTCACCTTTACCGGTCACCCACTTACCAGTGAAGTTGTTGCTGATAAAACAAAACAGCAGGCGCGAGAGGTTTTACACATCAAGCAACAGACAACTGTCGGTCTGTTTCCCGGCAGCCGCAACAGTGAGATCAAACGCATACTTCCTGTTTTACTGGAAAGTGCTAAACAGATCGTTAAAGAAAAACCCGATGTTCAGTTTGTACTGCCTGTCGCCAGTACCAGCAGTGAAGAAATGCTGACCGCTTTTCAGTCTGAAATAAACGATTTATCTGTCGTTATCACAAAAGATCAATTCTATGATGTGGTTCAGTCCTGCGACGTCATCATCACCGCTTCTGGTACAGCAACCCTTGAGATCGGGTTACTGGAAGTACCGATGGTCATCGTTTATAAAGTTAATGCATTGACCTATTACATAATGAAAAGCCTGGCCATCACCCGATTTATTGGCCTGGTCAACATCGTGCCGCAAAAAAGCGTGGTTAAAGAATTCGTCCAGCATGAAGCCAGCGCTGCGAACATATGCAAAGAAGCTTTACGATTACTTAACGATGATAAATACTATGAAACCATGAAACATGAACTATCCTTATTACGTCACCAGTTGGGTGATGGCGATGGTTCAAAAAATGTTGCCGAGCTTGCCTGGAAAATGTTGAACAACAAGTTATAACATCAGCACAACACACTTTTTTTGTGAATAATAATAAAAATAAATTTCTACTCTGCTGCCTGCTATTCATTACTTTCTTACTAAGTAGTGGCTGCGCGACTATTGAAGGACCGGCCAACCCGGATGACCCCTTCGAAAGCTTTAACCGCAGTATGTTTCAATTTAACGACACTGTCGATAAATACGCCTTCAAACCGGCAGCACAAGGCTATAACTTTATAATGCCGAGTTTCGCCAGCAAAGGGGTTAGCAACTTTTTTAGCAATGTCGACGATATCGTCGTCTTCTTCAACCAGTTACTTCAATTTAAGTTCGCTGAAGCGGCATCGACTTCTGCGCGTTTTGTCTTTAACTCCACTTTTGGTCTGTTAGGTCTGATCGATGTAGCGACACATATGGACCTGCCAAAATATAATGAAGATTTTGGACAGACACTTGCTGTCTGGGGCGTTGCCAGTGGCCCTTATGTTGTATTACCTTTCATTGGCCCACGTACGATACGTGATAGCGCCGGTCTGGCCGTTGACTGGACTTTCTTCGACCCCGTATTCAATCGCCAGACATTACAACAAAGCCTGGTCACACTGACAATAAAATATGTTGATATCCGCGCTGGCCTGCTAAAAGCCAGTAATATTATTGATGAGACCGTACCTGACCGTTATTCATTTGTCCGTGATGCCTGGCTGCTGCGTCGTCAATTTTTAATCTATGATGGAAATCCACCAGAAGAATATAGCGACGAAGAACTATTTGAAGATGATGATCTATTTAAAGATGATGATCTTTTGAAAGATGATACGATTTTAGATGATGACCTGCTGCGCCAGCCGGCGATGAAAAGCAATCTGAAGATAACGGTTAAGGGCAACAAACCAAAAGATACTACAACAGACAACACCACAGATACGACGGAAGAAGTTGATACTGAAATAACAGAGTAACTTCAACTGCTATTGTTGATGTTACTCCTGAAAATCACTCAAGCCGATTCAGCTTCAATAAATATTCGTTGCACCATCTCATGCTCAGCCTTGATCGCAGAATCAAGTGACTGGATGACATCTTCCAGTTCACGCGTTAACTGTCCACGTTTAAAACGAATACTGATGTTGACCAGTATAAATTCTGGCCCCATGTGCATGGTGAGAAGCTCATTCACTTTCTCAATTTCTTCAAAAGAATTTGCGATCTTCCTGATACTGTTGATTACTTCTCTATTGGCACCCTCACCGATAAGCAAGCCCTTGGTTTCAATCGCCAGCCAGATCGCCGTACCGCCAAGGATCAATCCGATCATTATTGAAGCAAGACCATCGAACACAGCGATGCCAGTGACCTGCGTCAACCAGATACCAAGCAAGGCAATCAACAAACCTAACATAGCGGCGGAATCTTCAAACAGTACGACGAACATAGAAGGATCTTTTCCGCGCTGCACCGCTTCGATGTAACCGCGTTTGCCTTTAACTTTGCCAAACTCTTTGAAGGCAAAGAACCATGCACCACCTTCAAACACCAGGGCAAGGCTCAGTACGATATAGTTGATCATCGGGTTTTCGATCTGTGCCGGGTGCATCACATGACGAACGCCTTCATAGATCGACACACCGGAGCCAACCGCAAAGATCAATATCGCCACAATAAAACTCCAGAAATAGATCTCTTTACCATGGCCAAATGGAAACTCATCATCAGCCGGCTTCTTCGCCTGCTTCATGCCATAGAGCAACAATATCTGGTTACCGGTATCAACCAGAGAATGTATGCCTTCAGAGAGCATGGCTGAACTGCCTGTCATAAAGGCGGCAAAAAACTTGGTGATCGATATAGCCGAGTTGCCTATTAAAGCAGCGATGATAACTTTGGTAGAAGCATTAGTTGACATATGAATTCCTGAAACTTACTGCGATGACTGAATCATCCTTTTATTAATAACCACGTTTAACTGAAGTTGCCGACATATTATCAAAAACCGCTGATAGACATACTCACCTGAAGCGATTAAATAACGAACACCATAGAAAATCGGCAAACACTGCCAAACTGCGTATTATTTCAGAAATTTTGTAACTAGCGTTAAATAAAAAATGCCATTTCATCAGCATTGACTAATAATAGCATCTATATTAGCATTCTCTAATATTATTGGGTGGATTAAAAAATTATGCTTATGTGTCGAATTATTGATTTTAGAATCATGCTGCTTGTGCTGGTTATATTTACTCCTCCAGGCTATACAGCTGAAAAAGATCCATGCTCACTATTCAAAAATGCAGTTATTGAACCATCTCTGATCTCGCAGATGCTGACTGCTGCCGAAGATGGTCATCTATACCGGGTAAAAACCGACAGCTCAAAAATGGGTTTCTGTGTGAACAGCCAAATGGGTATGGTTAGTGGCCGCTTTCAGAATTTCCAGGGTGGCATCGCCCTAAAGGAACCCGATAATCAGACGCTGATCTCCGTTGATATGAGCAGTATCGAGACCGACACACTGTTCTTGAAAGATATACTGCAGAGCGAAAAGTTTTTTGATATCGAAGATTTCCCGGAACTGATATTTATCAGTTCCGGCTTCGAATGGCTAAATGACACCAGGGCCATCATCAAAGGTGATCTGAGCATCCGCGGGGTAACAAAACCTGTAGCATTTTATGTTGAGATTACAGAAGTAGAAGCCGATCTGGGCGACTCTGATAGCATTCTTGTCAAAGCAACGACAACCATCCAACGTTCGGAATTTGGCCTGCAGGCGTTATCACCTCTGGTCAGTGATAAAGTCAATCTATGCCTGAGTGTAAAAGCTGAAAAATATAAAGCTTCATAATATATAATTGAGCTCATGCACTCGCTATACAAACTAACAATCATTATTACCCTGCTTGGTATCGTTAATATCTACAGTACAACAAGCGTTAGCGCTAATAACCAGACCATGAGTAGTTCTATTGCTTCCGGCTATAGCGCACTTAAAATTTTTCTTGAAGATGAACAGTATCTAACAACGATCAGACGCACAAAGATGGTCATCACTTTTTCCGACATCAGCGATAACTCAAAAAAACTGATCGATGATATAGCCAGCTCATCTGAACAGGCGCTTGTGGAACTCGAGGCATTCGCACAACAGAAGCCAGTGGTAGTATTCGAAGATTTTTCCGAAGAGATGATCGCTAAAGCGACTCTAGATTCATTGAGAATGGAAACAGCAAAAGAGTTTCTTTTCGAGGCTGATGATTTTGAAAAAAACTTACTACTCAGCCAGCTAAAAGTCCTACCAGTGATCAGCCATCTCGCGGAGCAGCTAGAGAAAAAAGAAACGAATCAAAAACGAAAAACATGGCTTAACGAACTTGCTAAAAAGTATAAAGATTATTACCAGCAAGTTGACGATAGTATCTCACTGGCAAGCCCAAAGGTGTAAACAACAGTTCTATAAATACAGAAGAACTCTATCACTTAATGCGCAGCAGTTTCCCCATTAGAACCACGACTTACATCGATAACATTTCTTAGCTGAGAGATTTTATCCATTATCCGTGACAACTGTTGCAGATCGCGAATCTCTATCGTTACTGACATCCGTGCCGACTGATCTTTTTTATTCGACATGGTATTAACTGCAACCACGTTGACCTTGTCATCAGACAGAGTCCTGCTGATATCGGTTAGCAGGCCATGACGGTCATTTGCCTGAATCAATAGATTGACAGGATAATTATGTATATCCGAATCACCCCACTCAACTTCGACAAGACGAGCCTGATCTTTATCTTTTAGATGAAGGATGTTCTTACAATCTATCCTGTGCACACTCACACCTCTATCCTTGGTAATAAAACCAACGATGTCGTCATGCGGGACCGGCATACAGCAATTTGCAATCGTCGTTAACAGGTTGCCTACGCCTAAAACATTGACACTGCTACTGGTTTTTTTGACCTGTTTGTGTGTCGGCTTACTCGGTACTCGAACAGTTTCTTTATGCCTCTGCTTCTCCTCAAACTCATGCATCATGGCTGACATCTGCGCGAGACTTATATCACCTCGCCCCAGATTGATATAAAAATCATCAATGGATTCAAGTTTGAAATGTTGCACCATTTTTGAGAGTTCTGGTTTTATACCATGACGTTTGAACTCACGGTCACACAGGGCTTTACCTTCAATATAATTCTTCTCTTTATCCTGTTTTCTAAACCAGCCACGAATTCGGTTCCTGGCGCGTGATGTCTTGATAAAACCGAGATGAGAGATCAACCAGTCACGTCTGGGCGTGGCTTCTTTTGTGGTTAATATCTCGACACGTTCACCATTTTGTAATTCATAGGTTAACTGCACGATGCGGCCATTAACTTTTGCGCCACGACACCGGTGACCTATTTCGGTGTGCACTGCATAGGCAAAGTCGAGCGGCGTACCGCCTTCAGGCAGATCGATCACTCGCCCTTCCGGCGTCAACACATAGACACGGTCATTAAACATTTCCGTACGAAAACTTTCCATCAGTTCTTCGTCATTACTCTTAGTCGAATCGAGTAACTTTCTTAATGACTCTATACCAGAATTTATATTTCGCTTGCTGCTACCTGCTTCTTTATATCGCCAGTGCGCTGCGACACCATGTTCAGCAAACTCATCCATCTGTTTTGTACGTATCTGAATTTCAACAGCCTTGCCACCTGGGCCATAGACGGCAGTATGTAATGATTGATAACCATTTTCTTTTGGATTAGCAATGTAATCATCAAACTCTTTGTCGATATGCCGCCATTGCGAATGAACCAGGCCTAATACCACATAACATTCTGCTATGGTGTCAACCACAACCCGAACTGCACGCACATCAAACAGTTCATTAAAGCTACGGCGCTTTGTTGTCATTTTTCTCCAGATACTGTAGATGTGTTTTGGACGGCCGTATATTTCCGCACAAATCCCGTCCTTACTGGATATCTGTTTTATTTTATCGACGACATCAACAATAAACTGTTCACGTTCTTCACGTTTCTCATCAAGATTTAACGCAATTTTTCTATAGGTCTCTGGCTCAAGATAACGAAAAGCCAGGTCTTCCAGCTCCCATTTCAGTTGACCAATACCGAGACGATTTGCTATCGGAGCGAAGATCTCCAGGCTCTCACGTGCAACCTCCTGCTGTTCAACGGCATCAGCCAGTTTTAATTGTCTTAGACGCTGCACACGAAAAGCCAGTTTTATCAATACCGCGCGGACGTCTTCTACCATTGACAATAACATGCGACGTAGACGCTCGACCTGTTCGGGTGATGCCTCATCACTCTCACCATGAAACTCATGCAACTGAACAACGCTTTTTACCAGTCGCATGATCTCTGTACCGAATGTTTTTTCCAGTGCATCGACATCGACGGACTTGACCAGTCGGGTACTACTCAGCAGCGCAACGATCAATGTTGTTTCATCAGAACCCAGTTCACTTAACAATAAGGCAACATCAAGACTACTCGGTATTGAACCCCCGGTCGGCAAGTCCCAGACCATCTCACAGGCATGACGCAGCAAACTATCTTCTTCCACATCAAAACCAACCAGTTGATGCAGGTACTGATCAATAGTGAAGTCTTTAGTGATCTGATTGAAATAATGCGTTTTTTGCATAGATCGATATTATATTTTTAAAATTCAGCCAACGTGGGCTTACCCGGAATAATTTGGATAATGAGTAGAAAGTTTAGATTAAAATAGTGATCAGTGAGGAAAACTCAAGATTAATAACACCATCTCTATCTTTTAAGGATTATAGATAAAACAGAAATTAAGCATCCTTACACAGGGGACACATACCATACAATGTCAGGCTATGATCGGTGACCTCATAACCTCGGCTGGCAGCGACTTCCTGTTGACGCTTTTCTATCATCTCATCATAAAACTCTTCAACTTTGCCACATGAGACGCAGACGATATGGTCATGATGACCTTTTTCGTTCAGTTCAAAAACTGCCTGACCACTTTCAAAATGGTGACGCTCTACAAGTCCGGCTGCTTCAAACTGTGTTAACACCCGGTAGACCGTCGCCAGGCCGATCTCTTCGCCATCATTGAGTAAAGCTTTATAGATATTCTCCGCACTGTGATGCCGGTCATCCGTTGCTTCTAGAAACTCCAGAATTTTCATTCGCGGAAGTGTTACTTTGAGGCCTGCTTTTTTTAAATCACTTGATTCCATAAATTTCTACTGATTCTCATGGTCATATAAGGTAGTATTTCTGCCCTTTTAAAGACAACACTATTTAAACACGTTTATGATACTGAGAACCACTCTCATTTGGCTGATTCGCCGATTTTTTAACCGCATGAACAGCCTTATTTTAATAATGGCCTGTATCTCTGTGCTCAGTGCCTGTGCCTCGTGGTTACCAGAACCCCATAAACTCGATCTACAGCAGGGCAACACGGTCAAACTGGCGCAACTGGAAAGCCTTGAAATCGGCATGACAAAATTAGAAGTACGTAAAATCATGGGTTCGCCGATGCTAGCAGACCCTTTTCATACTCAACGCTGGGACTATATCTATCGATTTATTCCTAACAAAGGATTTGAAAGAAAATCGTTACTGACGCTGTATTTTGAAGATGATGTTCTGGTAAAAATCGATGATTCTCAATATGTGGAACCTTAAGGCATTCTTAGACTGATTTAAGCTCCCTTCTTCATTTTTTTGCCTTCTGCTGCGCGTTTACGCCGGACCTCTTTAGGATCGGCTATCAGGGGCCGGTATATCTCGACTCGGTCACCATCGGATAAGACCGTTGTCATCGCCGCCACTTTACCGAATAACCCTACCTTAGCGTCTTCCAGTTCAAGATCAGGAAAATCCATCATGATACCTGATTGCACGATCGCCGCACCGATGGTGGTTCCGGCGTCAACATTAACTGCGCGGATGATCTGTTTCTCCGGCAATGCGTAGGCCACTTCAACGTTAATACTTTCTTTCAGCACGATGATTTATCCACGTTCGCCGTATATATCGACAGCACGCTTACAGAACGAATCGACCAGTGAACTCGCTATCTGGGTAAAAATCGGCTTAGCCGCAATAGACATCATGGCACTATCAAATTCAAACTCAAGCTCAAGAATGACTTTACAGGCATTTTCGGTTTTAAGCGCATCAAACTGCCAGTAACCAGATAATTTTTTAAAGGGTCCATCGACCAGCTGCAGATCGATGCGTTTATCCTGTTGTAGCTGGTTACGCGTAGTGAAAGTCTTGTTCAATACCCCCTTGGCAATTTCAACCGAGGCTATCATCTCTGTTTCTGTTTCGCTTTTTACTTCAGAGGAACGGCACCATGGTAAAAATGCCGCGTAATCAGCAACATTATTGACCAGTTGATACATTTCCGCTGGTGAATAATGTACCAGCGCACTACGTTTGATATGTGACATAAACTACTTACAACACTATTAGATTGCACCAACGGCTTTCAAAAACACCACGATAACGGCGACCGGTGTAATAAAACGAACTAAAAAACGCCAGATACGATAAACAAAGGGATAGGTTTCCATCTCTTCTTTCGTGGACTGCTCTCGCATCACCCAGGCTGCGAATATTGCAATAAACAGCCCACCTAACGGTAACATGATGTTCGCGGTTAAATAATCCAGCGTATCAAAAAAAGTTAAATTCTCGAATAAAAAGGGAATACTCAGGGTTTTATCTTTCCAGATATTAAAAGAAAAGACCGTGCCCAGACCAACGAACCAGGTTAAACCACCGATCCACACCGATGCATAGATACGATTAACCCCTTTGTTTTCTACCAGGTAGGCAACTGCAGGTTCAATCAGCGAGATTGCCGAGGTCCACGCAGCAAACATTAATAAGGTAAAGAAAACCACGCCAACCAGGGTCCCGCCCTGCATATGGCCAAAAGCGATAGGCAAGGTCTGGAAGATTAATCCCGGACCGGCACCCGGTTCCAGACCATTGGCAAAGACGATAGGGAAAATTGCCATGCCTGCAAGCAGGGCAACCACGGTATCAGCCAGAGCGATCAGGATGGATGCCTGCACGATAGAGTGTTCTTCCGATAGATAAGAGCCATAGACCATGATCGCCCCCATACCCAGACTCAAGGTGAAAAAGGCATGGCCCATGGCGATGAGTATACCCTTGCCGTCAATCGTACCAGGGGTGAATAAAAAGCGGAGTCCTTCCATGAAATACCCCGTGGTCATGGCGTAGATAACAATAACGATTAACAGGCCAAAAAGTAGAGGCATTAACAATGTAACGGCTTTTTCGAGTCCATTCTTTACCCCACGCCCCACGACCATCATGGTTACCAGCATAAAGATAGTGTGCCATGCCAACAGGCGTTCGGGATCACTCACCAGATCAGTAAATATGCGGTTAGCACCGTCTGCGGTAACGCCCAGAAACATTCCGCCACCGGTCCGGAATATATATGACATCGCCCAACCGGCGATTACACTGTAATAAGAAAGTATAAGAAAGCCGGCAACAACGCCCATCCAGCCCAACCAGACCCAGCTAGGATTACGGTGTTCATCTTTCGCCAATGCCACCATCGTGTTGATCGGGCTTTGTTTACCACGACGGCCCAGCATGATCTCTGCCATCATGATCGGAATACCGATGAGCGCAATGCACAACAGGTAAACTAAAACGAAGGTGCCGCCACCATTCTCACCGGTGATGTAGGGAAATTTCCAGATATTCCCTAAACCAACAGCAGAGCCGGTTGCCGCAAGGATAAATACGGTACGGTTGGTCCATTGCCCATGAATCGATGTGCGTTTGTCAGCCATAATTGTTTAACATGCCATAATTTTCAGGCGCAGGCGTTACTACTACCTACCACCTGGGATTTTTTGTGCTTCATTTTCAACAATTTACAGCGCTTACTCAAGCTATTTTTAAATTTTATTACGAATTCCCCTAAAGAAAGAGTGATAGCATGAATCAACCAAGTTATACTTGCCAGCCTTATTCTGGCACGCCTTAACTCCCAGCACAGCATGGCTAAAAAACCAAAGAAAAAACCAAACGACAACACCATTGCGCGCAACCGCAAAGCCCGCTTTGATTACAGCATCGAATCAACTTTCGAAGGTGGTCTGGTGCTGGAGGGCTGGGAAGTCAAAAGTTTGCGTGAAGGGCGTGTGCAGATTGATGATAGTTACGTACTTGCCAGAAATGGTGAGCTGGAATGGGTTGGCGGCACCATCACACCATTGATCAGCACATCAACGCATATTCATCCCAGTCCAACACGTTCACGAAAGATCTTGATGCATCGCCATGAGATCGATCGTTTGATCGGGCAGGTCGAACGAAAAGGATACACCCTGGTGCCACTCGCTCTGTTCTGGAAGAAAAATGGTCGGGTAAAAATTGATATCGGACTTGCCAAAGGTAAAAAAGAACACGATAAACGCGCCAGTATCAAGGAACGGGACTGGCAGAGGGAAAAAGCCAGATCTTTAAAAATTCGATAGTTTTTAACAATAGCCTACAAGATAAAGACTAAAAAGCATCTCACCACAGATTAGGGCACGCCTACATGGACGTAGGTGGTAGAGCAACGCAGGAGCAGTTGCCGAGGACGCCCGTAAGTAGAACAATGCAGGAGCAATTGTCGAGACACAGAGACACAGAGTTTTATTTTGTTAACTGCGCCTACGGCGCTGTCATACTAAAGCTTTGCTCTGTGTTCTCTGTGCCTCTGTGGTGAAAATTTTTTGTTATTATTTATTGGATAACGAGCAACTACCAGCTTTTAGCCGTTTCACCCATCTTTGCGATAATCGCCTGATGCGCCTGCAGCTCTTCATCACTGGCTGTTATGATTTTTATCGGTTTTCTGTCTGCCGATAATTTCTTTGCTGATCGGCCAGCGGATCCAGCACTTTGGCTTTCATCACTTTCCAGTGACAGGGCGCTCTGCCCGCCAGTCATGTGTAGATAAACTTCTGCCAGTAATTCGGCATCAAGCAAGGCACCATGTAACTCACGGTGCGCATTATTCACCTGGTACTCTTTACACAGAATATCCAGATTGTTCTTCTTACCCGGACGCATTTTTCGCGCCATCACCAGGGTATCGATAACAGAGCAATAAGTACTCACCAGACCGTATTCGGCACCGGCCAGTTTAAATTCGTGATTGATGAAACCAACGTCAAAAGGTGCGTTATGAATAATTAACTCGGCACCATCAAGGTATTCGATAAAATCTTTAACCACATCAGAAAACCGTGGTTTGTCCACCAGAAATTCATTACTGATACCATGCACGGCCTGTGCTCCCTCGTCGATTTCTCGATCCGGCTGCAGATACTGATGATAATTATTTCCGGTCAAGCGTCGATTGATCATTTCGACACAACCGATCTCGATAATCTTATGCCCCTGGCTAGGCTCTAGACCAGTGGTCTCTGTATCCAGAACGATCTGCCTGTTATTTATCTGTTTTTCAGTATTCACTGACTTATCTCCCACACCGTCCTCGAAATTAGTTAAGCAACTCATCAATAGCACGATTTGCCAGCATATCTGCATACTCGTTACCGTCATGTCCCGAATGCCCCTTCACCCACTGCCAGCTTACTTCGTTAGACTGTACAGCAATGTCCAGTCGCTGCCACAATTCAACATTTTTTACCGGTTTTTTAGCCGCTGTTTTCCAGCCCTTTTTCTTCCAGTTAGGCAGCCATTTGGTCATCCCGTCGAGCACATATTTAGAGTCAGTATATATCTTTACTGCACAGGGGCGAGTCAGCGACTCTAAGGCCTGAATAACCGCCATCAGCTCCATACGATTGTTAGTTGTTTCTGGTTCGGAACCATATAGGTCCTTTTGCTGTCCACTATAACGCAGGCTCGCACCCCAGCCACCTGGGCCAGGATTACCACGACAGGCGCCGTCGGTATAAATTTCTACAATATTTGTACTCATATTGGCCTATTTTGGTGTTGATGTTGTACAATCTGTTAAGGATAAATGTATTTTATGATAACAGGGATTTTACGCGACGATGTTATAGTGATACGTCACAGAAGCCTAGTTGCAAGCCGTATAAAATATACAGTGTGGCATCGATTGATTATATCGGCCGCACTATTCAAATGCACTAAAAAATAATAAAACTAATAAAACTAAAGTGTTAACACCTTGAAGACCTTACTTGCCTCATCAATTAAAATTATTTTTCTAGCCAGTAGCATCAGCTTACTGTCGACATCGCTTATTGCATGTAATGAAACCAGATCTGCTGACAACGAAAATACAGCTAAAATCACAGGTGAAGTCTCTGATGGCAGTCTGCATTCGCAGACAGACTCAGAATCAGCAGAAGCTTCACTCGATCATATTGAATATGAACAATTCGAAGAGCTTTATCTGGATACTGAACCGACCTTAAGTATCTGGCCACGTGTTCGAGCAGGTTTTAAAATAACGTCTGATTTACAACAGCAAAAATTAACAGACGAATTAAAATGGTTTGCCAAACATCCCAAATATATGCAACGCGTTTTGTCCCGCGCAGATCCATTTCTTTACTACATCCTTGAAGAAGCAGAAAAACGTAATCTACCGAGTGAACTTGTACTATTGCCCATCGTCGAAAGCGCTTACCAGCCTTTCGCCTATTCACATGGTCGCGCTGCAGGCATCTGGCAATTTATTCCATCCACCGGTCGTATGTATGGCTTAAAACAAAACTGGTGGTATGACGGTCGACGCGATATCTATGCTTCAACACAAGCCGCATTAAATTACCTAGAAGCGCTTAACAAACAATTTAAAGGCGACTGGATGCTGGCACTGGCTGCATACAATTCGGGCTCGGGCACTGTTCAGCGCGCGATTAAACGCAACAAACGCTTAAACAAACCCACCGATTTCTGGCACCTGGAACTACCAAAAGAAACACGGGCTTACGTACCAAAATTACTCGCACTAAAAGAAATTATTGCTGAGCCTGAAAAATATTCGATTAGCCTGCGTTGCATACCCGATGCACCTGGATTCAAACAGGTAAAAACTACAGCGCAGATTGATCTGGCACTAGCTGCCGAATTAGCTGAAATTGATCTGAAAACTTTATATAACTACAACCCGGCGTTTAACCGTTGGGCGACAGATCCCGATGGTCCACACAGCTTAATCCTGCCGGTTGAATCCGGTGAAGCATTTGAAGAAAATTACTCGCTACTTCCTGCTGATAAACATCTACGCTGGTCACGGCATAAAATAAAATCAGGTGAAACCTTAAGTGATATTGCAGTAAAATATAACACCTCGGTAAAACACCTGAAAAAAGTGAACGGTATAAGCGGTAATAACATTCGCGAAGGAAAACACCTTGTAATTCCTGTTTCCAGCAAAAACAAAAGCAGTTACGCTTTATCATCAACGCAACGCTTAAAATCTATTCAAAACACCAAACGCGGCAGCAAAACACGCATCACTCATATCGTACAAAATAATGAAAGTTTCTGGGAGATATCCAGAAAGTACAAAGTAGACATGCACAAGCTTGCCAAGTGGAATGGCATGGCGATAAGAGATCCGTTAAAACAGGGACAAAAACTGGTCGTCTGGTCAAACAGTAAACAGAGCAGCAAACAGGCATCAGTCAAAACACATAATCCAAACAATACGATCAAATCTATTCATTACACGGTAAGAAATGGTGATTCACTATCACGCATCGCAACCAGATACAGCGTCGATGTAAAAGATCTGCATCGCTGGAATTCGATCAAAGGGAAATATTTACAACCAGGGCAACGCCTGAAATTATATATCGATGTTACCGAACAGAGCGGTATCCAGGGTTAATATTTAACTCATGCTACTCTTCATCCGTACTATAAAAAATCCATTTATAAGATGTGCCGAATGAAGATATGGATGGATTAAACCTGTAAGCTTTCAAGCACCAGGATTAAAACCCGGTACTTTCGAATGATCAACTTCATCTATCTGAACCTTCGGTAAGAACTCTTCTGCATACCGCAGATAGACCTTGTCACGCACAAAGACATCAAAAATATCTGGATCAACATGATTATCTTTTTTCATGAATCCCAATATCTTCAGACACTCTGTTAGCGGTTTGCCCGTTTTATACGGTCGATCGCTCGCTGATAAAGCTTCGAATATATCGGCCACTGCCATCATTCGTGCCTGTAAAGACATCTGCTCGCGGGTCAGACCTTTGGGGTAACCTTTACCATCCATACGCTCATGGTGGCCACCGGCATATTCAGGCACATTTGCCAGGTGTTTGGGGAAAGGTAACCTGTCAAGCATCTTTATCGTCACCGCCATATGATTCTGGATAACTTCACGCTCATCGTTGGTCAACGTGCCTTTTTCTATAGTTAAATTTTCGATCTCATTATTATTAAAAAATTTCGCATTGACACCATCAGGATCAGTCCAACGATATTCAGCAATATCTTTTACCCGCTGCTGCAAGCTCTCATCCATACACTCACCACCGATATTACTGCGACGGATAAAATCGCGATCATCGTCTAGCTGCGCGATCTTCTGTTTCATCTCTACATCGATATCAGTGCAATCTGCTGAGGCATCGTTATTTAAGCGATCGATCTTCTGTTGTAAACGGTCAATGGTCACGTCACGCTTTAACACTTCGAAGCGGGTATCGACCGTATTGATCCGGTCGTAAATCGTTTCCAGCTTGGTGGCTTTATCGACAACATATTCAGGCGTGGTGACTTTACCGCAATCGTGCAGCCAACCGGCTATGGTCAATTCATACCGGTCTTTCTCCGTCATTGTGAATTCTTTTAACGCACCACTATCAGAATTATGACAGGCTTCAGCAATCATCATCGTTAACTCGGGAACACGTTTACAGTGCCCACCGGTATAAGGTGACTTTTCATCGATCGCACTCGCCATCAATTTGATAAACGATTCAAACAACTCACGCTGCTCTTCGATCAATTTATTGTTGGTTATGGCAACCGCCGCCTGAGACGCCAGTGATTCGGCAAGTTGCTGGTCTGCAATATCAAATTCACAGGTATCCGCGGTGACTTCATCTTTTGCATTGATCAACTGCAGCACACCAATGATATCATCGTGATGATTTTTTAACGGGATAGTCAATATAGACTGAGTACGATAACCGGTCTGCTGGTCAAATTTTCTCGTGCCGCTGAAGTCAAAGCCTTCAGCGTGGTAAACATCCTTAATATTGATGGTTTGTTCGTCATGCACTGAAGAACTAACCACGTTCGTTTTATTTGCTTCGCCATTGACCCATAATTGTATGGCAGGAAAATTTATCTCATGTCCGCTATTACCACCCATGTGTATATCCAGTGAACGAGTTGAGACAATGACAAACTCGAGTGATGTTTTATCATCAGACATCCGGTACAAACTGCCACCGTCAGAATTAGTTAATTCCATCGCACCGGTCAGGATCTTGTCGCATAACACATCCAGGTCTGTCGCGGCTGACAGTGCGATGCCAATTTCGTTTAGACGAGCAACTTTTGAAAGCACCTGATGCATATCCCCACCTGTTTAAATTTTACTTTTTATAAAGAAAATTAATTATTGCCAATAAGTTTTTTAGGGTCGAGTAAATCTTCCAGCTGTTCGCGGGATAGATCCGTCATATCGACGGCCACATCGATCACGTCACGACCTTCAGCATATGCGGCCTTAGCAATCTTTGCACCCAGCTCATAACCGATCACAGTATTCAGCGCGGTGACCAGTATGGGATTTTTAGCTAATGCTGAATTAATATTAGCTTCGTTTACGGTAAAACCAGCGATAGCTTTATCTGCCAGTAAACGAGAAACATTCGACAGGATTTCTATGCTCTGTAATAAATTATGCGCCACCAGGGGCAGCATAACATTTAACTGGAAGTTGCCTGACTGACCGGCGATGGTTATCGCCAGATCGTTACCCATCACCTGGGCACAGACCATTGCTGTGGCTTCAGGAATGACCGGATTCACTTTACCGGGCATGATACTGCTTCCCGGTTGCAGTGCTGGCAGGGCAATCTCACCGATGCCCGCCAATGGCCCACTATTCATCCAGCGCAGATCATTGCTGATTTTCATCAATGCTGTCGCCAGTGTTTTTAATTGCCCGCTCAATGAAACGGCAGCATCCTGTGAAGCAAGAGCAGCAAATCGATTATTTGCTACCTTAAAGTTCAGGGCGGTAGCATTAGACAGTTGTTCAACGACTAAATCACCAAATGCTTTATCCGCATTAATACCTGTACCCACCGCTGTGCCACCGATCGCCAGCTGGTGTATCGCCGGCAAGGTGTTCTCGATCTGTAACAAGGCGGAACTGAGCTGTGCTGACCAGCCGGATAAGGCCTGCCCCAGACTGACCGGCATGGCATCCATCAGGTGTGTTCGTCCGGTTGTGATGATCGAATCAACAGATTCAGCTTTATCATCGATAACTGAAATAAGGTGATTGATCGCAGGTAGTAACTGCTGCTGACAGGCGATGGCAGCGCTCACGTGTATGGTGGTAGGAATCACATCATTAGAGCTTTGACTCATGTTCACATGGTCATTAGCGTGCACCACGATACCGGCTTCCTTTGATGCCAGATTGGCAATGACTTCGTTGGCATTCATATTGGTACTTGTCGCTGAGCCTGTCTGAAAGACGTCCAGCGGGAACTGAGCCATTAATTTACCGTCGCTTATATCATCACAGATAGATGAAATTGCGCGGCGGCGAGCCTCATCCAGCCCTCCCAGGTCATGATTGGCATTTGCACATGCCTGTTTGACCAGACCAAGGGCCTGGATAAACGCTTCTGGCATGGTGATACCGCTAATCGGAAAGTTATCAACAGCACGTTGCGTCTGCGCACCATAGGCGGCATCCTGCGGCACCTGCAATTCTCCCATACTGTCTTTTTCGATACGAAATTTACTCATCCAACATCTACCCCAGTGACTGCAACTGATCTTTTTAGGATGATATAATAACGCTTTTATCCTGTTTTAAAACTAAAAATTTATCGGGCCCCGACTAATCTTGAGTGATTTATATTATCGTTCAGATTTTCAGCTTGAAGGCATCGGTTACTGGTAATGCTGTGTAATTGCGTATATCGGTCACGCAGAAACTGGATATATCGAATAAAATAACGAATTCACGAATTGATCAGAGGCTCTAATGTTGGAATTAAACGAACTTACCGCAATATCTCCCGTCGATGGCCGTTACGGTTCCAAAACAGCAGCGCTGAGAGACCTTTTTAGTGAATATGGATTGATCAAACATCGCGTACTGGTTGAGATTCGCTGGTTTCAGGCACTGGCAGATCACAGTGAGATCAGCGAAGTTCCCGCGTTAGATAACGATGCTCAAAAAGTACTCAATGGCATCGCAGATAACTTCTCACTGGCAGATGCTGAGCGCATAAAAACCATCGAGCGCACCACCAATCATGATGTAAAAGCGGTTGAATATTTTCTAAAAGAAAAGATTCAAGGGAACGCCATGCTTGAGGCCAGCAACGAATTCTTACATTTTGCCTGCACCTCTGAAGACATCAATAATCTGTCACACGGCCTTATGTTGAAGGCTGGTCGCGATGATGTGTTATTGCCTGCAATGGATGACATTATCAATACACTGACTAAACAGGCCAGGCAGTTTGCATCGCAACCAATGCTAAGCCGTACGCATGGCCAGACAGCTTCACCGACAACCGTGGGTAAAGAGCTTGCCAATGTGGTATATCGTTTACGCAAGCAGCGTAACCTGGTAGCCGGTACAGAGATTTATGGCAAAGCCAATGGTGCTGTTGGTAACTACAACGCGCATTATAGTGCCTACCCAGAGATAGACTGGCCGGCTTTCTCGCAACAGTTTATCGAAGCTCTCGGCTTACAGATAAATCCATTTACTATTCAGATAGAACCGCATGATTACATGGCAGAAATGTTCGATGCGATCAGCCGCTTTAACACTATATTGATCGACCTGAGTCGTGACATCTGGGCATACATCTCTAATGCTTACTTCAAACAAAAAACCGTGGCGGGCGAAATCGGTTCTTCGACCATGCCACATAAAGTTAATCCTATCGACTTTGAAAATGCCGAAGGTAATCTGGGTTTAGCTAACGCCATATTTAACCACCTGAGCCTTAAACTGCCGATCTCACGCTGGCAGCGAGACCTGACAGATTCAACCGTACTGAGAAATCTGGGCGTGGGTTTTGCTCATAGCCTGATCGCCTATCAGTCATTACTAAAAGGTCTTAACAAACTTGAAATCAATGCTGATGTCATCGAAGCAGACCTAAACGCAAGCTGGGAAGTTTTAGCTGAACCAATACAGACGGTGATGCGCCGTTACGGCATCGAAAACCCGTACGAAAAACTGAAAGAGTTAACCCGTGGTAAAGCTATCACCCAGGAAGCTTTTCGGGAATTCATCCAGACACTTGAGATACCTGATGATGCACGTGAGAACCTATTACGACTGACACCACACAATTACATCGGTAATGCTGTTGAACAGACAAATAAACTATAGCCAGCTCGCTTATTGCGTGATGGCGTATCAAGACATGTTCAGCACGATAACATTATAGTTATGAGTAGAAAGCAAAATAGCGCTACGCTTTCGGCACAATAAGATGTCAACAGACAGTATTAAAATAATATCTACTAGCTGGCCGAAACATGTAGATGAGCTGAAAGAAATACGTAGACATGTATTTATCGAAGAGCAGAATGTTCCTGAAGCACTGGAATGGGATGAGCATGATGAATCATCTACACATTTTCTCGCGATGGACGATGACAGGGCCGTGGCTGTCGCACGATTAAAACCCGATGGCCAGATCGGTCGTATGGCCGTATTGGAAAAATACCGTCATCAGGGAATCGGCAGCAGACTACTCGCTTTTGTATTGAAATTTGCTGCCGGTAAAAGCCTTGGCCAGGTCTACCTGCATGCACAGACGTCCGCCATCCCGTTTTACGAAAAACATGGTTTTATAACACAGGGCGCTATCTTTTATGAAGCAAACATCCCACACCGTGGCATGTTAAAAAATATATGCTAAATAGTAGCTAAATAATAATAATAAAATGTGTATAAATTATGTTAATCCTCCCATCCCAGCCGCTGGCTAAAGAACGTCCTATGTATTACAAGCTTGGCGAAACAGATGCTGAAGTTCAGGTAAAGACCGCCGAAGATAATAAAAATGCAGCGATTGCTCTAGTGAAACAGGCTCATTACAGCATAGATATTTTTACTCAGGATCTAGATGCTGAAATATACAACGATAATGACTTCGAACAATCGATATTCAATTTAGCCAAAAGGCACCCCAATACGCGTATTCGTATACTGGTACAGGATTCCAGGAAAGCCGCACAGAATGGACATTGCCTTATAAGACTGGCACAGAATTTAACAAGCTCGGTATTTATTCATAATCCATCAGATGAGCACAGGAATGAACGATGCTCCTTCATGGTCGTTGATAAACTTGGCTTGCTGTATCGAGTCTCAGCAATCGATTACAATTATAAGGGCAACGTCAATTTCATGTCGCCACAGCGCGCCGGCAAACTGGTCGATTTCTTTAATGAAGTCTGGGATCACAGCACACCTGACATGCAGACACGTCGTATATACATGTAGAGTCAAACCGTATTTATAATGGTTAGTCAGGTAAATCTTCTACCGGCCGTCCGAGATGATAGCCCTGCGCAAAATCTACGCCGATCTCTTTCAACAGAAGTAATGTAGCTTCATCTTCTACGTGCTCGGCAATCGTTTCCAACTGCATGACTTTACCTACCTGCTGAATTGATTCGACCATTGCTCTATCGATAACATCATTACAGATGTCTTTAACAAAGGCACCGTCTATTTTTAGAAAATTTACCGGTAAAGTTTTAAGGTAAGCGAACGAACTTAAACCGCTGCCAAAATCATCTAACGCAAACTTGCATCCAAAGGTCTTTAATTCATTAATAAATAAAGTTGCTTTATTCAGATTGCTTATCGCGACAGTTTCTGTGATTTCAAAACAAACATTCTTTAATGAAATATTGTTTTTCGTTTTTTCTTCAAGGATAAAATCAAGCAATGAATTATCGTTAATAGAATCACCCGACAGGTTAATTGCAAACACACGATCACTGCCGTTAACAGGGCCAGAGTGATCTCGCTCAGCCATGTATTTAAAGGTTTCACGTATTACCCAGCGATCAATGGCGGGCATTAATCCATAACGTTCAGCTGCCGGCATGAAAGCGCCGGGAAGGATTATATTTTTATCCTCATCTATCATGCGAAGCAAGATCTCGATGGTGATCTCTATTATTATCTATAACACCAACGATAGGCTGCTGATAAAGTATGAACCGATTTTCTTCAAGTGCTTTTGAAATCTTGGCGGTCCAGTGCATCTGACCATAACGTTCAGCCATCGCTTTATCTGAAGATTCATAAACATGCACACGGTTACGACCCGAGTCTTTTGCCGCGTAACAGGCCATATCTGCCGCACTTAATATCTGAGAAATATCAGAATTATCTGCATCTATGCCAATCACACCGATGCTGACACCGATATCGAATGTTTTGTCATCCCAGATAAAGCGATAATCCTTAATTGTTTGACGAATCTTATCCGCAATTTTTTCCGCTTTACTCAAATTGCAGTTTTCAAGAATAATACCAAATTCATCACCACCGAGTCGGGCAATCACATCACCACTTCGTAACACCTCATGAAACAAGGCAGGGAGTTGTTTCAGCAACTCATCTCCAGCGACATGTCCACAGCTATCATTAACGATCTTAAAGTTATCCAGATCAAGATAGAGCAATGTATGCTGCCTGTCATCATCGCCGACATCGGCAAGGACTTCGCTGAGGTATTCCTCAAATTTTCGGCGATTATATAAACCGGTTAATAGATCGTGGCTGGCATGATAAGAAAGTTGCTTGGTTAATAGTCGCGTATGACTTACATCCTGGATAACGATCACGGCACCCATCAGATCACCGCCTGTTGATCTCATCGGTGCGATCGATGCTTCGATCGAAACCAGTACGTTATCATGCACTTTCAGAGATGAATGCTCTGATAGATTAATAATTCCTTCCGAGGTAAAACATTCGTGTAATGGGTCGTCTAGCGCAGGGGCTGAACTCTCATCGATAATATTAAATACACTTTTAAAAGGTTTGCCATAATATTCTTCGCTGTTACGTCCAAGCAGTTTTTCACCTGCCGGATTAATATAAACAATACGTTCATTGACATCAACGGTAACTACCGTATCCGTAATCGATGATAGAGTGACTTCTGCCTGCTCTTTTTCGATACTTAATGCGATCTCAGATGCTGATGCCCTCTCGAGCGCCAACATAAGATCATCTTTATGTTTTAAAATCGTGTCTATCGCATCATTGATGAATTTACCCAGATAGCCAAATTCATCATTACGTTTTTCATCAAAACGAACATTTTCTCTACCCTGAGAAAAACACTCCGCTGTTGCCACCATTTTCTGGAAAGGTGAGGATAACATCCTTTGTAATATACGCTGCAGAAGCAAGCCAAAGATAAAAACACTAATACCTATTGATAACAGGTAATTTTTTCGAAGATTGGCGATAGTCACTTTCGATCCAGCACAGTATACTTCCACGTCTATGGCATGCAATTCATCTGAGTCATGTGGATAATAATGCAAGGTGATATTCATATAGATCATCATCCTGGTCGACAACGCCTACAGACAAAGACTGCTCATCTTCATACAGTCTTATCGCATGAAAACCACTTTTATTCACACGCGCATTGACGCTATCAATGATTTTATCAGCAGCTTTCTCTAACACTGGCGCATCGGAATACTGTTCGATGATCTCTTCGATCTCATAAGAGATAATTAACATCTCTTCCTGGTTTTCAGCCACCAGATCAGGTTCGGCATCACGCAAGAAAATAACCGTTGCAAGCAAACAGATAAAAACCAATCCCCAAAAAACCAGCCCGGTAATCCTGGCCGGGAGCTTTACTTCGAATTGTTGCTCTTTATCCTGCATCTATTTCTACTTAAATCCTAGCCACCTTATAAATAATAGTACCGGACAAACACTGCTTGCGCCTGCACCCATTATTGCAAAACCCATGAACCAGGGAAAAAACCAGACAACTTGAATATCATATTCATTCAATAGGAAGAATGAGCCGCCTAGCATTAAAGCAACGGATATGCGCCATGCTCTAAGCCCGTCGAATTCAAAACGTTGATGTGTTTGAAAAGTGACCAGACCAACTGGCACTGTCACTTTCCTAAGCCTTTGCGTTAATGTGGTTAAACGCAGATCGGTTATCGCTTCTAGAAGCAGCAATAAACATAAAAAATATATCATCACATCGACCTCGAAGTAGAGTGCGACCAATATATATACACCGACAAAAAACAAATACAGACGCTCACTCATGGCGATACCCCATACAGTGTCAGATTAACGAAAAATTACAATTCATAAACCATAACACCTCGCTAAGGACAAAAACCCGGAACGATTAGGTAAGCTTATGTTTTTGTTAATTAAATCAAAACATTACTTATATTCAAATATAGCAGAGAATTTTCTATATTAAGTAAATATACTGTCTTTAAGCGTTAAATTCCGTTATTTAATTCTTATTTAATGCCTTCACACAATCATGAATCAATTTAGGACCAGCATATATAAAGCCAGTGTAGATCTGCACCAGACTAGCGCCTGATCTGATTTTTTCTAATGCATCTTCAGCAGAGACGATGCCACCCGCAGCGATCACTGGTATCTTTCCATCTAATGCCGCTACAAGTTGCTTGAGAACACTGGTTGATAACTCGAAGACCGGTTGCCCACTGAGACCGCCTTGCTCATGCGCAAGTTTTTTACAGGATAAAGATGATGGCCGACTATTTGTCGTATTGGTAGCTATCACAGCATCAATATTTGCCGAGATCAATCTTTCTGCGATATCGATTATTTCACCCGCTTCAAGATCAGGGGCGATTTTTACTGCCAGCGGCACATAACGATGATGTTGTTTTTCAAGTTCAGCCTGCTTATTCTTAAGCTCTGTTAGTAGCCTGGTCAGACCATCACCGTGCTGCAACTCTCTCAAACCTGGTGTGTTGGGTGAAGATATATTGATGGTTATGTAATCAGCATGAGCATAAACATGCTGCATACAGAAAAGATAATCATCTGCCGCTTTTTCTAATGGCGTAACTTTGTTCTTACCAATATTGATACCGAGTACGCAGGACACTTTACTCTGTTTCACATTATTCACCAAAGCTTCGACACCAGCGTTATTAAACCCCATTCTATTGATGATGGCATTGTCTTCAGCCAAGCGAAAAAGTCGTGGTTTATCATTACCCGGTTGCGCCAGTGGGGTAACGGTTCCCACTTCTATAAAACCAAAACCACATCGCTGTAACGCTTCGATATGCTTAGCATCTTTATCCAGACCAGCAGCAAGACCGACAGCATTAGGAAACTTTATCCCCATAACAGTCACTGGTGCGTCCATGCGTCTCTTGACGAACCACCTCAACAGACCAAATTTTTCAACAAGGCTCAGCATATTCAGCGAATAAACATGGATAGTTTCGGCATCAAATAAAAACAAAAACTTTCGTAATAAAGCGTACATTAAATTACCTCTGTTAACTTCTAGCAGACTGCTTCGATGTGCTGAACGATTAATTGCAAACTACGATTACCTCTAAATTCATTGACATCAAGCCGATAAACGATACGGATAGTATCATCCCCCGCCGGCAGATCAGCATCGGTTTTATTAAAGGCGATGGCAGCGAAACACTCTCCAGAGTCCTCCTTAACAAGATCCAATTTCAAATGCTTTTCGCCGACGATCCGCCAATTGGCAATTTTGAAAGCATCATCGAACACCGGATCCGGGAATAACTGCCCCCAGGGACTGGCATATTTAAGCTGTTCAGATGTTTCCATGGTTAAATATTCTGCATCTATAGGACCATCTGTTTCACTGCTATTATTCAGATCTTCTGGACGTAAAACTGAACTCACCTGTTTACTAAAAGCCTTTTTAAAGTGTTCAAATTTATCCTGTTTTATCGTCAAGCCTGCTGCCATCGCGTGGCCACCAAATTTTTCTATCAGTTCAGCATTTTGTTTTGATACCGCATCCAGCACATCACGTATGTGTAATCCCGGTATAGAGCGGCCCGAACCTTTGATCTCGCCATTACCTGCATCGGCAAATGCGATTACCGGCCGATGGTATTTTTCTTTTATTCTCGAGGCCAGCAAACCGACGACTCCCTGATGCCATTGTTCATCATACAGGGCCAGAGCATCAGGAATGTGGTCACTACCATCAAGAAGTTTTACCTGCTGCTCAAGAAGCGCAAGCGCCTGTTCGAGCATCTCACCTTCGATCTGACGACGTTGCATATTCATCTGATTGAGCACCGTCGCATAATTTAACGCCTTCTCGTATTCATCACTCAACAGACATTCGATACCGACAGACATGTCATCCAGACGCCCCGCTGCATTTAAACGTGGTCCGATGATGAAACCAAAATCCTGTGATGAACATGACTCGATCGACTTACCAGCAATCGTCAGCAGTGCATTGATACCGGCACAGCCTTTATTCGATCTTATACGCTGCAGCCCATACTCGATCAAAATACGATTATTTTCATCCAGAGGCACCACGTCAGCGACAGTCCCCAGGGCCACAAGATCGAGATAAGCCGCCATATTCGGTTCGGCTGTTTTTTCAGTAAACCAGTTTTTTTCCCGTAACACGGCACGTACTGCAAGCATGACATAAAAAGCCACGCCCACGCCGGCGATAGACTTGGTCGGAAATTCACAGCCTGGCTGATTAGGATTCACGATAGCTGCAGCTTCGGGCAGTTCATCACCGGCAAGATGATGATCGGTAACTACGACCTGAATACCGAGGTCATTAGCACGCCTGACACCTTCGATACTCGAAATCCCATTATCAACGGTAACGATCAGATCGGGTGATGCACCTGCTGCCGATGTAAACTGTGCTGCCACATCGACGATCTGCGGGCTTAGACCATAACCAAAATCAAATCTGTTCGGCACCAGGTAGTCAACATCGAGCAAACCAAAAGCTTTTAATGAGCGAATCATCACTGCGCACGAGGTAGCGCCATCAGCATCAAAATCACCGATGATCAGGATTCTTTTCTGCTGGATGATCGCATCCGCAATGATTTGTGAAGCAACATCGATATCTTTTAACAGAGAATAATCCAGAAGATCATTTAAGCTATATTTAATCTGCTTTAACTTTGTGACACCTCTGTTGGCATAAACTTTTTTTAACAGAGGGTGAAGGTCACTATTTTGCAACTCCTCACTTATTGTCGAATTTCTACGTACTATTGATGAAGCCATCGCTGTAAGATTACTGTTTTTATTATTAGGCATTGATTAGTAAGGTTTGACATGGTCAGTTAATGAACTCTGACGCCAGAACTTGAGATCATCATATTTTGAAAATTGATAGCATCGACCATTACAGGGATAAAGGCTAAGTTTTAGCTTATTATTTTTCGCCGACTTCGCCAAGGGGTACACCCAGTTTTCCAACACCTCGGTCAGGCCATCCAGCCAGATATTAACATCGGTATAATTGATCAGATGTTCGAGCTGCGAGATATGCAGGATATTAACGCCCTGCCGCTTCATCAGTTAACAGTCTTTCCAGGTACGCATCTGCTGAATCCGGCAAGGCAAGGTAATCACACTGTATTTGGCCAGCCAGGCCTTTCATCAGGTCATGATCACTGCATATACTGGTGATCTCACTATCCGTTATCTCCGGCAATTTGCCCGAGCCATGAAACCAGAGGCTATTGATACTCTGCCGTCCATCATTCTCTCTGTTCGTATTGACCTCATGTGCAAACATCAGCATCTGCGCCTCGGTGAGCATCTGTTTCCAGCTGCCTGATGCCTTTCCCTGCGGTAAGATGAAATTAACATTACGGCCGATAGCATCCACTAACGGCGTGGTATTCATCTCGATACTGTTTTCAGTCGACAATATCCACTGATTTTTATTCTTTTTATAGAAGCTCAGACCATCCTGGTTAAAATGCTGATTGAGTGCAGCGCATAATTGATCGGCCTCATCTTCTTCGATCGCCAGATCATCACTCGATGTTAAAACCGCGTGATCAAGATCCGCACGAAGATGCACCGGATCAGCGTGTAAGTAATTTAATGTTTTATCAAACATCTGATCAGCAGACATGGTCAGAGCTGCTGTCGGCAGATCACCTTCAGCCGGTAGCTCAAACACCGATTTAATGACGTCATGTAAACTTTCAGCAGACGCTACGGCCTGTGTTCTTGACAGGGTTTTTATCCAGTGCTGCAGGACAGGATTATTTTGTAGTGACTCGACTTCTGCAAGCGGTCCACATGCACCTGGGATAATGAGATGCAGTTCAGAAACGGTTGTCATATCTGCTATTATTCCGCAGAAAAATTTGTCGTCTGCTGTCGACGTATCTCATATAGACAGACAGCTGTTGCGACAGAAATATTCAGACTCTCGACACTACCCTGCATTGGAATCGATACCAGTTCATCACAGGCTTCTCGTGTCAGTCGCCGCATGCCTTTGCCTTCAGACCCCATGACCAGGGCCAGACTTTGATCGGGCTTCAAGTTTTTACTTGCGTCATATATCGTCTGTGTACAGTCTCCACTGGTCCCTATGATCCATACATTATTTTCTTTTATTTTGTCCAGCGCCCGGGCAAGATTAGAAACCATGATATAAGGCACCGTCTCAGCGGCACCACTGGCGACATTTCTGATCACCGGTGTTAACGCCGGACTTCTATTCTTAGAGACGATGACGGCATCAGCACCGATCGCATCGGCGGTTCGCAGGCAGGCACCAATATTATGCGGGTCCTGTACTTCATCGAGCACCAGCAGCAACAGTGGTTCCTTATCTAATATATCATCCAGCGATACTGCGCGACTCTTATTGAGGCGGATTTCAGCAACCACACCCTGGTGCCTTGCTTTAGGACATTTCTCTTTTAACTTTTCATTACTGATAGCTTGAACATTGATACCGGAATTTTTAGCGATACTTAAAAGTTTTTTTATACGGTTATCATTACGTCCCTGCTGGACAAAAACCTGCAATATATTTTCCTGCTGATTTCTCAGTGCTGCTTCAACCGCATGGATGCCATAGATCAATTCGTGAGATTTATTTGCCATTATTATTTATATGTTACCAACAAAAATTTTCACCGCAGAGACGCGGGGGCACAGAGTAAAGCTTTTATTGTTTGTTGCGCCACAGGCGCTATAAACAAATTAAAACTCTGCGCCTCCGCGGTGAATTATTATTTTCTCGTTGCCTGCTCCAGCATCAGAACGAGAACTGTTTAGTCATCCGATAATAATTCAAAATCGATCTTACGATCATCCATATCAACCCTGGCAACACGGATACGTATTTTATCGTTGAGACCAAACTGTTTGCCGCGGTTTTCGCCGACCAGTAGATGGGTCTTTGGATCAAACACATAATAATCTTTCGGTAGATTAGTTATGTGTATTAAACCTTCAACAAAATGCTCATCCAGTTCGACGAATAATCCGAATCCGACAACACCGGTCACATGCGCATCATAGTCCTGTCCGACTTTATCCAGCATATACTCACATTTAAGTGCAAACTCGGCATCTCGTGTGGCTTCATTGGCTCTACGCTCATTGTTCGAACAATGCTCGCCCATGATCATCATGCGATCGTGGCTATACATATAATCAGCTGCTTTACCTTTGCGAACGATATGTTTCAGTGCACGATGTACCAGCAGATCCGGATAGCGGCGGATAGGTGAAGTGAAATGTGCATAGTGCGTTAACGCCAGACCAAAATGGCCTGAGTTTTCAGCTTTATATATAGCCTGTTTCATCGAGCGTAACATCAGCGTCTGAATCATGTGAAAATCATCACGCCCCTTTATCTTTTCACTCAACTCAGCATAATCACTCGAACTAATCTTTCTTGAAGGTTCGCCCAGTTTTAAATTCAGATCGCCAAGAAAACCGCGAAGATCTTCAATTTTTTCATCCGCAGGATCTTCATGCACACGATACAGACAGGGGTTTTTGCTCTTGGCGATATATTTTGCCGCAGAGACATTCGCTGAGATCATGCACTCTTCAATTATCTTATGTGCTTCATTACGCACCGAAGGCCGAATGCTTGCTATGCGTTTATCGTCAGTAAAGTTGATAACCGTTTCCGTGGTATCAAATTCGATGGTTCCGCGCTGTACTCTCGCGGCAGAAAGTGCGAGATACATCTCATTCAGGTTCACGATATGCGGATATACATCCGCCGCTACTTCACCTGTGCCATCTGCCTCGAGTGCCTCGGCCACCTGGGTATAAGTCAGCCGAGCATGCGAACGCATCACGCCTTCTTTAAAATCGTAACTCTCGATCTCGCCCTGATTATTGACAAACATCTCACAGACCATACACAGACGGTCAACATCAGGATTGATAGAACACAATCCATTCGACAGTTCTTCTGGCAGCATAGGTACAACACGGCCGGGGAAATATACCGAGGTAGCACGCTCGTAAGCTTCCTCATCCAGCGCAGAACTCAGGTCGACATAATGCGCAACATCAGCAATCGCTACGATCAGTTTCCAGCCCTTATCCTGGCCTTCACCGCGCGGCTCACAATATACCGCATCATCAAAGTCCCGTGCATCTTCACCATCGATGGTAACCAGGTAAAGATCACGCAGATCAACACGATTATTTTTTAATTTATCTTCGTCTTTTACGCTGTCACCAAACTTTTTCGCCTGACTGGCTGTGGCTTCAGAAAACTCATAGGGGATACTATGATTATGGATAGCCATCTCGATTTCCATGCCCGGCGCCATATGCTCACCGATAACATCGACAACTTTTGCTACCGCCTGTTTCCTCTTAGTCGGCTGGCTGGTGATTTCAACTTTGACAATCTGGCCTGCGGTTGCATCGCCTATCATCTTCGTCGGGATCAAAATATTGTCGGTGATGCGCTTATTATCAGGCACGATAAAGGCGATGTCCTCTTCGATAAATAAGCGACCGATCAGTGTTGTATTGGCGCGTTCGATCACACTGACGACGGAACCTTCTAATCGACCTCGCCTGTCGACACCGGCGACGGTTGCCACCGCACGGTCACCGTGTAATACGCCGCGCATCTGCTTGGCGTTCAAAAACAGGTCATCACCACCTTCATCTGGCACTAAAAAACCATAGCCATCGGCATGTGCGATGACATGACCACGGACCAGGTGCTTTTCATCAACCGGTAGATAACCACCACGACGATTTTGTATCAGCTGGCCATCGCGAACCATGGCACCCAGGCGTCGACGGACACCCTCTTCCTGATCAGGCCTGACATTTAACGCTTTATATACTGATGACTGAGTCATCATGCCGCTTTCACTGATGGTTTCAAGAATCAGAGTACGACTGGCAACCGGATTCTCATAGCGTTTGGCTTCTAATTTAGCATCAGGGTCTTTTATTCTTTTTGTCCTTTTATCCGGACGTTTTTGTTTTTGTTTTGGTTTGCGTCTTTTTGGTCCTTTTGTTTTAGCCTGAGGACCTTTTTCTGTAGGTTCCTGTTTCTCTGCAACACTGGTTTTTTTGCCAAAGCGAGAAAGGAGTGTATTCTTAATTTTTTTCAACATAATTTAAAAGTATAAATAATTAGGTGTAAGGTAATAAATAGAGCAGTAACAAATTGACAATGGGTTTAACGCCTTGTAAAGTTCGCTGCGTGAAATTTCAGCACTTGCCGAGGTGGCGGAATTGGTAGACGCGCTAGCTTCAGGTGCTAGTGAGCTTATGCTCGTGGAGGTTCAAGTCCTCTTCTCGGCACCAACTGAAACCGCATCATACCGCATTTTTCCCTAGAAAATCAACTATTTCCACCAAGCAAACAGAATTACGCAGAAGTGTGTAGCAGCACAAAACAGCGCCTGTAAAACACATAAATCAGGCTTTTGAATCCGTTTCGCGAGTGAGTCTCACTTCAAAGATTCGTTTTTCTCAATCTTAATGAATTAACGATGACTGAAACCGAACTGAAACTCATGGCTGTGGCGGCAATCATCGGTGACAGCAGCAGACCAAACACCGGATACAGCACACCTGCCGCGATGGGTACGCCCAGGGCATTGTAGAAAAAAGCAAAAAACAGGTTCTGCCGGATATTATTCATCACTGCATGACTGAGTCGTCGGGCACGGACGATACCACGCAGATCACCTTTCACCAGTGTCACTCCCGCACTCTCCATGGCCACATCCGTACCGGTACCCATGGCGATACCGACATGGGCCTGCGCCAGTGCCGGCGCATCATTGATGCCGTCACCGGCCATGGCTACAATTTTTCCTTCTGCCTGCAATTGTTTGATGATACTGGCTTTTTGCTCGGGCAACACTTCCGCTTCCACCCTGTCGATATTCAATGTTCTTGCGACGGCTAAAGCTGTGGTTTTACTGTCACCCGTTAGCATCACCACGTCGACACCTGCTTTATGCAGCGCGGCAATCGCTTCCGCGGTGGAGTCTTTAATCGGATCAGCCACCCCGATCAAACCAGCGGCTCTGTCATCGATAGCAATCAGCATCACGGTTTGGCCTTCGGCTCGACCGGCTTCCGCCTGTTCGGACAGGTCAGCCATATCGATGTTTAGATCCTGCAAAAGTTTTACGTTGCCAAGCACAACTTTAAAACCATTCACGCTACCAGTAACTCCTTTACCGGTTATCGAAGTAAAGTTCTCAACAGCAGAAAGCTCTACATTCCGCGCTTGCGCACCCCGAACAATCGCTTCCGCCAGAGGATGCTCACTGGAACGCTCGAGGCTGGCAGCCATCGCCAGCACTTCATCTTCAGAAAAATTATTAACGGTTTTAAGCGTTACCAGTTTGGGTTTGCCTTCAGTCAGGGTGCCGGTTTTATCAACCACCAGGACATCCACTTTTTCCATGATTTCCAGTGCTTCTGCATTTTTGATCAATACCCCCATGGTGGCCCCTCTGCCGGTTCCCACCATGATCGACATCGGTGTTGCCAGACCGAGCGCACACGGACAGGCAATAATCAACACGGCCACGGCATTAACCATGGCGTATGCGAGCCGGGGCTCCGGCCCCCAGATCAACCAGATGAACATGGTGGTAACAGCGACCAGAACAACCGTGGGCACAAAATAACCGGCAACGATATCGGCCAGTTTCTGAATCGGTGCGCGAGTACGTTGTGCTTCGCTGACCATCTGCACTATCTGCGACAGCAAGGTATCGGCCCCCACTTTTTCAGCGCGCATTAACAGACTGCCGGTGCCATTGACTGTCGCGCCGATAACCTGGTCACCCTGATTTTTCGTCACAGGCATCGACTCTCCGGTCACCATGGATTCATCGACTGAGCTAGCACCGTCGGTCACCGTACCATCCACCGGGATTTTCTCACCCGGCCTGACGCGTAATACATCACCGACAACCACTTGCTCTAATGCGATATCTTCTTCACTGCCATCAGCACGCACGATACGAGCCGTATTCGGCGCCAGACTCAGTAACATTTTTATCGCTGTATTGGTCTGGCTGCGTGCGCGTAACTCCAGCACCTGTCCTAACAGCACCAGCACAGTGATCACCGCGGCGGCTTCAAAATAGACATGAACCAGTCCGCCTTCCATCTGCATCAGTGGTGGAAATATTCCCGGTGCACAAGCAACGCCACCGTGCTGTATATCCAGGCAACGGAAACACCCAGACCAATCAGGGTAAACATGTTCAGGTTCCAGCTGATCACAGACTGAACGGCGCGTTGAAAAAACGGCCAGCCACCCCAGAGCACAACCGGCGTCGCCAGCACAAACTCGATCCACTGCACACCTTGCATGGATAAAACATCAGGCAGTAAGGCCGGCATCATGTCGGCGATCATCGCCAGAATAAAAACCGGTAAGGCAAGCACGGCGCTGATCACAGAAGCGCCGCGTCATATCGATCAGCTCTTCATTTTTTTCTTCAACAATGATGGTATTAGCTTCCAGCGCCATACCGCATTTCGGACAACTGCCGGGATGATCCTGCACAATCTCAGGATGCATCGGACAGGTGTATTCAACTTTACTTGCTACCACCGGCAAGTCCTTTAGGCTCTAGCGCCATGCCACACTTAGGGCAGGAACCCGGCCCCTGCTGTTCCACTTCAAGATGCATCGGGCAGGTATAGATAGCTGATGCCAGACTGCAGCTATCATCATGGCAGCTGCTTATATTTAAAGGTACAGGGTTTAGATAGGTTTCGGGCGAGACGGCAAATTTATCCTTGCAATACGAACTACAAAAATAATAATCATGATGATTATGCTGTAGATGGTGTTCACTTTCGATAGTGACATCCATGCCACAGATAGGATCTTTTAAATCCGATGCACTTGCAGAGATATGTTCATTATTCATCAGTTATCACCTATGAATACTTACAACTATCAGAATTTAAACAACGGCTTAAGTTCCTATGCAGTTGTTTATTCACATTAAGTAATAATATCATCATCAGAATTTAATGTTTCTGTAACATACCGTCACTAGCATGGAGCAACCTGATCACTCTTATCAGTTTTTAATAAACTCACACAAGAACAGCGGAGATCATCATGCGATACCATATTAAAGAATGGCCCGATAATTCTGCTTCATTGATTGCAGAAGATGGGTATACGCTGGATTTTTTTACAGATATAGACGATGCCTTCCAGGCATGTGTTACGGAATGTATGGTAGAACCGGATTATATCGAGAGACACTTAAACTAAGCTGGAATCTCACCAATGGGTTTTGAATCAAGCCTTGTTTAATCATCATGAATATTTGGGGCAGTAATTTCAGAATCAATTTCACTCTCGATTGCTGCTCCTGACGCAATTCTACCTCTTATATCCATATAATCGTGGCAGCTATTATTTACCTCCTTTAATTTAAATAAATCTGCCCCATTTAATTCTATCTTCAGTTAAATCTAAAATTAGATATCGTTTTTAAAAAGACCTTTCTCAATCTTTTTATGTTTCTTCGCGGCTTTCTTTTCTTTTGGTGTCATTGCCGCTTTCTTCTTGTTTTCCTTATTCGTTTTTTGTTCTTTGCTCATGATGCTCTCTCCAGAGGGTTGGCGACTATTGTTAGGAAAATCATGGTGACCATCGACAGCATGACACAATAATGTAATGACAGGCAGATAAAAAGTAAAAAAACTATTTATTTAATCTACGCTTATTGCTTCAATATAGACGCAAAATAGGTTAAAGGTGTTAGCATCCTTAAATAAGGATCAAACTAAAATATTTAGCGCCAGAGAGAGCTTTATGTAATGAAGAAAATTAATGACCGGGATATGGATTGTGGTTGGTATCAATTCATTCTATGAAAATTCCACGCATAGAACTCTTCGAATGGCTTCAGAATAACCACGAACGCGCTGAGCATGTTCTCGCCTTCAGCAAAATGAAAGGCCTTTCCAAACGAGAGTATGACGAACTGGTGAAATACGATCTCGAACCAGAACTTGATCTTGGACGGGGCGACCCACGTGGTGCCAACGAATTCAAACAGATTCTGATGGAAATGTATGGCTGCGGGATTGATAACATCGTTACTACCTCAGGCGGTACTCAGGCCAATTTTCTGGTCTTTCTGGCGACCCTGAATAAAAAAGATGAATTCATCATAGAGCAGCCCGGTTACCAGCCGATGTGGCTAACACCCGAAATGATTGGGGCTCGAAAGATTCCGTGGCTCAGGCGATTTGAAAATGGATTTCGTCTGGATGTTGATGCACTGGAGGAGCTGATCACCGACAGGACAAAACTCATCGTACTGACCAACCCACACAACCCTACCGGGGTGGTGGCAGACAGGGAATTAGAGATTAAGAAGATAGCTGAGATTGCACAGGCCAAAGGCATTTATGTTCTGATCGATGAGATTTTTCTCGACGGCGCCGCCGAACCCCAGGTTTCTGCCTACGGACTGCCTAACGTCATCATTACCAGCAGTATGACCAAGGTTTACGGTCTGGGAGGCCAGAGGACCGGGTGGATAATCGCACCACCAGAAATCGCATCCCAGTGTCAGATTGCCAAGGCTCATGCTAATGGTTCTACTTCCTATGTAGGGGAATTGATGAATGCCTACGCACTGCGCAACGCCAGAAAGCTCCTTATGCAGAGGTTTAACAAGCTTTCAATGTCCAACTTCCAGATACTTAGTAAATGGATGGAGGCCAACCAGGATATCGTGGAATGGGTGCTGCCCCACGGCGGGATAATGTGTTTTCCGAGATACCGGGTAAATATGTCTTCAATAGAACTTAGCCAAAAGTTGCTTGATGATCACGGTGTTATGGTCATTCCTGGCGAGTATTTTAATATGGACGGCCATATCAGGCTTTGCTATACCTGCTCAGAAGATGTGTTAACAAGCGGCCTGAATGCACTGGGCAACGGTTTGAAGGCGCTGGCTTCGGGTTAACAGGGGTTAACAGGGGTTAACTTAACTGTCGATTTCTAAATTAGCCGATATTAACGCTCCGTTTACTGTATGATGAGCAGGCTTTCCTTTAGCTTTCCCTTGGCCACACTCTGGTCTTTCTTTGGCTTTCCTTTAGTGATTCTATAACGTTTCTTTATTTTTTTCAGGCGATTGTATGCCTTTCAAGAAATGATTTACGGAATCTGTATATGACTCACCGTTAATGAGTTAGCTGAGTATTCGAAGCTCAGCAGATGCTGTTTTTGTCGAATAACACCGTAAGTGAACAAGCTCATCCTGGATGAGGAAGTCACCGACCTTATATTCGAGATGCAAATCAACACATGGATAAAAGCTATAAGCTGATATTGATATCAGATATAGCAATAGAAAACCTTTTCACCGGACTCTTCTCCATGGCAAGTCAGCTATCAGCCGCTGACAATTTATCTGCCTTACTTATCCAGATAAACAGCATTCTATCTTCGACAATAAAATTCTTAGGAGAATTGACTATTAATAAACCTATAACTACAGCTCTGCTGTTAGCCGCTGGCACTGGATCTCGCTTGCGCCCATTAACCCTTGATGCACCAAAATGCCTTACCGAAGTTGGCGGCGAACCTATCCTTGGTCGATTGGTTGAAACTCTCCGCTTGCAGGGAATCAAGCGCCTGGTGGTAGTCACCGGCTACCTTGATGAGTGTATTCATGAATTTCTTGAAATAAACGCGGCTGATATGCAGGTCGATTACGTGTTCAATCCAGTCTACAGTACAACCAACAATATTTATTCGCTGTGGTTAGCGCGCGAAGTGATCGAAGAGCCGTTTGTGTTGATAGAGAGTGATCTGGTTTTTGAAGAATCAATGCTGGAGTCTATGCTGACACCTGACAGAATTGCGATCTCTAATATCCTGCCATGGATGAATGGAACCGTTGTTGAGCTTAACGCACAGCAGGGTGTTAAAGCGTTTCATGTTAGCCATGACGTTAATGATGAACTGCGTTATAAAACCGTTAATATCTACAGTTTTTCCTCGCAGAGCTGGCAGAAGGTGATAAAACAATTAGACAGTCATATAGCCGATAAGCGCGTAAATGAATATTATGAAACAGTATTTGCCGAGATGGTCGCCGACGGCTCGCTTGAACTTGAGTCGGTTTTCTTTGATGAGAACAAATGGTATGAGATAGATTGTATGAAAGACCTGCATCAAGCAGAACTGATGTTTCCCCAAACTCCACAATTTGTTCCACAATTTGGCTTGTCGGAAACTGTTCGCTTAGGACATATAAAAAGTCACTCTCCAGCTAACAGTGCCCTATTTATCGCTCCAGTAAATAACCTGCTGGTATCAGATAATATTATTTCCATTAATAAGACAGTGCCAGATAAAAATCTATGACAGAAGAAACGATAACCCAGGAAACTCTAACCGCCTCAAACGACCCGATAGAGACACCACCAACAATAATTTCTTTTGCCAGGGACCTGGCAAACCTGTGTTCACTGGCGGGACTTTTATCTGCGGTACTGGCAATCTATTTCGCTATCGTGGGCAACTTCCCTGCCGCCATGATCGGGCTGGTCTGGGCGGTATTCTTTGACTGGAACGATGGTAATATCGCCCGGCGCATGAAAGGTCGGACCGATAAACAGAGACTGTTCGGCGGCCAGCTTGATTCACTGATCGACATCGTCAGCTTTGGCGTTTGTCCTGCAGTGGTTTTACTGAGTTACGGTGATTTTAGCCCCTGGTTTTTACCGGGTGCTTTTCTTATTGTCGCGGCGGGCGTGCTTCGCTTAAGCTATTTCAATGTATATGGTTTAGTTAGCAAAACTAGCTATCAAGGTTTGGCTATAGATAATAATGGTATTCTCCTCGCCCTGTTATTTGTCTTTCATGACCTTTTCAGTGCGTCAGTTTTCACCGTAATACTTTATATTCTGATACTGACATTGGCAGCCTTGAATGTTGCACCAATCAGGACGCCAAAACTTAGTAGTGGATCGTGGTATTACGGCATTGTCGCTTATACCATTACCTTGACTTTATTTTATAGCTGGCAGTTACAAAATTAATGCGAGTCTCGCCTCGTGGGCGAGTTACTTAAGTCATGACACCCGGGCGATATGGTTTCTTTCCTCGATCTCCATGTTGCGTCCGCGTCTGATGCGAAAGCTTAACCTTTTTAGCGATTAACCCCTGCTTATCTGAGTGACATTCAAACTCAACAGTGGCACCAACTTTCAAAAACTGACAATTAACAAGGTCAGCTTTGTGTACCATTATGTCTGCGCCGCTCCCGTTATCCAGAAAACCAGATTCCTTATCCCGGAACCATTTCTTAACTAAAGTTTGCAATACTCCGCTCCTAATTTATTTAACATACATCACTATGATTAAAGGTCTCTGACCCCTGTTTTCACCCTGTTTTCTCTCATATAAAACCACGACCCAGATAAACAATGATAGCAATTCCAGGTAAGCCAATAACACTGTTTAATACCATTCCAGCATGAAGGTTATATCCGCTGGGTACTTCTATTGGTCGGATTGTCTTTATTATACGCTTATGTTGTAAAACTGAGTAAATAGCCAGAACCCTAGCAAGTAGTATAAATGATTCGTCTATAAAGAATGATATATACCTTTGAAATATTTTAATATCCTCTTTGCCGGCAATTCGAAGAAATAATCCAAAATGATCTACCATAAAACCAAATATTAAAGGTGTCGGAGGGATTATTTATTAACCACTTCATAGAGTTGATCAAAATTTAATCCCTCCGTCCCCTTTAACGTTCCTTTAACGTTCTTTAATTCCTGTTGAAGCTCTATTTAATAATATTGATATATGCGCACAGTACATTTGATTCCGCACTATATGTGAGCGTTTCTCTTTTCCAGGGCACAATTCCTGTGCATGTTCCTAGTTATGACGATGTTATTTCAGTTAGTTACGGCTGGCATAGTTTTTGCTATATGTTCTCTGTAAACATGTAATTTTACTGACGACATAGGGGGTTAACAATGTCAGCAGCCATAGACCACGGCTATTTGCCTGCGGGTAAATACATCATTAATCATGACATCATGAACTGCACTGCAGAAGGTGTCGTCGGCAATCATCTTTATTCTGGGCGTGCTCTCGGATTGTCTGAACCCTGGGATATTATCCAGCTTCATCCTGAGCTCAAGCCGCTCTGGTATGACATCACTGAGCATTATAGGCGTGTTGGTTTGAGCCACAGTGAGAATGTGATTTGGGATCTTGATTTAAAACAGCTAGGTGGTCATATAGGACATCATCCTTCAGTTTTCTATTTTGGCCCAGATGAATGTAAATACTGGGGTGATCATGAATGGCTGAATACAGTTGAGTATATAAACTCGAAAAACAATTTCATGTCACTGGCCGAGCAGCTCGGTGTGGATGTACCAAAGACGTTATGCTTTGATAGTGTTATTCAAATTCGTAATAATGATATTCAGAGTTTTATTTATCCTTGCTACCTCAAGGCAGCGGTATCTGTTTCCGGGGTAGGTATTTACCGTTGCGAGGATGCCTACGAGTTAATGGAGGCGCTCGGTAAATTCGACGATGGTGTACCGGTACAGGTGCAAGAAGAAATTATCACCAATACTTTCCTTAACCTGCAATATCGGGTGATAGGTAACAGCCTTATCCGCCTAGCTGCTAGTGAGCAGATACTTGATGGATTTGCTCACCAGGGAAATCGTGTACCGGCCAGTCACGAACCATGGCAAGCAGTAGATGATATGGCTCTGTGGCTAAAAGATCGTGGGATGAAAGGAATTTTTGCTTTTGATGTTGCCGTGGTGCAAACAGACAGGGGGCTGCGTTTTCCTGCGATTGAATGCAACCCTCGATTCAATGGTGCGAGTTATCCGACTTTTATTGCGCAGAAGCTCGATATTCCGGAGTGGAGTGCGATCAGCATGTCGACAAAAGTCCGCAGTCTTTCAGAAATTGATATAAGCGATGTTGAGTTCGATATGAAAACCGGTGAAGGTATGATTTTCATTAACTGGGGCACAGTGACTAAGGGTAAGCTGATGGTGCTGCTGGCCGGCTCGAGGGAATATCAGGACGCACTTGCAGTAGAACTCGAGGCAAGATTTTGTTAAGTTTAGTCAATTCAGGAAAAACCATTGCTGTTCACAGACTACAACAAAGTAACCATATATGACCCAATCCGGAAAGTACTCACTCATGGTGCATGGCGGTGCTGGAGCGCTAGACAATGTCAAAGATGAAAAAACGGCTGTAAGGTACCTTGATAGCCTGCGCGGCATACTAGAGCATGGTCGTGAGGTTATGCGGCTCGGCGGCTCCGCACTGCAGGCCGTTGAAACCTGTGCATCACTACTCGAAGATGACCCGATCTTTAATGCTGGTTGTGGTTCTGTACTCAATGAAAACGGCAAGGTGGAAATGGATGCTGCCATCATGGATGGGCGCAACCTTGAAGCAGGTGCAGTAGCCGCCGTCGACAACATTGCTAACCCGATACAGCTTGCACGCTACGTCATGACAGAAAGCGAGCACGTAATGTTAATTTCAGAAGGTGCCATGCGGTTTGCAGATCACTGTGGCATAGAGCGTGTCCCCGAGCATTATTTTTATACGCCTGATCGTATTGAGCAGCTAAAACAGGCGCGTCTGCAAAACAAAATCATGCTCGACCATGATGACACCGAAGAAGACTCAGAAGATCAGAAATACGGCACCATTGGTGCTATCGCGCGTGATGCAACTGGCAACCTGGCAGCAGCTACTTCAACCGGGGGCATCGTTAACAAACGCATGGGCAGAGTCGGTGATTCACCCATCGTCGGTGCTGGTGTTTATGCCGATAACGAAACCTGCGCAGTATCAGCAACCGGTTACGGTGAAGATTTTATGCGTACGGTGATTTCAAAAACTATTGCCGATTTTATCTTTATGAAGGGCATGGATGCAGAGCAGGCGACAGCAGCGGGTATTGAGTATTTAACCAGGAAAGTGAAAGGCCGAGGTGGGGTGATTGTTATTGATAAGGATGGCAAGTGTGCCAGAGGCTTTACGACTAAAAAGATGATTCATGGGTGGATTGAGAATGGAGGAGAAACGTTGGTTAGCTTCTGATAATTGAGTTAATTAAAGGCAATTAAAGGGGTCGTGACAACTGAGAATCATTCGCGAATGTCACCGACCCCTTTTATTCTTTATTGATTTATCGTTTATAGCTTTTGACTTACCTCCCTTTACAACCTACCTCAGCTTTCGACTTTGGTAGGGGCAATTCGCCATGGACGGCGAATTGAGGTTGGTCAGCGGGGACGCTGATCCAACCGTCGCGTTGGCAAAGTTGGAAGCTGAGGGAACCCGCAGGGCAGGATGTTATGGGCGGCGTTTTCTTTGGGTACTTTCTTTGTCGCTGTTGACAAAGAAAGTACCTCGCCCGTGGGTGCGAATACCCACTACACCAATGCTAAAAACTAGCACGCCCATTCAGAAAAACACAGTACATCAACCCAATTGCAAATCAACACCAACTAGCCTCCCCCTGATCCGGGTTATGCAGCAACTCACGAACATTCGCATCGATAATCCGATAGCCCACATTGCCATAAAGTATCTGCCTGCCATCGTTTAAAACCAGGGTTGGACTACCGGGCACTTTGTAGTTATGCCAGGCTTCTTCGTCCAGATGCAAGGCCGCGTGCGCCTGACCGGAGTCGAGTAAGTGATGAATTTTTTTCAACGGCAGCTCCAGTTGTTGGGCAATTTCATCCTGCACATTTCGATACGAGTAATATCTAGACCCTTGCGAAAAAAAGCCACCCTGAATAACCAGATCGCTTCTTCGAAAAGTGTTCTGCCATTTAATTCTTTTAACGGCAGATTAGAAATTTCACCTGCTTCGCCAGCAATTGAATCGCTTTTAGATACAGATGCGCTGGTGTTGATGATTCGGGTGCAACTTCGGTCCACAGATCCTGAGAGACGGGAATGTGATCCCAGTCTTTTGCCGACCTGTTGAAGATGCTGATTAAAGCCTTCAAATCCACCTTTCGCTTTCCACACGCGTCTAATCTGTTCTTTGGCCGCGGCAAATATTGGTATAAAACGATATTCGATTTCGATATCATTAGCAAAATCACGCTTTAGTTCATCTATGCGAACCTGTCCGCCATAAGCCCAGATACATAAAACATCGGTAAAATATTCAATCTTGATTGTCATTATTAATTATCACCATGTCACTCTTTAGCAACATAACTATTTATAAAGCTACGTTAATTATTTTAACTTTTACTCTAACTAATAAGCTTAAGATCCTTCCTTACGTCAGGATGACAAACTTTCTTTAACCTTTTTCTAACTTATACGCTTAAGATCCTTCCTTGCGGCAGGATGACAAAATGCAATAGTTATTAAGCTTGTTGTTTTAAACCAATACTTTTCCACAATAAAAATACTGCCGGAATAACCACCAGCGTCAACAACGTAGCACTCACCATGCCGCCGACCATCGGTGCGGCAATTCGTCGCATCACTTCAGAGCCGGTGCCGCTACCAAACATTATAGGCAATAAACCTGCGATTGTGGCTGCCACCGTCATCATGATAGGACGAACTCTCAATAATGAACCATCGATAACGGCGGAGCGAATCTCATCTACTGTTAGCTCTGTCCCTGAGTTTATCGCCGCGACACGGTGTTTTTCCAGTGCCTGATTCAGATACACCAGCATTACCACGCCGATCTCGACCGAGACGCCGGACAACGCGATAAAACCAACACCCGCTGCAACCGACATATTGTAATCGAGTAAATACAATAACCAGAAACCACCGATAAGACGCCAATGGTAGCGTACCCATAATAATTGCCACTTCGGTTAAATTGCGAAAATTCAGATAGAGTAACAGCACGATGATGACCAGGGTTATCGGTACTACGGTTGTCAGGCGTTTGATCGCACGTACCATATACTCATATTGACCGGACCAGGAAATCGAATAACCCGGCGGCAACTGGATCTTGTCGGTTACGGTCTGCTGTGCATCTTCAACGTAAGACCCCAGGTCACGACCTTCTATATCGATGTATATCCAGCCATTAAGCCGCGCATTCTCCGTTTTGATCAAACCCGGCCCACTGTCGATACGGATATTCGCTACCTCGGCCAAAGGTATGCGAGCGCCAGCGGGTGTCACTACCGGTAGATTACGCAGTTTTTCCAGAGAGTCGCGGACATCACGCGGATAACGCACATTGATCGGATAACGCTCCAGCCCTTCCACCGTCATGGCCACGCGCATACCACCCAGCGCGGTGCGCACTACTTCCTGTATATCAGCAATATTCAGGGCAAAACGTGCCGCTTCTCGGCGTTTGATATCAACCGTCACATAACGACCACCGGCAACCCGTTCAGAATAGACCGAGACCGTACCGGGAACATCTTCAAGGACTTTTTCGATCTGTTTACCGATCTCCTGAATCTCCGTCAGATCAGGGCCGGCAATCTTGATACCTACAGGAGTCTTGATGCCGGTCGCCTGCATATCGATACGATTTTTAATCGGCATCACCCAGGCGTTGGTTAAACCGGGAAACTGAACCAGTTCATCCAGTTCTTTTTTAAGCTTATCCATGGTCATACCCTCTCGCCATTGATCATGCGGCTTGAGCAGGATGGTGGTTTCGATCATGGTCAATGGCGCCGGGTCAGTCGCCGTCTCAGCGCGCCCTACTTTACCGAAGACCCGTTTCACCTCGGGCACTGTTTTTATCAACTTGTCGGTCTGTTGTAATAACTCCTGCGCCTTGCCTACAGAGACCGCAGGAAAAGTGCTGGGCATGTACAACAGGTCACCTTCATCCAGATCCGGCATGAACTCCGAGCCCAGTTGAGTGAGTGGCCAGAAACCGATTACCACCAGTAACAGGATGACGCTCAGTACCATTTTCGGTGCACTAAGAACCATATTAATAAAAGGTCGATATGCCGCGATCAGTACTCGATTAACCGGATTCTTGCGTTCAGCCGTGACATGGCCGCGTATAAAATACCCCATCAATACCGGCACCAGAGTGATCGCTAATACTGCAGCCCCCGCCATGGCAAATGTTTTGGTGTATGCCAGCGGCGCAAACATCCGTCCTTCCTGGGCCTCGAGGGTAAACACCGGCAAAAAACTTAAGGTGATGACTAACAATGAAAAGAAAAGTGGCGGTCCCACTTCTAAAGAGGCCTCACGTATTATCTGCCAGCGATTTTCATCAGTAACTTCGATTCCTTCCATATGTTTATGCACATTTTCTATCATCACGATCGCCGCATCCACCATGACACCGATCGCGATGGCGATGCCGCCCAGCGACATGATATTGGCATTGATGCCCATGCGTTCCATGACGATGAACGCCACCAGTATGCCTACCGGCAGGGAGAGAATGATGACCAGTGCCGAGCGCAGATGGAAAAGAAATAGTGCGCACACCAGCGCCACCATGATAAATTCTTCTACCAGTTTGCCATTCAGGTTTTTCACTGCGCGTTTGATCAACGCCGAACGATCATAGGTCTCGACGATCTCCACACCCGCCGGCAGACCTCTGGATAACTCTGCAAGTTTTGCCTTGGTATTGTTGATCGTGGTTAATGCATTCTCACCATAGCGCATGACGATAACACCACCGACGACTTCCCCTTCACCATCGAGTTCAGCCACGCCACGACGCAGCTGCGGGCCAAGACGTATCTGTGCAACATCCTTTAACAGGATCGGTGTGCCCTGCTCATTCACACCCAGCGGAACATGACGAAGATCGTCGAGATCATCGATATAACCGGTAGCACGTACCATGTATTCAGCCTCGGCCATCTCGATGACTGAACCGCCGGTTTCCTGATTAGCGCGCTGGATGGCCTGCCTGACTTTTGCCAGCGGCAGATTGTAGGCGCGCAGACTGTCAGGATCGAGCACCACCTGATACTGTTTCACCATGCCACCGATGGTAGCTACTTCAGAAACACCGGCGACGGTCTGCAATTCGTATTTAAGAAACCAGTCCTGGATACTGCGCAACTGAGACAGATCGTGTCCGCCGGTTCGATCGACCAGTGCGTACTCATACACCCAGCCTACCCCGGTCGCATCCGGTCCCAGCTCCGGGCGAGCATCCGGCGGTAATTTACTTGCTACCTGGCTCAGGTATTCCAGCACGCGTGAACGTGCCCAGTACAGGTCGGTGCCATCTTCAAAGATAACGTAGACATAAGAGTCGCCAAAAAATGAATAGCCACGCACATTAGTGGCTTTCGGCACCGACAACATCGCTGTAGTTAATGGATAGGTCACCTGATCCTCAACCACCTGCGGTGACTGCCCGGGGTAGCTGGTTTTGATAATGACCTGAACGTCGGATAGATCGGGTAAAGCATCCAGAGGCGTTTGTTTGACCGCATAGATGCCCAGGCCGACAGTAATAATGGTCAGCATCACCACCATGAAGCGGTTGTTGATCGACCAGTCGATGATTTTTTCGATCATGACTACATCGCTCCGTCTTTCATTGCATCGGCTTTCATCGAGTCTTCAGACATACGGGTAATACTGCCACGCATGCTGGCTTCGGAATCGATCAGAAACTGTCCTGAAGTAACGATCTTTTCACCCGCTGTAACACCCTGGAGAATCTCGACATAATTACCACTCTCGATACCCGCCATCACCTGACGTGCTTCAAACTTGCCTTCACCCAGCGAAACAATAACCCGTTCTTCGCGACCGGTTCGTATCAAACCTTCGAGTGGAATAACAATGATGTTTTCTTTTGCACCACCGAATATTTTTACGTTGGCATACATATTGGGTTTTAATTGTTCACCTGGATTATCAAAACGTAAACGTACTTTTAAGGTGCGTGTTTTCGGATCAAGACTGGGATAGATGTACTCAACTTGACCCCGCCAGATTTTACCCGGGATATATGACAGGCTAACCTCAGCCTCCTGCCCCACTTCAACCCATTGCGACTGACGCTCAAACACTTCCGCCAGCAACCAGACACTGGATAAGTCTCCCAGGGTCATCACCTTCATCGAAGGAGTAACAAACATACCTTCTCGCACCGGCAGCGTTGACACGACGCCATCCTGTGGAGCATAGATAGAAATACGTTGTTTGACTATTTTATCTTTCTGCAGTTGCTGTATCTGTTTATCTGAAATACCCAGGGCAGACAGGCGTTCCTTCGTTGCCCGGATAAGCCCCTTGTTACCTGAAGACAGCGCGGTGACCAGCTCTTCCTGCGCATTGACCAATTTAGGCGAGTACACGTCAAACAAAAAATCACCTTTTTTAACACGTTCGCCTTCTGACTGGACGGCAAGTTTTTCGATCCAGCCTTCTGTGCGCAGATGGATGTGACTGACTTTTGATTCGTCATAATCGACGTAACCGACAGTATCGATACCGCGCCACAATCGCGTCAGTTCTGCGTCGGTTGTCCTCACACCAAGGTTCTGAACTACGACTGGTGAGATGCTAACCGTACTGGCATCTGCATCAGCACTCTCATAATACGGAATCAGATCCATACCCATCGGAGACTTACCCGGTTTATCACGTCGGTAATTAGAGTCCATCGGTGCCACCCAGTACATGATCTTCTTTTCCTCTTCTGCTAAAGCAGTAGCAGAAAAAGCTGACATCAATAACGCTATGATCATTATTGCAGAAATGAATGACATCCATTCAGCTGGCAATAATAATTTCAGATACATGTTATTAAATTTCATTTTTGTTCTCTCCACTAGAATCGCCAACAACATAAAGTAATTGTGCTTGAGCGATCAACCGATCAACACGGATACGCAAATCTTCCAGACGCACATCCAGCTCAGTTATTCTCGCCCGCATCAGGGTATTAAATTCCGAAACACCACTCTGATAAGCGTTTAGCGCAACCTTCGAGTTATTAGTCGCAGCAGTTAATAAACTGGTTTTATATAACTCTTCACGCTCACCTAATCGTTGCCATAGATGTATATTTTTATCATACATCTGTTTTAGCTGTCGCAATCGATCATCTTTTACGTAACGTGCAGCGGCGATTTTTTGCTCATTCGAGGCGACCGTTTTATCCTGACGATTAGCGGTAAACAGTGGCACATCCATGCTGACCAATGCAGTCGCAAAATCGGCTCGATCACTGCCGTCAGGATTGTTACCAGAACGATAACCATAATCGATCAATAGGCTCCAGCCTGGTTTATATTCCTGGCGAGCCATCTCGGTCATCTGTTTACTGGCGTTAACGTTTTCATTTTCAGCGCGCACCAATGGATGCTGTGGGATGATCTGATTTAAGTCGATATCTTCGGGCAGATCGGGCAATACGGGAAATTCCGCACTGATTGTATTCCAGGCGATATCGCCTATCCACTGCGAAAGTCTGGCACGGTGCATTTCTTCACTCGTCTGTATTTTTGTAGAACGATCATCAAGTCGTGATAATTCTAAACCGGCAAGTACCACATCCTGTTGATTAACACGGCCGGCAGCGTAGTTTGATTCAGTGATACGAACCAGTTCGGAAAACAGATGCCGCGTTTCTCTGATGATCTGGTAAGCAGAGATCTCATAATATAGATTTAAATAACTCTCACGAACATCTCTTATAATTTGTAGTGAGACATCGTCTGCACTGGCCAGAGCGGAACGCGATAGAAATTGTGACTGCTGCTGTTTTAAAGCCAGTGAATTACCACGCGGAAAGTTTTGCTGAACACCGATCTTTAATTGCGTCATCTGTTCCTGTTCAAGATCAAACGTATCAACTGGGACATTGACCGCACCTAAACGTAATTTGGGATCAGGTAAGGTATCGTCTGCAATGGATGCATTTGCATAAGAGAGTGATGTCGCTTTAAATTTCTCTATGGCAGGGTCAGCCTGCACTGCAAGATGTTCCGCCTGTTGTAAATTTAAGGCGAAGACGTTATTTGCTAATAACATCATCGATAAAAACAAAACCATTAATAAACGATTATGATGCGTAGAAGTTACCCGTAAATGAACGAGTGATGTTGAATGACACATGGCCAAACTCCGTAAAAAAATTTATAACTTTCATGTTACTAAATTATGTAACACGACTTGTTTATTTGATTACGAAATTTTTGCCGGAGGCCGAGAAGGCGGAATAAGTTCTCTTACGATAGGTTCTGAAGAATCATTGCCTGCATCAGCAACACTGATAAACAAAGGCGCATAACTTGAGGTTTGGATCAGTAAAGATACAGCCGTACCCATGTCACAATCACCGGCACATGTCTTCATACCGTCACAGCATCGATGCTGATTAGTGTCTGATGGCTGATGACCGGAGTCATGCATCGACATCGATGACATATCATGTGAGGCATGTTTTTCAGAAGATCTGTTTTCTGATGCTGGTATGACGGCGCTGATTTTCATCATGCCGGCATCCATGTCACAGTGTGCCGGCTGCATCGCCATTGCACCGCGCATAGGCGTAAACATCAACAGCGTGATGAGTATGTAGTGCAGCAGTTTGTAGCGTTTTATCTTCACAGGTTAATAATAGCTGTTTTTCGTTACGAATCAACAGTTTTGATACAGACAAAATTGGTCAGTATTATTGAAAACATATTCAGTCTATTTCAACACAGTAAAAAACGTCATTGCGATGCCTGCATGGGTGCAGGTAGTAGAGCAACGCAGGACGCTTACATGGATGTAAGTGGTAGAACGACTCAGGAGACAAAGTCGAGCAGTTGTCGAGCGAAGCGCGGCAATGACGTATATTGATTAACTAATCAAATGGATGATTCAAAATAATTGTCTCATCACGTTCCGGTCCGGTAGAAACGATATCGATCGGCACACCAACCGCTTCTTCCAGACGATTCAGGTAATTTCTGGCATTTTCCGGCAGCTCATTCAAATCTTTAACGCCTACTGTTGATTCACTCCAGCCTGGCATTGATTCATAAACCGGTTCACATAACTCAATGGCGTCAGCCCCTAGTGGCGGCATATGCAACTTTTCGCCCTGGTAGTTATAACTGTCACAGATCCTTATGGTTTCCAGTCCGTCGAGTACGTCTAACTTGGTAATACATAAACCTGTCAGACTATTAATCTGTGCGGCACGACGCAATGCTACAGCATCAAACCAGCCACAACGGCGATCACGGCCGGTAGTCGCACCCACCTCGTGACCCACTGAAGCCAGATGCTGCCCGATACCTGGGTCATCACCATCATGGTCAAACAGCTCTGTCGGAAATGGACCTGCGCCCACACGAGTGGTGTAGGCTTTGGTGATACCAAGGATATAATCTAAATCTTTAGGTCCAATACCACTACCGGTACATGCACCGCCCGCGGTGGTATTTGAAGAAGTAACAAATGGGTACGTGCCCTGATCGATATCGAGCAAGGTGCCCTGGGCACCTTCGAACATGATGCTTTTACCTTCTTTGCGGTAGCCATCTATCATGCCGGGTACATCAGCGATCAGTGACAACAGTTTGTCACGGTAAGATAACACGCCGTCCAGCACTGTCTGATAATCCACTTCATCCTGCTTGAAGTAGTTTTTCAGTACAAAGTTATGATATTCCATAACACCGGCAAGTTTTTCTTTGAATTTTTCCAGATTTTTCAGATCGGCAAGTCGAATACCACGACGAGAGACTTTATCTTCATAACAAGGACCGATACCGCGACCAGTCGTGCCAATCGCCTCTTTACCACGTGCTATCTCACGTGCCTGATCAAGCGCGATATGATAAGGCAGGATTAACGGGCAGGCTTCTGATATTCCGATACGTTCACTGGCTGGTATGCCACGTGCTTCCAGCTCACCCAGTTCTTTAAATAAGGCATCAGGTGATAACACCACGCCGTTACCGATCAAACACATCACGTTATCACGTAATATGCCAGATGGAATTAAATGTAAAACTGTTTTTTCATCGCCGATAACCAGAGTATGACCGGCGTTATGCCCGCCCTGGAAACGAACGACCGCCGCTGCACGATCTGTTAATAGATCAACAATTTTGCCTTTACCCTCATCACCCCATTGGCTTCCGAGTACGACTACATTTTTTGACATGGTTAAACCTTATACTTATATAATTAAAATTCTTGAAATACGTCACTTACAAATTTTGTCATCCTGAACGATAGTGAAGGATCTTGAGCCAGCCGCATAAGATCCTTCGGCTGCGCTCAGGATGACAGTTTTAGTCTTTAGTCTTTAGTCTTTAGTCTTTAGTCTTTAGTCTTTAGTCTTTAGTCTTTAGTCTTTAGTCTTTTACTTGCCACTGACCATCAAGCAGACAAAGATTTTTGCTACAGCCCATCGCCTCTGCATCTGTTTCTTGCCCAGGCAGCTGCTCTATTACAATCTTTCCGTCAGCTCGTAATGCAGCAACTTTACTTTGATCCACACCTATCGGTGCAAATATTCTTTCAGGCAGATCAAACTGTTTGCCAGACAATTGATTTAATATTTTCAGATCAGTACTAAAACCTGTTGCCGCCCTGGCGCGGCCGAAAACTCTACCGATATCATCATAACGCCCACCGCGCGCGATCGCCTGTCCTAACTGAGGAACAAATGCCGCAAACACGACACCGGTTTTATAGTGATACCCCTGTAGCTCTGATAAATCAAAATGTACTTTCGATTCTGATAATTTATCAGCAAATCGTTGCAACATGAGCTCAGCCGTTTTTTCTAAATAATCGACAGCATCTTTAACAGACGTATCGGCATCAGTTAATAACGCACGCGCTTTTGTGAAAACCTCTTTACCGCCATTTAATGAAGGCAGTCCTGCAAGCATGGTTTTCATACTATCGCTGATATTTAATGTATCTAACAGCGTATTTATTTCGGTAACGGCTTTACGCTGCAACATATCGAATAGCTGACTTTCATCTTCTTGCGATAAGCCGGCTTGATTAGCTAAACCTCGATATATATCGACATTGCCCAGATCCATATAGATGTCATCAACATCCAGCGCAGAAAATGTTTCTAACATTAAACCGATGATTTCAACTTCTGACTCAATGCCGGCATGACCATACAGTTCGGCACCAACCTGCAGAGGACTACGGCTATCACCGATGCTCTCCGGACGTGTGCGTAAAACGGTACCGATATAACACAGACGTGTAGGCACATCTCGTTGTAACTGGTGAGCGTCCATACGTGCGACCTGCGGCGTCATATCGGCTCGCAGTCCTAATGTTCTGCCTGACATCTGATCGACCAGCTTGAATGTTTGCAGATCGAGGTCGTGTCCGGTACCGGTAAGCAAAGATTCGATAAAATCGATGGTCGGCGGCATCACCAGCTCATAACCCCAGGTGGCATACAGATCGAGTAATAGACGACGCATCGCTTCGAATCTCGAAGCCTGTTCTGGCAGAACTTCTTCGATACCTTCAGGCAAAATCCAGTGTTTTTTTGTTGTCATAGTGTTGTTATCGAACAAAATAAAGGATGATGACGCCTATCATCATGCTTACAAATCCGAGAATTCTCAAAATATTGTCAGGTAACTGAGCCGCCTGAGACATGGCCTCGCGCCAGCTTTTTGGGCTTAAGAAAGGCAACATGCCCTCTATCACCAGCACCAGCGCAAGTGCAGGAATAATGCTTTCCCACATCGGTTACTTTTTCTTGCCTGACGGATCTTTAAAGTAGCGGAAATAATCCGAGTCCGGCTGCAGCAAGATCACATCGCCCGCATTAGAAAAGGTTTTAGTATAGGCGGTTATGCTTCGGTAAAATTTATAAAACTCATGATCCTGACTAAAGGCATCAGCATAAATTTTTGTTGCTTTAGCATCACCCTCACCACGAACTATCTCTGAATCTCGATATGCTTCCGCGATTAAAATGCTGCGTTGACGATCAGCATCTGCCTGAATACGCTCTGAAGCTTCATGCCCCTTGGAACGGAAATCACGCGCTTCACGTTCACGTTCTGCACGCATACGTTGATACACAGAGTTACTGACGCGTTCAGGGTAGTCTACTTTTTTCACCCGTACATCGACTACTTCTATACCGAGTGATTTTGCTCGTTCCGCTGCCTGCTCAGTCATCACGCCCATGATCTGAGTACGGTCACCAGATATCACTTCCTGGATAGTGCGTTTACCAAACTCATTTCGCAGGCCATTATTGATGTTCTCATATAATAGACGTCCCGCAGTTAGCTCGTCACCTTGCGTGGTTTTGAAATATTGGACCACGTCTTTGATACGCCACTTAACGTAAGAGTCTACGATTAAATCTTTTTTCTCCTGGGTTAAAAAACGCTCAGGTTTCTGATCGATGGTTAAGATCCGGTTATCGAACTTTCTTACGTTATTAACAAACGGAATTTTAAAATGTATGCCCGGTTCATAATCGGCTTCGATGATTTCACCGAACTGGAATTTAATTGCTTCCTGGCGTTCGTCGACCGTAAATATGGATAACCATAAAAGAACAGCAACTAAGGGAACAATAATTTTTAAACTATTAACTAACATTATCGTGCTCCTCTAGAACGTAAGTCTTCGAGTCTGGCTCGTTGATTTTGTTGAACTGCACCACGTTGTTTAATATCTTTCAGAATATCAGACGAACTTTTCTCGTCGGCAGATTGAGTTGAACTCTGACGCTCCATCAACTTGTCCAGAGGCAGATAAAGCAGATTATTACCACCTTCGACGTCGACCATTACTTTAGAACTGTTGCTCAGGACCGATTCCATCATTTCCAGATATAAACGTTCGCGCGTTATTGCTGGCGCTTTTTTATACTCAGTCAATAACTGGGTAAAACGCTCCGCCTCACCTTCAGCTCTTGCGATCACTTCGTTGTTATAGGCATCGGCTTCTTCACGCAAACGCGCACTGGCACCACGTGCTTTTGGTATAACCTCATTACGATAAGCTTCAGCTTCGTTTTTAAAACGTTCTTCGTCTTCACGCGCCTGCGTTACATCATCAAACGCATCTTTAACTGCTTCAGGTGGTTTAGCACTTTGTATGTTTACTTTGAAAATGGTCAGACCCGTCTGATAATTATTGACGATTTCCTGAATGATCTCTTTTACCTGTATGGCAATTTCACCACGACCTTCAGTGATGACGTAATCCATCTTGCTGCGACCGATACTTTCACGCAGGGCACTTTCTGTTACCTGTGAAAGTGAAGCCTCAGGACCCCTCACGTTGAAGGTGTATTTTTCTGCATTATCAATCTGGTATTGCACAGTACCGTGAATATCGACGATATTTTCATCTTGCGTTAGCATGGTTGAGTTTATTGGAATGGTATAAACCTTGGTCACATCCACTTTTTCGACAGTCTCGATCGGTATCGGAAAATGCCAGTGCAGGCCTTTCTGTGTGGTGTACACATGTTCGCCAAAACGGAATACCAGAGCTCGCTCTGCTTCTTCGACCTTATAAAAACCGGTTACCATCCAGAAAAGAAACAGGATAGTGATAACCAGCCCGATGCCGAAACCACCCGCCGAGCCCATTTTGTTGCCGCCACTGGAACTGCCGCCTTTGCCGCCAAACAGACTGCCGAATTTTTTCTGAAGATTTTTGAATACTTCATCCAGATCAGGCGGCCCCTGGTCACCACGTTTTCCCCTATTAGTACTCCAGGGATCTTTGTCGCCATTACCACCAGGCTCGTTCCAGGCCATGTCGTGCTTATTATTGTCTTGCTCTCGCATATTAGATTTCCAGAATTGCTTCTTAAGTTATGTATGGTGCGTATACGACACCCGCAAACGTGCCATTCTACCTGAATAATTTTTCAAAAAAAGCTTTTTACCACAGAGACACAGAGTACTCAGAGGAAAATTTTTTAATATTATTATGCGTCTGTGGCTCTGGCACTGATAAAACCTCTGTGCGCTCTGTGTCTCTGTGGTTCAAATTATTTAGAAACGTTATACCAACATCGATTCCAGTGATATCTGTTCGCGCGACTCAAACTGGTTTAAATCCCGGCGTGAGATACTGATCTGCAATAAATAGCGACCTTCTTCATCGATTGATTCGTTACGAATGGCGCCCATTTCAAATAATTTTGACCGTAAGCGGGCATCTGCTGGCATTAACGACAGTTTACCTTCTACCATCTGCTCGCGAAACAGGTCCATCAGCGTCTGTTTTAGTAGATCGATACCTTTACCTGATTCAACCGATAACCAGACACGTTTGACACTGCCATCATCGGCATAATCAAGCCGTGGTTTTGTTCCAGTTAGATCGATTTTATTCATCACCTGGATACAGGGCACATTATCGGCGCCTATCTGTGACAGTACCTTCTCCACCTCTGCAATATTGGCATCTCGATTTTCATCAGCAGAATCAATCACATGAAGTAACAGTTGCGCTTCAGCTGTTTCCTGCAAAGTCGATCGAAAGGCATTCACCAGGTCATGTGGCAGATGGCGTATGAATCCGACGGTATCAGCAAGGATGAGCGAAACATCTTTGGCCAGATCGACACGACGCAGGGTTGGATCCAGGGTGGCAAACAGCTGATCCTTTACATAGACATCATCTTCACTCAAGACATTAAACAGGCTGGATTTGCCCGCATTGGTATAACCGACCAGTGAAACCGTCGCAATTTCCGCTTTCTGCCGGGACTGCCTGCCCTGTTCACGCTGTTTTTTGACCTTTTCCAGACGCTTGTTGATCTGTTTGATACGAAGCCCGAGCAAACGGCGGTCAGTTTCCAGCTGGGTTTCACCGGGACCGCGTAAACCGATACCGCCTTTCTGCCGCTCGAGATGCGTCCAGCCACGAACCAGACGGGTGGATAGATGCCTTAGCTGGGCTAATTCAACCTGTAATTTACCCTCAAAAGAACGCGCACGTTGTGCAAAGATATCCAGGATCAAACCGGTGCGATCGAGTACACGACACTCGATCAAACCTTCCAGGTTGCGCTCCTGCGATGCTGCCAGCTGATGATTAAATAACACCAGGTCTGCGTCGTATTGCTTCACCAGCTCAGCGATTTCTTTGGCTTTACCGCTACCGATAAAATATTTTGGATCAGCTCTCTGACGGCTGGTGGTAGCTATCGTCATTATCTCTGCACCAGAGGATAATACCAGCTCCTTAAATTCAGATAAATTTTCACGATGTGCCTCATCGTATATATCCATATGGACAAGGATGGCCCGGTTGCCGCCTTCGACGCGTTCGACATCTAACATTTATTATTCTTCAATTTGTTACTCTATTGGTGTTAATTATGATCAGGCGAAGCTTCCGCTCACGCTCCCCAGCCACTTCTCTGTGGGCGAAAAAAAGGCCGCCTATGGCGACCATTTCATATCGTCGAGACGATTATACTCAATTCTCACTATTGCCGTCAGTCTCGACTTCAGTGTCATCACTCCATTTAATCTGGCGTGATGGTACCACAGTAGAAATGGCGTGTTTATATACCATCTGCGTTACTGTATTTTTCAACAGCACAGCAAACTGGTCAAATGATTCGATTTGTCCCTGCAATTTAATACCGTTTACCAAAAAGATAGATACTGGAACTCTTTCTCTTCTCAACGCATTTAAATAAGGGTCTTGTAAATGGTGCCCCTTTGACATATTTGGCTCCTCGTTATTGTTATTATTTGAGGGTGTAGACATTATCTACCCAGAACCGTTCCCGGCACAAGCTAATGTTACCCCACTATGATAGTAAAATTTTGAGGTTTTTCAGGACTTTCGAGGTATTTAATGTTTTTGGGTCAATAAAATTGCATTCTGTCTCTTTTCGCAGCCAGGTCATCTGGCGTTTTGCCAGTTGTGCCGTGGCTATGATGGCCTTTTCCCGCATCTCATCATAGCCATAATCACCCGCCAGGTACGCCCATACCTGGCGGTAACCGACAGCGCGTATCGATGGCATCTCTGGCTGAAGGTCGCCTCGATTAAACAAACCCTCCACTTCGTCGATAAATCCCTGTTTGAGCATCTGATCAAAACGTTGAGTTATGCGTTGTCGCAGTTCGACACGGTCATCAGGCATTAATGCTATTTTTACCCGTCGATAAGGAAAGCTGGTTTCAGCTTTATTCTGTTCCTGTTCTCGCCAGAAGTCTGTCAAGGTTTTGCCGGTAAAATCATATAACTCAAGCGCTCTTTTGATCCGTTGCGGGTCATTCGGATGTATGCGTTCAGCAGACACCGGATCGACCTTTTTCAAGCGTTCGTGCATCGCCAGGATACCGTTGGTGCTTGCTTCAAGCTCGATCGCCTGCTTTACCGATTCATCCACGATCGGCATATCCGCCATACCTTTTTGCAAGTTATTGAAATATAACATGGTGCCACCGACCAGTAGAGCGGTACGTTGCGCTGACACGCTTTGCTGGATCAGCCTTAACGCATCATCACGAAACTGCCCTGCTGAATACACCTCTGCCGGGTCGATGATATCGATTAGATGATGCGGCGCTTGCTGCAGGGTTTGCGCATCCGGTTTGGCAGTACCTATATCCATGCCACGATAGACCAGTGCGGAATCAACACTGATCAGATCGACAGCCAATGCCTCATAGACAGCCAGCGCCAGGTCGGTTTTACCGGTGGCTGTCGCCCCCATGATAAAAACGGTAATAGGCGAGTCTACCGATTCACCAGACTGGATAATTAAATCTTTCATTGTTTATACACTACAACAGTCTAACCACAGAGACACAGAGAACGCAGAGGTTTTATTGCGTATAACTTGCAATATATTATGCTCTCTGTGCTCTCTGTGTCTCTGTGGTGAAAAAATTTGTCTTCACGGATACTACTAGCGTCCACGCATAAACAGTTTATCCAGCTCGGCAATCGTCAATTGTATCCAGGTCGGGCGGCCATGATTACACTGGCCGCTACGCTCGGTAATCTCCATGTCACGTAACAGGGCATTCATCTCTTCGATGGTGAGCTTTCGATTGGCGCGTACAGAGCCGTGACAGGCCATGGTTGATAAAATCTCGTTCTTTTCATTCTGGATACGTGAGCTGCTGCCGTGGATTAACAGGTCGGAAAGCACATCGCGCAACAAGGTTTCGACATCACTATTAGACAAGATAACCGGTATCTGGCGTAATTTGATACTTTCGTCAGCGACCCTGTCGACTTCAAAACCTAACTGGCTGAACACTTCGGCATTATCCTCGACTAATTGCGCCTCCTTACTACTGACAGACAGGGTGATCGGCACCAGCAGAGGTTGTGATCGAATACCTTCTCCTTCTCGTGCTGTCTTCAAACGCTCGTAGGTAATACGTTCATGGGCAGCATGCATGTCAACCATAACCAGTCCTTCTGCATTCTCTGCCAGGATATAGATGCCATGCAGTTGTGCCTTGGCAAATCCCAATGGCGGCAGTTGGCCATCTTCAGATTCGGGCAACACCTGATTCTGCACATTTTGTATAAATGAGTTCACCTCATCGTTGCTGGCAAAACCAGAATACGCACGACGCTGTTCAGCGACAGCCAATGTCATCGATGATTGTGTCGGTTGAAACTGACCAACAGCGGGTTGACTGGAACCCTGCCCGCCAGTCTGAGAGCTTGTGGTATTCGAAAAATGACCGAATTCATGTGATCGGGTATCACCCGTAGTAATTTCGGCAATACTTTTGTGGATGGCGCGAAACAGAAAATCGTGTACCTGGCGGCTCTGTCTAAAGCGGACTTCGTGTTTTCCAGGGTGCGCATTGACATCAACCGTGGCTGGGTCACACTCAAAAAATAATACATAAGCAGGATGGCGGCCATGAAACAGCACATCGGCATAAGCCTGACGCACCGCGTGCGTCACCAGCCGGTCTTTGACCACGCGGCCATTGACATAAAAATACTGCATGTCAGCCTGGCTGCGGGAAAAGGTCGGTTGCGCTATCCATCCCCAGAGACGTAAACCTTCATATTCAAAATCCATATGAACCGCCTGCTCGATGAATGCAGGCCCGCATATCTCAGCGACACGTTTTTCCTGTTCCAGCCGAGTACCTGCTGCGCGCAGCTGTTTCACCACCCGCTGATTATGGCGCAGCGATATATCGACATCAAAATGGCTGAGTGAGATACGTTTAACCACATCATCGAGATGAGAAAACTCGGTTTTTTCGGTACGAAGAAACTTGCGCCTGGCAGGCACATTAAAAAACAGGTCACGTACTTCGATAGTCGTTCCAGGCTGGTTGGCCGCCGGTACAATTTCACTGGCCTTACTGTTATCCATGGTCAACCGCCAGGTTTCCTCGCCACCCTGCCAGCAGGAAGTCATCTGCAGATGGCTGACGGATGCGATACTTGGTAATGCTTCACCGCGAAAGCCCAGACTGGTCACTTCTTCCAGGTCGTCGAGGCTGCGAATCTTACTGGTCGCGTGGGGGGATAATGACAACACCAGGTCATCCTTGTGAATGCCGTGGCCGTTATCTGTGATGCGGATAAGCTTGGTGCCGCCCTGCTCTATGTCGATAGTAATTTTGGTAGCGCCGGCATCCAGGCTATTTTCCAGCAGCTCTTTTACCACCGCAGCCGGTCGCTCAACAACCTCGCCCGCGGCGATTTGGTTGACCAGCTGGACTGGCATGGACTGGATACGGCTGAGTGTTGTCATGTTAGTTAGGAGTGGTTATTCAGATGCTGTTTAGTTTATCGTATTTTTTACAGCAATATTATATCTGATATGTTTTGGCATGATTTAAACAGCTGATACAACAGGATCCTTCGGCTTCGCTCAGGATGACAAAATCTTTTAATCTTTTAATCTTTTAATCCTGTCATCCTGAGCGAAGCCGAAGGATCTTGTGCAACACGCAGCTTAAAGACAGCAAGTTCACCTATAACATCGAATATCTCTCTAACACCCGGTAATTCACACCCGCTTCATCCTGCACAGATTCCACCAGTACAAATTCATCAACCGTCCATGGAATAGAAAAATCCTCATACTTCATGGCTGGATTTACACTCTTTCTCATCAGTGTTACATGTGGCAAAAATGGTCGCGTATCAGCATTAAAACCACAGTCCTCAATAGCAGCACCCAGTTTTTTATGTAATTGAGTTAATTGTGCAGGTATATTCTGAGCCCCCATCCAGAATATCTTTGCTTTTGGAAAGTGACCCAATGTATCCATGTCCAACTGAAACGTCTCGGCATCAACTGATCGTGCGGCAGCATGCATACAGTCTTTAGTCGACTCTGTTGCCTGGCCGACAAAGTGCAGGGTTACATGCAAATTATGTTGTTTTATAACACGTCCTTTCATTTGTGGAGCAAGCCTGGATAGCATATCGACAATAGATTGTCTGACTTGCGCATCAGGCCATAAGGCAAAAAATAGTCTGTATGTTTTCTGTCTATTATTCATTTACGAATTATAACGCTTCAATAAGTGGCAAATAACATGAATTATAATTTAACGGCTAATGTTCTGAACTGTCACCCAAGTTTATTTAATATCCGTTACTTTTGCTTTTGTGTGTAACATAAAATCGAATCCACTTTGGAATGGATCGTCTGACGCTAAATTAATCAGCTCATCGCTTACTAGCTTAAGACCCAAGCCATAAGAAAATTTACTCTGACCCCAAATATTCACTCTGACCCCAAATATTCAAACACCTCAGTATTAACTGACTGTGCGGCAGCATGCAGTCTTTGCTCTCTTGCGCCACCTGACCGATAAAAGCAAATTAAGTGGTTTTATAACACGTCCTTTCATCTACGGAGAAAGCCTGGGTAACATATCGATAATAGATTGCCTGACTTGCTCATCAGACCATAAAGCAAAAATATGTTACTTAATTTAACGATTCATATAATTCAGTATTTTTCAACTATCATCTTAAATAACCACCGGAAAAATTAAGACTACTACATGATATTGTTATGTAAGTTTAGTGAAATAATGTCAAAAATTTTTTCTGCTATAGACGCTAACTGCATGAAAAGATTGTTGCGTGTTACTTAATATGTTGATTGCTGGCGAATCGATAATACCGTAATAATAAGGAAGCAAAAGATGAAAACTGCCAACCTTAAGGCTCGTATTCTAATTCCCATGGCATTGGCTCTAGCGCTAGCGCTAGGTGCGCTTATTGCAGGTCTGTTCATCGAGCAGGACGAGCATACCGAAAAAGAGCTGACACGTACCGTACAAAGCCTGCAGGAAAATTATAAGGCCATCCTCGAAGAGCGCGCCCAAAAGCTGATCGCGATACTGGATAGCATTACCGATGACGCTGGGTTACGCAAGACACTGAAAACAGCAAATCGTGAAAGCATGCTGGCTTACACAAATCCTTTGTTTCAGCGGCTTAAGTCCAAATATAAGATCACCCATTTTTACATTCATAACCCGCAGCGAGTCAACCTGTTGCGGGTCCACCAGCCCGAGCGCTACGGTGATACGATTAATCGATTCACCATGTTGGCCGCTGAACGTAGTGGTAACACCAGTTACGGCGTGGAACTCGGTCCGCTCGGCATTTTCACCTTGCGTGCTGTCAGCCCGATATGGGATCAAGGGAGCATTCTGGGCTATATCGAGCTTGGCGAGGAAGTCGATTCATTAATCAGCAATATAGCACCCATATTAGACGTTGAGCTTATTATTGCCATCGATAAAGACTTCATCAAGCGCGCCGACTGGGAAACGGGTATGCGTATGCTCGCTCGCGAAACTAACTGGGATCAATACCCGGATTCAGTCATCGCTTTGCAAACACATCAGTTACCAGCCGATATTATCAGCACACTGATGAAGCAGGGAGCAAAATCTCGTAGTGCGGAATCAGGCGGTATTGAAGTCGTGTGGCAGGATCGACGTTACCGGCTAGCCTCCGCTGAACTACTGGATGCGGGTAACCGGGTGGTCGGGGAGCTGCTGGTATTACGGGACATGACCGCACGAATTAACAGTAGTCATACAACACTACTTTTAATCGCTGCTGGCGCACTGTTATTAAGTGTTGTGCTAATCAGTTTTTTCTATTTTGTTCTGGATCAAGCTGAAAATGCACTGATCACGTGCTGGCAGAGCTGGCAGGAAGACGGAGACAAAAAAAAACCACACATAAGCATTCATAAAATTCTTATTTTCCTGATGGTTTCCATTTTTACCGCCGAGTTGGCGGTCATGTTAATCCTGCCTGAAAATTTTTCCATGATGCAGGCTGCGCTGATAGACGCCGGTATACTTATTATCGTCCTGTTTCCCATGTTGTATCTTATTATTACTAGCGCAAACGTACAGCAGCGCAAGCAGTATCTTCAGATAGAGCATGTCGCGCAACGTATGGGGCGCATTCTGGACCAGTCCGCCAACGAAATTTATATCTTTAACGCCGACGATATGCATTTTGTCGAAGTGAGTGAAGGTGCGCGTAAGCATCTAGGCTACAACATGAATGAGCTGAAACAACTTACTCCCGTGGATTTGAAACCGGAGTTCACCTATGGGGAATTTGAAGACCTGATTGAACCACAGCTTCAGGGGAAAGAGCAACAACTCACTTTTGAGACCGTACACGAATGCAAGGATGGTACCCGCTACCCTGTGGAAGTCAGTCTACAACTCTCCAGCGAAGAAACACCACCCGTTTTTATTGCCATAATCAATGATATAAGTGAACGCAACAAATATATAGCCGAACTGGAACACAAGGCACTATACGATTCCCTTACAGAGTTACCCAATCGTTTTTTACTCCATGATCGACTACAACATGCACTGAAGGCAGCAAAGCGGGATTCGCTGCATCTGGCGATCATAATAATAGACATAGCGCGTCTAAATGATATAAATGCCACCTTTGGCCACAGTGGCGGTGATCTTGTATTGCAGGAAATAGCCAACCGTTTACGGAAATCATTGCGCAAGTCCGATACTGTGGCACGTCTGGATAGCGCCGAGTTCGCTCTCGTGATGCCGGCAGCGCTGTTTGAGCACATCCATATAACCATCGATAAAATTCATAGCCTGTTTGAACAAACGATTACTGTAGACGATGTCGCGCTTGAAATAGAAGCAGTATTCGGCATTGCGATGTACCCGGACCATGGCGATACAGCCGATATTCTATTACAACGAGCAAACATCGCCTTGCGTGCCGCAAAAAAAGAAACCTTTGAATTCAGTGTTTACGATCTCGAAAATGATCCATCTAGTTTACGGCGACTAAAACTCTTCGGTGAATTGCGCCAGGCGATCATGAAAAAAGAGCTGTTCCTGCATTACCAGCCGCAGATTGATATCAGAACCAGCAAAATAATTAGTGTTGAAGCACTGGCGCGTTGGCATCATCCCGTCGAGGGCATGATCCCTCCCAATGATTTTATACCGATGATAGAGCAATCCGGTTTGATCAAGCCTTTCACCCTCTGGGTGCTGGATGAGGCCATTGGGCAACTCAAACGCTGGTCACAACAAGGCGTCAATCTCACCATCGCCGTCAACCTGTCTGCTCGCAACTTGCTCGATCCTCGGCTTCCGGATGCTATCGCGGCAATGCTGGAGATACACAATGTCGATCCTACACGCCTCACTCTGGAGGTCACCGAGTCCGCCATCATGACCCGGCCGGAAAAAGCACTCAAGATATTAACACGACTGCATGACATGGGATTCAAATTATCCATTGATGACTTTGGTACCGGGTATTCGTCTTTGGCTTACCTGAAAAAATTTCCAGTAGACGAGCTGAAAATCGATCAATCTTTTGTTTTTGATTTAGCCAAAAATAATGAAGATATCATTATTGTGCGTTCAACCATTGATCTCGCGCAAAATATGGGACTGAAAGTGGTTGCTGAAGGTGTAGAAGATGAGCATGTGCTGGCTAAACTCTCGACATTAAGCTGCAATCTGGCCCAGGGTTACCACATGAGCCGACCACTACCCATACAGGATCTGGAAAACTGGTTGCTTGACTCACCCTGGGGTTTGAGAAACGACTAATCAGGGCAGCGCGTCATATTTGATTCGTTGAACAACAATCCGCTGACTACGAAAATGAGTTTGGCACTACGATACGGTGGGGTGTCTTAGAGGGAACAAGTTTATATAGTAATCGATAAGCTTACTAATAACAATGTGCTATATATTAGCTGTAATTTTATGTATCAATATATAAAGAAATATGATTGATTTTGTCTATCAGTATGATAGCCGCAACCTACTGTGTGTATTCCTCGGTGGTTTCAGTTTACTTGCATTATTGGAATGGGCCAGGCCTAAGCGTGAACTAACGCATATTATGTTCAAACGCTGGTTTAATAATATTGTTCTGATGATATGTAGCTCAATAATCACTTATACCGAAAAAATTATCCGTACAGAAACGGTTAGTACTTAAAAAATCATGAAAATATCAAGCATAAAACAGATCGTCATACGTATAGCTATCACTGTTGCTTTGGCAGAGTTCAGCATAATAGCTTTTTTCATGAAAATGCCCTTTGATCTGGGACCGTACACAGAGGCCATCCTAGATACAGCCATACTAGTAACGTTGTCCACCCCAGTATTTTATATCTGGATCATTAAACCTTACCTTGTCGCACATGAGAAACAAATAGGTAATATTCTGGAAAATACAGGTGATGCTTATATGGCACTGGATAAGGACTGGATCATTACCTATATAAATCCAGTTTCTGAGTCTTTACTTAATATTAAGTCGGATACGGTGATCGGTCTTGATTTGAGAGATGCCCTACCGGATGTTGTCAGTATGTTTTACAAAATGTTGCGTAAAACTTTTACCGAGCGGGTTGCTCAAGAGTCCACGGTTTTATATGGACCCACAATGAAATATATCGAGGCCCACTCTGACCCTACCACAGAAGGACTTATCATAAGTATGCGCGACATCACATCGCATAGAGAATCCGAGGAAAAATTAAGGCTGGCCAGAGAAACCGAACTCACGAACAAGGAGAAAGTAAAAGCGGCGATCGAACTCGAAAGCTATATGAAAGCCATCAACGAACACGCCCTGGTCTCTGTAACTGATGCTGCTGGAATAATCATTGAGGCGAATGACAAGTTTTGCGAAATAACTGGCCACAGCCGGGAAGAGCTGATCGGCCAGGACCACAACATCGTTAATTCCGGGACGCATCCGAAAAAGTTCTTTACCGATCTATGGGCCACCATCGCTAGTGGCCATAAATGGCACGGTGAAATATGTAACCGAGCCAAAGATGGTAAACTATATTGGGTGGATAGTGCTATCGTACCCATCAAAGATGCAGAGGGAGTAATCGAACGTTACGTTTCAGTCAGAATTGATATAACCGAGCAAAAGCGGCAGGCAGAAGAAATAAATATCGCCTATCAACATCTGGCCGAAGCTAACAGTCAACTTGAACAACTCAGCCGTATTGACGGCTTGACCAATATTGCAAACCGGCGCTGTTTTGATGAAACCCTTGCAACTGAAATTAGTAAACTGAGTCGTATTTCTATCCCATTAACATTAATCCTTTGTGATATCGATTACTTTAAAAATTACAATGATAGCTATGGTCATCCAGCGGGTGATGCCTGCCTGCAACAGGTAGCCCAGGCTATTAACTCAAGCTTTTTCCGGGCAGGTGATATAGTTGCCCGTTACGGGGGGGAAGAGTTTGCAGTTATTCTTCCAAACGTTGATAAAGAAGCAGCGTTAATGTTAGCCGAGAGAGTGCGTGAAAACGTAGCGAAACTAAAACTGGAACATAATTCGTCTGCAGTCGACAACATAATTACGATTAGTGTCGGTGTAACATCTCTTGTTCCAGACAGAGATACTTTAGCACCCATGCTTATAGAAAAAGCAGATAAAGCACTTTATTCAGCAAAAGGAGCTGGGCGAAATAACGTGCAGTGCTTTTAATATTCCAATATTTGAAAAATACGGCAATAATCAATTTAGTAATTCATATTGTGAATGCATGCTCTACTTTTGGAATTAATCCAAAGCGCACATGAGGAACTATGGGCGTTCCTGGTAAAATGCCCCCCTCTATACGTCCTCATATAAAGCAAAGTTATTCTTTCCCTTACCCTTAACAATATACATTGCCTCATCGGCCAGCCTGAGTAATGCTTCGGGCTCTTGCTCATGATCGGGATAGATAGCAATACCGATACTAGTGCCTATGGAAACGGTTTTGTCACCGAGCATGAACGGCTGGGCTAAGGCGTCAATTATCTTTTGCGCAACCAGTGCCGCATTCTCACAGTGTTTGATGCTGGATAACACGATCATGAACTCGTCGCCACCGATGCGAGCTACCGTGTCGACTTCGCGCACGCAGTGCGAAAGCCTATCGGCAGCGCCCATCAGCAGAAGATCCCCGACCTCGTGGCCCAAGGTATCATTAACCGCTTTGAAACCATCCAGGTCAAGAAACATCACTGCCACCTTACTCTCATAGCGGCGTGCCACAGCCAGCGCATGGGAAATGCTCTCCTTGCCTAAGCGACGTGTCGGCAGTCCAGTGAGGGCATCGTGGTTGGCCATATGCTTGAGCTGCTCTTCGGCGTGTTTTCGCTCGGTGATATCTGTTCGTATAGCGACATAGTGCTTGGGCACACCCTGTTTATCCAGAAACGGTACAATGGTCGAACTCAGCCAAAATTTCTCCCCCGCTTTACTCAGGTTACAAATTTCTCCTTGCCAGACATTACCATGCGTAATAGTTTCCCACATCTCTTTGTAGAACTCTGGCGGATGAATGTTTGATTTAATAACTCGATGGTTATTTCCAATCAACTCTTCGCGTGCATAACCACTGATATCAAGAAACTTATTATTGACGTAAGTGATCACACCATCCTGATCCGCTGTGCTTACAACTGCGTGCTGATCGAGTGCCTTTTTCTGGAATGCCAGCTCTACCATCATCGTATTGAACGAATTTGTAAGTGCTCCAATCTCATCTTTAGTAGTCACAGGTAGCTCTACATTAAAGTTTCCTTGTGCAATTTTATCTGTTGCTCTACCTAGTTTTTGTAGTGGCCTGTATATAATTCGATACTGACTGATTACGGTAACCAGCAAACACAGTAACAGCATCCACACAACCATATCCCTGACGCCTATAATACTCTCCATGACACTCAGTTTTTTATTTCCCCAGTCGATATCCAGTTCAAGATGTCCAAGGCGTGTCCTATTAACCTCCAGAGGGTAGACAATATGTATAAGCTCCTTATTTTGATCTGTAGCTTCCATATGCCGCCCCAACAGTGGATATACCTGCTTCCCATCCTCTATATTGAGCGTAATGTTTAGCCATTGATTCTCATGGGATTTCTCCAGGTACTCCATGCTTGAAAATAGTGCCCCGTAATCACGTTGCAACAGATTTTGGATTATCCCCGTCTCACCCAAAACAAGTAATTCATGGGTATGTTTTTCAAACGTGATCTTTGCCTTTTCCAACTGCAGCGGCAACCAATAATTTTGGATTAACAACACAATCAGTACCAACCCTATCAGGGACGGCAGAGCGATTTTGAAATTAATGTTCATCTATTAGAAAGGTGAGACATAAAAGCGTTCCAGACCCATCGACTTGAGCGGTGAATAGTCGTCCATGCTAGAGGAACCAATCTTCTTTATAGGAATCCTGGCCAGTAGTTTCTGCCCTTTTTCTGATTGACCGATCTCTAACAGTGCATCTCGAATTCGGTCTCTGACCTCAACAGGTACTTCAGCTAGAGCAGCGAAGGGGTGAGGCTCAACTGCTTTTGTTTTATGGATCACACGCAACATCTCTTGATATTGATCCTTTTGATTATTGAGCGTTTTCTGCACACCTCCTCCCGCGGCAACCTTGCCCAGTAGAACATTCAAGTATACCGAGTCATGCGTTTTCACATATTGAGATTTGAATTTGATATCAAACTTGTCGTGCAGTTCTTGACGAATCTGCAGCGATGCCCCAAGAGCATTAGGTGAGGGAAAAGCCAAGGTTTTACCATTGAGCTGTGCAGGGTCTGTGATACCACTATCCTTATTCACCACCAGCACTCCATAGAGCTTACGGCCGTGATCTCGTACCAGTGGAATATAATCTACAAACTCATTAGCCATCACCAGATGATAAGGATTCATATAGGCAAAATCAAATTTCCCCTCGACAAGCTCCCGCTCAAAGTCTGAGATGGAAGTCGAACCACGAAGCTTAAATTTATAACCTGATTTTTTCTCGAGAAGATCGAGTATTGGACGCCAAACAGCATGGAGCTTGAGCGCCTCAAATTGAGGTACGACACCAACGGTATAGACTTTATCGGTCTGTTCCGCATAAATTACTGTACTGATACTGCTCAGTACGAGTAATGCAATGGCAACTAGCCGCTTCATAACCACCTACTCCACTAAATGTTGAATAATAATTTATCTATCACTTCCTTACTGATTAATGATGATAATTAAATCTAGTGAATATTCAGTAATGGCTGTTGTCTTAACTGCTCGAGCGGATAACTTCATAACGACTACAAACAATTAAGTCATCCAAAGTTTTTAGCAGGAAGTTATCCATATGGTTTTTATATCATTATATGCGTTCCATCTTACACATGAATATATAAAATATATACCTACTAGAATTAAGGATTACTACTTTCCCATTAACCTTTTTTAATACACAGTGTGCATATATTCTCTAATATGTTTCTCTAATATATATAATATTATCGCTGCCTTTGAATATACCAAAATTACCACGTCTTAACGGTACTTCATCAACAATATTGCCATCGGCAACACAGCCGGCAATGTATGCCGGATCGCTCACTGCCAGTACCGGATTACAATGCAGGCCCGGACCCTGTATACCCTGGTCTATAGCGTCCAGATCTGAGCGCAACCAGCTGGGGGCTTGTACTTCGACATCAACATAACCTTCCACACCGGGGGCAGTGAATGTCAGCGTTGCCTGACCGGCGACAAAAGGTGTGATGCCTGTCAGCGTTGTGTTACTGGCACCGTTTACAATAATCACAGGATCTACCTACGGCGCGGCCCGCCTTGACTTGCTGATCGTTGTATAACAGAACATCTGCAATCGCTCGGGTGGTACAACTGTCATCAGCGTTGGTGATAAATTCAGCCGTGGCGTCCAGATAATATTCTGCCGTTAATGGCATAGTGAGCGGTAACAGCTCGGAACCAAAATTATTCTGGATAGTCAGGCGTCCGTAACGGATATCAGTCTGCCCCAGTAAATCATGAGTGTTGGGGCCACCATCCAGTGTCAGGTCGAGTGCAGCCGGCAATAATGCAACTGTGTCACCATCAACCGGCGCGATGCCCACTTCAAAAGTAGAGTAAGCACCATCTGGCGTAGCATTACGTGTCAATGCAAGCGTCGCCTGCACCGGTGCCACTCCGGCAGCAAACACACCTGCCGAACCTACGCTCAATCGTGCGGTTAAATTGGTGCCAGAATCTGTCGCGCCGTAGTTCATGTTGCCCAATACAGCGGGATCAAGCTTGGCAAAGCCACCAATATAATTCTGCGTGACCGTACCGGGTGGATTTAAACTTGTCGCCTGCAGATCATAGTTAACTACAAAGTTCTCGCCCATATAGGTAAATGGATCGGCACAGGCAACGATGTCACTACGATTAATCACGACCGTATTGGTCATCGAAAAATTGTTGGGGTAAAAGCGGCCAACGTTACATACATTACCCAATACGTCCTGTCCTGCACCAAGGTAACTGGTCAGGGTGACATCCTGATCCATAATGCCAACTTCGTTCCAGGAAATGGTTTTACTACCGACACCACTGGCAAACGAAGCGCTGTCTGGCACTTGTAGTTAGTGTACCTGGCACACCCGCCAGCAGGTTCAACCAGTGTATTGCTGAGGCAACATCTGACGGTACGATAACGGCGTGGTTTCATTACCAAAATTCTGGTGGTGGCGTTATCGGTTAAATCAGCACAGGCATCGGGCTCACCATTAAAATCTGCATCATCGGCACTGTCCCAAACCAGTGCTCTCAGGGTGAGGGGAAAGTCTGCGCCAGCAATCTGGAACTATCGAACCATTGGCATCGACTGCGTAGGAATCGTTAGCGCCAGTACTATTATCAAGGAGTCCGTCATCAAGATAGTCAGCCGCGCGTCGTCCGGAAATCCATATCAAAACCGAAGGGCCTGACCACAAAAGCATTGCTGTTACCTATCATTAAATTACCGGAAGGCGCGCCAGTCACCTAACGGAATGTCGTAACGTGCATTTAACTGGATCTCACCTGCATCGGCATAGTTCAGTACTATCGGCGCACGTGAATTGGTAGTGAAGGTCAACGGCACACTGCTATAACTCAGGCCGGCATCCTGATTCTGTGGATTAGCAATGGCAGTAGTGGTCCCATTATTGGTCACACTGACGCGCTGACCGGCCAGACAGCTGGCCGGGTTGCTACAGCTTGAACCAAGATTAATATTGGCCGTTGTGCCGTCTGCAAACACACCGATGCAACTGAGTCCGTCATCACTGCTGCGAATTGCCTGTAGATAAAGTGTTTGTGCTCCCGGCACCACCGTAGAATCTTTACCGGAAATCTGCGGGCCGATGACAGCAACATCGGCTGCGTCGATAAAACGAAAGCCCGTTGCTGAGAACGTCAGGTCCTGGTCTTCACTGGCCAGCGCAGCGCCGGTTTGTTCCGTAGTCACACCATCACTCACATTAATATTGAGCGTTTCCAACACGGTATTTTTCAGGCCCAGTACAACCACACCATTATCGCCTGCGACCATATTATAAGTGGCAAAGCCATCGTTTGCCGTGCCGTTATCCAGCACGCCAAGACCCGCAATCACAGACCAGTCGCCGTTACCCGTTGAGGTGGACAAATACAGTGTGCCAGCGTAACCAGTGTCAACATCGTGATTAGCACTTGTGCGCTTCATGGTAATCGGCTCAGCCTGACAATTGACGCCGCTGGTATCGTGGTTGATGTCGAAATGATCAACGGAAGGCGCCGCACGTTAACGTCAACAGACGCCGTATCCCGTGGGCAGTCGAGCGGATCTGTGCACGGAGTGGTTAGGATTGCTGTGTTATCGTGCGTCCTAGTACGTGCCGGTGACGGTTATTGTCAGGCTGGCTGCGCCGCCGTTCCCCGCTATCGAACCTGCGTCCCAGCTCAATAAGCGGCATCGCTGACAAATCCACCGTGCCCTGGCTCGGCTACCGATGACACATAGGTAAAACCGGCCGGGATATTGTCTTCGAAGTGAAGCTTGCTGCTTTGTTGTCGATTGTTAAGCGCGTCGAGCGTATAACGTGAAATCTGACCCGATGTCTACCGTTGCCACACTGGCAATATCGCAACCCCGGCTGTGTTGGTGGCACAGGAGGTATAACTGGTGCCGCTGCCAGATCCTCCAGATATAGCCCAGTTACCGGTGCCATCAGGAAAACGCGAAATATCCCTGTTGCCCAAATTATCCAGTGCCAGGGCGTGATCAGTCGTTGAACAGGTTCCGGCATCCGGAGTGTAATAACCGGGTAGCGAACAGCTTCCCGGCGGACCACAGGCATCCAGGTAATCAATCTCGTTACCGGAAGCATCGAACAGCGCCACAGAAATATCAGTGCTGGGCAATCCCCCTGGAACATCAAAAGTGACATATGCCTTGCTGCCAAACGGGCAGTAGGCTGAAGTCGTATCATTCAGAACATAATCCGTATATGTAACCGCCGATTCATAAACGCGCAATGTCCAGTTCTGCCAGGCAGTCTGTGGCACTGTATTGATATTCTTGATGTATATTTCCAGAAAATTAGGATCACCACCAAAATAGTATTCATTGAATGTGGCATCCCCTGCATAGGTAGAACAGGTGGCTTTCGCTTGGTTCGTCCAGATAAGCCCACCAAGGAAAACTAGTATCGCAATCATCATAATGCCGCGACGTTTATTGACACTACTGCCTGTCATAGTACTGACCATTATTAATTAACCGTAGCTCGCAAGGCTCGTGTTACATAGCCGACATTACCAAAAGTGCCCGTGGTCGCGGTCGAGCTGATCTGGTATACCGTGGTGAGATTGCCGGCTTCGTTAATACCGGGTACAGAAACGCAGCTAAGGGTCACCGTGAAATCAATGCCTGGCAAGATAATACCTCCATTAGTGCACGCACCCGCGGCGGTGGCTCGCTGCACGCCATATTCGAGGCCGCTTTTGGCTGCGGCAAATCCTCTTGCCTGTTGTAATGAATAAAGCGTGGTGTAATTTTGTACGCTTACGGTAGAAGACATTACTACCGCCATAACAGTTAGTACTGTAATTAAAAACAAAACAGTGATTAATATAAATCCGCGCGATTGTTGTTTAGGCATGGTCTTCATATCGTAAAACTCATGGTATCTATACTCATAGCATATTTATTCATGGCGCATTTAATACATGGGCCTGTTGTAATAATGAAACGCTTTCACCATCGGCACTAATGGTCAAACGAATTACCACCAGCCCATAACGCACACCGGCACCTGCATTGTATAAAAAAGTATTAACCCCACAATTGCTTACTTTGTCGGCCAGCACTGCACCTGCTATACCGAATGAAGCCGCGGTTAATGGCTGCCCTGCCATAATGTTATAACCCTGATACATCAGCAGTTCACCACTGCTACTGTCACAGACAAAACTGACCGGGGCTGTCAACCACAAAAAACCGGTTGCCAGGTGACTTTGCCGGAAAAGACCAGCCGGGAATATCGGAATTATTGAATGTCATTGAAGTATTGCTTACTGCGGTAATGGCGGCAATGTTATCGCCGTTATAGGCATTATAGTCGGTCGCAGTGGTGCCCGTGTTGTAGATCACCAGGCAGTCCACCGTGTTGTTCAGACAGTTCGCCTGACCGGTTCCGCCTGCTGCATCAATATCCCCAAAGTCTGGCAAACCACCGAGAACGTCAAAACTGTCACTACTGGCATTAAAATTAAGTTTGTTGCTGGGCCCGCCCGTTGCCTGCAAAGCGCGGTAACGTCCACCGGTTAATGTGCTGAGATACTCAACCGCAAATTGCGTGCCGTTATCTGAAATTCTAACGCTATTGGGTAATGCGTCATGGACTTCACGGGTCATACGTTGCAAAGCGGTTTCGGCAATATCAACAAGTTCTGCACGACGATTGCTGTCCATAAACCCCTGTACCGGACCGACAATAAATATCGATGCGACTGATGACAATGCACCGATCAAGACGATGACCATGACAAGCTCGATTAGGGTAAAGCCTCTCATGTTAGTTTGATATTTATTAATCATGATCATGCGATTCTAAGTAATAGATCCTAATAATAACTTGTGCGGTAAGCCGTCAACACCAGGTTGATGTTGCTGCTTAAATCGTGAGTTACGATGACATCGATGCGCCTGGCAGTAACCGCAGGCGCACCAATGTTAACTGTACTGACATTAACGGCAATGTTGTAATTACTCAGCCCGGCCAAACTGCCGCCAAACTGGTCAATCGCACCTGCAGCATCATTGATACAGTCATAATCAGCGACGTCATCGTACTGGATCCGAGCTGCTTCTTCACAACTGCTGGTTTCGCCACCGTCGGGATCGTTATAAGCTTTGAGCACGGCTTCTTCCAGATAACCCTGGGCAATTATAATCGCCTGCTGTTGAATCATCGGATCTGCACTGCGACCGATGTTTGCCGTGAAACTAAAAAGAATACCTGATACTGCCGCCGCCAGCACAACGATAGCTATGACCATTTCTATCAGGGTAAAACCCTGTGAAGCTTTTAGACTAGAAGTTTTTGAACTATTCGACCTCATTGCACAAAACCCGTTAACGGATTAACCACAATTTGTCTGCCACCGGGATTAATCGTGATAGTGCCGGAGCTACTGGGTGCGCCGCTGGCCGTAAAAAAGAAATTACCGAAACTGGCTATCGTTACACCGGAAGGTGAACTACCCGCATAAGCGCCGGACTGTACCGGATGGTTGACTGGATTAGCGCCAAAGGCATCGGGCGGGCTGCAGGCTGTATCTGGGTAAAACAGGGCATAACTGTTTGCGGTTAGCGAGACCTGTACTTCGCATTCGGCAGCAATACTCGATTTATGCGCGAAGCGGATTGCCGTTTTCAGTTCCTGATGGAACGACAGGGTATCGAAACTGGTTTTACTGCTGAAACGCGGGGCAACAAAAATTGACAAAGCACCGAGTACCACGATCACCATGATTAACTCGATGAGCGTAAAACCACTCGCTCTACTTTGGTATATCATAATTTATACCATATTTTAAAACACAAAAGGCCCACAAACGTGGGCCTTTTTATATATCACTGCTATGGAGTCAGTGCTGTAAAGGGTGCTGTGACTGATGCTACAGGTATTGCTACACCATCACCTGTCACAGTACAACCTGTTGTAGAACCAGTACCCGCCGTTAATGCAAGGGCAGTGATTTGGTAACCAGCAGGTAAAGCACCACCAAGAACAGTAGCAGAAACATCAGTACAGTTAGCCATAGCTGCACCAGTTAAACAGGTCGCACTAGTTGGATCTGCCGTACAATCTGCAAAATTGATTGCTGAGCCTGCTGCCAACGCACCAGCAACACCTTCACCAGAACCCTGCTGCGCTTGTGCTTCAAGATCAATATAACGTGGTAGCGCAGTTACTGCCAGCGCACCCAAAACCACGATTACCATTATCAACTCAATGAGCGTAAAACCCGATTGTTGTTTTAACATGTTTTTTACCTATATTGTTATACAGGCCGCAGCCTGTGTTTATAAATGCATCCTTACCATAATACTGCCGCGGCAGTTTTGTCTGGAATCCAATCAATCAATCCAGTAAATATAAATAGATGATGTCATCCTGTTATTACTGAGTATAGACAAAAAATAGAAAAATTGAGGCGTACAGACTAAGAACCACAATAATTAAACCTGTAAGTCGTGGATATTTATAAGCCAGCTGGTTGACCTGGTCATGTTCTACTGATAATGAGCGAGTAGACTGCCGAGTTGATATCCAGTGATTAGCCCAATTCTCTAAAAACTTAATCTGGCTAGGCCGTATAAAAATAGCCACACCAATCAACAGTATTGCCATACTGCTAATCAGCATAAAAAGTCTAACTGTATTGATTAATATGTCATAAGCAATGGCATAACTTGAACTCTTCAGATAATCAGCAATTATCGAAGCGTCATAAATCGCTATAAAATAATACAGCACATAGGCCGATGTCAGCGTAACGATAATACCCAGAATTCGATGATGTCGATAAAACATGTGGTCAACATCATTAGGTACTTCAATAAACTTGGTCGCACGACGTAAACTGAATTTTTTGGCAACCTGGCTGTTGAATCGAATAATAATAGACGGTTTCACCAGTAATAATAGCCCAATGATCAGGCTAACTAAAAACAGAGCAATAGCGACAACCAGGGCAAAATCCTTCAGTAAGACGAATAACATGTTGTAGGTAATTTCATTCATTGTGATTGACCTTTAATTTCTCAAGAATTATTAGTTCGACTTCCAGAAATAGTCGTTAGTGCTTTTTAAACTAACGCCCCGTACTTTATTATTACTTTTGTGGTTGACTTGTTCATCGTAAATTACCACAACACTCAGCTTTATTCGGGGTATTCCTGACAGACTAGTTACAAAATAATTGGTGTTTTTCACTTTATAAATCAGGATATTCTGCTGTGGATCATAGTACCAGCTGGCAAGCGGATAATGAGCCACCTCCTGATCACTCTTCAACCCTATATAATTATAGGGCAATTCCTGCAAATAATTCATCGGGTTGGTATTTTCCAGTGTTCTAATCGAATTCAGCCCTTTCTTGACCACCATTTCTGCGACCTGCAAGGTAACCGCACTTTTCAAAGCAGCAATAGTCTGTTGTAACGACACTCTTTCCGCAGCAATTTGTATTCGCAACATCCTGTCAATGGCGAAACTCATAAATACACCAACCAGCAATACCACAACAATAAGTTCAAACAGGGTAAACCCGTGTTGTTTTTTTAGAACTTTAAATGTTTTGTTTGCTGGCATTATCGATGTTTTATTTCTGAGTAATCTTTACCAGATCCCACATCGGCAGGAAGATGCCTAAAGCGAGTACCAATACCATAAGCCCCATTATAACGGTCAGTACCGGTTCAATGATCTTGGAAAGATTCTGCACATCATAATCAACTTCTCTTTCATAAAATTCTGCAACTTCCTGCATCATCTCATCAATCCGGCCGGTTTCTTCGCCAACCTCCAGCATCTGTAATACCAGTGGAGTAAACAGATTTGTTGACCTCACTGCACGGGTCAGTGTCTCTCCCCTTTCGACATCATGGCGAATACTGTTTATTTTTACTTCCATATAATCGTTATCGACTGCTTTTGCCGTGGTGGTCAAAGCCTGGAGTATAGGCACACCAGCACTGAACGACATGGCAAAGGCACGAGAGAATCGTGCCAGTAACGCACGCAGCAGAATGTCTCCAATGCGCGGAATTTTGAGTTTTTGCCGATGCCATTTAAACCTTCCGGCATCTGTTTTAATATATTTACGCACACCAACAATGAGACCAATCGTCAGTATCAAAAGCAGCCACCAATAATCAGCTACAAAATTGGACGATGCGATGAGTATTTTTGTTTGAAAAGGAAGCTCGAGATCAAATTTCTCAAACACCATAGCAAACTTCGGAATAACCTTGGCCATTAGAAAGGTAATGGCCAGGACGATTGCTACCAGTACAGTTGCAGGATAAAACAACGCGGATTTGATTCTTTCCAGTGTTACTTTATCTGTATCAAGGTAATTGTATAGTCGTAAAAATGCTTCGTCGAGGTTTCCCGTCTCCTCACCAACGCGGATCATACTGATAAATAACGGACTGAATATATCCATATGCTGCGACAGTGCAGCTGACAGAGTCTGCCCCGATTCGAGATCATCAACCACGTTTCGCAGAGTTTCAGCAAATATTTTGTTTCTGGTTGAGCCGGCTATTAGCCCCAGTCCTCTGATAATAGGCACTCCGGATTTTGCCAGGGCGTACATCTGCCGGCTAAATAAAATCAGATCAACCAGTTTCGGTTTGCCGATGCCCAGTAATTTTTTCAAGCTCTCGCTAAATTCTACTGTTACCCTGACTTCTTCAATACGTACAGGTATCACATTTACCGCCGCTAACTGTCCGGCAAGCGAATCGCTGGAGTCAGCTTCCTGTCTCCCTTCTATCAGTTCTCCCGTTCGGCCGCGGCCTGTGTAGTCGAATATTGGCATGGCATTAATACTTGCTTGATTGTGTATCGTCTAATTTTCGTCTGGTTAAACGAATTATTTCTTTTTTACAGGTCATCTAAACTGTAGCTGGAGATAACTTCTGGCTCATCTTCTTCCTGATAATATTCCCCGGCAAAATTCATTACTTCCTGCAGACTGGTGATGCCCTGAGCAGCCAGCTCCAGTCCGCTCTCCAGTAAAGACACATAGCTTTTATTTTCATTCACAGCTTTACTGAAAGCAGCAATATCACCCACACGTATCGCATTGAGCATTTCCTTATCCGGTTCAATCATTTCATAGATACCAATTCGTCCGTGGTAGCCGGTATTATTACATTGCGTACAACCACTGCCGTTATGGAATTGCTGGTTTTCATATTTTCCTTTAGACACCGTATTTAGCCATGCCTTTTGCTGATCATCGAGCTGTATCACCTGTTTACAACTTGTGCAAACCCTTCGCAATAAACGTTGCGCAACAATTGCCCGCAACACGGATGCAATCAGATAACCTTCACTCCCCATGTCCAGTAACCTTTCCAGGGTGTGGATGGCATCATTAGTATGCAACGTAG